>JAUXRI010000220.1 GCA_030681895.1 Myxococcales bacterium | reverse complement strand
GCTGTTCCTTCAGCTCGTTCTCGCGCTTCTCCATCATCGTGTTCTTGACGCGCGCGAGGGCCGCGGCCGCCTTGGCGAGCTGATCGGCCTTCAGTGCCGCCTGCGCCTCTTCGAGGGCCTGCTCGTTGGGGATCTCGGTGTTGGCCCGCTCCAGGTAGGTCGCGATCGACTTGGGCTCGAACTTCGGCTCGAACTCGACGATCTGCTCGAGGCGGGCCTTCGCTTCGACCCACTTCCCTTCCTTGGTGAGGTTCTTGGCCTGCTGGAAGGCGGTGGTGAGTTCCTTGCGCTGGGCGTCGCGAGCCCGCTCGATCTCGGCGGCGTCTTTCGCACGGCGCTGCGCGATGGCGCGGTAACCCACGAAGAGGGCCATCAACACGGCGAGGCTGCTGCCCGCGACGATCAACAGGCGGCGGCGCTTCTTCGCGGCGACGGCAGGATCTTCAGCGTTGCGCGAGGTGCGCACGGGGCGAGCACGGGCTCCAGGCGCAGGCGCTCCGGTGCGAGCCGTGCGAACCGGTGGGCGACGAGGCGACGCAGCCAGCGCATCACCCTGCCCGGCCGAGCCGTCGGCGAACTGAAACTCACTGTCACCCAGCGTGATGACGTCACCCGGAGCGAGCGGCTGCTCCTCGGCGATCTGCTCACCGTTCACGATGGTGCCGTTGCCAGAGCCGAGATCCGACACCGCCCAGCCATCCTCCGTCTTGCGAACGAGCGCGTGTTTGCGACTGACCGAGGTGTCAGGCACCGAGACGGTGGCATCGGCCGCGCGGCCGATCGTCACTTCGTCACCCGAGAGCACGAACTCCTGGCCCGACGCGGGCCCCGCCGAGCAGACGAGCTTCGCCGCCGGCCGGGCAGCGGGCGAGACACCAGTGCGCCGAGGGCGCGCGCCGGTCGCGGGCTGCTGCCCGGTGGATCGGGCTCGCGCTGGTGGGTTCTTCGACGGAGGGGGCATCGACGGCTGTTTCCTAGGTTCCTGCCGCATTGTTGAACACGAAGGCGAAGACGATGGGTCCGAAGAGCACCATGAACACCGTCGGGAAGATGCAAGCGATCAGCGGGAAGAGCATCTTCACGGGCGCTTCGTTCGCCAGCTTCTCGGCGCGCTGCGTGCGCTCGATGCGCAGCTGGGTCGACTGAATGCGGAGCACCTTGCCGAGGCTGGTACCCATCTTGTCGGCCTGGATCAGCGCGGTGACGAACTGGGTCAGCGCCGGCAGGTCGACGCGGAGGATCATCGACTTGAGCGCCTCTTCACGCGTCTTGCCCATCTTCAACTGCTTGAGCACGAGGTTGAGCTCGTCGCGGAGCGGCCCGTGTTTGCCCTTCTCGACGACCTTCGCGAGCGCCGCGGTGAAGTCGAGGCCTGCCTCGACCGACAACGTGAGCAGGTCGAGGTTGAACGGGAGCGCGCGGCTGATCGCGAGGTGACGCTTGGTGACTTTGTCGTTGATCCAGATGATCGGGTAGAAGATGCCGATCAGCGCGCCGACCAGCGACCAGAGCAGGTTCAGGTTGAAGAAGTTGGCGATGACGAGCCCGAACAAGACGCCGGCGACGAACCCGATCTCCTGGAACGCCATGATGTCTTCTGGCTTCCAGTTGCTCGACTCGCCGGCCTTGATGAGGTTTCGCCCCATCTTCGATTCGTAGCCCGGCCACATGAAGCGCCGGTTCATGGTGCCCAGCTTGCGCACCGCGACGGCGCCTGCTCCCTGCACACCGCCGGTAGACTCTTCCTGCACCTCGACCACGAACTGCTCGAGCATGTTCGCGTAGATGCTCATGGCGAACAGCGCGACCGCGGCGACGGTCAGCATCGCGGTCAGCACCATCAATATCGTCGTCAACGGATCCATGATCGGCCTTTGACCTAGATGTCGATGTTGGTGATGCGGCGGATGATGATGACCCCGAGGATCTCCATCAGCATGATCGCGGCGACGAGCACGTAGCCGAACCAGTGATCGAGCATCGGCTGCATGAGGTCGGGCCGCATGTAGTTGAGCACCACGCCGAGAATGAGCGGCATGGCCGAGACGACCCAGCCCTGCAACTTGCCTTGCGCGACGAGCGCCTCGATCTTGCCCTCGAGGCGGAAGCGCTCACGAATCGTGGTGGAGAGCGTCTCGAACATCTCGGCCATGTTGCCGCCGAGCTGCCTCGAGATGTTCGTCGCCGTCGCCACCAGATCCATGTCGTCGCTGCCGACGCGGCGGGCCATGTTGTTGAGCGCCTCTTCCATCGGAACGCCGAGCTTCACTTCCTTCGTGAAGAGGCTGAACTCCTGCTGGAGCGGCGGGTAGCTGTCTTTGGCGATCTGCTCGGTCGCCTGCTGGAACGTGAGGCCGGCCTTGAACGCGTTGGCCATGGCCTGGAGCGCGTCGACGAGCTGATGGTTGAACTTCTTGATCCGCTTCTTGCGGTAGTGCTTCACCATGATCATCGGCAGGAAGAAGCCGAAGACCGTCGCACCGACGCAGACCAGCGGGTTGATGACGAAGTACGAGAAGAGGCCCAGCAGCGCCATCGACGCCACGTTGAGCACCAGCATCTGGCGTGGGTCGATGAAGAGGAACATGTCCGACAAGTCGTTCATCGACTTGACGATGTAGCGCTCCTGGTACTGCTCGAACGCCTTCGACAAGACTCCCATCACCACCAGCAGGAGGAAGAAGACCGAGCCGGTGACGAGGAGTGCGACGAGTCCCTTCAGCATGGTTCGTTACTCCGCCCCGGTGGCCGTGCGGGTCTCGGACGCTGCCGAGCCCTTGATGACCTGAATGGTGTTGAAGCGCTTGGCCTGGAGCACCTTGGTGCGCTCGCCCGACAGCAGCGTGTTGATGGTGGCGCGACCGCGCTCTTCCAGCACATCGATGTCGTCTTCGTTGCGCAGCGAGAGGGTCAACGCGCCGAGCTCCTGAGCGAGCACGAGGATTTCGGCCTCTTCGGGAATCACGAGCAGAGACACGTTCGCGTACTCACGCTGACCGTCGGGCACGAGGTTGATGTTCGTGGTGCCGGTGATCTTGCCCGTCGCGAGGACGATCACGTTCTGCAGCAAGGTGACGGCGACCTGCTCGCCAGTCGCGGGGTCCTTGAAGGTGCCGATGATGTCGACGTGATCGTTGGGTCGAACCCAGCCACCGACCGACTGCGCGCCCTTGGTCTCGATGGTGACGGCGCGAGCTTTCTTCTGCACCTTCGTCGACAGGCGCTCGGCGGCCTTGGTGGTCTCGAACTGGCTCCACAGCAGCGGGTCACCACCCTGCAGCGGCACGAGCACCTTCTGGTTCACGATGTACGAGGCCGAGTCGGGCTTCACGACGGAGGACGTGACGAACTGCTCGGGAATGGAGCGCTGGCTGATCATTTCCATCGTCACCACGGTGCCTTCCGAGATGTCGACGGCGGCCACGACGACGGGCACCAGGTTCCAGCCCTTGCGGACGTCCATCTCCTTCTTCCGGACAGCCGAGTACGCGATCACGCCTGCGATCAGGCCGAGGCCGAGCGCGACGATGAGCGGAGTTTTGCCTTTGAGCATGTGGAGAAATCTCCCTGGGGGAAGCGGTGCCGACCGAAGGTTTTCGCGGGGAAACGCAGAGTTGATGCTAGCGACCGCAGATCCACAGTGTCAAAGGACAAGAAGCCCCTCGAACGGGATGTCGGCAACCATCGCACAGCCGAATCAGTCAGCTCAGTGGGCTTGAATCGCTTCGGCTGGTTTGGCCTCGTCGCGCTTGTCGCTCTCGAAGTCGTACTTGTTCGAGGCGGGCGACGCCGACTTCGGTGACTTCAGCTGGGCCTTGCGACGTTCGGCGACCTGGCGTGCGGCGGCGCTGCCGCCGAACTCGGCGATGACGCGCTCGCAGTACGGCTGCGCGCGATCGAACTCGCCCATCGCTTCGTAGCCGTCGCAGGCGCGCTTGAGCGCCTCGAGCCGTGAGTAGCCCTTCGCGCCGGCGTTGAGCGCAGCGACGGCGGCCATCACTTCGCCGCGACGATCGCCTGAGTTTCCGGCGGCGCGAGACTGGCCAAGCTGCGCGTCGACATTGAGCTGCTGGTCTCGCATCCGCCGCGCTTCGAGGTCCCCACTGCGAGCGACCGTCTCGGTCATCGAGGTGACGTCTTCGTCGACGGCCTGAGAAGGCGCGCTCCGTGGCAACCCGTACGAGCTCTTTCGCGGAGCCTGAACGGGGCTGGGCTGCGACGGCGCAGCGCCTTGCGGAGGCGGCGGGGGCATCGGAGCTGCCGTCACGGCGACCGGCTCTTGCTTCTTCTTCTGGGCGACCTTCCCCTCCTCCTGCGCCTTTGCGTCGTCGGCCACCAGTCCGCCCACGCTACTGCCCGTCGACACGCCGTACCCTGGCCCGTTCGCGGTGCCTTCGAAAGCACTCTGCTTCGAGGTGGTGCCGTCGTTGAGCATGCCGTCGATGTTGTCGGTGGGGCGTTTCTTGCCGGCCTTCGCCGCCTCGAGGGCCACACCCCGGCCCGCGTTGCCGAAGTCGAGCCGCATCGGTTCTTCGCTCTCGACGGCAGCCTGCTCCCGCTTCGAGGCAGAGGCGCGACCGCTCCCCTGGTTGGCGTCGCCGACGTCTGCCTTCGAGACGGGCTTCGAGGCCAGGTTCTTCTTCTCGGCCACTTCTTTCATCGGCGCATCGGCTGCGGGCGCGGCCTTGGCGAGCTTGTCGGCGTAACCGAGGGCGGGCATGGCGTCCTTCTCGCTCGGCGCCGGGTCTGCACGGAGCCGCGAGTTCGCAACCATGGGCTCAGGAGTGACGTTCTTCGAATCAACCTGATCGAGCCCGCCGCGCTTCGCCTGACGCTCGTCCCAGACTGCGGCCTCCGCCTGAGCCTCTCCGCCCTGCTGAGCCGGGGCTGGGGCCGCGGCAACAGGCGCAACCGCAGGCGGGAGGTCGGCTCGCGAGGTGTCCGCTTTCTCTTTCTTCGCAGCGATCACGATGTCGCTCGCGTGCTGCGGAGACTCGTCGCTCGCCCGCACGGCCACCACCCCCACCACGAGCAGCGCAGCGGCTGACGCGAACGCGAAGATCCACCGACGCCACGGCGCCTGCTTCGTCTCTTTCGCGCGGCGAGCGTGTTGATCGGCGTAGGCCAGCAGCGACTCGAGCCCTGCGTCGGGAGCGGCCACCATCGGCAGGGGCGCGAACACCGAGCGCACGCCACGAATCTGGACGAGCGCCTGGCTGCACTTCGCACAGGTGCGCACGTGCGCGTCGACGGCAGCGGCCTCATGGGCCGGGAGCTCGCCGTACGCGTAGTCGAGGAGCTTGTCCTCGTATTGGTGCACACCCGCATTCATCGTCAGCCCGCCACCGTTCTCGAGGCGTCCATCGCCTCGCCTTCGACACCCAGTTCGCCCAACTTCTTTCGTAACCCTTCCAGCGCGTACCGCATGCGGCTCTTCACCGTGTTCTCGTTCACCCCAGTCACCTCGGCGATCTCCTTGAAGCCGATGCCGTGGTACTCGCGCAGCAGAAACACCTCGCGCTGTTCAGCGGGCAGGCCCGCGATCGCCCGCTCGAGCATGGGCCGCAACCTCGCGTTGTGCGCGCCCCGATCAGGCGTCGCCACGGCCTCATCGGCCACGAGCTCTCCCTTCGAGCGGCCTTCCGCGCCGTCGTCACCCGCCGCCGGGGCGTCGAGTGAGTCGGTGGCCCGGTAGGTTTCTTTGCGCGCGCTGTCCACGCAGAGGTTCCTCGCGATCGTATAGACCCAGGTGGTGAACCGGGCTTTTGGCTCCCATTCGCTGCTGCTGCGCACCACCTTCAGCCACGTCTCCTGCAGCAGGTCCTCGGCACGCTGCCGATGACCGACATAACGGAGGATGAAATTGAAGACCGGTTGACGGTGACGGGTGACGAGCGTGGCAAACGCCCGGGCGTCACCCGACTTGAACGCGAGCATGAGTTGCTCGTCGGCAGTCAGCGGTCCCAACCTTTTCCTCGTTGTGTCGCACCTACTTCAACGAGCGGCGCGCCTGGGTGATCTACACACGACGTGAACGGCGGTAAGTTACGAGAATGACAGGCAACGCCACGGCTGTCACCAGCGCGAATTGGGCGAGTAGCACGGCCGGAAATGGCCGCTGGAGGTGGATGAACAGGCTGCGGGCCAACGCCAGTCCCAGAAGCACGCCCGTGAAGGTCCGCCAGGCGTTCGAAAATGCACGCGGGCGGAACCGCCCGAACGCCCAGTCAGCGGTCGCGGGAAGCGTGAGGCCGAGCACGACAGGAACGTCCAACGGCCACTCGAGCGGGGCCCGCAGCACGAAGAGCGCCACGATGCTGAGCGCCATCGTCGGGTACACCCCGAGGCACCTCGCGCAGAGGCGAACCGGGCCCCATTGGTAGCAGCGGTGCCACTCCTCAGGCGTGTGATGGCTGAGCCAGAACATCGAACGTTCACTTCACCATGACGCACGCCGCGCCGTGAGCGGCGTCGGGCAGTGGCGGCGTCGCATCGCAGGCCTTCACGGCGAACGGGCAGCGCGCGCGAAACGCACAGCCGGGCTCGTCGGCGATCGGGCGATCGATGGCTGGCTTCACGTCGGTGCCGAGCAGGGCCCTCGTGTACGGGTGCAGCGGCGTCGCGGTGACGGCCGAGACGCTGCCGAGCTCGATGACCCGACCGGCGAACAACACGGCGACGTCGGTCGCCAGCGCGCGCACCACGTCGAGATCGTGTGAGACGAGCACCATCGTCAGCCCGCGCCGATCACGGAGCTGCCGCAGCAGGTCGAGCACCTGCGCCTGCACCGAGACGTCGAGCGCGCTCACTGGCTCGTCGAGCAACAAGACTCTGGGATCGAGGGCCAACGCGCGGGCGATCGCGACGCGCTGTCGCTGCCCTGCAGACAACGTTCGAGGCCGCTGCGGCAACACTTCTGCAGAGAGCTGCACGTCGGCCAGGAGCTGCTCGAGCACACCATCCTTCACCGGCCGACCGTGGATCTCGAATGGCTCCGCGAGGCTCTGCGCGATCGTGAGGCGAGGATCGAGCGCGGCCGACGGGTCCTGGAAGACGGGCTGAATCAACCGTCGCCGCTCCCTGAGCGCGCGCTCGCTGAGCGACGGGAGCGCGTCGGTCCCCCACCTCACGACGCCCGCGGTGGGAGGAATGAGGCCCAGCCAGGCCCGGAGGAGTGTGCTCTTGCCAGAGCCACTCTCACCGACCACGCCCAGGACCTGCCCGCGCGCGACCGAGAGAGAAACGTCGCGCACGGCTGGCCGGCTGGCGCCACGGTGCTGCACAGTCAGGCGCGAGACCGAGATCAGGCTTTGCTCCGTCGGCGGACTCACGACGGCTCCAGCGGGTGATGACACGCGATGCCCACGGTGAGCGGCGGCTGTTGTGCACAGGCGGGCGACGCACGAGCGCAGCGGGGCTGGAACCGGCAGCCGACGGGTCGATCACCGAGCGCAGGAATGGAGCCTGCCATCGCCCGGGAGTTGCCACGATCGAGCCGGGCCGCCAGCAGGCCTGCGGTGTACGGATGGCGAGGCGCACCGAAGACCTTCGTCAGGGCGCCTGCCTCGGCGACGCGCCCGGCATAGACGACGATCACGTCGTCGGCGATCGCCTCTGCGGCCGCGAGATCGTGCGTGATGAAGAGCAGCGCGAGGCCACGGCGTTGCGCCAGCTCCTTGAACAACGCCAGCACGTTGGTGCGTAGCGCGGCGTCGAGCGCGGTCGTCGGCTCGTCGACCAGGAGCACGCTGGGGTTTGCAGCCAGAGTCGCCGCGAGCACCGCGCGTTGCCGCATGCCGCCCGAGAGCTGGTGAGGGAAGAGCCGCTCGACCGCGAATGGCTCCGAGAAACCCACCTCGGACAAGAGTGAACGCCGTCTCGACGTGCGCTCTGCGGCGCTCTCAAGCCCAGCGACGTGCTCGAGCACTTCATCGATCAAGGCGCCAATGCGCATCAGCGGGTCGAGGGCGGCCGACGCGTCTTGAGGCATCGCGGCGATGACTCGACCTCGCAGCGCTGCGAGGTCAGCGCTCGTGGCGACAGGCGTGCCCGCGATCGTCAGCGCTCGCCAGCGTGCCGCGACGCCGGGTGGCAACAGGCCGCACAGCGCGAGGGCCGACACGGTCTTCCCGCTCCCCGACTCGCCAACCACGGCGAGGATCCGGTGCGCCTCGAGGGTGAACGACAGCCCCTCGACCAGCACGGCGTCAGAAGTCCGGACCTCGAGGGCTTCCAGCTCCACGAGGCCCATGGTCTTCGTCAGGGCTTCTTGCCCAGCGCCTCGAGGATCTCGGCCTCGGTCAGCAGCCCCTTGTGCATGAGGGCTTTGACCGCGCCGACGATCAAACGCGACGGAGGGGTGTCGTCGAGCTTGCCGGTCCACTCTCCGGGCTGAAGGACGAGGCCCTGCGGAGCCTCCGCGACGGCCGATGCAGCCGAGCCCAACCACGACGGGAGAGACTCCTGTGGCGCTGGCACGGGCGCCGGCTCCGGAGCTGGCTCCTCCATCATCACGACGGCGTCGTCCGGCTCGGGCTCAGCGGCGGGCGCGAGCGATTCGTCGGCTGGCGGTGCGTCGGAGAAGAGCTCCCCCGGATCGAGGCCTGGCGCAGCCGGCGCCTCAGGCGCGGCGAAGTCATCGGCGCCGGTCTGCGGCGCGTCGGAGAACAGCTCACCGGCATCGAGGGCGGGCGAGGCGGGATTCGGAGCGTCGGCGAACGGAGTGTCAGCGCCAGGTTGTGGTGCGTCAGAGAACAGCTCGCCGGCATCGAGGCCGTTAGCGGCGGGCGGCGGCGGCGGCGCGAAGAGGTCGTCGGCACCCAGCTGGGGTGCGTCAGCGAAGAGCTGCTCACCGACCGTCTCGGGCTCACTGAAGAAAGGCTGAGACGACGGGGGGAGCGGCTCCAGCGTCGAGTCGACGGGCAGCTCCTCGAACGACACCGCCTCCTCCTCCATCGTCGAGAACGCGCCAGCGACCGGCTCGGCCGCGGCCGGTGCACCGAAGAAGTCGTCGACCGCAGACGAAGCAGGAGGCTCGGCCGGAGCGCCGAAGTCACCCGACGCCTCGGACACCGATACCTCGAAGTTGCCCGACGACTCGGCCACTGGCGCGGGCGCGAACTCTCCCGACTGCTCCGAGATGACCTCGTACGCGCCCGACTCGGTCCCGCCGAAGACCCCGGAGTTCTCCGACAGCGACACCTCGAACGCCCCTGATGACGAGGAGAGCGCCGAAGGCTCGCCGGCGACGGCCGAGGTGAGATCGAACGTGCCACTCGGAGACGACGTCAGGCCTGCCGACTCGATGCCCTCGAGCGCGAGGTCGTTCAGCTCGTACCCTGACGCCTCCGAGGGCGCCGGCGTCGGGGAGATGCGCGGCGGCGGCGGTGGCGGTGGATCGGTGCGGATGACGGGCTTCGCCTCGAAGAACTCCGGCTCGTCTTCATCGCGAGCCCCCGACGGCGGAGCGTCTGCTTCATCGAGGGGCGTCAGCTCGAACGGCTCTGGCGAGGTGACCGACGCCACCGAGGGAGGTGGAGGCACGTCATCTGTCGTCGGCAGCGGCAGGTCGAGCCCTGAGAAGAGCTCGTCGCCCAGCGGCGCAGGATCGGGGCTCGCGTCGAGATCGAGCGAGCCGAACAGCTCGGCCGCGGTCGGTGACACACCTCGAGCGACCGGCGCGACCGACGGCGCGATGCTGGGAAGATCGACCGCGGCGCCGGTCGCGCCGGCGTGGAGCGCGTCGATCTCGTCTCCGGCCGCGACGTACCGCGTGATCTTCCGGTTCAGCGAGACACGAAGCTCCTCGATCGCGTCGACGTTCGAAGGGTCGGCCATCGCCACTGACATCGCGTCGCTGGTCACCCGGAACGGCACGAGGCGATGCTGCACCTGGAACTCGATCGGCACGACGAGCATGACGTCGGCGGGCACCGGCGGCAGCTGAACGAAAGGAATGGAGTGCTGCGTGGAGAGCGCCCGCGCCAGCTGCGCCGAAGTCAGGCGCCCCAGGGAGATCAGGAGATCGCCGAGCCGCGCGGGCTCACCACCCATCTGATCGCCGAGCGCCAGATCGAGATCGGCCTGGGTCACGACGCCAGACGAGAGGAGGATTTCACCGAGCTTCTTGCGCATCGCCCCTCAGCGCTTGACCTTCGCCAGGTACTCATCACGGGTGAAGACACCCTTCTCGATGAGCAACTCCACCATCGCCTTCAGCGCCCCGACTTCCTTGCGCTGGGCGTCCTCGATGGCCTTGAGCGTCTCGGCCGGCGTCTTGCCGGTCAACGAGGTCGCGGGACCTGACACAGGCACGTCGGCGAGCGACGCCGTTCGCGGGAGCGGGATGTTCTCCTTCGTCGCCTTGCGCTCGGTCTGCTTCTTCGCCGCGATCTCTTCGGCGCTCTTGATGATCGTGTGGCCCTGCGAGTCGACGAGCTTGAAGCTGCCCTCGACGTCATCGAGATCGCCGGAGCCATCGTAGAATCGCGCGAAGGCCCGGGCGATCGCCTGGCGCCCGGCGATCTGTGGAATCACCTTCAGCCGCGAGACGGAGCGCAGGGTGTCGAGGTGCTTGAGGTTCTGTGGCTCGGCCATCGCCACCATCAGCGCTTTTCCTTCTTCGCGGAGCTGGAGCGGCAGCGCGACGAGGTCTCTGGCGATGTCGGGAGGGATCTTCGCGCGAACGTGCGCGGGGATTCCCTGCACCGCCTCGAGGTTCACCGCCGGCACGTTGAGCTGCTTGGAGAGCGCCTTGACGAGCATGTCCTCGGTCACGAGGCTCATCCGCACCAGGATCTCACCGAGGCGACCGCCCCACTTCTGTTGCTCGGCGAGCGCAGCCTTGAGCTGGCTCTCCGAAACAACTTTGGCTTTGACGAGCAGGTCGCCGAGACGAATCGAAGGCATGAACGGAGCCGACTCTACCCGGTCAGCGACGCCCGTCGAATCTTCGCTCGAGGCCCTTCCCGACCGCCTGCGTCGCGAGCACGAGCGACGCGATGGCCAGTCCCGGGAAGACGGCCAACCACCAGGCCCCGGGCGTCACCAGCGCCCGATGGGCCTGCTGCAACAGCTCGCCCCAGCTCGCCGTCGGGGGCGCCACGCCGAGGCCGAGAAACGACAGCGCGGACTCGAGCAAGACGGCGCTGCCAACTGCGAAAGTGGACGAGACGATGACGGGCGCGAGGGCGTTGGGGACCAGGTGGCGAACGAGAATGCGCGTGTCGGTGGCGCCGAGGGCACGAGCGGCGAGCACGAAGTCGAGTTCCTTGATCTTCATCACCTCGGCCCGCATCAGCCTGGCGGCCTCGGGCCACCGCGTCAGCGCGAGCACCAGCATCACGGCGCCCACCGACGGCGTCCTCAGCGCCGCGACGACGACGATGAGGAAGAAGATCGTCGGGAAGGTCGAGGCGATCTCGAGGGCGCGGGAGAGGAGCAGGTCGACCACCCCTCCCTTCCAACCCGCCAGCGCTCCGAGGGTGACGCCGAGCAACGACGAGAGCAGCACGACGCCCAGCGCGATCAGCAGCGTGATGCGCGCGCCGTGGACGAGCCGGGCGAGCACGTCACGGCCGATGTCGTCGGTGCCGAGCCAGTGGCGCTCGTCGGGGCTCCACGGAAGTGGATCGGTTCGGGTCGCGCCGCTCGTCGCCAGCGTCTGCAGGGGCCCGGTGCCGATGAGGGTCCCCACCATCCACTCGGCTCTTCCGCGCAGGCTCACCTGCGTCTCGGTCTGCAGCCGCGCTGGCCGAACCCAGAACGGAAGAATGAAGGTCTCGCCGTCGATGCGCACGGCGATCGGAAGATCCGACGCGATGAAGTCGGCGCTCAGCGCGACCACGAGCCAGAGCGCGATGACGGTGGCGCCGGCGCGCGCGCTCACGAGCTGCTCCCCGGCAAGCGGATGCGGGGGTCGACGAACGCCGCCGCGACGTCGGTCATCAACATCGACACCAGCGTGACCGCGGCCATCACGGTCGCGACGCCCATCACCACCGGGTAGTCGCGCGTGCCGATGGCTTCGAACGCGAGCAGGCCCATGCCTGAGATGCCGAACACGCGTTCGATCACGACGCTCCCGGCGACGAGGTGCGGCAGGTGAAGGCCGATGACGGTCACGACGGGCACCATCGCGTTGGGGAGCGCGTGGCGCAGCAGCACCCGGCGCTCGTCGAGTCCACGTGCCCTCGCCGCGCGCACGAAGTCCTGCTCGAGGGCAGTCGAGACCCCTTCCCGAACGAAGCGCGTCAGCAGCGCGGTGGTCGGCCACGCCAGACAGAAGACCGGCAAGACGAGATGCCACGCGAGATCGACGACGCCGGCCCCCGGCCCAGAGGACAAGCCCTGCAACGGGAAGAGTTCGAGGCCACGAGGCGTCGCCAGGAGCAGCAGCGCGAGCACGGCAACCCAGAACGACGGCACGCCTGACGCCAACGCGAGCGCTCCCGAGAAGAACCGCGCCGCAGCCGAGCGTTGTTTCGCCGCCAGAAACGCGCCGAGAGCGATCGAGCCGAGCACCGAGAGCAACAGCGCCAGGCCGGACACCAGCACGGTTCGCGGGAGCGCCTCGCCGATTCGGCCAGTGACCGGAGCTCGATCGACCACGCTGCTGCCGAGATCGAGTCGAACGAGGCGCGAGAGCCAGGTGACGTACCGGGCCATCAACGGCCGATCGAGACCGAGCTCCCGTCGCGCTGCATCGACCGCCGCCGCCGAGGCCTGGCCGTCGTCCGACAGCTGCAGCGGATCACCCGGAGCGAGATGCGCCACCGCGAACGTGATGGCGGTCATCACCACGAAGGTCGGGATCATCAACCCCAGGCGCGTGACGATGAGGCGGCCCATCTAGGGTTCCACCCAGACGCGGGAGAAATCGTACCCGGCCAACGAGGGTCTCAGGCCGTGCACGCGGCGTTTGGCCGCGTCGAGCGCGGGGCGGGCCGTGAGGAACAGGTAGACCTGATCGTCGAAGAGCGCGCGATGCAGCCTTCGTTCGAGTTCCTGACGTGGCTCGTCCTCGGTTGCGCCTCGAATCGCCTCGAGCAGGCCGTCGATGGCCCGATCGTTCAGGCTGACGTAGTTCTTCCCGCCCTCGGCCTGAGACGAATGGAAGAGATCGTACTGATCCGACACCGCGTCGGCGCTCGACCAGCTCATCGCGGCAGCGTCGAAGTCGTGCGTCCGCATCCGCTGAATGCTCTGCGCCGCATCGACCGGCTCGATGATCAGCTCGACGCCGGCCCTCCGCAGCTGTTCCTGAAAGAGCGGCACCACCTTCGCCATGCGCTGCGACGACGTCACCATCAAGAACGAGAACGAGAGTCGCACTCCGTCCTTCTCGCGAACCCCGTCGCCGTCCGAGTCCTTCCACCCCGCCGCGTCGAGCACCGCCATCGCGCCGTCGGGGTTGAAGGCGATCGGCGTCACAGCGGGGTCGCAGCTCTTCGAGCCGAGCAGGAATGGGCACGTCGTGCGCGACTCGAGGCCGAGCTCGAGCGACTTCGCGATCACGTCGGCCGGGTAGAGCATCGCCAGCGCTCGCCGCACCCGCACGTCGGAGAACACGGGGCGTTGCCGGTTCCAGCCGATCCACCCGTACGCGTTCTCGTCGATGCGAAGGCGGTGGTAGCCCGCGATCGCCCACGGCTGCGACTCGACCGCGCGCCACGTCGCCGGAGGAATGCGCGTCATCAGATCGAACTCGCCCTTCTCCCAGAGCTGCGCGGCGACGGTGTCGTCCTTCACGAAGCGCACGATGAGGGAGTCGAGGAGCGCGCCGTCACGGTGCCGATCGAAGCGCTCCATCACGAGTCGATCGCCTGCGACGAAGGCGCTGACGCGAAACGGCCCCGTGCCGATCGGCGCGCGGTGAATCGGGAGCGTGTCGAAGTCGCCTGCGAGCGCCTCGGACGGCATCATCGGAACCGCGCCGAGCAGCGCTCGAATCGCGAACGGCGTCGGAGGCGACCTCCAGCGGACGATGACAGTGGTGTCGTCGGGTGTCTCCACGCGGTCGATGGAGCCAATGGCCGAGCGCATCGAGATGGTGGGGTTCTTCTCGTCGGTGATGGCATCGAGGACGGCCTTCACGTCAGCGGACGTAAACGCCGAGCCGTCGTGAAACTGCACGCCAGGCCGCAGGCTGATCGTCAGCGCCTGGCCCGACGTGAACGACGACGCGAGCCAGGGCAGCAGCGGCCCCTCGGGGTGCGCAGCGTCGACCCGCGCGAGCGTCTCGTAGATCGTCCCCGTCGTGTACCGAACCATGGTGCCTTCGGCATACCGATCGTGCACCCGCGTGAAGCCTGATGGCTCGACCGCGACGCGCATGGTGAGCGTGCCCCCGCGTCGTGGCGTCGTCGTTGTTTCAGCAGGCGCCCGCCCCTCGAGCCAGGCCGCATCAGCCACAGGGCGCGGCTTCGACGCTCCGCATCGATCACACGCCGCCACCACCAGCGCGATGGCCAGGAGCGCTAGGCGCGACATCTCGCGATACCCTCCAGATCGATGGAGCCCGTGCCGTGCAGCCGTTGTGGGACCTTCATCCGCGAGCGCGGCGACTTGCTGTACTCGGATGACGGCGAGCCGATGTGCGCGGGCTGCCGAAAGAAGATCGACGAGCCGCGCAAGGTCCAGGCGACGACGGACCCGATCGTCTGGCGTGCGCTCGGCGCCGCGTTCTGGGCGATCGTCGGGTTCCCCGTCGCGCTCGTGTTCTTCGCCGGCGCGCTGTTCGGCAGCGTGCCTGCGCTCACGACAGGCCTGGTGGTACTCAGCCACCTGCGCGGCGATCGCGAGCTCCGCGAGAAGCTCGGCACGCGGTACCGGCTCGTCTGGGTCAGCGCGTGGATCGGCGTCGTCTTCGGGGTGCTGGGGGCTCTCGCGGTCGTCGCGAACGTGGTGCTGCGGCTCGCGAGCTGAGGACTCACGGCACCGGCACCGCTTGCCCGTTGGCCTGCACCTCGACGACGGGAACGCCCTCGGGCGGCTCGATCTCGAACATCGTCACCTCAGGCGCTTCGTTGACGGTGATGTCCTTGTAGAGGAGTTCGACCTTCGTGTTCGCGCTCGGCGCATCGAGCGTGAGGTGTCTTGGGAGCGTCGCGGCGCCGTAGGCCGTGAGATCGTCAGCGTCGATCGCGTAGGTATTGAGCCCCTCGACCCTCGACTTCGTCACCCGATGCGTCCCGGTCGAGACGTTGAGGCGCTGGGTGATGGCGCCGCGTTTGAGCGAGAGCCCGTACGTGCGGGAGGGCTCGTCGATGGTCAGTTCGGTCGACTCAGGCGGCACCCTCGGCACGCGGCCCAGCAGCAGCGACGCGAGCTCGCGCGGCGGCAACGCGATGGGAACGAAGCGCGCCATGTTCTCGACGGACGCCGGCCCGCGGAAGTACTTGCGTTGCTTCGCGTCGTAGAGCCCGAAGCGCTCGCCATCGGTGATCAAGATGCCTTCAGGGCGGCCGAAGAAGTCGAGCTGCTCGATGTGCAGCTGCGCCGGGTGCAGCACCGCGATGAAGAGCGACACGCTGCCCTTCCCTTGCGGGCTCTCGACGATCAGCTTCGCGTCACCCCTCACCGAAAAGATCTGCGCGTCGGCGAACTCGATGCGCTTGAGCAGCTCTGCGCCGTCCTTCGCCGGGCCGTCCTTGCCGTAGTCGAGCGGGGGCAGCCTGGGGCAGGCAGAAAGGGCAGTCGACAGGAGCAGAACCGAAGCCCCGCGGAGCAGCGTCATGGCGCCAGAGAGTACGGCCCGCTATGTCTCTGGTCCATCAATGAGCTTCGACGAGCTGGTGAACTACATCCGCCTTGGCGGCCTGACGATGGCGGTGATTCTCGCTGCGTCAGTCCTCGCGCTTGGCGTCGGCATCGAACGGCTGCTCGCGTTGTGGGGCGTCGGCTCCAGGGCGCGTGAGTTGGGGCAGTCCATCGCGCGGCATCTGCTGCGCGGAGACGTGGCCGCTGCGCGCTCCGCGGCCGATCGCGCGACCACCGTCTCGGCCGATCTCTTCCGCGCCGGCTTCGAGCGCGCCCAGAAGACGACCGGCCCGGCGTTGGATGCAGCGGTCGATCGTGAGCGCATTCAGCTCGCCCTCAAGATGAAGCGCGGGCTGTGGATTCTCGGAACCATCGGCGCCACCACGCCGTTCGTCGGCCTGTTCGGCACCGTCGCGGGCATCATGAAGTCGTTCAAGGATCTGGGCCTCGACGTCGAGCAGGGCGGCATGGGCGGCTCGGCCGCGGTGATGACCGGCATCTCGGAGGCCTTGGTCGCGACCGCCGCCGGCATCGTCGTCGCCGTCGAGGCGGTCGTGCTGTTCAACATCTTCCAGGCCCGCCTGGGCCGGTTGAACGTCGAGCTCAAGCTGATCGCCGAGGAGTTCGTCGAGCTGCTCCGCGACGCGCCCCGACAGACGACGCCCTCGCCGGACCTCACGCCCGCGCCATCCTCGAGTCCACCTGCGATCGCCGCACCGGGCGCTGCTCCAGCCGGAGGCGTCTGACGTCATGGCGATGGGTCAGGTGCCAGGTGGCTCCGATGATCCCACCGGCGAAGACGCCGTGTTCTCCGAGATCAACATCACGCCGCTGACGGACATCTTCCTCGTGCTCCTCATCATCTTCATGGTGACCAGCTCGGTGATCGTGAACCAGGGCCAGGGCGCGAAGTCGGGGCTCAAGGTGAACCTGCCGCAAGGCGGCGCCGCCGACGTCGCCGCCAACGCGAGCGACATGTCAGTCGCGATTCTGTCCGATGGCCGGCTCGTGCTCAGCGGCAACGTGGTGAACGCCGATGAGCTCCGCAAGGCCTTCGACGACGCCAAAGCCCGGAGCGCGGACACCCTGGTGATCGTGCAAGCCGACGAGGGCGTGCCGCACGGCAAGGTCGTCGAGGTGATGGAGATGGCCAAGGCGGCCGGTCTCGCTCAGCTCGCGATCGGCGTTCGTGAAGCGCCGGGCAAGTAGTCAGCGGCCCACGACGAACGGCACCAACGCAGCCCAGACGTCCTCACGGCCCGCGACGTCGTTGTGGTGGCCGCCCTCGATGCGCAGCAGCGTGGCGTTCGGGAACACCTTCGAGAGCCGCTCGCCCAGATCGAACGGAACGACCTCGTCGTCGGTGCCGTGAATGATCAACACCGGCTGCTTCACGTCGACGGCCTTCTCGCGCGAGTCGAAGCGGTCTCGCATCAAGAGCCGCACGGGCAAAAACGGCATCACGCGCGCGCCGACGTCGGGCAGCGAGGTGTACGGCGTGAAGAGCACGAGCTTGCGCCCGATGCCTCGACGCGCGACCGCCACCGCGACGCCAGAGCCCAGCGACTGCCCCGAGAGAACCAACCGATCGGGGCGAATGCCCATCGCGATCTGAACGTGATTCAGCGCCTCGTCTGCAGCAGTGAGAATCGAGGCCTCTGACGGAGTGCCCTTCGACTTCGCCAACCCGTAGCCCGGGTATTCGACCGCGACGAAGCCGGCACCCTGTTCGGCCCACGCGTCGGCCATCCACTCGACCGAGGCGAGCTGCTCCCCGTTGCCGTGGAAGTGGAGCACCACCGGGGCGTCTGCGGATTTCGGCGGCCGAACGAGCAGCACCGTGTGCTCCAGCTCGACGAGCTGCGACGCGGCCGACAACGGCAACGCCGAGCGCGGCGCCGGGAAGAGCAACACCCGCTGGCCGAAGAACGCGAGCGCGAGGATCAGGACGTACCCGACACCGAGCGCCGCGAAGAAGCCGATCACCACGCGCGCGAGCCTCCGCATCGACGACATCGTGACACGAATAAGCCCGGTCTCCCTCGAAGGAAGATCGGGCTCGAGACGACGAGAGACTTCAGAACGACGCGAACGCGGCGTCGGTGATCTCCATCGGGCTGGTGTCTTCGAAGGTGACGAGCTCGGCGAGCTGCTTGACCTGCGGGAGCACGTTGCGGCCGTAGTACAGCGCCGAGTAGCGCTTGCCCTCGTAGAACGCGCGATCAGGGTGGGTCGGCGAGAGCTTGGCCAGCGCCTCTTCCGCCTTCACGCCAGCGTCGAGCAGCACGAAGCCGACGGTCGCCTTCGCCATCATCTCGAGGAACCGGTTCGCCGAGAGCGGAACGAGCGTCACCTTGTCCGACTGGCTCCAGCCCATGAAGCCCATGGCCGTCGAGACGACCGCCTCGGACGCGTCGCCGAGCACGGAGACCTCTTTGCCGAAGATGGGGTGGCTCTTGTTCTTCTCGACGAACGTGGCGATGTCGCTCATGAACGTCTGGAAGTTGGCGCCGCCGTTCTGGCCCAGCTTGCGGCCCACCAGGTCCATCGCCTGAATGTGGTTGGTGCCCTCGTAGATGCTGAAGATCTTCGAGTCACGCAGGTACTGCTCCACAGGCCAGTCCTTGAGGAAGCCAGCGCCGCCGTACACCTGCAGCGCGATCGCGCAGAGGCGGAACGACTCGTCGCTCGCGTACGACTTCACGATCGGCGTGAGCAGGTCGACCTGGCTCTGGTGGTACGTCGCCTTCTCGTCGTCTTTGCCCTGGTAGATGAGCGAGAGATCGCGATGCGCGGCGAGCTTCACCACGAGCGCACGAATGCCTTCGGTGTGGCTCTTCAGCTCGAGCAGCATGCGGCGCACGTCGGGGTGCTCGATGATCGGAACGCGCGGCTTGGCCGGGTCCTTCCAGAACTTGAAGTTCGCGCCCTGCTTGCGGTCCTTCGCGTACTCGAGCGCGTTCAGGTAGGCGCTGGAGGCGACGGCGAGGCCCTGGATGCCGACGGCGATACGCGCGCCGTTCATCATGCGGAACATCTGCGGCATGCCCTGGTGCTCCACGGCGCCGACGAGCTCACCGAAACACTCGCCGTTCTCGCCGAAGTTCAAGACACAGGTGGCCGAGCCGTTGATGCCCAGCTTGTGCTCGATGGACGTCACCTGCACGTCGTTGTGCTCGCCGAGGGTGCCGTCGGCGTTCGCGCGCTTCTTCGGCACGATGAAGAGCGAGAGGCCCTTGGTTCCGGCCGGAGCGCCTTCGATGCGCGCCAGCACGAGGTGCACGATGTTGTCGGCGAGATCGTGATCGCCGCCCGAGATGTAGATCTTCGTGCCTGAGATCTTGAAGCGCCCGTCGGGGAGCTTCACGGCCTTCGTCACCGCCGAGCCGACGTCACTGCCCGCGTGCGGCTCCGAGAGGCACATCGTGCCGCCCCAGACGCCGTTGAACATGCGGTCGGCGTAGAGCTTCTTCTGATGCTCCGTGCCGCACTGAGAGATGACCTCGGCCGCGCCCCAGGCGAGTCCCGGGTACATGTTGAAGGCGGTGTTCGCGCCAGAGGTGAGCTCTTCGATCAGCGCGTAGAGCGAGAACGGAGCGCCCTGCCCGCCGTGCTCCTTCGGCACCGCGATCTGCTTGAGCCCCGCCTCGAACAGCTGCTTCCACGCCTCTTTGAAGCCCTTGGGCGTGATGACGCTGCCGTCGACGACCTTGCAGCCTTCTCGATCGGCCGAGCCGTTGAGCGGCCCGAGCACCTCGCGCGCGAAGCGGTAGGTCTCCTGCAGAATCGTCTTCGCCGTCTCTTGATCCCAGCCTTCGTAGGGACCCTTTCCGGCGATGTCCGAAAAGTTGAACTGCTCGAACAACACGAACTGCAACTCGCGAAGATCGGCTTTGTACCGGTTGATTCCAGCTGACATGCGTCGCTCCAGGAGACGGCCCAATGCCCGACCCGAGTCGGGTGCTCGTCACGACCGTGACACCACGCGTCGTAACGGGACCAATCCTGCGCGTCACTTGATTTTCAAGTCAACGGTTTTCGACGCAGCGCGGCACAGCAGCAAAACTACTTCTTCCGCTTCGCGGGCTTTGTGGCCTTCTTCGGCTTCTTCGCCTTGGCGGCTTTCGGTTTCGAAGCCTTTGGTTTTACGGGCTTCTTGACGCTCTTCGCCGACACCTTCACTTTCCCTGCCGAGACCTTGCCTTTGCCTGCAGGCACCTTCCCTGCGGGCGTTGGAGGGGCGGGTGGGGCCGAGAGCAGGGACTGGCGGGGGACGGTGACGATGAGCGGCGGCTGGCCGGTGCGGAAGCGGGTCTCGTCTTCGAACGAGTAGAAGACCTTGAGCGTGACGTTGCCACGAACGACGAGCTCACCCTTCTGGTTCTCGGCCCAGACGTCGAGCTCGACGTGGTACCGCCCGCCTTCACCCCAGCGATCGCTGACGCGGCCTTTGCAGACGAGCGTGTCGCCAGGCCACAGCATGCGGGTGAACCGCGCCGAGGCCCGCTTCACCTGACCGCCGCGCGCCCAATCGGTGACGAGCTGACCGAGGAAGCCCAGGCCCAGCGTCGCGGGCGAGACGACTGACGGCATGCCGATGGCTTTGGCCTGCAGCTCGTCGATGTTGAGCGGGTTGTAGTCGTTGGTCGCGGCGGCGTAGCGGGCCAGTTGGACCCGATCGATGGGCGACTTCGCCATCGCCGGCAGCTCGTCACCGACCCGAACGTTCTCGAAGTACAGCTTGCGCGGAGGCATCAGGACTCCCTGGTGGCGCGAACGACGTAGGACCTGCGGGCGCGAAAGACGATCTGCCCTTCTTCATCACGACCTTCGTCTTCGACGACGGCGACCTCGACCCGGCCTGCAGGCCCGGCGCGATCGGAGATCTCGGCGACGCGGCTGGTCACCAACAAGCGGTCTCCCGCGACGATGGGCCGCTCGTACTCGAAGCTCACCTCACCCAGCAGCAGGTTGCGTGACGGCACCCCGACGAGCTCGCGCAGGTCGCTGCCGGCGGCGAACGAGATGGGAAACGACGGCGGCGCGGCGACGTTCGAGAACCCCGACGCGCGCGCGTACTCGG
>JAUXRI010000209.1 GCA_030681895.1 Myxococcales bacterium | reverse complement strand
AAGCGTGGGCTGATGCCCTCGAGGCCTTCGCGCGTCGACTCCTTGCGAAGCTCCTTGATGTTGTCTTCGGTGAAGTTGGGCAGCGTCTTGCCGTTGTAGAGCTTCAACTTCTGCAGCACCGAGAGGTTGTGCTTCTTGGGTTCTTCGAGGCGCGTCAGCACCGCCCACATCGCAGCCATCTCGAGCGTGTGTGGAGCGATGTGTTTGCCGCGAATGCGCCGCGGGTTGAACTCCTTCTCGTAGATCTTGATCTCCTCGGACAGCTTCGTGATGTACGGGATGTCGATCTTGATCGTGCGGTCGCGCAGGGCTTCCATGAACTCGTTCGACTCGAGCTTCTTGAACTCGGGCTCGTTGGTGTGCCCGATGATCACCTCGTCGATGTCGGTCTGAGGGAACTTCTTGGGCTTGATGCGGTGCTCCTGCGTCGCGCCGAGCAGATCGTAGAGGAACGCGACGTCGAGCTTGAGCATCTCGACGAACTCGATGAGGCCGCGGTTCGCCACGCAGAACTCGCCGTCGAAGTTGAACGCCCGCGGGTCTGAGTCGGAGCCGAACTCGGCGATCTTCCGGTAGTTGATGTCGCCGGTGAGCTCGGTCGAGTCCTGGTTCTTCTCGTCCTTGGGCTGGAACGTGCCGATGCCGACGCGGTCCTTCTCGGAGAACACCATGCGGTGTGCGCGCACGTGTTGGTACACCTTGCCGACGTCGCCGCCGTAGTGCGCGAGCAGCCGCTGGAAGATGAAGCGGCAGTGCGGGTTGAGCTCGCCCAGCTCGGGGATCGTGTAGCCCGCATCGGGAGGACAGAGCTCGGCGAAGAACTTCGCCCGCAGATCAGACGGGATGAGCTTCAGCGGCTCTTCGTGCAGCGGCGACTTGATGCGGCCGTGCAGCACCGAGCCGTCGGCGAGCGTCAGCTTCTCTTCGAAGTGCCACGAGAACGTGTACACGGCGCCTTCCGGCGTGCGCGAGTAGTCCTCGAGGCCGCGCTTCAAGACGCGGGCGATCGTCGACTTCGACGAACCGACGGGGCCGTGGAGCAGAATGACGCGCTTCTCGGCGCCGTAGCCATGCGCGGCCGCCTTGAAGACGTTCACCAGCTTCATCAACGGAACGTCGAGGCCGAACACCGCGTCACGCGCGCCGTTCTTCTCGTCGCTGAAGAAGTGGTAGCGAACCAACCGCTTCTTGTTGTCGATGTACTCGGTCTTCCCGTAGCTCAGGATCATGTCGTACACGCGCTGGTAGGCAGTGCGCGTGACGCGAGGGTTGCCGCGAACGAGCTCGAGGTACTCGTCGAAGCTGCCCTCCCAGTTGAGCTCTTGGTATTCCTTCTTGTTCTGCAGCGCCGCGATCTTCTGCGACCAGGCTGTCGTCATGGAGTCCTTCAGTCCTCGCGAAAGGGTGAGGTATGTCGGCCAGGAAACCGGCGTCTTCCCCCGCCGCGGACTTGGACCGCGGAGTTCAGAACCTGCGCAGGGGCAACGACGTCGACGCGAGTATGGCACAGCGCTTCACTTGCGCATCCAGTCGGCGGCTGCCCACACCCGCCCAGAGTGGCAGCGACTTGACAGACGCATCGCTCTCAGTCGTCGACCCACACCCGGCGCAGGTCGTACCAGAGCAGTGACGGCGTCAGCCCGTGCACGCGGCGCTTCGCGAGATCGAGTGAGCGGCGCGACGTCATGAAGAGGTACGGCTGGTCGGCGAAGAGCCGCCGATGCAGCGCGCGTTCGAGCTCGCGTCGCTTCGGCTCGTCCCACTCCCGGCGAATTGCCTCCATCAGGCGATCTGCTTCGTCACTCGTGTAGCCCACGAAGTTGCTGCCGCCGTCGCGCGCCGACGAGTGGAAGGTGCCGAACTGATCGCTCTCGAGATCCGACTCCGTCCACACGCGCGAGACCACGTCGAAGTCGCGGCTGTTGACGCGTGCGCTCAAGGTCGCCACGTCGACCTGCTCGATGGTGAGCGCTGCGCCTGCCGCGCGTGCCTGCTCCTGGAGCAGTGGAACGACCTTTCCAAGCCGCACCGAGGTCGAGGGCACCAGGAACGAGAAGCGGAGCGCCACGCCGTCGCTTTCTCGAACGCCATCGCCGTCTGTGTCGACGAACCCAGCGTCGGCGAAGAGCGCCTGCGCTGCGTCGACGGAGAACGAGAACGGCCGCACGTCAGGGTCGCACTGCGGGCCGAGCGCCCAGAACGGACAGGTGGTCTGCTTCTCGAGACCGAGATCCACACTCCGCTCGACGAGCTCGGCCGGGTAGAGGTGCGCCAGGGCCTGACGAACTTCGAGCTGCTGAAACACCGGCCGCGCTTCGTTCCACGCGATGTACGAGTAGCTGTTGTCGACCGAGACGAGGCGCCGATAGTTCTGCTGCGCCCAGGCGTTCTTCTGAATCGGGGCCTCGAGCGAGCGCCACAGCGTCGGCTGCACCGTCGTCATCAGGTCGAACTCGCCGCGCTCCAGCATGCTGGCGGCGACCGTGTGGTCCTTCACGAAGCGAAACACGATGCGCTCGAGGAACGCCTCGCCGACGCGGGCGAGTGAGAGCTGCGCGCCCTTGTCCCAGGCCTCGACGCGGTAGGGCCCGGTTCCCAACGGCGCCTTCGCGAGCGCGGCCCAATCACTAGCCAACTGCGCGGCGGAGAGGATCGGCAGCTTCGCCACCTGTCTCAACGCGAACGGCGAGGGCTCTCTCCACGTCAGCTCGACGGTGAACGCGTCGATGGCCCGGAAGCTGCCGAGCGCTCCGAAGTCCTGACGCACGGCGCCGGTCGGCCGCTTCGAATCCACGACGGCCTCGAACGTGGCGATCACGTCGCGCGCCGTGAACGCTGCGCCATCGTGGAACTTCCGGTCGCGCCGCAAGAAGAACGTCGTCGTCCGATGATCGGGAGCGTCTTCCCACCGCTCCGCGAGCTGGGGGACGAGCGCGAGCGTCGAAGGATCGATCGCGATCAATGACTCGGTCACGAGGTTGCGCGTGATGCGCAGCGTCCACGTGTCGCGCGACGTCGCGCCTTCGAGGCCGTTGATCGTGACGGGCTCCACCATCGAGCGGACGACGAGCGTGCCGCCACGTCGGGGCTGCTCCGTCTCAGGCTCGACCGTGCCGTCGAGCCACGACTGCGAGATCGCGCCAGCATCGACGGACGCGGCGCTGCGGCAGCGCCCACAGGACACCGCCACCAGCACCACGAAGGGAATGACGAGCGTGCGCTTCACGCGCGCGAGACGATCAGCCGACGCCGTTCAACTTCACGTCCATCGGCACGTGGAGGGCGACCGCGACCTTCGGGAACGCGTTGGCTGGCATCGACCGCAGGACGCCGTACGGGTCGCGGAAGACGACCTTCTCCTTCGTGACCGACTCGAGCGTGACGGCGTGGTTGAACTTGCCCTGGTCGATGTCGACGACGATCGGCCGGTTCCGGTAGCCACGCGCGTCCCAGCCCTCGAGCTTCGCGAGCGCGCCCGCGGCTTCCTTCTCCGTGAAGAGCCGGTTGACCGAGTAGTTCACGCCAAAGAGCTTCTCGAGGAGCGCCTGCTGGTTGTCGGGCTTGAGGCCCATGCGCTCTTCGCCGGTCTTGTCGTTGACCGACACGCCGAGCACCGGGTCGTAGTTCGAGAAGCGGCCGTTCGCGTACTCCATCGCGGCGGACTGGAAGAGCGCCTGGCTGACGGAGCGGCCATCACGCGCCGTCACGTCTGCGTCGCCAGGCCCGGTGCGCAAAATGCCACCGCCCTGCATCGCGACCGAGCCCTTCACGCCCGAGAGGCCCGCCATCAGGCGCGCGTACTCGGCGGGCTCGTCGGCGACCAACTCGAACTGCATCGAAGCGACCGTGCACGTCGTCGCGGTGCCCTGCTCGACGCGGTTGGGGTTCATCACGTCCGAGAGCACGCTCGAGAGCAGCTCTTCCGTCGTGGTGTGGCCAGTGAGCGAGGCGTTGAGCGGCTGTGACGCGAGGGAAGCGAGGTTCGACAGCAGCGTGCCCCCGGCCGAGTCCTTCTCCGTGAGCGCTTCGGGCACGTTCTCGACGAGCGCGCCCATCACCTTGAGGCCTTTTCCATCGAGGCGGGAGAGGACCGTGGCGAGCTGCGCCTGCTGATCAGCGCCGAGCGACGAGAACGCCTTCGAGGACGCGATGCCGGCGACGACGCCTCCAGCCACTCCGCCAGGGTCCGACGCGAGCGTCTGCAGGAGGGAAGACCGGGTGGTCGCGGCGACGGTGCGGGTGTTGTCGAACAGGCTCTGGAGGCGGGCTCCCACTTCGGGCTTCGCCTGGGCCTGCTTCGCGAGCGACGCGGCCTGGCGGCTGGTGGTGCCCGACGCCAACGACGCGGCCAGCTTCTTCGCGTCAACAGGCTTCGAGGGGGTCGCGGACTCGCGGAGGTAGGACGGCGTCTCGAGCCGATCCCAGATCGCATCACGCAGCGCGAGGCGGTCGGGGTCGGTGTCGGGCCCCACGAGGCCTTCGTTCTCCGAGCCGTAGATGCCCTTCTGTTTGAGCACCGCGCCGCCGCCCAGGGAATCATCGTCGGTGCCGGTGCGCTTGATGGTGCTGCGAATGTCGAAGCTGCTGTCGAGCTTCGGCGCCGCGATCGGCTTCATCGTGTTCGGGTCGATCGTCGTCGTGACGGTGCTCAGTCGTGGGTCGACGACGGGCGTGGTGACCGGCTGCGCGACAGGGGTGGTCGCCACCTGCGGCAGGTTGATGCTTCCACGGATACGGAATGGCATGCCCACATTGTCGCACGCATCGAGGCCACTGTTGCGTGGCGAAAACGTCTGGAATCACGACTGTTTCCGGTAGCCTACGAGTGGTTTGGAGACCTTCGGCCACTTTACGCTCCTCAAACGCCTCGGCGCCGGCGGCATGGGCGAGGTGTTTCTGGCGAAGCTCCACGGCGGCGACTTCACGACGGTGAAGCGCATTCTCCCGCACCTCACCGAGAACCCGCGGTTCCTGCGGCTGTTCCTCGATGAGACGCGCATCGCTTCGCGCCTCGTGCACCCGAACATCGCGCGCATCACCGAGTTCGGAGAGGTCGATGGCACGTGGTTCGTCGCCATGGAGTACGTGCCGGGAAAAGATCTTCGCGAGCTGCTCCGCCGCGCGCGCGACGTCGAACACCCCATTCCCGCGTCGGTCGTCGCGAAGTTCGCGATGCAGATCGCCGCGGCGCTCGACTACGCCCACGCCGCGACGGACGCGCAGGGCCGCAGCCTGAAGATCGTCCATCGCGACGTCTCGCCCCACAACATCCTCGTCACCACCGAAGGCACGGTGAAGCTGATCGACTTCGGCGTCGCGAAGGCGGCGAACAAGTCGATGCACACCGCGACCGGCATCCTGAAGGGCAAGTTCCCGTACATGGCGCCCGAACAGGCGAGCGCGAAACACGTCGATGGGCGGACCGACGTCTTCGCGCTCGGCATCGTCATGTGGGAAGCGCTGACGGGCGGCTACCTCTTCCGCGGGAAGACCGACGCGATGACGGTGAAGGCCGTGCGCGCGTGCGAGGTGCCGCTGGTGACCGAGCGGCGCCCCGACTGCCCGCCCGCGCTCGAGCGCATCGTGATGAAGGCGCTGCGGAAGGCTCCCGCCGAGCGCTACCAATCGGCCAGAGAGCTCCACGATGCGCTCGCGCTGGTGCTCGCCGGCTTCGAGCCCTTCGACTTCCCTCGCTGGTTCCGCGAGTACGACGACATCCCCGGGCTCGATGACTCGG
>JAUXRI010000198.1 GCA_030681895.1 Myxococcales bacterium | reverse complement strand
GTCGCGCCGTCTTCACCGGAGATCTGGAGCAGCCGCGCGCGCCCTGAGACGCCGCGCTCGCTCACCGTCATCGCCATCACGCGGCCCACCTTGAAGGGCGCGAGCTTGTCGTCGACCTCCTTCGAGGTGAACCGCTTCTCCCACCGGAACTTCGTCGGCGCTGCGAACGTCGACAGTCGGCACGCGTACGCACCCTCGGTCGACAGGAACGCCTTCAGGTCCTTCGATGGCGCCGGAGTCGACGGCTTCCCGGGCAGCACGTCGGGCCGGCCGCGCAGCGCCTGGTTCGCCACGCCGCCCCAGACGATCTCGTTGTGCTCGGTGTGGCCGCCGCAGACCGCGCTGTAGACGGCGTCGACGAGGCGGCCCTCGAGATCGAACAACATCTCTCCCCGCGTCGCGTCGACCGCCGCGTTGGTCGACGCCGCTTCGCCCGAGACGCCGCGGTACACGGCGCAGTGCTGCTCGGTGCACAGGAAGTACGGATCGGCCACGTGTTTGAGGCCCACCTTCGCCAGCACCTCGGCGCGCGCGGTGACGGCCTGCGCTTTGAGCGCCTCGAGGTGGGCCTTGGCGAAGATCTCGGAAGGCACGAGGCCCTTGAGCAGCTCCTCCATGCCGATCTGGTTGATGACGGCGATGCGCCCCGACCGATCGGCCGAGAACTGAATCGCGCCGCGGTAGCTGCGATCTTCGAAGTTGTGGAAGTCGTAGCCGACGCCGAACTCCACCCGCCGCACCTCGATGGGCACGGCGTCGAGCGAGTCCGCCACCAGCTTGTCCTGCGCGGTGGCGATGACGCCGCCGGCGCCGTCGAGCAGCTCGATCACCGCGCGCTGCGCCGTCTTCACCTCTTCGAGCAGCGACGTGCGCACCTGGTGCTTCGTGAGGACCTCGGCCTGCTGGGCGGCGAGCGAGGCAGGCGGCGCGGGCGGTTGATCGACCACCAGCACGTAGCGCCGCGTATCGATCACCTTGCCCGCGATGCCGTAGAGGGCTCCGAGCACCTGCGACTTCGTCGACAGCCCGCGGTCTGCCCATTCCTGCTGTGCCGACGCGAGCCCGACCTTGTCGTTGAAGGCCACCTCGGCGATCTGAATGCGCGCGACCAGCTCAGCCGGAGTTCCCTTGACGAGGCGGACCTGCCACTCGCTGCCGGCGGGGCCTTCGACCATCTTCTCCACGCTCTGGCCCTCGACGAGCGCCGAGACGCGAAAACGAAGGCGACCTTTCGAAGTGAAGGACACTGCGGCGTTGCCCTCCATCAATCTGACGGGGATGACGGGCGCGCCGTTCTTGAAGTCGAGCCGGCGCGACTCTGCGGCGCCCGGAGCGGGGGGCAGCTCAGCGCTGCGAACGCCTGCGTCTCGAGCGACCTTCGGTGCCGGAGGCGGAGGCATCGGCACGTCGCCCGGCTTCTCTGCGTGCGCGCAGGCAGAGGCGACGAGGATGGCGAGCGCGGCTCGAGTCACGTGCACGGAAAAACGAAACCCGAAGTGGCCTGCAAGTGACGCAGGCGACTTCAGGCGATTGAGAGGCGGCACCCGGATTCGAACCGGGGGATGAGGGTTTTGCAGACCCTTGCCTTACCACTTGGCTATGCCGCCGGAACCGGCTGGCCTTCTAGGCAGAAGACACCCGAAACGCAACGAACGAGACGGGCCGGGCCTCACTGGCCTGACGCCGACAGGAGCGCACCATGAGCAGCGGCTTTGCGACGTTCACCGAAGAGCACGAGGCGTTTCGAAACACGGTGCGCGCCTGGGTGCAGCGGGAGATCGTGCCGCACGTCGGCGCGTGGGAAGAGGCCGAGGCGTTTCCGCGCGAGCTCTACTCGAAGGCGGCGGAGCAGGGGTTCTTCGGGCTCAAGTACGCCGAGGCGCACGGCGGCACGAACGCAGGCGTCTTCTACGAAGCGGTGCTGCACGAGGAGCTCTCGAAGTGCGGCTCAGGCGGCGTCGCCGCGGGGCTCGGCGCGCAGGCCACCATCGCCACCGGGCCGCTCCATCTCTTCGGCAACGACGATCTCAAGCAGCGCTTCCTGGCACCGGCCATTCGAGGCGAGAAGATCGGCGCGTTCGCCGTCACCGAGCCGGGTGGTGGCAGCGACGTCGCGGGCCTGAAGACGACTGCCCGGAGAGATGGCGATCACTACGTCGTCAACGGCTCGAAGACGTACATCACCAACGGCGTGGTGGCCGACTACGTCATCGTCGCGGTGAAGACCGACCCGACGCGCGGGCACAAAGGGCTCTCGATGCTCGTGGTCGAGAAGGGCACGCCGGGGTTCGGGGTCTCGAAGAAGCTCAAGAAGCTCGGCTGGCGCGCGAGCGACACGGCGGAGCTGTTCTTCGACGAGTGTCGCGTCCCGGTGAAGAACCTGCTCGGCACCGAGAACGATGGCTTCGGCCAGGTGATGGGGAACTTCGTGTGGGAGCGGATCACCCTCGCGCTCGGCTCCGTCGGTGCCGCGGAGTCGATCCTCGAAGGCGCGCGCTCGTACGTGATGGAGCGGCAGGCCTTCGGGCAGCGGGTCGCCCAGTTCCAGGTCGTGAAGCACCAGCTCGCCGACATGGCCACCGAGCTCGAAGCCGCGCGGCAGTTGACGTACCACGCGCTGCGACTGCACGCGGCGGGTGAGTGGGCGCTCGGCGTGACGGCGATGGCGAAGAAGGTCGCGACCGAGATGTGCTGCCGGCTCGCCGATCGATCGCTGCAGCTGCACGGCGGCGCTGGCTACATGATGGAATACGACATTCAGCGGCACTGGCGTGACGCGCGCCTCGGGCCCATCGGTGGCGGCACCAGTGAGATCATGAACGAGATCATCGCCAAGCAATTGGGGCTGTGAGCGTACGGTTCGTCAGCGACCGCACGGCAGGCAAAAGCGGGCGTCGGGCACCGCGCGCAGGCGATCGCGGCCGATAGCGCCGCCGCACTTGAGGCACCGCCCCCAGGTGCCTGCGTCGATTCGCAACAGGGCCTCTTCTACGTCCCTCAACTCGATCTGCGCAGCTTCAGACGAGCCCTGCGCGCGGAGTGCTTCGCGTCGCGAGACCAGCGCGCGACGAGCGTCGCCCATCATCCCGGTTCCATAGCCCACGTGGTGATTGCCGCCCGGCATGCCCGAGAGCGCTGCAATCGATGTTCCAGAGGTTCTTCCTCCCGTGGTGCCTTGGTGCGCATCAAGTCCGGCAAGGCGTGCGCGCAAATCACTGCGGCTCGGTGCCTTTTGGCGCCAGAAACGCGCTGTGGCAGGCGACGCAGGTCTGGGTGAGCCGCCCGAAGGACTCGCCGAGCTCCTTGTCGTTGCGCGCCTTCGCCGCTTCTTCGAGTGCTTTTGCGCGTTCGCGCAATTCGTCCTGCAGCACGAAGAACTTCTCTGGCAGGGCCGAGTTGAGTTCGTCGCGTGCGTCGGGAAGGGGCCGGGTGATGCGCGGCTCTCGTGAGAGCTCCTGAGCGATGGTCTGCACGACCTCGCGGCGCAGCAGCACCACCCCCGTCATGAGGTGAATCATGTCGCGGCCGTGGCGCTCCATGCGGCGACGGAGGATCTGCCGGGCGAGATCGGAGAGGTACTCGGGCCGGCCCAGGCTCTGATCGTCGCGCGCGGGTGCCTTCGCGACGACGGGCGGCTTCGTCGAAGGCTTCTTGTCGTCGGCCGCAGCAGGGACTGCGAGCAACACGAGGAGTGCAGGCACGAGTGGGCGCATGCCCCTGGTGCTAGCAACAGCAGCGCCATCGGGTGGTTCACGGCCCGACATGTGCATCCCCACGGCTTCTCTGGAGGTCGCCCATGAAGAAGATCCTCGTCGCGATCGATGGCTCCGAGGCGTCGATGCATGCAGCCCGCACCGCCGTCACCCTGGCCCGGGGACTCAACGCCCAGCTGACGCTGGCGCACATCGTCCCGCCGACCTTCGTACCTCCCGAGGTGCCCTTCGGCGTTCAACCCTGGACTGAAGAGGCGGTCGCTGCGGGCGAGCGGCTGCTGGAGGCCGCCGCGAAGGAGACGGGTATGACGTGCGAGCGAATGAACCTCACCGGCTCTGCCGCCGAGCGCCTCGCCGACGTCGCCGACACGGGCAACTTCGACCTCGTCGTGGTTGGCTCCAAGGGCCGTGGAGCCGTCTCCCGAATGCTCATCGGCAGCGTGACCGATCGACTCGTTCACATCTGCAAGCGACCCGTCCTCGTCGTTCGCTGACACACGCAGGAATTGCAGGCGCCGTCTGAGGCGCGCAGGAAGTGCATCCATGCCACATCGAATCCTGGTGGTTGACGACGAGCAGAACGCCCGCGAAGCGTTGACCACGATCCTTCGTGAGGAGGGCTACGACGTCGCCGAGGCTGCCGACGGCGAGGCGGGCTTCGAGAAGCTGACGCTGTTCAACCCAGACGCGGTGCTCTGCGACATCAAGATGCCGAAGCTGGACGGCCTGCAGCTGCTGAAGAAGGCGCGCGCCGAGGGCTTCGACAACCTCTTCATCATGGTGACGGCGTTCGGCAGCATCGAGACGGCCGTCGAAGCGATGCGCGGCGGTGCGCACGACTACATCACCAAGCCGGTCGACGTGAGCGCGGTGCTGGTGAAGCTCGAGAAGGCGCTCGAGACCCGCATGCTCAAGCGCGACAACGCGCTGCTGCGTGAGCGGCTGCACGAAAAGCACCGCTTCAACAACATCATCGGAGACAGCGGCGAGCTGCAGGCGGTCTTCGACGTCGTCAAGCGCGCCGCGCCCACCAAGGCGACCGTGCTGGTGCTCGGCGAGTCCGGCACGGGCAAGGAGCTGATCGCCCAGGCGATTCACGAGGAGTCACCCCGCCGGGACAAGCCCTTCGTGAAGGTGAACTGCGCGGCGCTCAGCGAGACGCTGCTCGAGTCGGAGCTCTTCGGTCACGAGAAGGGCAGCTTCACCGGCGCGGCGGGGAAACGTGAAGGCCGCTTCGAGCTGGCCGACGGTGGCACGCTCTTCCTCGACGAGATCGGCGACGTGACGCCCTCGCTCCAGGTGAAGCTCCTGCGGGTGCTCCAGCAGAAGGAGTTCGAGCGCGTGGGCGGCACCCAGACGCTCAAGGTCGACGTGCGCGTCGTCACCGCCACCAACAAGGATCTCGGCGTCGAGGTGAAGGCCGGCAAGTTCCGCGAAGATCTCTACTACCGCCTCAACGTGGTGAGCGTGACGCTGCCGCCCCTGCGCAAGCGCAAGTCCGACATTCCCGCGCTCGTGAGCCACTTCATCGAGAAGTACAACGACGCGCACGGGAAGACGGTGAAGGGCCTGGCGCCGGGCACGCTCAATGCGCTGCTGTCGTACGACTGGCCAGGCAACGTGCGCGAACTGTCGAACGTGGTGGAGCGCGCCGTGGTGCTCGCGCGTGAGAACGAGCTGACGAGCGACGATCTGCCGCCGACGCTGCGAGGCCCGCGCCCGAAGGATCGCACCGCCGACTCGCTGATCCCCGGGGCGACGCTGCACGAGATCGAGCGCGAGGCGATTCTTCGCACGCTCGAGATGGTCGACGGCTCGACGTCACGGGCCGCAGACGTGCTGGGGATCTCGGTGCGGAAGATTCAGTACCGGCTCAAGGAGTACGCGCAGCAGGACGCCGGCGCGCCGATTCCGACGGGCGATCAACCCGAGCCGAACTGAGTTTTCGATTTCCGACGCAGACGGCGCCGAGCTGTGTTTCCGACTCAGACGGCGCCGAGCTGTGTTTCCGACTCAGACGGCGCCGAGCTGTGCTTCCGACTCAGACGGCGCCGAGCGTGCTTCCGACTCAGACGGCGCCGAGCTGTGCTTCCGACTCAGACGGCCGAGCTGTGCTTCCGACTCAGACGGCGCCGAGCTGTGCTTCCGACTCAGACGGCGCCGAGCCTAGCGACGGCCCGGGGTCGCGCGAGGCAGGTTGACCGTGAAGCGCGCGCCGCCGAGCGGGCCGCGGCCCGCCGTGACCGTGCCTCCATGCTGGCTGACGATGGCGTGCGTGATGGGGAGCCCCAGACCCGAACCCTTCGACTTGGTGGTGAAGAAGGGCTCGAAGAGGCGGGGCAGGTGCTCCTGAAGAATGCCGGGGCCGTCGTCGTCGATGTGCACCTCCATCGACGTGCCGTCACTCTCGACGCTGAGCTTCACGCGCCCACCTTCGGCCACCGCGTCGAAGGCGTTGAGCAGCAGGTTCATGAAGACCTGGCGGAGCTGATCGGCGTCACCAGCGACGGAGCCCGCGTTCGACAGATCGGACTCGAGCGACACGCTTCGCCGCTCCGCGTCGGTCGAGATGAATGCCACGACCTTCTGCAGCAGCGGGCCCAGCGCCAGCGGCTTCACCATCAGGTTCAGCGGCCGGGCGAACTGCAGGAAGTCCTGCAAGATGTGCTCGAGCCGTCGAATCTCGTCACGCACCAGCGTTAGCGGCTCGAGGAGCGGATCCTGCAACGAGGCGTCGAGCTTGCGCACCCTGCGCTCGAGCACCGAGAGCTGCAGGCCCGCCGCGTTCAACGGGTTGCGGATCTCGTGCGAGAGCCCCGCGGTGAGCGTGCCGACGGCCGCGAGCTTCTCGGCGACCTGGGCTCGGCGACTGAGCTCGCGCTTCTCCTGCTGCGCCTGGACGTGACGGATCGCCTTGTCGAGCGTCGAGAGCAGGTCGGGCACCGTGCACGGCTTGATGAGGTACGCCCACACGCCCGCGCGCACCGCCTCGGCCGCAGACTCCACCGACGCGTGTCCCGTCAGCAGAATCACCTCGCAGTCGGGGTTCTCTTCCTTGAGCTGCGTCGCCAACGTGGTGCCGTCGCCATCGGGCAGCCTCAGGTCGACCAGCGCGACCTGCACCCACCCCAGCGCCAGCTCGCGCGCCTGCGCGCAGGAGCCGGCCGAGCGCACCTCGTGCCCGAGATCGCCGAAGATCTCGCGCAGGTTCTCGACGAACTCCGCGTTGTCTTCGACCAGCAACAGTCGCGCGCTCATTGGCGCTGGTGCTCGCGGTAGAGCGCCTCGATGCGGCCCAGCAGGCTGGCGGTGTCGAACGGCTTGTGAAAGCACTCTTCAGTGGTGAGCAGGTCGGCGCCCCCGAAGGCCGTCATCACGATGGTGGGAATGCCGGGCCACCGCTCGTGCACGCGCTGGAGCGCTTCGCCGAAGCCGGCGTCGGGCAGCTTCAGATCGACGAGCACCGCGAAGGGCCTCGCCGAGATGCCGCCCAGCTCCTTCACGCTCGCGGCGGTCACCGCGGTGAGCCCTCGCTGCGCCAGCGCCTCGGTGAGGTTGTCGGCGAGCGCCACGTCATCCTCGACGAGCAACACGGCGCCGTCCCTCCGCGCCGACTCCAACACCTGCAGGAGCCGGGGGATCTGCTGCGGCTTCGAGAGCACCGCGAGCAGGCCGTCACGCCGGGCGATGTGGATGAGCCCCTCTTCGCTGAACGCCGAGAGCAGCACCGCTGGCACTCCGGGGTCGATCTTTCTCAGCGCGCACAGCAGCTCAGCGCCATTCATGCCCGGCATGCGCATGTCGGTCACCAGCGCGTCGAAGTGCTGGCTGCGCACGAACTCGAGGGCCTTCACCCCGTCGTGGGCGACCTCGACCGTCGCACCCGTGTCCCGGAGGATCTCGGCGAGGTTCTCGGAGAACGCCTCGTTGTCATCGACGACCAGGTAGTGACGGCTCACGTGACCTCCCGCAGACGAACCACGAACCTCGCGCCGCCGAGGGTCTTGCCAGGGGCCGTCTCGACGGTGCCCCCATGTCGCTCGACGATGCGTTTGACCAGCGCCAGCCCCAGCCCGATGCCTTTGGCGCGCGTGGTGACGAGCGGCTCGAACAGGCGGCTGGCGATCGACGGGTCGATGCCGGTGCCCGTGTCTTCGACGCCGATGACGACGGCTGCGTCTTCGCGGGTGACGGTCACCACCACCCGCCCGACCGGCGACGCGGCGCTCACGGCGTTGTCGAACAGGTTCACGAAGACCTGGCGCAGCTGCGTCGGGTCGCCGAGCACGTCGGGCACCGGGCCTGCGGGGAGCTCGAGGCTCACGCCCTCGGGCCTCGAGATGACGCCCTCGGCCTCGGCGAGCACCGCCCCCAGCGCCACCCGCTGCGTGCCGAGCGGCCGTTCCCGAATGAGATCGAGCAGCTGGGTGATGATGTCGTTGGCGATGGTGACCTGCCCGCCGATGCGGTCGAGGTGTTTGGTCACCTTCGGGTCGGGATCGTTGCGGCCCTTGAGCACGTAGAGGCTGGTCTCGATCACGCCGAGCGGGTTTCGCAGCTCGTGGCCGATGCTCCCGACGAGCTGGCCGAAGGTCGCCAGCCGCTCCGCGCGCACCTGCCGCGCCTCGAGATCGAGCCGGTAGGTGTGGAGCATGATCGCCAGATCGAGATCGAGCACCCGGTTCACGGCGGTTCGATCGTCGGTGTGGTTCGGGCCTTCGAGGGCGTCGAGCAGGTGCCGGCGCACCAGGTTCATCGCCGTCACCATGTAGTGCTGCGGCAGGCCGATGCGAACGTGCACGGTGCCGATGCGCGCGCGCCGCTCGACGTAGCGCTCGTCCCACGGGCCGTCGAAGAGCTCGTTCATCCACTGCAGGAGCGTCGTCTTCAGCTGGCCGACGTGACGCTCGCCACGTTGCAGGGCCGCCCGCGCGTCGTCGTGCTCGAGGATGCGTGCGTAGAACGCCTCGATGGCCGGCACGAAGGTGGGGAGCACCAGCGGCTTCACCGCGCGCAGGCGCTCCTCGTCGGCCGGGGTGAAGCCGACATACCGTTGAAGCTCGAGGAAGAGGGCCTGCACGAAGCCCCGTGTATCCACTGCTTTCAGTCGAAGCAAACCTGTGCTGAACCCTCGGCTCATGGCGGAGGGACCGAGGGGACATCTGGTCTTTGCGTGCGGAGGCAGCCTGTACGCCGTGCCCGCTGAGCGCGCGTCCGAGGTCGTCAACCTGCCGCCGCTGACCCGCGTTCCGGGCGCCGCGCCACACCTGCTCGGCGTCTTTGCTCACCGCGGTGAGGTTCTGCCCGTCATCGATCTCGCCCGCCTCATCGGCAAACCCGTCGACGAGGTCTTCAAGCGGGTGGTGCTGGTGCGCGTCCCTCGCGGGACGATGGCCTTCACGGCCACCAGGGTGATCGGCGTCAGCCCCATCATGGGCGCGCCCCCGCGGCTCGGAGAAGCTGGCGCGCTGGCCTTCATGCACGGCCCGGCGAAGGTGCCCGCTGGAGACTGCGCGGCCATCGAGCCCGAGGGTCTGCTCGAATACCTCTCGAGGGGGCGCTGACGCGTGGCCAACGGCCTCGTCGACGGCGTCGTCCTGTGCCGGGTGGGGGCAGCCCGGCTCGCGGTCGACTGTCAGGAGATCGACGCGATCGCCGAGGTCGAAGGCAAGACGTGGGACGTCGGGCTCGCCTTCGGCGTCGATGGGACCGGCGAAGGGCGCGCGCTGCAGTGCCACGGTCAGCTGCTCAAGGTCGACTCGATCGACGTGCTCGCGACGCCGGGTCTCACCGTGCTCCCCGTGCCGGCCGCGCTGCAGGGCCTGGGTGACGGCGTGCTGACCGGCTTCATCGAGGTGCTGGGCGCCTTGTGGCCGCTGGTGTCGCCGTCGCTGTTGCTGGCCCACCTCGAGCGGAGGGCCGAGTGATCACGCCGCTGCCGCAGGGCCGCCATCGGTGGATCACCAACCCCTCGACGCTCTCGGCGCCCCTCGGGGTCATCGTTGCCGTCGCCTACCTGTCGAGCGTCGTCTCGCTGCCCGAGGGAACCCGGGGCTGGTACTTCGGTCTGCTGATCGGCGTCGTCGTCGTGTTCAACGTGGCGGCCGACCTGTTCGAGCAGAGCCGGCTCCGAACCGTGAAAGGCCTCGGCGCCGGCACCGAGGTGTCGACGCCCGCGACGCTCCAGCGCGCCGCGCGTGAGGCGGCGCAGGCGCCCGACACCACCTTCTTTCTCGCGCTGTTCGCCTTCATGGCCGGCTCGGTGGCAGTGGCCGTCGCCTGGTACGTCATGGCCTCGCCCCCGCCCCTGATCGCGCTGCGGGTGGGCCTGGTGGGCTTCATGGTGGCGCCGCTCACCGCGATGATGGCGAACCTGCTCGTCCTGCCGCGGGCCCGCCAGGTGCTGCGGGAGCTCGTCGACGCCGGGCTGGCGCCTGAGGCCCTCGCCGAGGTCCTGCCCGTGCGCTTCGAGCTGCGCCGTCGGCTGATGCTGTACTCGACGGTGGCGGTGCTGACGCCGATGCTGATGGTCGCCGACGCGAGCCTCGAACGATCGAACCAGCTCCTCGAGGCCGTCAAGCGGCAGCCTGACGTCGCGAGCGCGCGCGCCGTCTTCGAAGCCCAGGGGGCCGATGGGTATGGCGCGCTCGGCGGTCTCGGCGCGGCCACCGTCTTCATGGTGGTGCTGTGCGGGTGGCTCTCGGGCAGCGTGCTGGGAGATCCGCTCAAGCGGCTGGGCGAAGAGACCGAGCGCCTCGCGCAGGGCCGCTACCAGCGTGGGCGGCTCGTGATGGCCGAGTTCGAGACGTGGGCCGCGGCGACGGCCATGTCGGCCATGGAGGCGCACCTGCTCGACGCGGCAGCCGGCGCGAAGGACGCGTCGAAGGGCATTCGCGCCGCCGCTGACGATCTGGTTCAGAACGGCGCGCTGCAGGAGCAGGGCGCTGCCGAACAATCGGCGGCGCTGATGGCCACCACCGCCACCACCGAGGAGCTCGCCCGGAGCGCCCGGCAGATCTCGTCGAACGCCCAGCGCGTCTCGGAGATTGCCCGGGGCACGCTCGCGGCTGCGCAGGCGGGCAAGGCCAGCGCCGAGTCGTTCACCGCCGCGATGGGGCAGGTGCGCGAGGGCAACCAGGCCATCGCCGACTCGGTGGTGAGGCTCAACAAGCGCGTGCAGCAGGTCGGCCGCATCATCGAGTTCATCGACGGCATCGCCGACAAGTCCGATCTGCTCGCCCTCAACGCCGAGCTCGAGGGGCACAAGGCGGGTGGGGTGGGCGAGGGGTTCGGGCTGGTCGCCGCCGAGATGCGCCGGCTCGCCGAGAACGTGATGACGTCGACCCGCGAGATCGCCCGGCTGATCGCCGACATTCGCGACGCGACGAACGCGGCGGTGATGGCGACCGAGGCTGGCGTGAAGGCCACCGACTCGGGCGCGGCGCTGGCGCGCAAGGTGAGCGACTCGCTCGGCGACATCGTGCAGTTCGCGAACCTGTCGGCCGACGCGATGCAGAGCATCAGCCTGGCGACGGTGCAGCAGCAGGCCGGCAGCGATCAGCTCGTCGCCGCCATGGAGGACATCAACCGCTCGACCCGGAAGAACGTCGAGACCGCCAAAGAGATGGCGCGCACGCAGACCGATCTCGTCGGCGTGTCGAAGGAGCTCGAGCAGGTGGTCGACACCTTCGGAGGCCGCTCATGACGGGCCTGAACGAGTGGCTGCCGGGCCGTGGCCGCTGGTTGATGTTGCCCTCGACGCTGGGCAACACGTTGGTGGCGCTGCTCGCGTCTCAGTACGCCGCCGTCACCTTCCGCTTCCCAGAGGGCTCGCTCGGCATCTTCTGGATCCTGGTGGTGACGATCGCCTCGGTGGGCGTCGGCATCGCCGAGACGGTGGCCTCGCGCCACCTGCGCACCTTCAGGGGGCTCGCCGCCGGGCGCCTGCCGCTGACCGGCGCCAACCGCCTGGTCGCGCTCGACGAGGTTCGGCAGTTCCCCGATCTGGTCGGCCGCCTCGGCGTCTTCACCTGGCTGGGCGCCGTGATCGCCCTGGCCATCACCTTCAAGTTCACCGCCGAGGTCCCCTGGTCGCTCGCGCTTCGCATCGTCGTCCTGGGCCTGCTCTTCGGACCCATGGCGGCCGTGGTGGTCGGGCTGCTCATCGGGCTGCGATCGCACGAGGCGGTCGAGCGCCTGGCCGAAGACATGTCTCCCGAGGCCGTCGTCACGAACCTGCGGGTGCCGAAGGTGTCGGTGCGCAATCGCCTGGTCACCTTCACGGTGGTGATGGTGGCGCTGCCGTCGCTGGTGGTGATCGATCTGACGCGGGTGCTCGGCGCCGACATCGTCGAGGCGTGGCTGCAGCGCTCTCCAGAGAGTCGCGACGCGTTCGTCGCTGCGGCGCAGAGCGAGGCCATCGCCAAGACGGCGTTCCTGATCGTCCTGGCGACCGCGATGGCGACGATGGCGGCGGCGGTCGGCGGCTCGCTGCTCGCGGGCCCCCTTCAGCGCATCGCCGAAGACGCCACCGGGCTCGCCGGCGGGCGACTCGTGAAGGCACAGCTGATCGCGGGTGACGGCGAGGTGTGGCTGGTGAGCAACGTCTTCTCACGGCTCAAGGAGCGGCTGGTGACGCTGATCACCAGGCTCTCGTCGGCGACCGCCCGGCTGGGGACGGCGGCTGGCACCCTGCGCCAGGCCTCCCAGGACTCCGAGTCGGGCGCCGCGGAGCAGGCAGCGGCCCTCAACGAGACCTCGGCCACCACCGAAGAGCTGGCGCAGAGCGCACGGCAGATCGCCTCGAGCGCCAGCAGCGTGCAGGAGCTCGCCCAGAAGACGCTCGAGGCCGCCGAGTCGGGGCTGGGCAGCGCCGAGTCGTTCCGCGCGGCCATCGAGCGCATGCGGCAGGACAACCGCTCCATCGCCGCGGCCGTCGACCGCCTGACAGGCCGCGTGCAGCAGATCGGCCGCATCGTCGACGTCATCAACGCCGTGGCCGATCGCAGCGATCTGCTCGCGCTCTCGGCCGAGCTCGAGGGCACCCGCGCCGCCGAGGTGGGGCGTGGCTTTTCGCTCGTCGCGTCCGAGATGCGCCGCCTCGCCGAGAACGTGCTCGAGTCGACGGCCGAGGTAGAGGAGCTGATCGCCGAGATCCGCACCGCCACGCGCCAGACGTCGGAGGCGACCGAGCGGGCCCGCGCCCTCACCGAGAGCAGCACGTCGCTGGCCGACGAGGTGGCGCGCGCGCTCACCAGCGTCGCGCACAGCGCTCGCCAGACGTCGGACGCGGTGCGCACCATCAGCCTCGCCACGCAGCAGCAGCAGACAGGCACCGACCAGCTCGCCGAGGCCATGGCCGATATTCTCGGCATCACCCAGCAGAGCCTCGCCAGCACGCGCCAGCTCACGGCCGCGAACGAGCGGCTCGAGTCGCTCTCGGGCGTGCTCGCCGAGGTGGTGAACCGCTTCCAGCAGCAGCGCGAATGAGCTCGAACCGCGAAAAGCTGCTCGCGCAGTTTCGTGAGCTGGTGGTGGAGCGCCTGGCGAAGGTGAATCGCTCGCTCATGTCGCTCGAGGCAGGCGCCGACGTCGAAGCGGGCAAGGCGTCGCTCCGCGAGCTGCACGGGCTCAAGGGCGAGGCCCGCATGATGGGGTTCGCCGAGGTGAACACCCTCGTGCACCTGATGGAGGAGCTGGTGCGCACCGTCGAGCCGCTCGGCTACGAGCTGGGGCCCGGCACCGTCGACGCGCTGCTGGTGGCGTCCGACGCGGTGGGTGTGCTCGCGGGCGCCACCACGGGCGCGCCGGTCGAGCTGCCGCGCCTGCTCGAGTGGTTGGGCCACGCGGTGACGCAGGAGAAGGCGCGGGTCGTCGCGGTCACGACGCCTGCCCCGAACCCGACGGCCCCTCCGCCAGCCCCTCCCTCGAGCCCGAGCCGGGCCAACGTGCCCGCGCCGCCGCCCAGCACTCCTGACGCGAGGGCCGCCGCAGAGCGCGCCGACGCCACCATTCGCATCAGCCAGCAGAGCCTCGAGGTGCTCACCAGCGCGGTGACGACGCTCCACCAGGTCGGCCGCCGGCGCGAGCTCAGCGCGAGCCGGGCCCGGGTGCTCGCCAAGGAGCTCGCGCAGCTGCAGCGCCTCGCGGAGGATCTCGGGCCTGAGGTGCAGGCGCTCGCGGCGCGGCTGGGGAAGGCCAAGGAGCTCGCGGGCGACGTCAACCGGCTCAACACCCTCATCGCCACCGACGAAGCGCGCGAGCTGACCGTGCTGTCGGAAGAGGTGCAGGCGCTGCGCATGGTGCCGCTCGGCGTCTTGTTCGAGCCGTACCCGCGCATGGTGCGAGAGCTGGCGCGCGATCTCGGTCGCGAGGTCGAGCTGTCGATTGAAGGTGAAGACGAGCGCATCGATCGCACCGTGCTCGACGTCTTGCGCGATCCGCTCCTTCATCTGGTGCGCAACGCCATCGATCACGGCCTCGAGCCTCGCGAAGAGCGCGTCGATCACGGCAAGTCGCCGCGAGGCACGCTCACGCTCCTCGCGCGCCGGGAAGGCGAGCGGCTGGTGCTGAGGGTCGAGGACGACGGCCGCGGCTTGAGCGCGCAGTCGCTGCGCCAGGTCGCGGTGCGCAAAGGGCTGATCGATCAACCGACGGCCGACGCGCTCACCGATCTCGCGGCGGTGGATCTCGTGTTCCTCCCCGGCTTCACCTCGAAGGACGAGGTGACCGACGTCTCGGGCCGTGGCGTCGGGCTCGACGTGGTCAAGACGCGGCTCCAGCAGATCGGCGGCGAGGTCACCGTCTCGTCGTCGCTGGGGCTCGGGGCGCGCTTCGAGCTGCGCGTGCCGCTCTCCCTCACGGTGGCGCCGGTGCTCTTCGTCGAGACGGGCGACGAGCGCTTCTGCGTGCCGGCAACCAACGTCGTGCGCGCGCTGCAGATCGAAGAGGCCCACGTGCGCGAGCTCGCGGGCAAGCCTGCCGTCTCGATCGACGATGTCGTGCTGCCGTACCAGTCGATCGCGTCGATCCTGGTGGGGGCTCCCGAGCGCACGGTCTCGGTGGGCGAGGTGGTGCTGGTGATGCGCGGCCGCGGTCAGACCGCAGCGATCGGCATCGACCGCGTGCTCGACGAGCGGGTGCAGGCGATCCTGCCGCTCAAGGGGCTGCTCTCGCGCTTCAGCCACCTGTCGGGCGCGACGCAGTTGCCTGATGGAACGCTCGCGATGGTGCTCTCGGCGCCGCACCTCGTCGCGACGGCGCATGGGCGTGAGCTCAAGCTGTCGGCGCAGGCGGCGACCCACGTCGAGGTGCGCCGGCGAAGGCTGCTGGTGGTCGACGACTCGCCCTTGACGCGCGAGCTGCTCGTCTCGCTGCTCGAGTCAGTCGGCTACGAGATCGTCCAGGCGGCCGACGGGGCCGAGGCGCTCGAACGACTCGCGAAGGAGGTCGTCGACGCCGTCGTCACCGATCTCGAGATGCCGAGGGTCGACGGGCTCGAGCTGACGCGCCGGCTGAAGGTGCACCCCACCTTGCGAAGCCTGCCGGTCGTCATCGTCACCACGCGTGGCAGCGAGCAGGACCGGCGGCGCGGCATGGAGGCGGGCGCAGACGGGTACGTCACCAAGGGCGATCTGGTGCGGCAGGACCTCGTCGACGTGGTGGCGAGGTTGTTGGCGTGATGGGCTGGCACCGCTCGCAGAGCCGCAGTAACCATGAAGTCAGGCTGAAGGACCCGCGGGCGAGGTGCGATCGATGAGCCGCAAGTGCCAGGTGTTGGTCGTCGATGACTCGCCGCTGTGCCGGCAGTTGATCGTCGACGCCATCACGACGGATCCCGACATCGAGGTCGTCGGGCAGGCGGCGAATGGGCAAGAGGCGATCGCGAAGGTCGCCGAGCTCAAGCCACACGTGGTGACGATGGACGTCGACATGCCGGTGCTCGACGGGCTGGCGGCGTGCGAGCAGATCATGTCGGAGAACCCGACGCCGATTCTGGTGCTCACGGCCGACCCGCGAAACCAGGCGCCTGAGCTGACGCACCGTGCGCTCGCGGCCGGAGCCCTGGCCCTGCAGGTGAAGCCCGCGCTCGACGCTGGAGTCGAGGCGTGGAACCTGGCGCGCGAGGTGAAACTGCTGTCGACGGTGAAGGTGATTCGGCACCTGCGCGGCGTGAAGAAGCCGGGCGCGATTCCCACCACCTCGCCGTCGTCACCGGCCATCGAGCCGATCGGCCTCGGCGCCGCGTCTCCGGTTGGGCTCGTGGTGATCGCCTCGTCGACGGGCGGCCCGCAGGTCGTCCACAAGCTGGTGAGCGATCTGCCTGCCGACTTCCCCGCGCCGGTGCTCGTCGTGCAGCACATCAACGCGGCCTTCGCCGACTCGCTGGTCGGCTGGCTCGGCACCTCGGCGAAGCTGAAGGTGCGCAGCGCGAAAGATGGCGATCTGTTGACGCCGGGCGCGGTGCTCATCGCGCCTGCTGGTTCCCACCTCACCGTGCCGTCCCGTGGGCGGGTCGCGGTGGTCGCCGGTCCTCCGCGTGATGGCCACGTGCCCTCGGCCTCGATGCTGCTCGAGTCGGCAGCGAAGGCGTACGGCAAACGGGTGGTGGGGGTGATCCTCACCGGCATGGGCACCGATGGCGTCGACGGGCTCGCGGCGATTCACGCGGCCGGCGGCAAGACGATCGCCCAGAGCCAGGAGTCGTCGGTCGTCTTCGGCATGCCAGGCGCAGCCATCGCGAAGGGCGTCGTCACCCACGTCGTGCACGGCGACGACGTCGGCAAGGCGCTGGTGCGGCTCTCGCGCGGGCAGGATCCATCGAGGCCCTGACGTGGCCGTCGAGCTCGACCCGCTCTTTGCCCTGGTGTCGAGGCGCTGTGGCAGCGCGCTGTCGAAGCAGCAGCGGGAGCGGATCGGACACCTCGCAGACACCCTGAGGCACGGCCGGAGCGTGGCGGAGTTCGTCGCGCACCTCGAGGCGCACGGCCAGCTCGAGCTGCTCGAGCTGATGGCCGCCGCGTCGGTGCACAAGACCGATCTCTTCCGCGACGAGGCCCAGCTCGAGGCGCTCGAGCAGCACGTGCTCGAGCCGCTCGCGCGAACGGGCCGGCCGCTGCAGCTGTGGAGCGCAGGCTGCGCGACGGGCGAAGAGGTGGCGACGCTGTTGCTGCTCCTGGCGCGGGTGGGGGCGCACCCGGCCAGCCGCGTGCTCGGCACCGATCTCTCGACGTCGGCGCTCGCGAAGGCGAAGCACCTCACCTTCTCGAACGAGGCGATGCGGCGCGTGCCTGCGGCGCTGGTCGCGAAGCACTTCTCGCAGCACGACGGCCGCATGGTCCTGTCGCCTCGCCTGGCTGCGCAGGCCCGCTTCCAGCAACACAACCTCGTCGAGACGCCGTTCCCCTTCTCGGACGCAGGCACGGCGTTCGACGTGGTGGTCTGCCGCAACGTGCTCATCTACTTCACCGTCGACGCCGCGGACCGGACCGTCGGTTTGCTGGCAGAGCGGCTGGCCCCGCAGGGCACGCTGGTGCTCTCGGCGGCAGAGCCCATTCTGAAGCCTCGCGCCGATCTCGAGACGGTGCGCTTCGGCGGCACGTTCTTCTACGCCCGCCGCGATCGAATGCGCGAGCCGGAGCCGATCCCTCCACCTCGGCCGAGCGCCCCCATCGCGCCCCCTCGGCCCGCGCCTGAGCCCAGCCCACCCACGGCCGTGCGCGCTTCCCTCGCGCCAGAGGAGGAGGGCGATCAGCTGTTCTCGCTCGTGCTCGACTGGTCTGCCGCGGGCCAACCCGACGTCGAGACCGAAGCCGGCCTGCGCAAGGCGCTCTACCTCTCGCCGCAGCTCGCCGCGGCCCGGTACTGTCTGGGGCTGCTCCTCGAACAACGAGGGCTGCGCGCCGACGCGACGACCGAGTACCGGCGTGCGCTCTCGCTGCTCGAGCAAGGTCAGGCGCGCGCGACGCCGTTCTTCTTGAACACGGAGCGGCTGACGACCGCGTGCCGGCTGGCCCTGGCTCGCGTGTCACGTTGAGCGGTCAGAACAGCGCACCGCCACGCGCTCATTGCTCGGTCACGCCACGCCGTTCTTCCTGGACACCGGGCGACTGACGACCATCAGAACAGCGCGCCGCCATTGTCGTCGCCGAACTCGAGCAGCTCTCGCAGGTCGCCGCCTGGGCGTTGACGCACGACTCCGGAGATCGGCACGAGCGCGTGGGCACCGCCGACGCAACCCTCGAAGCGCCCGGCTGGCACCACGATCGTCTCAGATGCGCTGTCCTGCGGCGGCGAGATCAGCAGGTCAGCCGCGAGCGAGAGCACGTCGGCCGGCGCCGCGCCGAGCGTGTGGATCTCAGGGCCCTCGCCGCGCGTCACCCACGCCTCGAGCACGAGCGCCGCGAGCTCTTCACGCCCCGCGGGTTGGCGCGCGAGCGTCAGGTGCACGCGCAGCTGCTCACCGCCTCCGAGTCGATCGACCGCCACGCGCACGTCGTCGCCGCGCCCCCGGCGAAGCGCCACCCGCTCCAGCACCACGCGGCCCTCCGAGGCACGGGAGTAGACGGTGAACTGGCCAGGCGCCCACGGTGGAGGCGCCGAGTCCGCGGGTGCCTCCCACGTCGGCGGGGTGCGGTTCCGGTAGTCCGCCAGCAGGGCATCAGCGCGCTCGACGACGCCAGCCGCGACCGTGCGACAGCCCGAGAGCCACATCAGCGCCAGCAGGGTCGACGTCCGCACGGGGCGGTCTTCGCGCGTTCTTCGCCTGAAATCGATAGCCGACGATCACGGGTGCGCGCTTCACGGAGCATCGTGCGCTGCTTCGCTGCCGGCGATCGCGTCGACGGCCATCTCGATGCGCAACGCTCACGGGTGCGCGGCGTCATGGAGCATCGTGCGCTGCTTCGCTCCGGCGATCGCGTCGACGCGAGCCCGCCACGCTCACGGATCCGCCGAGTCACCGAGCACGAGGCTCGACAGTCGGGGCAGCTGACGCGCCACCTGCAACAACCGCTTCGCGCCGCGCTCCGACAGGCCGCTGCGCGAGAGATCGAGCGTCACCAGGCGGTTCATCGCGTCGCTCCCGGCGATCGCCTCGATCGCGTCGACACCCATCTCCGAGGCCTCCAGCGTCAGGTGTTCGAGCCGGGGCAGGGCGAGCACCGCGTCGAGCGGCTCCACCTCGAGCGCGCCTGCCACCACGAGCTTGAGCGTCGTGAGCCTCCGTTCATTCGCGTCGAAGAGCCCACGCGCGGTCGTCGCGTCCCACGACAGGAACGAGAGGGTCATCGAGTCGAGTCGCGGCATCACGCCGAGTGCTCCAGTGATCTCAGGCACCGAGAGGTGGAGCTGCGTGAGCGACGGGAGCGTCGACGGCACGCGCGAGAGCTCGAGGACGCGCGGAGAATAGAGCGTGAGCGAAGCCAGCACGCGCGGCGCTGCGGCGGCCAGCGCGTCGAGCGCCTCGAAGAGCGGCTCCTGTCCGAGGGTGAGCGCGCGCAGAAAACGAAGCGACGGGTGGGCGAGGAGCCTTGCGAGATCGATGCGCTCCGACGCTCCGGGGCCCGCCGGTCGCACCAGCGTCGCCGTATGCACGAAGCCCCAGCGCCACTGCGCGAGTGGCCCCGCGAGACACCGAATCGAAGGCTCGTAGAGCAACGCCTTCACACGTTCTCGTTGCCGGCGATCGAGCTCGCTGAGCCGCTGAAGCGCGATCAACTCACCGCGCGGATCGCCCTGCTGCGAGAGCCAATCGCCCAGCACCGCGTAGCCGTTCGCCTCATCGGGAGCGGCGTCGATGGCGGTCTCGAACGCAGTGCGGTGTCCTACCTGGTCCGACATGTCGAGGCTCCGTCTGCCACCCGCCTTGCGGCAAGGTGCCGGTTTTTGAGCGCACCTACCTTGTCGCACCATGACAGTCGCGCCCCGCTGCTATTTCTCTGTCGGCAGAAAATGGTCATGCAAGGCCATGAAATAATTGAGTCTGCGGCTTGAAATGTGAAGCGCATGTCGGTAATTCGCGGCCCGTGAACGCTCTCCTCGCCAATCGACTGTCGCTGAGCCTCGGATGCCTCGTCTCGTGGACCGCCGCGCAGGCTGCGCCTGGTGACGACGCCTTCCTTCGCAGCCGTGAGGTGCGAGCGGTGGCTGGGCCGGAGGGGCTGTCTCCTGCGGCGCGCGCTGCGCTGATGAACGGGATGATGTCGTCGAGCGAGCCGCGGCTCGGCGTGCCCACGTTCTTCTGGGTCGGTCAGCCGACGCCCGGTGCGCGCACGCCTCGCGATCAAGGGCTGACCGCGGAGCAGGTGGCACGACGAACGCTCTTCACGCACGCCGAACTCTACCGTGCAGACCGGGCGACGTGGGCCGACGCGCGGCTGACGCAGCTGCACCAGCTCAACGACGAGGGCGCGGTGATCGCGATCTTCCAGCAAGACGTCGCCGGCGTGCGGGTGTTCCGTGACGAGGTGAAGGTCGCGATGACGAAGGACTACGTCGTGGTGGCGATCTCCGGCTACCTGACGCCCGAGACGAAGCGGCTCGGCGCGTTTTCGCTGCGGCCCTCGACGGCGGCGGCGGCTGCGGTGAGCACGATGACGGGGCAGGGCGTCGAGACCTCGGCGCTGCGCCCGATCGCTTTTCAAGACGGCTACCAGCTGTGGCAGCTGAACGACGAGCCCACGCCGGTCCGCGCGCGGCAGGTCTGGTTCCCGCTCCCCGAGGGGCTGGAGCCCGGGTACTACGTCGAGGTCGAGCTCAACGAAGGCGAGACCGACTCGCGCTACCACTCGTTCGTCATCTCGGCGCGTGACGGCCAGCTGCTGTACGAGAAGAACCTCACCGCCGACGCCAGCTTCCGCGTGTGGGCCGAGACGACGGGCATCGGGCTGCCGCTCGACGGGCCCTCGGGCAACGTGCCCACGCCGCACCCGGCCGGCTCGCCCAATGGCTACCAGCCGCCGTACGTGGCGCCCGAGCTGGTGACGCGCGACTACGGCCCCATCAGCACGATGGACCCGTGGCTGCCGGCGAACGCGACGCGCACCGAGGGCAACAACACCTTCGCGTACATCGACGTCGCGCGGCCCAACGGCTTCGGCACCGGTGACGTGGCGCCGACGCCGAACGGAGACCCTGACGGCGGTATCGCGTTCGATCGCATCTACGATCCGCTCCAGAACCCGTACGCGAACGACTCGCAGCGCATGGCTGCCGCGACGCAACTCTTCTACGACATCAACTTCATGCACGACTGGTACTACGACCGCGGCTTCGACGAGGCGGCCGGGAACGCGCAGCTCTCGAACCTCGGTCGTGGCGGCATCGGCAACGATCCCATCAACGCCGAGGGCCAGGACAACTCGGGCACCTCGAACGCGAACATGTCGACGCCGAGCGACGGCGCGCGCCCGCGCATGCAGATGTACGTCTTCACCGGCACCTCGACCGAGCGCATCACCTACAACGGCACGAACGTCTCGGCGAACGGTGCGCAGTTCGGCCCGCAGCAGTTCACCGTCACGGCTGACATCGTCGCGGTGAACGACGGCGATCCCTCGGGCATGGGCGGCACCGTGAACGATGGCTGCCAGCCGAACTTCACGGTGAGCGTGATGGGCAAGATCGCCATGGTCGATCGTGGGCTGTGTACCTTCGTCGACAAGGTGCAGATCGCCCAGATGAACGGCGCGGTCGGCGTGATCATCGTCGACACCTCGATGTTCGGCCGGCCGCTCGAGCTCGTCGGCACGCCGATGCCCGACACGCTGATCCCTGCGATGTCGCTCACGCGCACGGTCGGAGCCACCTTGCGCACGGCCATCAACGCCGCCGCGACGCCGATCTCGGTCACGATGTTCCGGCAGGCGACGATCGATCGCGACGGCACGCTCGACAACGCGATCATCGCGCACGAGTGGGGCCACTACATCTCGAACCGCCTCATCGGCGACGGCAACGGCCTCTCGGCGCGGCAGTCGTCGGGCATGGGCGAGGGCTGGTCCGACTTCCACGCGCTGCTGATGATGGTGCGCGCCGACGACATCAACGTGCCGTCGAACGCGAACTGGATGGGGACGTGGGCAGTTGGTGGCTACACCACGGCGGCGACCTCAGCGCAGGGCCACTACTACGGCGTGCGCCGCGTGCCGTACTCGGTCGACTTCACGAAGAACGGGCTGACCTTCAAACACATCCAGCGGGGCATTCCGCTGCCGCAGCTGCCGACCGCGAACGGGCTCGACGGCTCGTTCAACGCCGAGGTGCACTCCACCGGTGAAGTGTGGGCCACCATGTTGTGGGAGGCGTACGTCGCGCTGCTCCGCGACACGCCCCGGCTCACGTTCGATCAGGCCCAGGACCGGATGCTCCGGTACCTCGTCGCTGCCTACAAACTCACCCCGATGATGCCGACCTTCATCGACGCGCGCGACGCATTGCTCGCCGCCGCCGTCGCGAGGGATCCGCAAGACTTCGCGCTCTTCTGGGCCGCGTTCGCGCGTCGTGGCCTCGGCATGGAGGCGCGCGCGCCCGATCGCGACGCTCCCGACAACCGGCCCGCCATCGAGAGCTTCGTGGTGGGCAACGCGCTCACCATCACCGAGCTGACCATCGACGACTCGACCACCAGCTGCGACATGGACGGCGTGCTCGACACCGATGAGGTGGGCATGGCGACCGTCACCGTGAAAAACGTCGGCGTTGGTGCGTTGACGGCCACGTCGGTGTCGCTCTCGACGATGTCACCCGGCCTCACCTTCCCGCAGGGCCCCACCGCGATGCTCCCGACGACGCAGCCCTTCGGCACGGCGACCGTCCGTATTCCCGTCACGCTGCGCGGCGTCCGCGGCTTCCAGGGCGTGGTGGTGAACGCCTCGGCCAACGACGCCTCGCTCGCGACGCCCGGCCCGGTGACGAGGGAGTTCCGCACCCGCATCAACAGCAACACGCGGCCCAACGGCACCGCGACCGACGACGTCGAGGCGCCCATGTCTCGCTGGACGACCGGCAACGATCCCAACGGCAACACCGGCAGCGACTGGCGCATCGCGCAGGCGACGGCCACCTCGCACTACTGGTTCGGTCCGAACCCGTCGTCGCCTGCAGACACCTTCCTCGTGTCGCCGCCGCTCTCGGTGGGCCCTGGCCCCTTCACGATGAGCTTCAAGCACCGCTTCGACTTCGAGAAGGACGCGACGAACTTCTTCGACGGCGCCGTGCTCGAGATCTCGGCCGACGGGCGCACCTGGACCGATCTCGGCGGCACCGCCATGCCGGGTTACACGGGCGCGCTGCCCGCGCAGACCTCGAACCCGCTGCGTGGGCGTCGTGGCTACGTCGGCCAGAGCCCCAACTACCCGACCTTCAACACCGAACGAGTCGAGCTGGGCACCATGTACGCGAACCAGATGGTGCGGGTGCGCTTCCGCATCGGCTCCGATGACGCCGCGGCCGCCAAGGGCTGGGAGGTCGACGACATCGTCTTCACCGGCCTCACGCAGCTGCCCTTCACCAGCATCGCGCCCGACCCGAACACCTGCTCGAACAACCGCGCGCCGACGCTCAACCCGCCGACGAACGTTCGCGTGAAAGAGGGTGACGCAGTTTTCCTCACCGGCAGCGGCACCGACCCCGACGGCGACGCCGTGCGCGTCGTCTTCGTGCAGCGCGAAGGGCCGATGGTCGACATCAGCACCGGTGACTTCACCGCGCCCGAGGTCGAGCGCACCACCGACCTGGTCTTCGACGTCGTCGCCACCGATGGTGCCCTCGAGTCGATGCCTGCGCGCATGACCGTCACGGTCGTCGACTCGAGCTCCGCGCCAGTGGTGATGGCGCCGGCGAGCGTCGAGGTGCCAGAGGAGACGGCCTCGAGTGTGACCGCTACCGCGATCGATCCCCAGGGGGACGCCGTCTCCTTCACGTGGACGCAGGTATCAGGCCCGACGATGGAGCTGCGCGACGCGACGAGCGACACCGTGCGTTTCACCACGCCGCCCGTGAACGGCGACGTCACGCTGGTGCTCGAGGTGGTCGCAAACGACGGCCAGTCCGACTCCGTGCCTGCGCGGGTCGAGGTGATCGTTCGCGACGGCGGCCTCAAGGTGCTCGGCGACTCGCTCGGCAAGACGCCGACGGGCTGCGTGGGCTGCTCGACCGGAGCCGACGTACTCGCGCTCGCCGGCCTCGGCGCCCTGTTCGGCCTTCGCCGACGTCGCCGCGCCTGATGAAAGAGACGCCTCTCCGTTCGGAGGGGCGCCGACGATGGAGAACCCGCGCGGGAATGACCTGCGCGCGGTCCTCGTTCCAGCACCGAAGCAAGAGCGACCCATTCCAATTTCGAGTGGGCCGGTCAGTGCGAGGTGTTGGTCAGATGCAGTGCGCGCGGGCACTCCCTCCTGCGTGGCTGCCGTCGACCCGCCGTCTTCACCACTGGCCGGCCCCTCGGGAGGTTTCTTCTCTGGTGCCCAGCGCTCTGTGCATATGGTGCCGCCCGATGCGTCGCTCCTTCGTGCTGCTCTCACTCTCCGTCGTATTCCCTGCCTGCTTCTTCCCGGCCGATCGAGGTCAGCTGCTCGAGACCCGCGTCGACAAGTTGGCCGACGACAACAAGAAGCTCAAAGCCACGCTCTCCGAGACCCAGGGCAAGCTCGACGAGACGACGTCGCAGCTGAAGACGGCGCTCGAGCAGCTCGACCAGGCCTCGCGCACCACCGGCGCCAACATCGGGGTGAAGGTCGACAGCGCGATTCAAGACGTCGCCACGCTGCGCGGGCAGATGGAGAGCTACCAGTTCAAGATCACCGAGCTCGAGGCGAAGGTGGCCGCGGCCGAGAAGTCGGGGCCCGCGTCGCCGACGAAGCCTGACGAGCCGAAGAAGGAAGAGCTCAAGAAGCCCGACGATCCGAAGGACTTCCTCAAGCTCGCCGACGACAAAGCGAAAGCAGGAGAGAACGATCTCGCGAAGAAGCTCTACGCCGAGTTCTTCAAGAAGTGGCCGCGCGACGAGCAGGTCGGCGAGGCGCACTTCGGTTTGGGCGAGGTGCACTTCCTCGAGGCGAAGTGCCGTGAGGCGCTCTACGAGTACGGCAAGGTGATTCAGGAGCACCCGAAGTCGAAGTCGGCGCCGATGGCGTACCTCCGCTCCTCCGACTGCTTCAAAGAGCTGAAGATGATGGACGAGGCCAAGCTCGCGCTGAACGAGCTGATGAAGCAGTACGCGAAGAGCGAGCAGGCGAAGCTCGCGAAGACGCGCCTGGCCGAGCTCGAGAAGAAGCCGGCGCCCAAGGGTGGCAAGAAGTGAAGCTCCTGGCGCTGTCGCTCACGCTCGCGCTTCCGGTCTTCGCAGCGCCGCCGAAGGCGATCACCATCGCGTACCAGGGAGACGTCGGGGGCGAAGTCGCCCCCTGTGGTTGACGAGCCAACCCCTCTGGCGGTCTCGCCAGACGCAAGACGGTGCTGAATGGGCTGACGGGCAACGTGCTCGTGCTCGACTCGGGCAACGCGCTGTTCCGCGTGAGTCCCGGCGCCCGGCCGACCGAAGACGACGAGCGTCGCGCGCGCCTCGTGCTCTCGACGATGGGTGTGCTGGGCACGAAGCTGTTCGCGGTCGGCCTTCGCGATCTCGTGGCCGGCGCTGGCTTCCTCACCACCGAAGCGAAGAAGGCCGGCGTGCAGCTCGTCTCGACGAACCTGGAGCTCAACGGCAAGCCTGCCTTCGCGCGCTCGGCGGTGATCGATCAGGGAGGCGTGAAGATCGCCGTGCTGGTGGCCTCTGGCTTTGGTCCCGTTCCAGGCGCTCCGGGCCTCGTCGGGACGGCCACGCTCGGGGCCCTCAAAGCAGAGCTCGGCAAGCTGCCCGCGCGAGACCTCACGATCGTCATCGACACGGCTGGCTACGAAGAGTCGATGGCCCTGGCCGACGCGCTGTCGGGCTCGGTCGACGTGGTGATCCAGTCGGGTGAATTCCGCGGCACGGTGCCTCCGCAGCGCGTGAAGGACACGTTCCTGCTCGCCTCGGGCCAGCGCGGGCAGTCGGTGGCGAAGCTCGAGCTGACCCTGGCGAAAGGCACCGGGCCGTTCTCCGATCTCAACGAGTCGGCCCGCGACGTCGAGCTGCTCCAGAACCTCGACAATCAGCTCAAGTCACTCGACGAGCGCCTCAAGCTCGCGAAGGACGCACAGGCGAAGCAGGGCCTGCAGGCGTTGATGAAAGAGATGAAGGCGCGCCGTGAGGAACAGGCGAAGCGGGTGAAGACGGCCGCGGGTGGGCGCACGCTGAAGCTCGACTGGCTGCTGCTCGGCGCCGACATCAAGGACGACGAGGCGATCAAGGCCGAGGTGTTGAAGGTCGAGCCGACGTACTCCGGGTTGCACTGACAAGGCGCTGAACGAACGGGGAGTCGTCGTTCCCGGGCGAGGTTCAGCTGAGGTAGACGTTCGCCGATGCAGGCCGCTGACTTCTTCCGTGCGGTGTACGCGAACCCGGCCGACGACGGCGCCAAGCAGGTGCTCGCTGACGTGCTGATGGAGGCGGGCGATCCACGCGGAGAGCTCATCGCGCTCCAGATGTCGCGTCGGCGCTCGCGCAAAGCCGAGCTCAAGCTGGAGCGCCTCTTCGAGCGGCACCGCGCGCAGTTCCTGGGGCCGCTGGCGGCCGTCGTGTCCGAGCGCGGCCAGGTCTGGGAGAACGGCTTCCTCGTCGAGTGCAGCCTCACGCTCGACGGGCGGCTCCGCGACGAGCCCTCCCTCGCGACGCTCCGCACGGTGCACCTGCTCAATCGGGAGACTGACGTGCCTGTCGAACTCCTCGGCCCTCATTGCCGCGCTGTCAGAGCGCTCAGCGGCGTCGGCCGGCAGGCGGTCGTGCCGCTCTTCACCCACGATCGTTCGTTACCGTTCTGGAGCGTCGACCTCGAAGGGCCTGGCAACGCCGAGGCGTGGACGCCTGCCGAGCTCGACGCGGTGCGGGTCGCGCGGGCGCTGCCTGATCTGCGGCACCTCTCGCTCACCATCTGGCGCTTCGGCGTCGACGAGCTCGAGTGGCTGTGGACCGCGCCGGTGTTCGGCCGCCTTCGCACGCTCGAGCTGGGCCTGCACCGCGTGGCCGTCAACGTCGGCACCCTCAGAGATCGGCTGCTCACGCTCGACGACGTGCCCGACGCGTTGATTCTCCATGGGCGCCAGCTCGAGGTGAAGCTCAAGCCCACCGATGGGTGGCGGGTGATGCACCTCACCATCCACACGCCGTTGGTGGAGCCGGTGATGCACGACGCCGAGCTGATGCTCCAGTCGTTGCCGGCCAACGGCCTCACCCGCCTCGACGTGGCGTGCGACTTTCCGGTGGCGAAGGACGCGCTGGCCCGGCTCAAGGCGCTGGTGAAGCGGTTCCCCCGACTCGCGCCTGTGACGTGGCCGTCGAGTCGATGAGCGCACCCTGAAAACACGACCGCCACGACATGGGCGATCGCAGCGCGACCGTCATGCCGTGGCGGACTTCACTCAGCGCTGACCAGCAGCAGGTGAGCCCGGGACCTTGCCCTTGAGCTCATCGACGATCCGCTGCGCGCCATAGATCTTCTCGAGCGCCTCGAGGATCGCCGACGAGTGCACCGCGATCGCCCGGTTCTGCGACTCGTCGAAGCCGTAGTCGCCGCCGAGTGACTGAATGTTGCCGTCGAAGATCAGCCCGACGACTTCGCGATCCTTGTTCACCATGGGCGAGCCCGAGTTGCCGCCGATGATGTCGTTGGTGGTGGCCAGGTTGAACGGCGTGTCCAGGTTCAGCTTCGCCTTCGCGTCGAGCCACGTCTTGGGCAGCGCGAACGGCTCGGCGCCGGTGTGCCGGGTGAACGCGCCAGCGATGGTGGTGAGCGGCTTCACCTCACGGCCGTCCTCCATGTAGCTCTTCACCGAGCCGTACGAGAGGCGCAGGGTGAACGTCGCGTCGGGGTAGATGCTCTGGCCGTAGACGGCGAAGCGGGCCTTGGCGAGCGCCTCCTGCTGCTTCTTGAGCGGGCCTTCGACCTCGTTCTCCCACTTCGTGCGAATCGCGCGGGCCTCGGCGTCGAAGCTGCGGGCGAACTCGATCATCGGGTCCTTCGAGGCGTCGACAGCCGCGGCGCCGCCGTTGAAGAGCGCCGTGCGCGAGGTGGTGTCAGCCAGCGGCTTGCCGGTCTTCGCGTCCTTCGCGGTGGCCACCAGCTCGTCGAGCTTCGTACCCATGATCAGCGCCTTCGCCACCTCGGCCGGCGACTTCACGCCGAGCATCTTCTTCACGATCGGGTGATCGGGGCTGAGGTCTTCGCGGATCTTGGTGAGCGACCAGGTCAGCTTCGCGATCTCGAGCTCTTTGTAGACCGGAGCGTTCGAGAGCATCTGCGCCTTCAGCTGCGGCATGCGCGAGTCGGTGAACTCCTTGAGGCGCTCGCCGTTGGGCTTGCTCGACTCGGCGGCGTAGCGCACCAGCGTGCGCGCCTTCGAGAAGAGGTCTGAATACGGGCCGCCTTCGAGCGCGCCGTATTCCTTGCGCATGGTGGCGTTCTTCTTCGTCAGCGCCGCGATCTCGTCCCACAGCTTGCCGAACTCCTTCTTGAGCTTCGGGTTCGCGTTCACCTTCTTCTTGAAGTCCTCTTCGTTCGCCTTGAGCTTTCCGTAGAACGCCGCGTCGGCGAGCGCGCCGTGACGGCCTTTGAGCGCCTTGAACGCGTTCTCGACGCCGAACAGCGTGTCGTTCGAGTGGCGCTTCTGCTCGGGCCCGCGGTTCTGGTACTCGCTGATGAGGCCGCGAATCTCGCTCAACCGGAACAGGCGCTGCGGCAGGCGGTAGTCGCGGTCGTCTTCGAGCTGCGAGACCGTCAACGTGCGCGAGGTGCCGCCCGGGTTGCCCGAGACGAAGGTGAGGTCGCCTTCCTTCGAGCCCGCCGCCGACCACTTGAAGTACGTGTCGTTCTTCAGCGGCTTGCCGTCGGTGCCGTAGATGCGCACGAACGTCATGTCGAGATCGTACCGGGGGAACATGAAGTTGTCGGGGTCGCCACCGAAGAACGCGATCGCGTCTTCAGGAGCCATCACCAGCCGCACGTCCTGGAAGCGGCGGTACTTGTAGAGATCGTACCGGCCACCCCGGTACAGCGTGACGACGTCGCAGCGGAACTCGTCGCTCGTCGCGCAGTCCTTCTCGATCTTTGCGATCTCGCTCTTCTGCGTCTCGGCGAACTTGTCGTCCGTCACGGCCTTCGTCGCGTCCTGCACGCGCTTGGTGACGTCGGTGATCTCGACGAGCTGGTTCATCTCCATCGCCGGGCACTTCGGCTCGTCGGCCATCGTCTTCGCGAAGAAGCCTTCTTTGTTGAAGTACTTCTTCTGAAGGCCCGACAGGTTCTCGATGCACGTGCGCGCGCAGTGGTGGTTCGTCATGACAAGGCCGTCGGCCGAGACGAGCGAGGCCGAGCAGCCGCCGGCGATGCGCACCGAGGCCAGCCGCACCTGATCGAGCCACTCCTTCGTCGGCTCGAACGCGTACTTCTTCTTCACCTCGGCCGAGGGGAAGTTGTTGAACGTCCACATGCCTTCGTCGGCAAGGGCGGGCGCAGCGAGCACGAGCATCGACAGCGCGAAGAGGCGCAGCTTCATGGCGGTCTCCATCAGGTGACGGCGGGGAATGACGACGAGCGCCAATGCCCTCGCCCGTGGCGTCGGTCAAGGGCCAGCGCGCCGCGAAGCGACCGACAGCAAACTGTCAGAAGAAGGTGAGGAAGCTGTTCACGAGCCCCGCGAGGATGAACGACAGCACGACGCCCGAGACGAGGATGATCGCGACCGGGTGGGCGTCGACACGGTGGACGGCTTCCTGGAGCATTCGTTTGGTGAACGTGCGCTGGCATTTCACGTCGACGCGCCCGTCGATGGTCTTCTGCAGGCCTTCGATCATCTCGGCGATCGTCTGAAAGCGCTTCGCGGGGTCCTTCTCGAGACCCTTGAGCACGTACCAGCCCAGCTCGGCGGGCACGGCGCCCTGGTGGGGTGTGGACTTCATCGTGAAGACGTCAGGCACACGCGTCTGCACGGCCTTGAGGATGTCGGGGATGGCCGAGACGTCTGCGAGGTAGTTCGTCAGGTACAGGAACTCGTGAAACACGACGGCCAGCGAGTAGCAGTCGCTGCGCACGTCGAGCTTGTCGATCTCTCCACGCGCCTGCTCCGGTGACATGTACAGCGGCGTTCCCATCACGGCGCCGGCGTGGGTCTGCAGCGCGGTACCGGTCCGGCTTCCGGTGTCGGGCGAGCTCGGAGCGCCGCTGGGGTCTGGAGCCGCTCCGACGTGCCGCGCGAGCCCCCAGTCCATCACCGTCACTTCACCGTACGGGCCGATCATGATGTTCGCCGGCTTCAGATCGCGGTGCAGAAAGCCCTGCTGATGCGCGTAGGCCATGGCGTTGAGCACGCCGAGGAAGATCTGCACCCGCACGTGGAACGGGAAGCGCTGATGGGCCGCGACGTCACCCGCCTTCATCCGGTTGATGATGCCCTCGAGGCTCTCGCCGCGCAGGTGCTTCATCACGAAGTAGTAGCGCCCCGCCTCGTCGACCCCGACGTCGTGCACCGGGACGATGTTCGGGTGCTCGAGCGCGCCCACGATGCGGATCTCGTCGACGAAGCGCATCAGGAGCCCGAGGTCGTCCTGGCCCGTGAGCCGCTTGATCGCGACGGTGCGCTCGATGTCGTGATCTCGGGCGAGCACGACTTCACCCATGCCGCCTCGGCCGAGCGGCCCGATCTCTTCGAAGCGCATGCGGCTGCCGGGCGTGGCCGTCGGCACCTGGCCGTTCCACTGCAGCCTGGGGAGCACCGTCGAACGCCGCGGCTCCGCGCCGATCGTCACCTGCTGCGACGCCGCCGCAGGGTTCACGTGCGTGTCGTTCGGACCAACTACGGGAATGGAGTCGCTCATGACGTTTCCTGACTGTGCCAAGGAATAGAACTGAGCTGTGCGCCCGTCTCTGAAGAAGTTCGAGGTGGGGCGCGCGCTCACATGTCAGCCCCGTCGAGTAGTGAGGGCCGAATGACAGAGCTCGAGCGGCGGGCAGTGCTGGCGATGTGGTCGTTTCAAGGCGTGGGGGCGATCGGGCTCGACACGCTCGAAGCCCTCGTGCCGAAGAGCCAGTGGCTCGCGCTGCCGCTTCGTGAATTGGTGGCGCTCGCCGATCTGAAGACCGACGTGCGCGAGCGGGTGTTGTCGTGCGGCTCGCTCGAGGCGCAAGCAGACCGCTTCGAGACGCGGCTGAAGAAGACTGGCCAGCGCGTCTGCTTCGAAGGCGATCGTGAATACCCCTCGAGGCTCGCCGGCGTGCGTGGGGCTCCGCCGCTGCTGTTTTTCAAAGGGCCCGGCGCCGTCGCGCGGCCGCGAGCGCACGTCGGCATCGTCGGCGCTCGTCACCCGGACAAGGAATGGGCGAAGTGGACGGTGGGGTTCTCGCGCACGTGTGTGGAGCAGGGGCTCGTCGTCGTCAGTGGCGGAGCCGAAGGCATCGACACCGCGGCGCACCTCGGTGCGTTGAGAGGGAAGGGCGTCACCTGGGCGTTCGTTGCGAGCGGCCTCGAACAAATCGACGCCGCGCCCCGTGAGATCGTCGGCCCCGTGCTCGACAACGGCGGCACGGTGTTTTCCGAGTACCCGCCTGACGTGCGGGCGAAAGAGGGCCTCTTCGTTCAGCGCAATCGCCTCATCGCGGGCAGCGCCGACGCCACCGTGCTCGTCCGTGGAAAGGAAGACTCGGGCGCGCGGCACACCGCCGAGGCGGCACGCAGACAGCATCGCCCGCTCCTCGCCGTGCCCGGGAACCCAATCGAGCGTGGCGCCGAGCTGTGTCGCGACGCCCTTCGAAGCGGCGCGCTGCCGTGCTTCGACGTCTCTGACGTGCTGGCCGCCGTCGGTCTCGTCGAGATGGCCGCCGTGCCTGAGGCGCTCGAAGAGAAAGGGCCGGTGAGCGACGACAGCCGGGCCGTCTTCGAGGCGCTCCCGCGTGGAATCTTCGACATGGAACTCGCCGTCTCCGCCGTGCCTCAAAAGTCGTCTGGAGCGGTCGCTGCTGCACTCATGGAGCTCGAGTTGGCAAGTTGGCTGGTAACCCGATCTGGGCGCCGCTACGAAAAACGTGAGTGACCTTGGGCCGTTCCTTTGTTGACGACCCTCAGGGTGCCAACTAGAAGTCTCAACGAATCTTCAACGTTGGGTTGAAAGGAAATCGCCACTTCCATGTCCGCCAGCATGATGGTGCAGCACCTGCTCGATGTGGTGCTGTCCGCTGAGCCAGCGCATGCCGCTGAAGGCTCCTTCAAGGATTCCCTCGTCTCCTTCTTCAAAGAAGGCGGCACGTTCATGTTCGTGAACATCTTCTGGTTGGCCTGCGCCGTCGCCGTGACGCTCGAGCGCATCGTCAGCCTGATGTTCCGGTACAACCTGAACGCCGGGCCCTTCATGGAGCAGATCACGAAGCTCGTGCTCACCGGGAATCCGGATCGAGCCGTGAAGCTCTGTGGTGCCGCCCCCAACGCTCCGCTCGCCAAGGTGGTTCGCGCCGGTCTCACGCGCGCCAACCGCGGTGAGGTCGAAGTCGCCAAGGCCATCGAGGAGTCGATCCTCGAGCAGACGCCGCACATCTCGGCCCGCATTCAGTGGCTGTGGTCGCTGGCGAACATCGCCACGCTCTTCGGCCTCATCGGCACCATCATCGGCCTCATCGGCACGTTCAAGTCGCTCGGCAACGTGCCCGCCGACCAGAAGCAGGCGCTGCTCTCGAAGGGCATCTCGGAAGCAATGAACAACACCGCCTTCGGTCTCGGCATCGCCGTGACCTGCATCATCGCCCACCTCTTCCTCACGGCGTATGCGCGCCGGATGATCGAAGTCGTGGAGCTCAACGCGATGAAGCTCGAGAACCTGCTGGCCCGCCGTGCGGCAGGCGAGACCAGCGCGATGGACTTCGAAAAGGCTTCCTGACGGAGACCACTCGATCGGGTGGCTTCTCGGGGAACTCGAGGGGCCGTTCGGTGTCAGGGGGTACGACATGGCGTTTCACGTCTCCAAGCGAAAGCTGAAGCCGAAGGAAGAAGAGGAAGCGGGCGAGCTCAACATCGTCCCGTACCTCGACATCCTCATGAACCTGATCATCTTCATGCTCCTCTCGATGTCGGGGCTGGCGACGCTTGGGATCTTGAACGTCAGCGCGCCGTCGTACGGCGGTGGCGGCGGCGGCAACAACCCCGACGAGAAGCCGCCGCTCCTGCTCACCGTCGCCATCGCCAAGACCGGTTTCTATGTCGCTGCGACGGGTGGGGTGCTGCCGGGCATCGAGACGACTGGCACCGCGGCAGAGGGTGCGCCGCCGACCATCGCCAGGAAGGCCGACGGCACGTACGACTACACGCTGCTCAACACCAAGATGAAAGAGATCAAGGCCTCGTTCAGCGAAGAGACCAAGGTCATCATCGCGGCCGAAGCCGATACGCCGTACGAGGTGCTCGTGGGCACCATGGACTCCACCCGAGAGACGGCCGATCGCAAACTGCTCTTCCCTGACGTCACGCTGGCGAGCTTCTAGAGGACATCGATCATGGCTGCCGCCGCGAACCCGCCCGACAACGAGCTCTCAGACGACGACCTGGCGCGCAATCGCTTCCGCAAGGCCATGGCCCGGAAGAAGCGCAAGGAGCGCGAGGCCGAGGGCGAGATCAAGGAACTCAACATCACCGCGATGATGGACATCATGACCATCATCCTCGTGTTCCTCATCAAGTCGTACACCGCGTCCTCGGTCACCATCACGCCGTCTGAAGACATTCGGCCGCCGCTGTCGTCGACCCGCCTCACGCCCAAAGACACCATCGCCATCACCGTCACGCCCCGGCACATCATGGTGGGCGACAAGGTGAAGGCGACGCTCGAGAAGAACATGCAGCCCCGCGCCGATGAGATGCAGGGGAAGCTGATTCTGCCGGTCGACGCGGCGCTGAAGAAGGAAGTCGAGAAGCTCAAGTACATCGCCGAGCGCAACCCGAGCGCGCCCTTCATGCGCGAGGTCTCGATCATCGGCGACCGCAAGATCCCGTACGAGGTGCTGAGCTCGGTGCTCTACACGGCAGGTCAGAACGAGCTCGAGAACTTCCGGTTCGTCGTGATCTCGACCGCAGAGCAGTAACCAGCCGTCTGGCCGTCTGTTGTCTCGCCCCCATTTCGTCTACAGCTCCGTCGTCTTTCTGCCGCACCGGAGCTGCCATGACGTCAGACGCCCCCATCACCGTCATCGGAGCCGGCCTCGCGGGCAGTGAGTGCGCCTACCAGCTCGCGCGCCTCGGGCACCGCGTGATCCTGTGCGAGCAGAAACCGCAGAAGCGCTCGCCCGCCCACTCGAGCAACGCCTTCGCCGAGCTCGTGTGCTCGAACTCGATGCGCTCGGACAACCCTGAGAGCGCCATCGGCATGCTGCACGCCGAGCTGCGCCGGGTCGGCAGCGTCATTCTGAACTCCGCCGACGCCAACCGCGTGCCCGCTGGAGACGCCCTGGCCGTCGAGCGCGAGGGCTTCTCGGCCGAGGTGACTCGGCAGCTCAGCTCGAGCGGCCGCATCACCATCGTCCCTGGCGAGGTGACCGCGATTCCCGACGGTGACGTGGTGTTCGCGACCGGGCCCTTGACGAGCGAAGCGCTCACCACCGCGCTCGCGACGTTCACTGGTGAGAAGCTGTATTTCTACGACGCCATCGCGCCCATCGTCGCCGGCGACTCGGTGGACATGTCGATCGCCTTCCGCGCCAGCCGCTACGACAAGGGTGACGGCGCCGACTACCTCAACCTGCCGCTGACGAAGGACGAGTACCTGCGTTTCGTGCAGGAGCTCTGCGCCGGCCAGAAGGTGACGCCGCATGCCTTCGAAGAGCCGAAGTACTTCGAGGGCTGTCTGCCGGTCGAGGTGATGGCCGAACGCGGCGAGCGCGTGTTGTCCTTCGGGCCGATGAAGCCGGTGGGCCTCACGGACCCACGCACCGGGCGCTGGCCGTACGCGGTGGTGCAGCTGCGCATGGAGGACCGCGCAGGCACGGCCTGGAACCTCGTCGGCTTTCAGACGCGGCTGACGTGGCCCGAGCAGAAGCGCATCTTCGGCATGCTCCCCGGGCTGCAGAACGCCGAGTGGGTTCGGATGGGGCAGATCCACCGCAACACGTTCCTCGACAGCCCGAAGCTGCTCGAGCGCGATCTCTCGATGAAGGCCGAGCCGCGGCTCTTCTTCGCGGGGCAGATCACCGGCGTCGAGGGCTACGTGGAGTCCACCGCCTGCGGCTACCTCACCGCGCTCGCCGTTCACGCGCGTCGCACGGGGACTGCGTTTGCGCCGCCACCGGGCACGACGGCGCTCGGCGCGCTCTACCGTCACGTCACTGGCGAAGCCCACCCGCCGGGCGCGCCCTACCAACCGACGAATGTCGTCTACGCGCTCTTCCCGCCCGTCGAAGGACGAATGAAGAAGCCCGAGAAGCGGCAGGCCTACGCGGCCCGGAGCCGCGCCGACTTCGATGCGTGGGCGCCGTCGGCTCCGCACCCCGTGCTGCCTGCGCCTGCACCGCTGCCTCTCCCAGCTGGTCCTTCGCCGCTGGTCACGCAGGCGACGTCAGCCTGACCGAACGGCGCTTCCGCGAACCCCTCGCACCTCGCTGGTGTCACTCGCTGCGTGGTTTGCGAGGTCACCAAGGTGTGGTTCAACCCCAGCGATGCAGACCCTGGAGCCGTCCGTGACGAGTGTGAAGCTGTGGGTTGCGGTGCTGAGCGCGGTCTCGCTCCTGGCGTGCGATCAGAGGAAGGGCATCGCCCGGCCCGAGGGGACTCCGACGATTCGCCAGAGCATCGAGAAGCCCGTTCGCCAGGCCTCGCTTGGGGTACGGAAGCTCGAGGGCCGCGCCACCGAGCTGCGCGCGTCGCCGGACGGCCGCGTCGTCACCGTGTTGATGGATGGCGAGAAGCCCCGGCTCGACGGCGTGCCTCCGACGATGCGGCTCGGAGAGCTCTGGGTCGTCCCCACGGGTGAAGGCTCTCCCCTGAAGGTGGCCAACGGCGCAGTGAACGTGCCCGGTGGCCTGCTCTTCACCAGCGACGGCAAGTACGCCCTCATCCTCGGCGCCTACGATCCCTCGCAGCAGGCTGGTGAGCTGATCGTTCAGGACCTCAGCGATCTCTCGAAGGAGCGTCAGCGCCTCGCGCCCCACGTCACGTACATGAAGCCCAGCGCAGACGGTACGCGGCTGGCCTACGTCGACGACGGCGTGCTCTTCGAGGGCGTGCTCCCTTCGGGGCCGTTTCGTCAGCTCGCCGGAGAGGTCTCGACGGCCGAGTTCTCGCCCAACGGCAAGCAGCTCTACTTTCGCCGCAAGTCGGCGGCGGGCGGCGGCGTCTACCAGCTCGAACTTTCCGACGAGAAGCCCACGCCCAGACGCTTCGTCGACGCGGTGGGCGAGTACGTCATCTCGGACGACTCGAAGTGGGTGATCGCGATGGCGCGCACCAACCCGCGCCAGGTCGGGTTCGAGCTCTTCATCGGTGACGCGAAGACGCTCAAGCCCGTGAAGCTCGGCGACGACGTGATGCGCTTCGCCATCAGCCGCGACAGCCAGTGGGTCGCCCGCATGCAGGTGCCGGGGAGCGTCTCGGCGAGCCCGACCGCGAACGATCTGCAGATCGGCGAGCTGTGGTTGGGGCGAGTGGGGCAGGCCGAGAGCCGCAAGGTGGGGGGGAAGGTGCGCGAGTTCGAGTTCACGAAGGACTCGAAGAAGCTCATCTTCCGCGACAACTACCAGGTGCTCGCGCTGATGGGCGGCAAGTACGACGAGAAGGTCGGCGATCTCACCACGGTGACGCTGCCCGACGGCGCGCCGAAGCTGATCCAGAAGCGCTCACCCAACTACGAGCTCTCTCCCGACGGCACCGCGATCGCCTACACCGCGCGCATCGAGACGCCCGAGTACTCACGCCACCTGTTCCTGCTCCGAGATGGCGAAGCGCCGGTCAAGCTGCAGGAGTGGCTCTACGACTACGTCTTCTCACCGCAGGGCGACCGGCTCTACTACCGCGCGAACTGCACGCGTGAAGGCCGCAGCTGCGATCTGCTCTCGCAAGATCTCTCGAAGGCCGGCGTCGAGAAGGCGAAGAAGGTGCTGGGCGCCACCTTCAACTTCAAGCTGTCCGAGGACGGCTCCCACGCGCTCACGTCGACGCCGCACATGCGCGACGAGCTCTTCGACATCTCGCTCACCAACCTGGTGACCGGCGAGTCGAAGGTGCTCGATCAGTACGTGGCGCAGCCGGTCCACTTCCTCTCGAAGGATGGGACGAAGGTGGCGTGGATCGTCCTCGAGAAGGGCACCGCTGGCGTCTACGTCGGCTCGGGTCTGCCCTGAAACCTGCGCGCGATCGCGGTCGGCAGTAGGGTGACCCCGGTGGATGCGCACGTCGCTGAGTTCCTGAAGCACCTCGAGGTCGCGCGCGCGGCCTCGAAGCACACGCTGAAGGCCTACTCGCAGGATCTGGCGGCCTTCGAGCGTTACCTCGCGCCGCAGGGCGTGCCGCTCCTGAAGGTCAACCACCTGCACCTGCGCGGTTTCCTCGGGCAGCAGGCGATCGACAAGGCCGCCTCGACGCGCGCCCGCCGGCTCGCCGCGATCAAGTCGTTCTATAAGTACCTGGTGCGCCGCAAGGTGCTCGAGGTCAGCCCCGCCCGCCGGGTGAAGACGCCGAAGCTGCCGCAGAAGCTCCCGCGCGCGGTGCCCATCGACGAGACGTTCGCGCTGATGGAAGCGCCCGACTCCAACAAGCTGCTCGAGCTGCGCGACAAGGCGATGCTCGAGGTGCTGTACGGCGCCGGGCTGCGCGTCAGCGAGCTGTGTGGCCTGTCGCTGGGCGATGTCGATCTGCGCGCGCGCATGGTGCGGGTGCTGGGCAAGGGCAACAAGGAGCGCCTGGTGCCGCTCAACGAAGGCGCCGTCGACGCGTTGAACGCCTGGCTGGGCCGCCGCGGCGAGCTGCTCGCGACGCCTCGGAAGAACCAGGACCCCGTGGCGATGTTCCTCAACTTCCGCGGCGGCCGGCTCACCACGCGCAGCATGCAACTGCACCTCGATCGCTACGTGAAGCGGCTGGGCATCACGCGCGATCTGTCGCCGCACGCGCTGCGCCACTCGTTCGCCACGCACCTGCTCGCGTCAGGCGCCGACGTGCGCTCGATTCAGGAGCTGCTCGGCCACGCCAGCCTGTCGACGACCCAGCGATATACCGCCGTGTCCTTCGAGCAGCTGCAGAAGGTCTACGACGACGCACACCCGAGGGCGTGACGTGGCGAAGAAACCCGAGCCGTTCAACAACCCGTTCGCGAAGATGAAGCTCGACGAGCCGAAGAAGGGCGCGCCGGCGAGAGCGCCGGCTCCGCCGAGAGCCGACCCGAAGAAGGCGAGCCTCGACGACGAGGCGGCGCTGTTCCTCGAGAGCGTGGGCGAGGTGGCTCGGGTGAAGGCGAAGACCGCGCGCGTCGCGCCGAAGGAGCCACCGACCGCCGCCGAGCTGCGGCTCCCGAGTGAAGACGCCGAGTCGCTCGCGCGCCTGGCCGAGCTGGTGTCGGGTGAGACGTTCGAACTCAGCGACTCGAGCGAGTTCATCGAGGGCTCGGTGCAGGGCTTCGACGAGCGCGTGATGAAGAAGCTGCGGCGCGGCGAGTTCTCGTTCAAGGCCGAGCTCGATCTGCACGGGAAGACGCGAGACCAGGCGCGGCCGGCGCTCGAGAAGTTCATCAGCGACGCGAAGGTCGCCGGCCACCGGTGCGTGCTCGTCGTCACGGGGCGGGGCCTCAACTCGCCCGACTCGATCCCCGTCATCAAGCAGAGCGTTCAGGCGTGGCTGACGCATGGCCGGCCGTCGCGTCAGGTGCTGGCGTTCTGCTCGGCGCGGCCCGAAGACGGCGGCGCCGGAGCGGTCTACGTGTTGTTGCGGCGGTGATCTTCGCAGTCGACCCGACTCAGGACGGCGACACGAAGGGCGCGCCTTCGCGGCAGGGCGCGTCGCCTTCTTCGGCGATTCGAGCAAACGCTCTGTCCGTCTGTACGCGCTCCTCTCCGTGATGGAGAAGCGGACGCAGCGAAGTGAGGGTGACCTCCTCGCCAAGGGCGACCGTCGAACCGCTGGGCCCCTCGACGCCGTAGAAGACGACGATCGCGGTGCACGGCTTTGAGAGCAACTCTGGCAACTGCGCGCTCAACGCGGCCGCGTACGAGAGCCCACCGAGCAGCTCACGCACTGAACGGGTCGGCGCCTCCAGCACCTTCACTTCACGGACGGCGCTGGCGAGCGACGGAACTCCCGCGGCGCGAGAGAAGGCAGACCCGAGTCCATCGCCATCACACGCCGTCGTGTCGGCGAGCAGTACCTCTTCGAGCGACGCTTCGTCAGGCGCGAGGCCAACCCAGACTGACGCGACGGGGCTCCTCACAGCGCTCGACTCTGCCACCCCGACCGGGTGGTGGGCCACGTTCTCGCAACCTGTTACATCGCAAACCATGACGACGATTCTGTGCGTGCGGCGTGACGGCAAGACAGTCATCGGCGGCGACGGCCAGGTGACGCTCGACAAGATCGTGATGAAGGGCAACGCGCGCAAGGTGAGGCGCCTGGGCGACGGCTCGGTGGTCGCGGGCTTCGCCGGTGGCACGGCCGACGCGTTCACGCTCTTCGAACGCTTCGAAGCGAAGCTCCTCGAATTCCAGAAGAACCTGCCGCGCGCGTGTGTCGAACTCGGGAAGGACTGGCGAACCGACCGGTTCCTGCGGCGGCTCGAGGCGCTGCTCGTGGTGGCCGACGCCGAGCGCACGCTGATCCTCTCCGGGGCGGGCGACGTCGTCGAGCCTGACTTCGGCATCGCGGCGGTCGGCTCGGGCGGCTCGTACGCGCTGGCGTCGGCCCGCGCGCTGCTCGAGCATTCGACGCTGTCTGCACGGCAGATCGTCGAGGCGTCGCTGAAGATCGCCGCCGACATCGACATCTACACGAACCCCACGCTCGCCTTCGAGGAGCTCTGACCGATGCGCTCTTCTCTGACACCACGTGAGATCGTCGCCGAGCTCGATCGCTACATCGTCGGCCAGACGAAGGCGAAGCGCGCCGTCGCCATCGCCCTGCGAAACCGGTGGCGCCGCCAGCAGGTCACCGGCGAGCTCAAGGACGACATCACTCCGAAGAACATCATCCTCATCGGGCCCACCGGCGTCGGGAAGACCGAGATCGCGCGGCGGCTCGCGAAGCTGGCTGGTTCTCCGTTCGTGAAGGTCGAGGCGTCGAAGTTCACCGAGGTCGGCTACGTGGGCCGCGACGTCGAGTCGATGGTGCGCGATCTCGTCGAGGCGGCGATCACCCTGGTTCGCGACGAAGAGCTCGAGCGGGTTCGTCAGCGGGCCGTCGAAGGCGCGGAGGATCGACTCAGCGAGCTGCTCAAGAACGGGTCGGGCTCGAAGGGCTTCGGCCTGTCTTCGGCGAGCGGCTCGGCGCCGCGGCTCTCCGACGGCGACCGCGAGAAGTTCCGCGCGCAGCTGAGCGCTGGCACCTTCGATGATCAGATCGTCGAGGTCGAGGTCGCCGACACCAACCTGATGTTCATGCGCAACTTCTCGGGCCAGGGCCTCGAGGAGCTCGGCGTCAATCTGCAGGACCTCTTCAAGGGCTTCCCGGGCCAGAGCCGCACCCGCAAGAGAAAGGCTCCGGCGCCCGAGGCGCTCAAGCTGCTCGAGGCCGAGGAGTCGTCGAAGCTCATCGATCAGGATCGCGTGACGCGAGACGCGCTCAAGCGCGCCGAGAACGACGGCATCATCTTCCTCGACGAGATCGACAAGATCGCCAACCGCGAAGGCGGGAAGGGTGGCCCAGACGTCTCGCGCGAAGGCGTTCAGCGAGATCTGTTGCCGATCGTCGAGGGGAGCAGCGTCACCACGAAGTACGGCACGCTCAAGACCGATCACGTGCTGTTCATCGCCGCGGGCGCCTTCCACGTCTCCAAGCCGTCCGATCTCATCCCCGAGCTGCAGGGCCGCTTCCCGATTCGCGTCGAGCTCGAAGCCTTGAGCGGGCAGGACCTGGTGCGCATTCTTCGCGAGCCGAAGAACTCGTTGCTCAAGCAGTACACGGCGCTCCTCACCGTCGAAGGCGTCACGCTCACCATCACCGACGACGCGATCGAAGAGCTCGCGCGCCTCGCGCAGCTGGTCAACGAGCGCAGCCAGAACATCGGCGCGCGCCGTCTGCACACCGTGCTCGAGCGGCTGCTCGAAGACGTCTCATTCACCGCAGGCGATGGCGGCCAGAAGCAGATCACCGTCGACGTCGCGTTCGTGCGCGAGAAGCTCGCCGACCTCGTGAAGGACGAGGACCTCTCGCGCTACATCTTGTAAGTGGAGCCCGTCATGATCGAAGCCAAGTCCGCCTCCGATGCGTCGTCGGCCGCAGCACCCTCGAAGACCGATCGCATCGTCGATCGCGCGAAGCACCACCTGCTGCAGAACTACAAACAGCAGCCCGTGGTGCTCGTGAAGGGATCGGGGCCGTGGGTGTGGGACGCCGAGGGCACGAAGTACCTCGATCTCATCGCCGGCATCGCGACCTGCGCGCTGGGCCACTGTCACCCGGCCGTCGTCGAGGCGGCGAAGAAGCAACTCGACACCCTCTGGCACGTCTCGAACGTCTTCTACACCGAGCCGCAGATCCAGCTGGCCGAGCGCCTCACCACCGCCTTCGGAGGCACTGACGCTCGCGCCTTCTTCTGCAACTCGGGCGCAGAGGCCAACGAAGCGGTGATCAAGCTCGCCC
>JAUXRI010000178.1 GCA_030681895.1 Myxococcales bacterium | reverse complement strand
GCCGCGGTTCGTGTAGACCATCTCGACGCCCGCGTGCTGCTGGAGCAGCTGGCCGAGATCGCGCACGCCAAGCTGCTCGATCTGCGTGCGGGTGATCACCTCGGTCGGCACGACGACGTCGGCGAGCTTTCGCTCCGTGCGCGAGCCGGTCACCACCGTCTGCATTCGTTTGTCGTCTTCGTCGACGCCCGCATCGAGCGTGCCTGCATCGACGTCGATCGTGCCTGCGTCGACGTCGATCAGCCCTGCGTCGACGACGAGCGGGTCTCCCACCTGCGCGAACACCACGAGCAGCACCGTCTGGAACATTCGCTTCAGGGTGTACCCGAGGCGTTTGAGCCAACCATCACAACTTTGTCAGACGACGAAGGCGATCGCGCAAATCGTGCGCACTCACTGCACGCGACGGCCGACGCCGAAGAAGGCGCGCAGCTCGCCGCGACAGGAAGGACAGAGCACGCCGCCCAGCTCTTCGTGAACACCGGCTTCGAGCTCGGCCTCGTCGAGGTGCTCGAGCTGCTTCAGGAGTTCGGCGGGCTCGGAGGCGCCTCCATCAACTGGAGCGAGCACGTCGGATTCTCCCTGCACGGCGACGGCGACGCGGAAGTACGGCGCTCCGTCTGGCACCTCGCGCTCACAGTGAAGACACGTGCGCTGGGCCATCGACGTCACCCGCCACGGACCGCCGCGAGGCTGGGTTCATCGAGCACCACCCACTGCCCGGACGCCAGGCTGACCGGCAGCTCGAGCCCGCCAACGCGCTGGCGATGGAGCGACACCACGTGGTTTCCCGCCGCGGTCACCATGCGTTTGACCTGATGGTACTTGCCCTCGTGAATCGTCAGGCGCAGCACGCGCTCCGAGACGCGCTCACCCTCGCCTGCCACCGCCTCGGGAGCGTCGCTGAGCGTGACCCCTGCGGCCAACTTCGAGAGCTGCGCGTCGGTGACCGGTTCGGCACAGGTGACGAGGTACGTCTTGGCGACCTTCCGCTTCGGCGAGGTCAGCTGTTGAATGAACGAGCCATCGTCGGACAGGAGCAACAGCCCCGTGGTGTCTGCGTCGAGGCGTCCCACGCACTGAACGCCGCGAGTCACGAAGGGTTCGGGGAGCAGGCTGAAGACGCTCTTGTGATGCGTGGGCGTGTGGCTGCACTCCACGCCTTCGGGCTTGTTGAGCGCGAGGTAGATCGTCTCGTGCCATCGCCACTCGACGCCTTCGATCGAGAGCACCATTCCCGAGCACTCCACGTCGGCGTCAGGATCGTCGGCCAGCACGCCGTTGACGCGCACCGCGCCGCGATTGACCAGCAGGCGGCAGGCCTTGCGAGTTCCAAAGCCCTGCGATTGGAGCGCCTTGTCGAGGCGACTCTTCACCGCGAGCTCCTGCGACGACGACGCAGCGCGAACACGGCGAGCCACGGCGCAGCGACGAGGACGCCGTCACACGAACAGCCCAGGGTGCCGGTGTTGCGCGCGGTGATCTTGTTCTTCAGCTGCGCGAGCTCGTCACACGGAACCGGCGGCTTGCCCTTCGGGTAGGTGCCGCAGAAGCCAGACGCGGTGCCCGGGTCGATCACGCGCTTCTGCAGATCACCCAGCGGTGCGGTGGGCGCCATCGTCGACGAGGTGCCGTTGACGTGATCGAGCCCGACGAAGTGCCCGATCTCGTGCGTCGCGGTGTTCTGGATGTCGTAGGCCGTGCAGAACGGTGACTCCATGCCCTCGACACACGGCGGCGACGAGATGGTGGTGAAGAGGAACCGCGCGCCGTCAGACGAGGCGCCTGCGTTGAACTCGATGTCCGAGTCGAAGACCACGCCGGTGCGCGTCGAGTAGGTCGAGGTGGTCAGCGCGATGGTCGCGTCGCCGTGCTCCCAGCACTTGTACTTGTTGCCGCAGCTCCCGTCGGACTGGCAAGCGTCGGTCAGCGGCACGGCCTCGCGGCAGTTCTCTTCGCGAAACGTCACGACGTTGTCGTCGGCCGTACCGCGCCCGACCTTCGGGTCCATGATTCGCATGCCGCGGACGAACTCGAAGTCCGAACACCCACGCGCGAGGTTCTGCCAACTGGCGAACGCGTTATCGATCGCCGTGAACTCTGCCTCGACGGGCGTCTTCGCGCTGCCGGCCACGTCCATCCGGTACGTCACCTTGCGCACGCCCCAGGTCACGCAGAGGTTCGAGTCGCCGGTGTTGCTCAAGGCGCGCGTGCGGAGGAATGGCTGCGCCGACGCGAGGCCCGACACCAGCAGCACGAGGAGCGCGGCGCGCGACATCGACTACCGCCTCCGTCTGCGCCGCAACCATGCACCGAGCGCCAGGAGCGACGCGCCCGGAACCTCGAAGCAGCCCTGCTTCGCGGCCGGCGCCTGCTCGATGCTCAAGCGGGGAATGAAGCAGGTCTTCGCGACCCCGCCTCGCGGGTAGACGTCACAGACGAACTTCTTCGAGCCAGGGTCGAGCACGCGCTTGACGAGCTCACCCGTCACGGCGCGCGGGTTCATCGTCGAGGTCGCCTCGTTGATGTGCGCGAGCCCGAGCAGGTGCCCGACCTCGTGGGTCATCGTGTTCTGGATGTCGGTGGCGATGCAGCCGACGTTCTCCATGCCGCGCACGCAGGGAGGACTGTCGACGGTCGTGAAGATGTACGAGGGCGTGTTGAGCTCGATGTCGGAGTCGAAGATCTGCCCATTGCGCGGGCTGAAGCTCGTGGTGGTGATCGCGATCGCGCCTTCGGTGAATTGCCAGCAGTCGTACTTGTTGCCGCACGAGCCGTCGCTGGCGCACGAGTCTCCGGCCGGCACCAGGTTCTTGCAGCTGCGCTGACGGAACAGCACCAGGTTCTCGTTGGGCACGTCACCGTTCTGCAGGTACTCGGCCTGACGGTTGGGCGACGGGGTGCCCTCGGTGAGGCTCAGGCTCGAGCACGCGGCGAGCTCGTTCTGCCAGGTCGCGAACGACGCCGCGATCGCCCTGAACTCGGAGTCACCGGGCGTCTCGTCGTTGCCCGCCGTGTTCACCCGGAACGTGAGCGCCGTGTTCTCTTTCCACCAGAGGCACTGCGACTTGAGATCGGTCTCGGACTGGCGGCTGCGCGCGTACGCCTGGCTGAGCACGACGGTCGCGACGAGGGCGTGAATCACGGCGCCTTGTTCCTGGGCAGCTGCACGCCCGGCCGTGGCGTGACGGGCTCAACGGGCGACGGCCCGAGGCTCTCACGCACTGACGAGATCAGCGCCGCGAGCGTCATCGGCTGCTCCGGTGCAGGGACCGGCTGGTGCGTCTTCGCGTCGACGAGGAAGAGATCGTCTTCCCCGCCCTTCACCATGGCCGTGGGCCCGGAGCGATCGACCAGGAACCGGCCCTGGGCGAGGCCCACGACGAACGCGCGATCGCCGCGCTTCTCGAGGAACACCACCACCTCATCGCCGAGCGAGAACTTCGCGGTGCCGTGCACCATCTGGCCGACGTCGCCCAACACGCCGCCGGGCTGCATCACGACGACCGTCTTGCCCGTGAGGTTGCCTTTGAGCACCTCGCTCACCAGAAGCTCAGAGTCGGTGATGATGCGCCGTTTGTCTTCGGTCCACCGGGGCTCGACCCGCACGACCGTTCCCCGCACCACGAGATCGGAAGCGCGCGTGAGCGCCGGCACGTCCATCGCGATCAGCGTGGTGCCGAGCGCGCTGAGCGCTCCCATCGTCACCAGCACCAACAGCCACCGTCGAGTCATGAGTACACCTTAAGACGAGGGACCTGTCCGCGCACGTCAAGGCGTCAACGAGAACGATGCATCGTACGTGAGCGTTCCAGTGGCCGAGCCCCAGCGCGCGAGCATCACGAAGACCGTCTGACTTGCCATCGAGCCGTTGGTGTAGCTGGCCGTCTCGGCCCCAGAGGCCCCGGTGTCGGCACCCGCGAGGCACGTGGTCGCCATCGCGCACGCCGAAGCCGGCCCGGCGACGATGTTGATCGCAGCGTCTTGCGCCGAGTTCATCACCACCGTGAGCGTCTGGCCGGGCGCCACCAAGACCGAATAGACGACCTCGGGCCCCAGCGGAGAGACACACGGCGGCGTCATCAGCGAGTAGTCCTTCTGGAAGCCGGTGGTGGTCTGCCCCACCAGCGTCTGAGAGCCGGCGATCGGAATGGCGTTGAGGCAGGTGTCGCCCGTGCTCGTGAGGTTGGTGAGCGAAGCGAAGTAGCCGACCGAGCCCGACGCGAGCGTCATCGAGTCGATCACGACGATGCCGGAGCGAGGGACGCTGCTCGTGTTGTCGAACGTGAGCGTCTCGGAGCCGCTCCCCGTCGACGAGTTCATCGACGTCAGACAGATGCCTGAGGCGCACGACATCGCATCGGCCGCAAACGAGAGGCTCAGATCGAACGCGCTCTGGGGCGAGGCGATGACCGTGAGCCGCTGCATCGGCGGAATGGTGATCGAGAACGTCCGGTCGGGGCCCGGGCCATAGGCGCAGCTCATCGACGCGCCGCTGGTGTCGTTCTGTGCGCTGCTCAGCGGGACCGCCACGGGCGTTCCGAGGGTGAGCACGTCTGGCGCGAAGCACGTCTCGCCAAACGGCGTGCCGGCGTCCATGAAGGTGCCTGCGTCGAGGGGGAAGCCTGCGTCGAACGACGAGATCGGCGCGATGGCCGTGCCCAGGGAGTACGACAGGCCGCCCGGCCCGACGATGCCGTCGACGATGATGTAGTAGCGGTTGGGAGTCAGCGAGAAGTTCGAGACGCGCGCTTCTCCACCGGAACCGATCGCCACGCAGCTCGGCTGTTCGCAGGCCGCCAGACTCGAGGCGATGTTGATCGTCGGGTTGAAGCCCATCACGGTGGGTGTCACCCGAACGGTGAGCTCGGTGAGGCCTCCGATGTCGATCGCGTAAACGCGATCGGGCCCGACACGCAGATCGCAGCCGGCCCCGAAGCTCGCGTTGTCTTGAAAGCCCGTGAGCGACTCGTTTGGAAGGAACGCGCCTGGCGCGAGCAGCGTCGGGGCGGCGCAGGTGTCTCCGGTGGTCTGAATCGGGCCCAGAGATGTCGTCAGCGTGAAGGTGCCCGCGCTCGCCGGGGTCGAGCTGTCGATGATCACCAGCACGTCGACGAAGAGGTTCGAGGTGTTCGACCAGGTCGCGCGATCGACCGCGCCGACGCCGACGGTGTCTCCTGGCGGCGCCGCACATTGACGCGCGGTGCACTGCGGCGCTGAGAGGGCGAAGGAGATCGACGTGTCCATGCCGACAGGCGCCGACTGCACGTTGAGGGCTGTCTGCGGAGGCACCGCGACGAGGTACACGCGATCAGGCCCGTTGGACTGCACGGCGCAGCTGGTCCCGGCACCGCGGTAGTCATCGGTGAAGTTGCCGATCGGCTCGTTCGCCAGCGTGGAGTTGGAGTTGACGATGGTGACGGGACCCTCGCAGCGATCGCCGTCGAGCAGCGTGAGTCTCAAGGTGAAGTCGCCGCGCGACATCGACGCGAAGCCACCCACCACGAGGTAGACGGTGACTGGGGAGGTCGTTGGGTTGCGGTAGCTCACCCGCTCCGGATCATCGGCGCCGGCGAGGCACGTGCGACCAGGGTTGCCGGGCGCGCCGCACAGCATGGGGTCTGCGACGAGGTTGATGACGGCGTCCCAGCCCGAGGGCGTCAAGACGACGGAGACCGTGCGCTGCGCAGGGACGACGAAGGAGAAGGCCACGTCAGAGGCGCCAGCGCCGGTGCGGCGACAGGGGGATTGCGACACGAACTCGTGGTTTGCAGCCGCGAGTCGAGTGCTGCCGGTGAACGTCGAAGGCACCGGCAGGGCGATCGGCGCGAAGCAACTCTCACCCGCCGAGCCACCTGCGAAGGCGCCGCCACCGCCGAACGAGCCGCCCGCGAAGCCACCACCGAAGGCCCCGCCACCACCGAAGGCACCGCCACCGCCGAACGAGCCGCCCGCGACGCCACCTGCGAAGGCACCGCCACCGCCGAACGAGCCGCCCGCGAAGCCACCTGCGAAGGCACCACCACCGCCGAACGAGCCACCCGCGAAGCCACCACCACCGCCGAACGAGCCACCCGCGAAGCCGCCACCGCCGCCAAAGGAGCCACCCGCGAACCCGCCACCGCCGCCGAAGGAGCCACCCGCGAACCCGCCACCCCCGCCGAAGGAGCCGCCCGCGAAGCCGCCACCGCCGCCGAACGAGCCACCCGCGAAGCCACCGCCCGCGGTTCCGCCCGCGCGACCGCCTGCGACGCCGCCGCCCGTTCCTCCAGCGCGGCCACCATCAGACGAGCCACCCGCCCTGCCGCCGTCGGGGAGACACCCGAGCCCTGGCTCGGTGCAGAGCTCGGTCGGCGGAGTGAAGCACGCCGAGGCCCAGACACTGGCCAGACACATCGAAAGAAATGCACGACGCATGAACCACTCCAGACGGCCGGCCGGTCGAAGACTCTAGCCTCAAGTACCGAGGAACGCCGCTTCGCTTCGTCAGCGAGACTGATCCCTTGCGTCCCAGAGGTCTGCTAGGTGCGCCGACCCATGAAGCCTCGTCTTCGATTTGCCCCGTCTCCGACTGGCTACCTTCACATCGGCGGCGCCCGGACCGCGCTCTTCAACTGGCTGTACGCCCGTCGGCACGGCGGCACCTTCGTGCTCCGCGTCGAGGACACCGATCAGGAGCGCAGCACGCCGGAGTCGCTCCAGGCGATCCTCGACGGGCTGACGTGGCTGGGCATCGACTGGGACGAGGGCCCGGGCAAGGACGGCGGTCACGGCCCCTACTTCCAGATGAAGAAGCTCGGCCGCTACACCGAGCTCGCGGAGCAGCTGATCGCCTCCGGTTGGGCGTACCGCGACTACTCGACCGAGGCGGAGCTGACCGACGCCCGCAAGGCGTTCGCGACCGAGAAGGGGCTGAAGGACGGCGACGATCTGCGCTCCGCCGGGTTCAAGTTCACGAGCCCGTGGCGAGACAAGACCGAGAAGCTCGATCGCCCTGCCCTCGTTCGTTTCAAGATGCCGAAGCGCGAAGGCCGGTTCGGGTTCGATGATCTCGTACTCGGCCGCATCGAGAAGCCGTACGACGACTTCGACGACTTCGTGATCATGCGCAGCGACGGCGTGCCGCTCTACAACTTCGGCTGCGTGGTCGACGATCACGACATGGCCATCAGTCACGTCGCCCGCGGCCAGGAGCACATCAACAGCACCTTCCCGCAGCTGATGCTCTACGAGGCCTTCGGGTGGACGCCGCCGCAGTTCGCGCACATTCCGCTGATCTTCGCGCAGGACAACTCGAAGCTGAGCAAGCGCAAGCACCCCGAAGCGGACGTGATGCGCCACAAGGCGAACGGCATTCTCCCGAACGCGCTGATCAACTTCATCGCGCGTCTGGGCTGGAGCCACGGCAACGAGGAGCTCTTCACGCGCGACGAGCTGATCGCGAAGTTCGACTTCGAGCACGTCGGCAAGTCGCAGGGCGTGTGGAACCCCACCAAGCTGGTCGCGACCAACAAGCATTGGATCAAGACGACCGAGCCGCTGCAGGTGGCGATGCAGCTGCTGCCATTCCTCCAGGCTGCCGGAGCGCCCGACGCGGTGGTCGACGCGAAGCTCGAGCTTGGGGTGAAGGCCTTCGCCGAGCGGAGCGCGTCGCTGGTCGAGATGGCCGAGAAGCTCCGCAACTACTACGCGCACGGCGTCACCATCGACGGCGCGGCCGCGGCGAAGCACCTGACGCCCGAGGGTAAGGTGCTGCTGGGCAAGGCGCGCGACGAGTTCGCCAAGCTGGCGGAGTGGACGACGGCGGCGATCGACCCGCTCATGAAGACGGTCGCCGAGGCGAACGCCACGAAGCCTGGCGCGGTGGCGCAGCCGGTTCGCGTCGCAGCGACGGGCGGCACCGAGAGCCCGGGCATCGGCGTCACGCTCGAGCTGCTCGGACGTGAGGAGACGTTCCACCGCATCGACGCGGCGCTCAGGTGAAGCGACTCGTCACCTTCTTCCGCCGCTACCTCGCCGGGTTCCTCTCGGAGCCCACGGTCGTGATCTGCGGCGCGAGCGCGCTGCTGATCATCTCGCACTACCAGGGCAACACCGGCTACTTCCGCAACCTCGTCGGCGATCGTTTCGACAAGCACCCGGCGGCGAACGTGATTGGCCACTTCTGGTGGTTCGGCTCGTCGTTGCTGCTGTACCTGATCATCCCGCTCATCCTCTCGGTCGCGACGAAGGGCAGCTTTCACCGCAAGTACGGCTTCGGCCTGGGCAACTGGCGGCAGGGGCTGTTGATCACCGGCGTGTTCCTCACGGTGATGCTGCCAGCCGCGTTCATCGCCTCGAAGCTCGACGCCTTCAAAGGCATCTACCCGCTCGCCGGCAACGCGGCCTTCTCGCTGAACATCGAGGGCAAGAGCGTCACCAGCCTCCCGCTCTTCGCGTTGTACGAGCTCTGCTACTTCGCCTACTTCGTCGGCTGGGAGTTCCTGTTCCGAGGGTGGATGCTCAACGGCCTGCTCCCGAAGTTCGGGCGCGTCGGCGCCGTGCTGTGTCAGGTGGCTCCGTTCGCGGTGATGCACCTGGGCAAGGCCGAGCTCGAGGCGCTGGGCAGCATCGTGGCCGGTATCGCGCTGGGCATTCTCGCCTTGAGGACGCGCAGCTTCTGGTATGGAGCGCTGCTTCACGGCATCGTGGCGGTCTTCATGGACCTGATCTCGGCCTGGAAGTGGTTGTGAAGGAGCCTTCGATGAGACGCGCGCTCGTGATGTTGGCCGTGGTGGTGTCGGTGCCGTCGTTCGCGACGAGCGACCTGGGAGCCACCTTGCCCGAGAACGCGCGGCAGGTCGGCGAGCACCGGTACAAGAGCCCTTCCGACTGGGAAGGCACGCTGAAGTTCTACAAGAAGGTCTATTCGCCCAGCACCTGGCGCAACGTCATCAACCAGCCCGGCGTGAAGGCGATCCACATTCCCAACCCGTCAGGAAAGGGCGCGTGGCTGGGTCTCAACGTCTACGAAGCGAACGAAGAGGTGCGCATTTACGTTGTTCCAAACGACGAGACTTCTGGTAAGGGAAAACCATCCAAGCCTCAGAAGTAGCAGTCACATCTTGGGGAATCGTCTAACGGCTAGGACAGCAGACTCTGACTCTGCTTATCTAGGTTCGAATCCTAGTTCCCCAGCAACGCAGCACGACGGCCGTTGGAGGCGACTCCGACGGCCTTTTTCTTGTCCGGCCAGCGGCGAAACAGAAGTGATGTCGGATGGTTGCCGCACGACCTCAGTGGCTCCGACGATCACTGAGCGTTGTCACCGACAACCTCGAGTCGCACGATGGCGCGAGCAGTCGTGAGTTCGCCGTCGAGTTGCCCAGTCAGCATTGGCGAGAGGGTCGTCAGAACGCGGCAGGTGCGCACACCACCCCGGCGCATCGGCGCGGCACGGCCCCCTCCCAACACAGCACCCGCGACGCCTCGGTCTTTGCTGCGCTCGAGCTCCGCCACCGAGCCGATCAGCTCGGTGCGCTCAGTCGGAATGGACTTCGCCTCATCGAGGTCGGTGGGGATGGCCTGTCCCGTGCTCTCGTCCGCCCACACCGTGCGACGGAGCTCGACGAACCCAGTGAGCGCACCGCGCCCAACCTTCGCATCGATGCAGGACAGGTCGGCGTCGATCTCCAGGACCTTCGGTGAACCGTCTTCGTCCAGCTGGCAGGGGCCACACTCGTGGGTTTGGCTGCTGCACGGCACGCCGTAACGACACTGCACCACGGGAGCAGCCGTCCCATCGATCGTATAGGCCACGCCGTCCGCGGTGGACTTCACTCTCACCAGGCGGAGCTGCGAATCGTCCGCGACGCCAGGAGGGGGGAAGCGGAGCCGATCCCCGATCGTGCTCCCTTCGAAACGTTCCATGGCCCACAGGGTCTCCCGAACCAACCCAGTGCTGGTGCAGTGGCACTCCAGCGGGTCGAACCCGATCATCTCGGGCGTCGTCGGACAGCGGCAGCACTCGAGGTCGTTCGAGAGAGTGAAGACGCACTGCCGAGCAGCCTGTTGCAGGCCAACGGCCGCGATGCCCGCAGACGACAGCCCGAACGCGATGAGAACGAGCAACAACCCACGCGCGAAGAGCCGCCATCGTGTGAGGGCGAAGGCAAGAACCCCGGAGACAAGAAGAAGCGCACACCCGCCGACCACCAGCGTCGTCACCCCACGGTCGAGCACGAAACGAATCGAGAACGGCAGGGTGTCCGGAAAGTGCTCCCAACGCTTTGGCAGCGGCAGCGCGAAACGGGCCGCCAGAACCCGAAAGATGATCGCTGCGGCCCCAGTGCAGCAGGCAATCGCAAGCAAGGCCCAATCCCCGAGTTTCGATCCCCTCATCGCGTTGCCGCTCCGTACAGTCCTCGAACTCCGCTTGTCGAGATGAAGAAGGCGCGGTTCCCCTCAGTGTGCGCCGCTCGTGTCTCTGGCCGCTGCGGGTGCTACGAGGCGCTCCATGATGCGAAACCCCGACGGGAGTCTGGCTCTCGACGGAGAACTCGATCAGCCGCAGTCTGGCCGCGAGACCCGTTGGCCGTTGATGGTCCTCGTCGTTGGAGCCCTGCTCGGCTGCATCTTCTCTGCGGTCAGCACCAGCGACTTCATTCAGCACCTCGATCGGCAGGTGCACTCGATTCACTGCTCCTTCATTCCCGGCGCGGGCAAGGAGCTCGGCGAGAGCGGCTGCAAAGCCGTGATGATGAGCCCGTACAGCTCGTACTTTCGCGAGAGCCTCTGGGGCGGCATGCCGGTGAGCCTCTGGGCGCTCGCGACGTTCGCGTTCCTGCTCTACCGGGGTGGCCTGCTGCTGTGGCGCGGCAAGCCGACGCGGCCCGAGACGCTCTTCCTGCTTGCCGCCACCGCGTTGCCCGTCCTGATGAGCCTCGTGTACGGCTACCTCTCGGTCGCGAAGGTCGGCGAGACCTGCAAGGTGTGCGTCGGCATCTACGTCTCGAGCGCGATGGTCTTCATGGGCGCCGTCATCGCGCATCAGAAGAACTCGGCGCCGCACGACTTCGCACCGCTCGGTGGAAAGTTCGCGCTGTGGTTCGTCGAGGGCGTGCTCTTCGTCGCGTTCCTCTCGATCACCTACGTGATCTTCACGCCGTCACCTGACGCGAAGAAAGCCCTCGCCGGCTGTGGCTCGTTGGTGAGCGGTGACGACCCGAACGAGGTGATGATCCCGCTCCCGTCGGGTGACGGAGAGCCCGCGATCGAGGTGCTCGACCCGCTCTGCCCCGCCTGCAAGGCCTTCGATGAACGCCTCGGCACCAGCAGCTTGCGAAAGCGTCTCGACCTGAAAGCCGTGCTCTTCCCCCTCGACCCGGCCTGCAATTGGATGGTGACCGAGGCGCTCCACCCCGGCGCGTGTGCGGTGAGCGAGGCGATGCTGTGCGCTGCCGGACTCTCGGGAACGAAGGATCAGAAGTCCGCCCACGAGGTGCTGGTCTGGGCGTTCAAGAACCAGGAGAAGCTGCGCGACCTCGCCGCGAAGGACGACAACGCGCTTCGCTCGAAGATCGAGAGCACCTTCCCGAAAGTGAAGGGCTGCCTCGGCGGCACGCAGGTCAAGAGCAAGCTCACCAAGAGCCTTCGCTGGGCGGTGGCGAACGCGATTCCGGTGCTCACGCCGCAGCTCTTCGTCGGCAACGCGCGCATGTGTGACGAAGACACGGACCTCGGCCTCGAGTTCACCTTGAGCAACATGCTCTCGAAGCAGGGGAAGCTGGCCCGTTCGCAGAAGAAGCCGGGAGCCGCGAAGCCATGAACGAGACGACGCAACGATTCGGCCTGATGGGCGTGTGCGTAGTGATTCCGGCGATCATGGTCGCCGCCTGGTCGCACGCCGCGCAGACGCGCCTCAAAGAGACGGCGAGCGAAGCGAAGGACGTCGCGATCGCGAGCGTGTCGGACGACAGCTACTGCACACCGCAGCTCAAGACGATCATCCGCCGCGTCGCAGGCGCGTGCGGGTTGATCGACGGCGCAGGCGGGCGTGGCTGCCAACCGATGGAGGCGAAGAAGGTGGCGGCGCTCTCGGGCGACGACTTCAACGCGTTGTTCAAGCCGCTCTCGAAGCGGGCCCACATCATTCAGTTCGACGCGAGCAAGACCGAGCTCGACCCTGACGCGGCGACGGCGATCGAGAAGGCGTGGAGCGATCAACGCGGCGCGAGCTTCTTCTTCGTCGTCTCGCGGGCCAGCACCGACGGCGCGTCGGCTCTGAACGAGACCCTCAGCCGCGATCGCGCGAAGGCGGTGCTCGACCACCTGCAGAGCAAGTTCAAGGACGGCGATCTGAAGAACCAGGTCGGGCTCCTGTGGCTCGGTGAGCAGTACGCGCAGCTCGGTGACGAGTTCTGTTCGTGGAGCCGCTCACGCAGCACCGCCTGCACCGACGTGGAGATCAACCGCAGTGCCTTCGTGGCGTGGATCGACTGTGCGATTTGAACGCGCGCTGATGGTGGGCTGGCTGCTGCTGGCAGGGTGCGAAGAGAAGACGACGGGGCCTGCTCCGTCGCGTTTCGCCTCCGTGAAGAAGAACACCCAGGCCAGCGCCGCCGCCTTCTGTGACAGGAGCTACCCGGCTGGCGCGAAGAAGTACGTGCCAGCGCCCGAGCGCCCGTTCGGAGAGCCCGTTCCGAAGGCCGCCGGATGGACGTGGCTCAACGTCTGGGCGACCTGGTGCAAGCCATGCGTCGACGAGATGGGCATGCTGACCCGGTGGCGTGAGGCGTTCACGCGAGAGAACGTGCCGGTGACGTTCGAGCTGCTCAGCGTCGATGAGCCCGCGTCGCAGCCGGCGCTCGAGAAGTGGCGAGAGAAGAACCTGCCGGGAGCGATTCGCTGGATCCGCGGGGAGGACGACTTCGGCCCCTTCCTCGACGGCCTCAGCGTCGATCGCAACGCGGCGATCCCGATTCACGTGCTCATCGATCCCAAAGGCAGCGTGCGGTGCGTGCGGGTCGGCGCGATTCACGAAGAGAACTACGGCGCGGCGAGAGATCTGATCACCCACGGCGAGTGAGCTTCAGGCGAACGCTTGCTTGACGTGCGGGCGACGAAGCATCACGAGCAACCAGATGCCAACCGGCAGGCTGACGAAGACGAGCGGCGATGACGGGACCATCACGACCAGCGCGGCCCCGACGCAGACGCTCCAGTGACGTCGACGCACGAGCGACCACGCGCCCACGAGCGCGATGACTCCCTGCGCGAAGAGCACCAGGTACCAACAGAAGAAGAAGCCCGCGAGCGAACCGCCAGACTGAAACAGCTCGGATGAGGGCTGGCCGGCACTGAGCCAGACCAACGAGAAGAGGGAGTAGCCGCCCGCCGCGGTGCAGAGGAGGCCGAAGACCGTCAGAAGCCAGGCGCTGAACGTGAAGCGCACGACCCCGGTCGACTCGGGCTGAACCACTTCCTCTGCGTGAATCGGCGACGGCATCATGCGGAACGTTCGATACAACAGCGCTCGAGGCGAGGTTCCTCATTCTGGAGGCCTGATGCGAGATCGTGTTGCCGAGTTCTTCGCTGAGAAGACGCCGAAGCGCGTGCTGGCGCTCGTGGTGTTCCTGAGCCTGCTGCTGCTCTTCCGGAAGTTACTGGTGCTGCTCGCGTTCTTCGTCGCGTTCGAGCGCATGCTCTTCTGGTCGGCCGGGCTGCTGTCACGGCGCTTCAAGCTCACCCGCGTCGTGTCCCTGGGCCTGGTGCTCGGCGTGACGGCGGTGGCAGTGACGCTGACGGCGTACCTGAGCGCGGGTCGTCTGGCCGAGCTCGTCAAAGAAACGCGGAGCACCCTGCCCGAGCGCATCGCCGCCTTCCGCGAGCACCCGCTGTTCCTCGAGCTGCAGCCGCACCTGCCTGACACCGAGCAGATGGTGGAGTCTGCGCAGCACTACGCGGCGAACGTCGCGACGTCGGCGGCCGCGCTGGGCCACCTCGTGATCTACGCGATCATCGGGCTCATCCTCGCGGTCGTGTACTTCCTCGACGAGGAACGCCTGCGCGTGTTCCGTCAGTCGCTCGCGCCCGACTCGCTCTTCGGCACGCTGACGCGCTGGGGCGAGAACCTCGCCGAGGCCGTGAGCTTGACGGTGCAGCTCCAGTTCATCGTCGCGGCCGTCAACGCGGTGCTCACCCTGCCCGTCTTGTGGCTGATCGGGGTCCCCCACGTGCCGATGTTGATGCTGCTGATCTTCGTATCGGGGCTGATCCCCGTCGTCGGGAACCTGATCTCGGGCGCGGTGCTGAGCATCGTCGCGTACCAGACGAAGGGCTTCTTCGGCGTCGGGCTCTTCGTCGGACTCACGTTCGTGCTCCACAAGATCGAGTCGTATTTCTTGAACCCCAGGCTCGCGTCGCGGCACGTGCCGTTGCCGGGCTTCGTGCTGATCATGAGCCTGATCGCGTGGGAGCACCTGCTCGGCTTCGTCGGACTCTTCGTCTCGTTCCCATTCCTCTACGTCGCCGGAAAACTGATCACCGAGTTCAAGACGCAAGATGCGCCGCCCGCCATCGTCGACGTGACAGCGACCACTCAGGCCTGACGGGCACGTCGCTCGCAGCAGGTCCCTGGATGCCAGCGACTCGCGCCTCTTCGGCCACGCTCTGCTTCGCGTTCGTCCTGTTGGTGACCACGGTGGCGTGTCTGTTGGGCCGCGACTCGTACCTGATCGGCTCGGCGTGGTGGGCGGTCCGCTGGCCGGTGGGGCTGAGCGCGGCGGTGGTGCTGTTCTCTGCGATGCGCAGTCGCCGACACATGCTCGCCGGCCTGAGCGCCGCGACGCTCGGGCTCACGCTCACCGATGGCGCGTCGGTGGCTCTCGCGCATGCGCGACCTGACCGTGTGGAGCGTGGAGGCGAACTCGTCGTCGTTACCCACAACCTGCTCTTCCAGGGCAACGTGCTCTCGGAGTCCGTCGCGGGAATGCAAGACGCCGGTCCCGCGGTGATCGCGCTGCAGGAAGTGACGCCAGGAGACGCGCGAACGCTGGTGAGCGCGCTGGAGTCTTCCCTTCCTTTTCATCACGAAGCGCCTCACGTCGGCGCGAACGGGTTTGCCTTGCTCAGTCGGTTCCCGCTCGAAGACGTTCGCCTCGTTCACTTCGACGGGAAGCTCCCATTCGCGCAGTGCGCGACGCTCGTGTTGCCCGACGGCCCGCTGCCGCTGTGCAACGTGCACCTCTCGGCGCCGTCGAAGGCGCTCCGGGGCTTCGCCGCCTTTCCCGATCTCGAGGGGCTCGAAAGCAACGCCGTTCGCCGCTCGAAAGAGTGGAGCGCCGTGGAGATCGAGCTCGATCGCCGCGGCGGTGATCGTGCGCTGGCCCTCGGTGACTTCAACAGTCACGAAGCGGAGCCGCTCTACCGCTCGATCCGCCACGACTGGGTCGACGCCTTTCGGGAGCTGCACGTCGCGTGGGGCGCGACCTGGCCCAACCGCGTCCCCGACCGTCGACCGTTCGCGCGCATCGACTACGTCTTCACCCGCGGCGCCCTGCAGCCGCTCGACGCGCAGGTGATCAGCCGCTCAGGCTCTGATCATCTCGGCGTCTCGGCTCGCCTCGCGCGGTGATTGGCAGCCGTTTTCTTGCCGTCGCTCCAGCCTGCCTCATGCTTGTAGGCCCCTGTAGGCAACTGGAGGCTTCACGATGGAACGCCGCACTCGCCGCTCGAACCAGATCCACAAGTCGCTCTCGAACTTCCTCGACGCGCTCTGCCTCAAGCGCAACCTCGATGCGGTCGCCCTCACCACCCATGACGGCCTGCTGATCGCCGGCAAGGGCAAGGTCGACCTCGAAGAGATCGGCGCCATCGGCGCGGCTGCCGACAAGACCTCGACCGGCTTCCTCGGCCAGACGCTGCACGTCAGCCGCTTCGAGGTGAACGATCTGATCCTCTGCCTCACCTCCATCGGCGCGCCGGTGCGTGACGACGCCGCGGTCGGCTCGCTCATGCGCATCCTCGCGGCTTGACCTGAAAGCGCGTTCAGGCCTCAACTGGCGCGGTGAGACCGACCCCGATCGCCAACCCGCCCAACCCATGGGCCTCGAGCGCGCTGGAGTACCTCGACGAGATCCCGCTGGCGAAGGTCGAGATCTTCGAAGACGCGAGCCAGACGATCCTCGCGAGCAACGACAGCCCTGACCTCGGCTTTCGCTTCAGCGTCAACCCTTACCGCGGCTGCAACCACGCCTGCGCGTACTGCTACGCCCGCCCCTCGCACGAGTACCTGTCGTTCGGAGCGGGCACCGACTTCGACACCAAGATCGTCGTGAAGCGCCGCGCCGCCGAGCTGTTGCGCGCTGCTTTCGATCGGCCCTCGTGGAAGGGCGAGCTGGTGATGTTCAGCGGCGTCACCGATTGTTACCAGCCGCTCGAGGCCTCATTGCGCCTGACGCGGAGCTGTCTCGAGGTCTGCGCCGAGTACAAGAACCCCGTCTCGATCGTCACCAAGGCCCCGCTCGTGGAGCGTGACATCGACGTGCTCCAACAGCTGCACCGTGACGCGTCCGTCCACGTGGCCATCTCGATCCCCATCTGGGACAAGACGCTGGCCCGCGCGATCGAGCCCGGCGTCGCGACGCCTCAGCGGAGAATTCAGGCCATCGAGACGCTCGCGAAAGCCGGCATTCCCGTCGGCGTGATGGTGGCGCCGATCATCCCCGGCGTGTCCGACGAGGGCATGGGCGAGGTGCTCGAGGCCGCGTGGAACGCAGGCGCCCGGAGCGCGGGCTACGTGCTGCTCCGGCTGCCGGGCCACGTGAAGGACGTCTTCGAGGCGCGAATGCGTGAGGCCCTGCCGCTGCGGGCCGAGAAGATCCTCCACCGGGTGCGAGAGACGCGAAACGGGAAGCTCTACGACGCGCGGTACGGCGTTCGGGGACGCGGAGAAGGCCAGTACGCCGAGGCGATCGCCCAGGTGTTCGACGTGACGGTGAAGCGCCTGGGCCTCAATCGCGAGGATGAGTGGTCGCGCGTCGAGACGTTCCAGAGACCCGTTCGGCAGGCGCCGCAGCTGTCGCTCTTCTGACCGCGCGCACGATCTGCGGCTCAGTTTTCCGGGGCTGCTGGCGCATCGTTGCCGCAGCTGGCTTCCCAGCCTGACGATGAACCGCCCAGAATCACGACGTGGTTTGAGGTGGCATGCGACCTGTAGAAGCCCGGCGCATGTCACGCCTCTCACTCCTCGCCTCCCTCGTCCTCGTCGCTGCCTGTGGCCGCGTTGCCCTCCTCGATGAACCTGATGCGGGTGGCGGCACCGGTGGTGGACGCGCGGGCGGCTCAGCAGCTGGCGGGACGGCAGGCAACGCAGGCGGTGGCTCGACCGCAGGTGGAGCGGCTGGCGGGAGCACTGCAGGCGGGCTCTCGGGTGGTGGCGTGGCGGGCGGCGGCGTCGCGGGCGGTAGCGCGGGCGGCACGGCCGGTGGTGCTGCCGGTGGCGCAGGCGGCGGCGAACCGTTCAACCCCTGCCGCGGGCTCAGCGCCGGCGACTGTCGCGCGAACGCGCTCTGCGACGCCGACTTCTGCTTCGCCTGTTCCTGTCGGCCGAACTTCGAGGGGTGTCGCCTGAAGGTGCAGACGCCCGCGGTCTGCCCGCTCGTCAACTGCCCGACGCCGCAGTGCTGCAGCGACGACTCGACCTGCGGCCGTCCGTTCGTCTGCATGGAGCCCAACCGCGTCTCCTGCGGCGCCTGCAACAACGCGCCGTCGACGTGCACGACCGATGCCTCATGCAACACCTCGGTCACCGGCAACGTCTGCCTGCCTCGCGCCTGCGCGTGTTCAGGACAGACCGACTGTCAGCCCGGCTGCTCGGCGCAGAACCCGTGCCGCGACGGTCAGACCTGCGATGCCGCGACGAAGCGCTGCGAGCAGACGCGTTGCAACTCGACGCCCTGCCCTTCTGGCTTCAACTGCGTGCTCGGCCCCATGGGGGACGTCTGCATCGCGCGCTCGTGCACCAGCGATCGCGACTGCGGCGACATCTTCTGCGTGTCAGGCACGTGCCGGACGTCGCTCGGCATCTGCGGCCAGTTCGCGCCCTGAGTCAGGGCCCCGCGGAGAGCCGCTTCATCCACGCAAGGCTCATCTGCTCCCGCGCGCCTTCGACGACGAGCGGCGTCAGCCAGCCTCCCGGGTCCATGTGCACGCGGTGCTCGACGCGCACCAGGCCGTTGGGCTGGGTCTCGAACGCGAAGCTGCCTCGCAGGGCCTTGAGCCGAACCACGCCCGACGGTGACGGCCGGCCTGGATCGTCGAACGCCTCGAACTCGACCCGGCACGTTCCTTTCGCGCGGCTGCGCACCCGGCGCACCACGTAGTCGCGCTGGCTCACCATCGGTGGAGCGATCAGATCCCACGTCACCCGCGCGTCCGCCGACGTCGACACGACGGTACGCGCCACCAGGTAGGGCTCGTCGGCGTCACCGTCGCTCCCGAACGCCTTCGCGCAGAGGGTCTCGAGGTCGCCAACGGCCTGCCCGACGAACCGCAGCTCGCAGAAGCCAGAGCCCGGCACCTCGCGCCACGACACCTCGACCCCGCCCTGAACGCCCTTCACCGTGAAGGGGAGCTGCGCCAAAAGCATCACGAGCGTGAGCGGTGTCATGAGAACTGCCTCCAACGCCTCCGGCCCGACGCGAGTATTTGCTCACGTTCTTCTTGAGCGAAGCACTCGCGTTCTGACAAATCAGCGAAATGGCCTCGCATCGTCCCGTGACCCTTCGAAAAGAGCCCTCGCAGCGCCGGAGCAAGGAGTTGGTCGACATCATCGTGAAAGCCACCACTCGCGTTCTGCTGAAGGAGGGCTACGAGGGCTGCACGACGAACCGCGTGGCCGAGGTGGCGGGCGTGTCGATCGGCAGCGTCTACCAGTACTTTCCGAACAAGGAGTCGCTGGTGGTGCGGGTGATGGAGCGCCACCAGGAGAAGCTCTTCGCGGTGATGTCGGAGCACCTGGCGACCCTGCAGGACGCGACGCTGGAGCGGGCCGCGAAGACCCTCGTGCGGGCGATGTTGGATGCGCACCGCGTCGAGCCGAGGCTTCACCGCGTGCTGCGGGAACAGGTGCCACGCATCGGCGCGCTCAAGGCGCTGCACGAGCGGTACTCGGCCTACGAGCCAATGGTGACGGCGTGGCTCGAGGCCCACCGGGATCAGCTGGGCCCGTCGGAGCCTGCAGTGGCCACGTGGATGTTGATCGCCGCCGTCGACGGCGTGCTGGGCCGCGTGCTCGTCGATCGACCCGGCTGGCTCGAGCAGGAGCAGCTGGCCCAGGAGCTCGAGCGGCTGATCGTCGCCTACCTGCGGGGCGCTAGATCTTGAACAGCTTCTTCGCGACGAAGAGCACCACGCTGGCACCGACGACCGAGACGAGCAGGCTGTAGAGGTTGAAGCCCGTCACGCCGGCTCCGCCGAGCAGGTTGAAGACCATGCCACCGACGACCGCGCCGATGACGCCGACCACGATGTTGGCGATGGCGCCCATGCGCGCGTTGGTGCCCGCGATGATGCTCGCCAGCCAGCCGGCGAGGCCTCCGAGAACGATGGTGGCGCAGAGTCCCATGGGCGTGTCCTTTCGAAGTCCGGCGACAGCTTCCTACACGCCAGACGCCCTTCGCGATTGCCTCGTTCCTGCCGTCAGTCGCGATCGTTGATGAGATCGGTCGCGGTCAGGTCGGGCGCGGCCTTGCCGTACTCGAAGCCCAGCAGCCCCAGCTCGGCGTACTTCGGCTTGATGCGATCGCTCAGCAGCCCGATGCGCTTGAGGTTGGGGATCACCCGCTTGAACATCGTCTTGCGGAAGCGGGTCATCATCTCGCTCTCGATCACCAGGCGCTCCCACTGCTGCCGGCTCATCGCGTGCCCGTAGTACTCGTCGTAGAATTCGTGCGCGAAGAAGCGGTTGCGCAGGAAGAGCGAGACCTCGAACGCCCAGTCTTCCCGTTCGCGACGCTCCTTCTCGGTGAGCTGGGTGAGGAAGTCCTTCAGCGCCAGCACCCCGTAGTGCACGTGCCGGGCCTCGTCGGTGATGATGTACGTGAGCAGCTTCTTGAGCAGCGGCTCGCGCGTCATCTGCTGGATCATGCCGAAGGTGCCGAGCGCGAGGCCCTCGATCATGATCTGCATGCCGAGGAACTTCATGTCCCACCGCGAGTCGCTCATCAGCGCGTCGATGACGACGTAGAGGTTGTCGTTGATCTCGTATTTCTTCTCGAGCTTCTTCGTGAGGTACGCGTGGAAGACCTCGACGTGGCGGCCCTCGTCCATCACCTGCGTCGAGCCGTAGAGCTTGGCGTCGAGCCAGGGCACCGCTTCGGTCACCTGACAGGCGGCGAACAGCGCGCCCTGCTCTCCGTGGAGTGACTGCGACAACAACCACCCGGTGATGCCGCGGCGCTGCTCCGCCCGCTCCTTCGGGCTGGCCTTGATGAACGAGGCGAGGTTCGAGATGGGCAGGAAGTCCCACGGGAGCAGCGCCGTCTCGTCGGACAGCGGGTCGACGCTGGTGCTCCAGTCGAGATCGGTGGTGCCGTTCCACTGCGAGCTCTTCGCGGCCTCGTACAGGCGCGCAAGGTCGGGCTTGTCGCGCAGGTAGTTCCAGTCGAACGACACCGAGTAGTCGACGGGCATCGAGGACAGCTCACCGCGTTTGCCGCGCTTCTGGATCATCCCGCGGAAGGCGGGCCCGAGCAGCGAGCGGAGCACCTGCAGGTTTCCGGACGCGGTCGCGTCCTTCATCAACGGCAGCGTGTCGACCACGTTGGAGAAGGTGTCGATGATCGCCATGTCAGCCCCGGCCTTTCAGAGACGCCGCCATCAGCGCGGCGAAGTGGGTGTCGAGATCAGCGGGCCTGGCGGGTTCGTGGACGAGGCCGTAGGCGAGGTACGAGAAGAAGGTGTCGGCGATCTGCGTGGGCGTGCGATCTCCACCGGGCCGGTACCAGGTCGCGACCCAGTTGATGGCGCCGAAGCCGAAGTGGCGCACCAGCTCGAGGTCGAGAATCGGGCGCGCTTTGCCGCTGCCGTGCGCCTCGACGAGCATGCCGTCCCAGAAGGCCTCGTAGCGGCCGCGCTCGCGCTCGACGCCTTCACGCGCTCCGGCCGGGAGCGAACGCCAGTCGAAGAGCAACACGTAGAGCGAGTCATCGCCGTTGCAGAGCAGCTCGAGGTGCGCGCGCAGGCCGAGCCGGAGCTTCTCCATCGGGTGTTTCTCGTCGCCGATCGCCGTCCGCACCGCGGCCATCGCCCGCTTCACCGCGCGGTTCATGAGCGCGAGGAGGACGTCGTCTTTGCTGGCGTAGCGATAGTGAAGGCTGCCCGGGAGCATGTTCGCCGCTGAGGCGATCTCGCGAACGGTGGTCGCCGCGAAGCCCTTCTCGCGGAACAGCTTTCCAGCCGCTTTCAGGATGCGCTCGTCGGCGTCTTCCTGTGGGGCCTGAGGGGTCGAGACGGGGGCCGAAGCGGGCGCCGGAAGGTCGAGCTTGGTCATTCGGCCAAAGCTGCCATGGTCGCATGACCAACCGCAAGCGTCGCGTCGGATTTCGAATTAAAACAGAATGTTGCCAATACGCCGCACCGGCCTGCGCCACCAGCGACGGTCAGCTGACGTCCTGAAACCGCCGCGAGCGATGCCCCGATCCGGCTCATCGCGTGGACGGCAGCTTTGGAGCACACGCCAAGCGGAACCCCCGCGCATGGGTCGACCTGCGCTTGCCGTTCGCTCGCGGCATCTCGGCGCGGGCGTCGAACCCTCCGCCCGCGATGCATCGACGACGTGCGCTTGCCCTTCGCTCGCGGCATCTCGGCGCGGTCGTCGAAAATCCCCTCCGCCCGCGCTGACGAGGTGCACTTTCCCTTCGCTCAGCCTCGCGAGCCGGAGCGGCTCCGTCACCCGCCCCGCTTCACCAGACGACGCACCGCTCCGCGCCCGCCCGAACCATCGGAGCCTTCGGCGCGCACTGAAACGCCGTCGTGAACGCATCGAGGTTGCCCAGCGGGCCACGCACCCGAAGGAACGGCGGCGCGTGAGGATCGGTCGCCGCGCGGACCTTCGCCGTCTCGTCACGAACCTTGGTGCACCACGACTGCGCGTACCCGAGGAAGAACTGCTGGCTGCGGTTGAAGCGGTACTGCGAGTCGGCGTCAGCCTTCTTCGCGTACCACTCGGCCATCGCGGCGTGCGCGAGCTTGAGGCCACCGAGGTCGGCGATGTTCTCGCCCAGCGTGAGATCGCCCTTCACCTTCACGTCGCCGATCGCGGTGTACGCGTCGAACTGCTTCTTCACGCACGAGGCCTTCTCGACGAACGCCTTGCCCACGCTGGGCGACCACCAGTCCTTCACGTTGCCGTCGACGTCGAACTGCCGGCCTTCGTCGTCGAAGCCGTGGGTGATCTCGTGGCCCACCACCATGCCCATGGAGCCGAAGTTCACCGCGTCGGTCGCGTCACGGTTGAAGAACGGTGGCTGGAGGATGCCGGCGGGGAAGACGATCTCGTTCTTCTGCGGGTCGTAATAGGCGTTCACCGTCGGGGCCGACATGAGCCACTCGGTGCGATCGACGGGCTTGCCGACCTTCGCGAGCTGGCGCTTCACCTCGAACCGGTTCGCAGCGATGGAGTTCGAGAAGAACGAGCCACGCGAGGTCGACAACGTCGCGTAGTCCCGCCACTGCGACGGGAAGCCGATCTTGTTGTTGCCCACCATACGCGTGACCTTCTCGAACGCCGCGGCGCGGGTCGGCTCGTCGAACCACGAGAGCGTCTTCAGGTTGCCCTCGAAGCTCTTCTGGAGCGACTCCACCATCGCGCTCGTACGGGCCTTGCCGTCTTCACCGAACGCGCGGCGAACGAACTCACGGCCCAGCGCATCGCCGAGATCACCGTCGGTGAACGAGACGCACTTCTTCCACCGCGGGCGATCGGCCTTCGCGCCGGTCAGCGCCTTCGACGAGAACCCGAACGCCTCGTCCTGAAACGCCTTGGGGAGCGCCGGAGTCGACGAGCGCAGAACCACCCAGGTCAGGTACGAGTTCAGCAGCTCGGGCTTCGTGTCCTTCGCGATGGCCGCGATCTCGACGAAGTACGGCACCGAGTTCACGTTGATGGCCTGAACGTCCTTCGCGCCGACGGCCGTGAAGTACGCGTCCCACGCGAAGTCCTTCGCCTGTTCGGTGAGGCCCTTGCGATCGATACGGTTGTACAGCGTGTTGGGATCGCGTCGCTGCACGCGGGTCTGCGAGGCCTTCGCCAGCCGCGTCTCGATCGACAGCACCTCGTCGGCCTTGCGCTGGCAGACCTTCCCGTCGAGCCCGAGCAATCCGAACATGGCCTCGACGTGGGTGCGGTACTGCTCGCGCACCGGCTTCTTGTCTTCGTCGAAGTAGTAGTCGCGATCGGGCAGGCCCAGGCCGCTCTGATCGAGGGCCGCGATCACCTCGGTCGACTTCTTCAGATCCTGAATGGCGCCGATGTCGAAGAACGGGCGGAAGCCGGCGGCGTGAATGGTGCCGACGCTGGTGGCGAGCGACTTCGCGTCCTTCACCTTCGCCACCGAGTCGATGAACTTCTTCACCTCAGGCAGCGACTTCTCGAGGCCCGCCTCATCGGTGCACGTCGCGTAGTAGTCGCCGAGCTGCTTCGCGAACGCGGTGCCAGCGGGGAGCTTGTTGGCGGCCGCCTCGTCGAGGATCGCCTTGAGCAGCGCCTCGTTGCGCTCCTGGATCGCGACGAAGCCGCGCGAGTACAGCGGGCGGTCCGCGGGGATCTCGGTCTTCGCCATCCAGGTGCCGCAGGCGTACTGGTAGAAGTCGGTGCAGGGGTCGGCCGTGAAGTCGATCGCGGTCTCGTCGACGCCCGGCGGCATCGGCTTGTTGGGATCGGCCACGAACTTTGGCGTCGCAGGCGGCGGCGCAGCGACCTCCTTCGCGGGGGCCGGCTCTTTCTGCACGGGCTGCTGGGTGGCGCAGCTGGCAAGAACGACGATCAATAGGGACGAGAAGGTGCGCATACGGCCTCCGGGCATGAGGCGGCGCCCATAGCGCAGCGCGCGCGATGGGTCACCGCTCTTGAACCCGGCTCAACGACTCAGGCGACCTGCTGATCGGTGTTCGCGGCGGCTTCCTTGAGGTTCACCGCCACCAGCTTCGACACGCCCGGCTCTTCCATCGTCACGCCGTACAGGGTGTCGCCGATCTCCATCGTGCGCTTGTTGTGCGTGATGAGGATGAACTGCGACGTCTTGCTCATCTCCTTCACCATGTCGTTGTAGCGGCCGACGTTGCCCTCATCGAGCGGCGCGTCGACCTCGTCGAGCAGACAGAACGGCGTCGGCTTGATGAGGAAGATGCCGAAGATGAGCGCGACGGCCGTCAGGGCCTTCTCGCCACCCGAGAACAGGTTGACCGTCTGGAGCTTCTTGCCCGGCGGCTGCGCGAGGATCTCGATGCCCGGCTCAGAGGAGCCCGGCTCGTTCGTCATCAGCAGGCTGGCGCGCCCACCGCCGAACAGCCGCGGGAACACCTGCTGGAACTTCTCGTTCACGATGTCGAACGTCTCCTTGAAGCGCAGGCGGCTGGTCTCATCGATGGTCTTGATCGCCTCGGTGAGCTGCGCGAGCGAGGCCTCGAGATCCTTCTTCTGCTTCGAGAGGAAGTCGAAGCGGGTGGCGATCTCCTGGTGCTCTTCGATCGCGGTGACGTTCACCTCGCCCATCTTCTCGACCTGCGCGCGGAGTTCCTTGAGGCGCTCGACGGCCTCTTCTCCGAGCTGCGGGTGCAGGTGGTACTGGTGAATCGCCTCGTGAATCGCGACGCCGTGGCGTTCCTGTACGGTGCTCGAGAGGTGCTCCATCTCGAGGCCCAGCTCGCGGCTCTTGAGGGTCAGCTCGGCGAGGCCGTGGGTGAGCTCCTCGACCGACGTACGCAGCTCGCGCAGCTCGTGCTCCTCGTCGCGCACCTTCGTGACCTCGAGGCCGTGCGCTTCTTTGCGACCCTCGAGCTCCTGCCTGGCCTCGGAGAGCTTCGACTCACGCTCTTCACGCCCGGTGCCCGTCTCGCTGAGGCGCTGCCCGAGCTCGGTGAGCCGGCCGCTGCCCTCTTCCGCCGTCGTGGCGAGGCGCCCTGCCCGCTCCGTGAGCTCGTTGACTTGCACGAACAGCGCATCGGCGCGCTGCCGGGCCGATGAGCCACGCTCGCTCGACGAGGCGACCTTCACCTTCAAGGTGGTGGCCTCGGCGCGCGTCGAATCACTCTTGAGCGTGAGCGACTCGAGCTCGCTCGACAGCAACTGCACTCGCTCTTCGCGGCCCTGACGATCGGTCTGACCGTGCGCCACCTCGCCGCGGGAGGTCTCGAGATCATTCGTCATCGCGTTGCGCGAGGCTTCGAGCTGCGACAACTCGGCGTCGAGCCCGGCGATGCGCTCACGCAGCTTCACGAGGCTGGAGCCCGCCTGCGACAGGTCCTTCTCGTGGCTCTGCAGCGAGAGCTCTTCCTGGTGCTCGTTCTTCTCGAGCCCCTTGAGCACGCCTTCGATCTGACCGACCTGCTTCTGCAGCTCGTAGTGGCGGGTGATCAGCTCCTGGTAGCGCTCCTCGAGCCGCTTCACATCGTCGTTGAGCTCGGCGATCACACGCTTCTTCTGCAGCGCACCGACGGCAGGGCCTTCCATCACGCCGCCAGTGACGATGCCGCCGGGACGGAGCACCTCGGCGTCCATCGTGACGAACGTGTAGCCAGGCGCGCGCGGAGCCAGCAACTTCGCGCTCTCGAGATCGTGCACCACGACGACGCCGCTCAAGAGGCGATCGATGAGCGGCTTGAGCAGCTCGTCCTTCGCCTGCACCTGGGTGAGCGCCATGGTGCGCACTTCGGGGCCTTCGAGCGCGGGCAGCGGCGTGATGGCTTCGGTGATGACGGGGAGGAACGTCGAACGTCCCTCACCGAGCGACTTGAGGTACTCGACGTACTCGACGCCACGCTCAGGCGTCTCGACGATGATGTGCTGCAGCTGCTCGCCGAGCGCGGCCTCGATGGCCTTCTCGTACTCGGGCGGCGCCGACACGATGTCCGAGACGAGCCCGAAGATGCCGGCCTGGCGGAGATCTTCTCCGGCCTTGCCCATGACGGCGCGAACGCCACGATCGAAGCCTTCGTAGTTCCGGCGAATCTCCTCGAGCGAGGTGAGGCGGCTGCGCTTGTCGGACAGCTCGTCGCGCAGGGCGAGCACCATCACCTCGTTCTCGGTGAAGGCCTCACGCAAGCGGGTGAGCGTCGTCTCTTCTTCGCCGCGGCGCTGGGTGATCTCCATCGCCATCTGCCGGCTCTGCTCGACGCGCGAGAGCACCTCTCTGCGGCCGTCTTCGAGCTGCGTCTGCTCGGCGACCAGCACCGCGCGCTCCGCGTCGATGCGCTCGGAGCGCTGCTCCAGCTCGAGCCGACGGGACTCGAGGTTGGCAAGGTTCGACTCGTGGTTGGCGACCCGCGTGACGATGTCGACCAGCTCGCGACGCTCGCCCTCGAGGCGAACCGTCACCTGCGCCATCAACTCGACCATGCGGCGGAGCTCTTCTTCGAGCACGTCGAGCGCGACCTCGTCTTCACGCGACGCGACGCCCAGGTGCTGCAGCTCAGCCTCGGCCTCGAGCTTCTCCTTCTCGGCGATCGTCTTGCGCTCGAGCACTTCGGCCAGCTCGGTCTGGGCGGCGGTGACGCGCGCGTTGGTGGCGTCGAGGTCTTCCTTCCAGTGCCCGAGGTTCTGCGAGTCGAGCTGCACCTGCGCCTCGAGGGCGTAGAACTCGGCAGCGGCGGTCTCGAGCGCGACGGTCTCGGCTTCGAGCCGCTCGCGGCGGGTGCTGATGTCGGCGTCCATCGCCTGCACCTTGGCGAGCTTCTCCTGCTCCTCGGCGGTGCGGTGTTCGAGCTGGTGCGTCAGCATCGAGCGCTGCGCGAAGAGCTCGAGGAACCGGTGCGAATTGTGGTGCAGCTCGATGTCGCGCATCTCACCGCGCAGGCGCTTGTACTTCTCGGCCTTCTTCGCCTGACGCTCGAGCGAGTCGAGGCGGCGCTCGAGCTCGACGACGATGTCGTTGACGCGCAACAGGTTCTGCTGCGTCGCCTCCATCTTCCGCTCGGCGGCGCGGCGGCGGGCCTTGTACTTCGTGATGCCGGCGGCCTCTTCGATGAACGAGCGGCGATCTTCAGGGCGGGCCGAGACGATCTGCCCGACGCGGCCCTGCTCGATGATCGAGTACGCCTTGGTGCCGACGCCGGTGCCGAGGAACAGCTCGGTGATGTCGAGCAAGCGCGTGGTGGTGCGGTTGATCTGGTACTCGGACTCGCCGGAGCGGAACAGGCGCCGCGTGACGGACACCTCGGGCAAGCCCGCGAGCGTCTCAGGCAGAATGTCTGGCGGCTCGACGGTGAGCGTCAGCGTCACCTCGGCCATCGACAGCGGCGCGTGCGTCTCGGAGCCGTTGAAGATCACGTCTTCCATGCCGCGGCCGCGCAGGTTCTTGGCGCTCTGCTCGCCCATGACCCAGCGAATGGCGTCGACGACGTTCGACTTGCCGCACCCGTTCGGTCCGACGACGGCCGTGATGCCGTTGTCGAACGAGAACACCGTACGGTCCATGAAGGACTTGAAGCCCGTGATGTCGAGCCGCTTCAGACGCATGCTGGTGCCCCTCACCGTCGCGAATTCGCGGAAGTGCGAATCGCTCCCGAGCCGGTAAATCGGCCTCGGAGCCGCGCGGCGTAGCAGCGCCGGAAGACATGAGCAAGCGTGACACTACATGGTGTGACGATACATCCAGGCGGTTGATTTTCGGGCCCGGGGAGGTCGGCACCGCGAGGGGTGAGCAGCTGACGACCCACGTCAGCAGGTGACGACCCACGTCAGCATGAAAGTGCCGTGTTTCGCCTGCCCCATGGAGGCGAAGGCCACTGTGAATCGGAGTTGCGGCGCGGAAGACGAGTTCTTCGCCGACCGAGTCCTCGAGAGCGCGTGGAGACGACGAAGCACGGTTGTGCTGCGGCTTGCGCTCAGGCGGCCTTGCGGTCGACGAGCACCTTCACCGCGACCAACTGCCCATTCACGATGGTGACGGCAGGCCGGCTCACCAGCCGCGTCACGGGCATCACCACCGTCGGGCGGTCCGTTCGGGTCGTCGCGTGGTTGATGGGGTCGGTCATGGCGAAGCTTTCAAAAGCAACTGAGGGGCCAACGACTCGAATGCGGACAGTCGACAGAGTTTCAGGGGGTTGAGCTGAGCTCTGTCTCCGATTCGAGGACACTGCGACAGCGAGGCGCAGCGCCTTGACGCGCCGGCGTGACACGATCTTCAGAGCTGACACCGCTGCCCGGGTCAGGGGACCTCGATCGCCTGCAGACCTCTGCCGCCACCAGGCACCACGGTGCGCAACAAGACGACCTCGCCCGACTTCGCGCCCTTCAGCTCCTTCATCAGCTCGTCGCGGTTCTTCACCGGCCGATGATTGAGCTCGGTGACGACCATGCCGCGCCGCAACCCACCCTTCTCTGCAGGTGAGCCGGGAGCGACCTCGACGACCGCAGCGCCGCCACGAATGCCCGTCGCGCTCGAGAAGCGGGGATCGAGATCATCGACCGAGAGCCCGAGTCGAGGTGTCGGTTGCGCGCCTGAGCTCTCGGGTCGATCGATCGCGCCGAGGCCCTCGACGTCGGGCCGAACTCCCAGCGTCACCTTCAGCTCGACGGGCTTTCCCTGGCGAATCAACGACAGCGTGACGGCGGCATCGGGACGCTTGAGTCCGACCAGGCGCACGAGGCCCGAGGCGTTCGGAATCTTCGCGCCATCGATCGCGATGATGACGTCTTCTTCCTTCAAGCCGGCCTTCGACGCGGGTCCGCCCTCCGTGACGTTCACCACGAGCGCGCCTTCTCCGTTGGGCACGCCGAGCGCCCTCGCGAGGGCAGGAGAGACGTCTTGCGGAGCGATACCCAGCCATCCGCGCACCACGTAGCCCTTCGCCTCGAGCTGCGGCAGCAGTGCCTTCGCCAGGTTCGACGGCACCGAGAAGCCGATGCTGTTGCCCGCTGCGTTGATCGCGGTGTTGATGCCGATGACCTCGCCCTTCAAGTTGAACAGGGGCCCGCCGGAGTTGCCGGGGTTGATGGCCGCGTCGGTCTGGAGGAACTGATCGTACGGCCCCGCCGAGATGTCGCGGTCCTTCGCCGAGATGATGCCGAGCGTGACCGAGTGCGCGAGCGCGAACGGGTTGCCAATGGCGACCACGAAGTCTCCGACGCGCATCAGCGCCGAGTCGCCCAACGCGACCGACGGCAGCTTGTCGGCCTTGCCCTTGATCTTGAGGAGCGCGAGGTCGGTCAGCGGATCTCGCCCGAGGATCTCGGCGTCGAGCGCGCGCCCGTCGTCGAGCCGCACCCGAATCGTCAGGGCGTCGACGACGACGTGGTTGTTGGTCAGCACGAGCCCCTTCGAGTCGATGATGACGCCCGAGCCGCTGCCCTGCGTCGTCGGCGGCGAGCCCCCACGGCGCTGACGCATCGGGAGCGGCAGGCTCGCCAGCTCGTCGCCCTTGAGCTCTTTGCGCACGTCGATGTTCACCACCGCGCCCTTCACCGACTCGATGAGCGGCGCGAGGCTGGGCAGCGCGGCCTCTTTCGGCGTGACGGGCTGCGCGAGGGCAAGGGCACCCGACAGCATGAGGAGTGTTGAGGCGAAACGGGGCAGCGACATGAGGCTCCTGTCTTGAACGTTCAAGCAGGCCGGCAACACTCACCGGCCAGACGCATTCCCTCTTAACCATGGCCTCGCGACACGCACGCGCGAGGTGGTGTTCCAACGGTCGTTCGTGGAGTATGCGTGCGGTTCGCGCCTTCGAAGTTTCAAGGCGCCGTCTGGGCCGAAGGAGCACCACCCCTTGAAGGTCATTTTCCGGTCGTCCTCCCTGTTCGGGTTGCTGGCGGTGTCTGCCGTTTTCCTCGGCTGCCCGCCCCCCGTGAACCTGCCCGACGGCGGCGATGACAACACGATCGTCGTGGGCCCCGAAGGCGGCATCTTCATCCGCAACGGGTACGCGATGGACTTCCCGCGCGGCGCCGTCACGCAAGAGACGAACATCTTCATCACGAAGATCGACACCGGCGTTCCCGAGGTGCCCGACCGCAAGCGCATCAGCTTCGGCTTCCGCTTCAGCCCGACCAACCTGCGCTTCGCCACGCCGGTGAAGATCTTCCTGACGTGGGACACCGAGCGACTGGTGAAGGGCGTCGACCCCGGCACCTACGACATGCGCCGTCAGTCGGGGAACGACTCGTTCTTGAACCCCATGCCCGGCTCGCGAACCAACACCACGCCGTTCGAAGCGGTGGAAGCTCCGACCGATCGCCTCGGGCTCTTCTGGATCACCTCGCCGCTCACACCCAACATCGATCGCCTCGAGATCGAGCCGATGGAAGCCAACATGCGCGTCGGAGAGATGCGCGCGTTCACCGCGAGGGTGTTGGCGCCCAACGGTGAGTCCATCGAGACTGGCGTGACGTGGTCGGTGACGCCGGCCCGCGTGGCGCGCGTCGACGGGGCGGGCACGGTGACGGCGCTCGACCCTGGCGCGGCCACGTTGACGGCGCGCGCGGGAATGAAGTCGGCGACCGCGAAGATCTTCGTCACGCGCGATCCTCCACTCGCCGGGCCCGTGAGCGCCGCGCACGACAACCCGTTTCCCACCGGCAACGATCTCTGGGGCGGTGGGCTCGCTCCCGGTGGCCTCGGAACCATCTTCGTCGGTGAGAACGGCACCGTGATCGCCCGCAGCACGACCAACCAGTGGCAGCGGCTGTTCTCGTCGCCCGGCCTGTCGCTGCGCGCCGTCGGAGGAACCACCGCCACCAACGCGATCGCCGTCGGCGTCAGCGGCACCACCGGCGTCGCCGTCGAGTTCCGCGGCACCGCGGCGCCCCGCGTGCGGCTCTTCACGACCAACAGCATCTCGGAGCTGTCGACGCTCTGGTTCGATGGCACCCACGGCATGGCGGCGGGCATCGGCAACAACCTGCTCGCGTACCGGAACAACGCGTGGGTCGAAGAGAACAACCCGACCCTGCGCCGCGTGATGTCGATCATCGGCGACGGCCAGGGCGCGTTCGCCGTCGTCAACGAGCTCGGCAGCATCTACCGCTACGATCCTGCGCGTCGGGTGTGGGACTCGCTGTACGAGCGTGAGCTCGCCGTGCTCCTCACCACCGGCAAGATCGTCAACCCGACCACGGGCGAGTCGTGGGCGGTCGGCGGCGGACGGCTGTGGCACTTCGTGAACGGCGGCTGGAGCGCGACCAACCTGCCCTCGACGCTCTCGAACGCGCAGTTCACCAGCGCCGACGTGTTCGACCACCGGCTCGTGCTCGCCGGGCGTCGCAGTGGGGCGGCGCTCATTGCAGCACTCGACCTCCAAGCCCCGATGATGCCGGGCGATGCTGGCGTTCCGGTCGATGCGGGTGTCGATCCCGATGCCGGTGTCGATCCCGATGCAGGCGTGATGGATGGCGGCTCCATGCCGGTGCCGACCATCGCCTGGGTGGAGTTCACGATGCGCGGTCCCCAGGTGCCTCGCGGCGTCTTCGGCGGCGGCCCTGCCTCGACCACCGGCTTCGTCGTCGGCGACTTCGGCGCGGTCTGGGAGTGGGACTCGATGACTGCGTCGTTCATCGAGCGCAGCCGCGGCTTCTACGGAGACGTCGCTGACATCGCGGCCACGCCTTCCGACGTCTTCGTGAGCGTCAACGAGTGCGTCGACGCCGCATGCGCCACGAAGCAGGGCGTCGTCATGCATCAGGGAACGAATGGCTGGGAGCTGCTCGGTGACCCGCAGCCGTTCACCGGCCAGGTCTTCGCCATCGTCGCGCGCGAAGGCCAGGACGTGATCGTCTCGACGGCCGGCGCGGTGTACCGCTGGGATCAGACCGACTGGGTGCAGGTGCCCGCCAACCTCGCGGGCCCGATTCGCGATCTGAAGTGGTGCGGCAACCTGCTCGTCGGCGCCGGTGACAACGCGGCGGCGTACACGGGGACCGCAGGTCAGCTCGCGTTCGCGGCGCTCCCGGGCCTGATGGGCAATGCGTTCGCCGTGAGCTGCCCCAACCAGATGGAGATCTGGGTCGCAGGCGATGAGTACCTCGCCCAGCGCGTCGGCATGATGTGGACGGCGCGAACCTCGATGACGGTGAACCACGGCCCGTGGAAGACGCTCTACGCACCAGGTGGTGGTGAGGCCTGGGCGTACGGAGACTCCCGCTTCGGCGTGTACTGGGACACCGCGACCCTCTCGGCGCTCGAGGCGTTCCCCATTCCGATGGATATCGCGACCGCCTCGTGGGGCACGTCAGTCGACAACCTCTACATGGTGGGCGGCACCAACCCGCCCGTGCGGTTCGGCTTCATGATGCGCTTCGACGGCATTCAGTGGCGGCTGGTCGATTCGGGCAGCCAGCGGCGCGTGACGGCGGTCGACGGCTTCGTTCAGGCCGGCCGCACAACGCTCTGGCTCGGGACGCTCGGCGGCGGCGTGCTGAAGTCCGTCCAACCGTGAACGGGGCCGCGTTGATCATCTCGGCGCTCGGCGTGCTCTGGGGCTTCATCGCCTCGTTCGTGATCGCGCCGGTGTACGTGAAGATGTTCGCTGACTTTGGCTCGCGGCTCCCGCAGCTCACGTTGTTGATGGTGAAACCCTGGGTGCCGCTCGGGCTGGCGGTGGGCTGCTTCGTGATCGTCGCGAGCTCGACCCGGCTCGAGGCGAAGTGGCTGGCGCTGACCGTCTCGCTGGTGACGACGCTCGCGCAACCAACGTTTTTCCTGCTGGCGATGTACCTGCCGATCTTCGCGATCGCTGGTGCGATCAAGTAGCGCCTTTCCGGCACCGCCTCGGTCGACTGAAACATCGGCACGGAGGCGAGTCACAAAGTCTACGATCTCGAGTCGTGAAACTCTTCGCGTCCCTTGCCTTCGTGACCGTCGCCACTGCCTGCCTTCCCTCTGTGCCCGCGCTCGACGCCGGGCAGAGCACCGATGCAGGAGAAGTCGACGGGGGCCGCACGGACGACGGACGTGATGCGGGCGCTGACGGAGGCATGACGAGCGACGGAGGCCTCACCGACGAGGTGCGCTTTCTCTCTGCATGCGCTGCGCTGCCGCACGACTGCGCGTCGCGCGACGCGGGTGCTCGGTGTGGCCAGTGCCAGACCCGCCTCGTGTACGATCCGGCACGGTGCACGGCGGCGCAGCCCTGCGACCGGCTGCTCGTGCTCTGGGCCGCCATGGACTGCGCGTCGGACGAAGCCGGCGCTCAGCTGCGCGCGACGGCAAACAGGCCCGGCTGGTTGGCCGCCTGCGTGCAACCGCTCTTCCCGGGCGAGATGCTGCCCACCACCCTCGGCGCTCCGCAGCGCGATCAGCAGAACCTCGACGCGGTGTTCAAGCCGCTCCGCGACGAGCGCGGCGTCTGGACTGGCCGCGACGCACTGATGGTCGGTTGCAGCGCCGGCGCCACGCGCTACCCCGTCGTCGCCGCGCGCCTTCCCGACGACACGCAGTGGCTCGCCTCGCGCACCAACGGCGCCTGCTTCAGCGAAGGCGTCTTCAGTCTGCCCGCGCAGGATCGTTTCGTCGGCGACGGCATGCTCGACGGCGGCGCCTCGTGCGCCCCTCGTCACCGTCGCATGGTCGAAGCCTTCACGACGGCATCGGCTCGACCTGCCCACGCCTGTGGGGCCAGCCCGGGCGGTCAGTGCGCATGCGACCCTGCCCACAGCGCGCGCACCTGGGCGGGCTCGTGCGGGAACGGCGATTGCCTGGCGTGGGAGTCCTTCATCACCGAGCAGGCCGAGTTCGTGCCAGGGGTCGGAGCCGTCGACTTCGCCATTCCGCACTGGAAGCTGGTGTCAGAGGGCAGCACCTTCGCGACCGGCCCGGAGCGCTGTCTCAAGGACGTCGTGCCCGAGGCGCCCATCGCGGGCTTCTGCTCCGCCCTCGACGCTGACCCGGCACACGACTGTGTGCTGTTGCGCCGCCCCGCTGCGCCGCACTGCTCGGCGTTCTGGACCAACTTCCAGGTGGAGTGCCTCGACTGGTTCGAGCAGCAGTGACCGCGTTCTCCGACTGCCTTCAGTCGACCTGCGCGACCTTGTTCCGTGCCTCGAGGAACGACTCGACGGCCTCGGCGACGTTGTCAGCGAGCGCCTGCTGGTACTCCTCGCTCGCCAGACGCTGCTCGTCTTCAGGGTTCGACAGGAACGAGGTCTCGACGAGAATCGACGGCATCTTCGCGCCGAGGAGCACCACGAAGAGCGCCTCTTTGGTGCCGAGATCCCGAACGCCCTTGTACTCCTTCGACAGGCCGCGAATGAGCGAGCGCTGAACGCTCTCGGCGAGCCGCTGCGACTCACCGGTGTTCGCCTTGGTCGCCAGGTCCGCAAGGATGTACTGGAGGTCGTTGATGCCCCGCTCGGTCGTCGCGTTCTCACGGGCCGCGAGGCGCACCGAGTAGCGATTGCTCGAGGTGTTCAGCGTGTACGTCTCGACGCCGCGCAGGTTCTTCGAAGGCGCCGCGTTGCAGTGAATCGAGATGAACAGATCGCCGTGCTCCTTGTTGGCGATGCGGGTGCGCTGATCGAGCGCCACGAAGGTGTCGTCGTCACGGGTGAGCACGACCTCGAGCCCCAGGGCCTCGAGCTTGTCCTTGAGCTTCAGCACCACGCCGAGGGCAACGTCCTTCTCGCGCACTCCGGTCGGCCCGATGGCACCGGTGTCATGCCCGCCGTGGCCCGCGTCGATGATCACCCGGCGAACCTTGAGCCCGAGCTGCTGGGCCAGCGACAGCTCGTCGGCCTGCTGGTGTTTGGCGAGCGCGGCGAAGCGTGAACGCGCGGCAGGGTCGGGCTTGCGAGCGCCGACACGAACGTCACGCAACTTCTCCTGCAGCGACGCGATCGCCGAGGCGTCGGATGGCTCGACGGCGGCGTCTTCATCGACGGGCGCGGCGTCAACGGGCACCGGCTCCGGGCGGAGGGCGACCGGCGTCCGGCGGCCCTGAGCGGATGGAGCGCTCTCGTCGTCGTTCTCGAGGTTCGTCGGCGCCGTGGGCGTCTCTTCTCTCAGCTTGCGCAGCGCCTCGGCGAGGGCCGAGACCCGCGTCGTCGTCGGAGCCGGGCTCTCTTCTTCTTCCGTCGACGCGTCGATCGCGACTGGCGCGGCGCGCACTGGCTTCGCGGCGGGAGCGCTCTTCGCGACGAGCTCCTTCACCTTGAGCGGCTTCTCCTTCTTCGGCTCGACAGGCACGGGCAGCGACGCGAGGAGCTTCTGCATCTCCTTCTTCTTGTCGGTGGCGACGTCCATCGAGCGCTCGAGCACTTTCCGTGCGCCCTTTGGATCATTCCGGCGATCGGCGAGCAGCCGCGCGAGGCCCAGCGCCGCGTCATCGGAGAGCTTGTGCTTCGGCCACGCGTCGATCAGCTTCCGCCACGAGCGCTCTGCCGCCGAGAGATCGTCGGAGTTCTGCGACAGCCGCGACAGATCGGCGAACAGCTGGCCCGACATGAAGAGCGCCTCGGGAGCCCGCTCGCTCTTCGGGTGCTTCGTCGCCACCACGTCGAAGCGCTTGCCGACGTTGAGCCAGTGGTGCCGCAGCCCGCGGCGCTTCTCGTCCTGCTTGAGCTTCTGGTACTCGGTCTTGGCGAGCTGGTACGCCTCGTCGGCGTTCGACTGCGCGCCCCACGCGGGGAGCATCGAGAGACAGCAGATGATCAGGGTCGATCGGATCAGCATGGGTTCGCTACAGGCCTGATGATGTGACCACGAGGCACACACGCCGGCAAAATTTCGGCTCTCGGTTCGTGCGTGAGGACGTGCGCGTCGGCGAAGTCGTTGACTGATCACCACCTGCCGCGACCGCGCTACAGTGTGGCGCACGCATGCCGCCTCCGAAGGACCAGAAGCAGGGGCAGTCGGGCTCGTCCGCGCGAGAGCTCGAGTCGGTGCCGCCGCGCCGCACCACGGGCCAGATTCCCGTCTCGACTCAAAAGTCCCACGGGCAGCTTCCCCAGATTCCCGGAGGCAAGACGCCGACCGGCCAGATTCCCATCGCGACCGGCAAGTCGGCGCAAGGGCTCCCACAGGTGTCGACGAGCAAGTCGAGCCTTCCGCCGGTCACCAGCAAGTCGAGCAACCAGCTGCCTCAGGTCGGCGCCAAGCCCACGCGCACCACCACGGGCTCGATCCCCATTCAGACCGGCGGCACCACCGGGCCCATCGCCGTGCCGGCCGGCGGCTTCGACATGGCGAAGGTCAGCCGTGCGCACATGACCGAGGTGCAGAAACTCCAGCAAGACGACGCGTTCGGCTCCTGGGGCGCGCAGCGAAAGCGCGCCAACTACATCGGCAACACCACCGACCCCGGCACGATGAAGGCGATTGAGGCCGAAGAAGAGTGGATCGACCCTGACTACAACCCCGACGGCTCGAGCCCGCTGCCCGAGTGCGTGGGCCGTGAGACGTGGCGCGCGCTGAAGGCCCCGTTCACCAGCCGCGAGGGCAAACGCTCGAAGGCGCTGTTCGAGCAGGTGGTGAACCAGTTCGCCATCGGCAACAACGATCGCTACGACGAAGACGCGCCCGGCAAGCCGCGCGGCCACATCTACGTGTGGGACGTCAGCCGCGCGATGGGCTGCGAGGTCCCCCACTTCACCGGCGCGCGCGAGCTCTCGCTCGCCCAGACCATCGATTGGCTCAAACACGAAGGCCCGATGCGCGGCTGGGTGAAGATCGCCGAGAGCGACGTCTTCGACATCGCGGAGCGCGGCCAGTTGGTCGTCGTCATCCCAAAAGAGATGCGCGTGCGGCACATGGCGATCGTCATGCCGCAGGCCCCTGGTGGACAGCCGCTCGTCACGGGTGCAGGCCTCGTCGTGGGCGTCAACCTCGACGTGCAGGACCTGTTCGGGGTGACGGCGATCGATTGTTATTATCACCCGTGAGTGAGCCACCTCGCCCGTTCCGCGTCTCCCAAAGCCATGAGAGAGTGCCCGCATGGCTGACGAGGTGTCGTTCGCGACGTTGAACAAGGAGACCGCTGCGCACGTGTCGGCCGCGCTGCAGCAACTGCTCTCCGACGTCAGCGCGCTGGTGGCGTTTGCAGAGCACTCCGACTCGCCCGAGGCGGCCGCGCTGGTGAAGAACGCCGTCGCCGAGGTGATGGTGGTCGCCCTCAATCAGCTCGGCAAGCCGCTGATGGGCGCGTGGGACTCGGTGCTGCCTGACCGCCTCAAGTCGCACCTCGGCACCGCCTCAGAGACGCCGGCGCTCGGCTCGACGCACGACGAAGAGATGACCACCGATGAGCACGAGGCCATCTCGAGCGAGCTCATCGCCGCGCAGTCACGCACCCCGAGCTGAGTTCGCGATCGCTGGCGGCCACCAGTCAGATTCAGAACACCGGTCGAGGCCACGAACCCGGAAGCTGACCGGCCTCCGGAGCCGTCACCGGCCTTCGGGCCAATCGCTCGCGTCGACGAACAGCCGCGCCAGCGCTTCGACCCCCTGCTGATCGGCCTCGCTGAACCGGCCCTTCCTCGGGCTGTCGAGATCGATCACGCCGAGCGCCGCTCCGTTCTTCAGCAGCGGCACGACGAGCTCGCTCTCCGACGCCGAGTCGCACGCGATGTGGCCGGGGAATGCGTGCACGTCAGGCACCAGCACCGACTCGCCCTTCGCCACCGCCGTGCCGCAGACGCCCTTCCCTACCGCGATGCGCACGCACGCGGGTTTTCCCTGGAAGGGGCCCAGCACCAACTCACGGCCCTTCAGGAAGTAGAGCCCCGACCAGTTGAGCCCCTCGAGATGGAAGGCGATCAGCGCCGAGAGGTTGGCCGCGTTGGCGATCAGATCGCGCTCGCCCTCGAACAAGCCCTTCGCCTGGCGCAGCAGCTCTTCGTAGACGTCCTGGGCGTCGCCCTCGGCCCGTCGCTCATGGAAAGCAGTCATCTCGTTGCCTTTCCCTGCTGACTGTGCCACGAGCCGCTCGGTTTTTTCGGTATTCGACGCATCACCTTACGGGTGATGTCCAAAGGAGGTGACAGGCTCAGATGACGACGATTCGTGTCAAGGACGGCGAGTCCATCGAGGGCGCTCTCAAGCGCTTCAAGAAGGCGACGGAGAAGGCCGGTATCCTCTCCGAGATCCGCAAGCGTGAGCATTACGAGAAGCCATCGGTGAAGAAGAAGAAGAAGATGATGGCTGCCAAGAAGCGCGCGGTGAAGAAGTTCCGCAAGGTCTCCTGAAGACCCCCTCAATGACGCGCTGGCCGGCACACGTCGGCTGACCTGTCAGAAGTCCCCGGAGGTTGGCGACCAGTCGTTGCCAACCTCCGTTTTGTTCGTTGCGTCGAACCCGCTTCATCGAAGGAGATGCACATGGCCACCCTGAAAGAGCGCCTGGATTCCGAGCTGAAGGACGCGATGCGCGCGAAGGACGAGCTCAAGCTGAGCGTGCTGCGCATGCTCAAGAGCGCCGTGAAGTACAAAGAGGTCGAGGGCGAGGCGAAGGTGCTCGACGACTCCGGCGTCATGACGATCGTCGGCACGCTCATCAAGCAGCGCCGCGACTCGGCCGCGCAGTTCAAGGACGCCAACCGCCTCGATCTCGCCGAGAAGGAAGAGAAAGAGATTCTCGTGCTGCAGACCTACCTGCCCACGCAGCTCACCAGCGAGCAGCTCGCCGCGGCCGTGAAGGCCTGCATCGACGAGTCGGGAGCGCAGTCGATCAAGGACCTCGGCATGGCCATGAAGCTCACCAGCGCGCGGCTCAAGGGACAGGCGGAAGGCAAGGCGATCAGCGAAGAGGTCAAGGCGCAGCTCTCGCGCCTGACTTGAGCTCCCCTCCGACTCCATCGGCGCCGAGCCTGAATGGGCGGGCGCCGCTGACTCGATCGGCTTCGTCGTGGTTACCGTTGGGGCGCGCCCGCGTGCGCGTGTGAGGAGCCGTCGCGTTTGCTGATCCCCGAGAACAAGATCGACGAGATCCGCGAGCGCGTCGACATGATCGCGCTGGTGCAGCGGCACGGCGTCGAGCTCAAGAAGTCGGGGCGCAGTTACAAAGGGCTCTGCCCGTTTCATCAGGAAAAATCGCCGAGCTTCTACGTCTGGGCCGACACCCGCCGCTTCAAGTGTTTCGGCTGTCAGGCCGGCGGTGACGCCATCAGCTTCGTGCAGCGCCTGCTCGGCAAGCCCTTCGTCGACACCGTGCAGGATCTCGCGAAGGAGCTCGGCATCGATCTCGAGGCCGCCGTCGACCCGGCGATGCGCGAGAAGCAGCAGATCAAGGACGCGACCGACTTCGCGGCCCAGCACTTCCAGCAGCGCCTGTGGGATCCCGCCATCGGGCATCACGCGCGCGAGTACCTGCGCTCGCGTGGGCTGACGGACGATCTGATGCGCGCCTTCGGGCTTGGCTGGGCGCCCGTCGCGTGGACCGATCTGGCCGATCGTCTGCGTGAGCAGGGCCTGCTCGCCTTCGGAGAGAAGGCCGGCCTCGTCTCACCGCGCAGCAAGGGCGACGGCTTCTACGACATGTTCCGCGGGCGCGTGATGATCCCCATCCGCTCGCCCGAGGGCCGCACCATCGCGTTCGGCGGCCGCCTGCTCGAGGGCGACGAGGGGCCGAAGTACCTGAACTCGAAAGAGTCGCGGCTCTACAACAAGTCCGAGGTGCTCTACGCGACCGACCAGGCGCGCGACGAGATCCGCAAGAAGAAGTCGGCGGTGCTGTGCGAGGGCTACTTCGACGCCATCGGCCTGCACCAGGCCGGGGTGAAGCACGCGGTGGCTCTGTGCTCGACGGCCCTGACTCCAGGCCACATGGCGTTGCTGAGCCGCCTGGAGGCCAAGGAGCTCGTCCTGTTGCTCGACGGCGACGAAGCAGGCCGCAAGGCCGTGGAGCGCCTCGCCGGGCCCATTCTGGCGGCTGGTCAGTCCTCCCGCGTCGCCGTGCTGCCCGAAGGCGAAGATCCCGACACCTACGCCCGCAAGGTGGGCGCCGAGGCCGTGCAGCAGCTGGTCTCGAAGGCCCGGCCGCTCACCGAACACCTCTTCATGTCGATGCTCCCCGGCGGCCCCAATGCGTCCTTCGAAGAGAAGATGAGCGCGCTCGATCGCTTGAAGGCTGTCACCTCGGTCCTGCCCGTCGGCCTCGTTCGCAGCGCCTTCTTCGGGGCCCTCTCGAAACACTTCGGCATTCCGGCCAGCGAGCTCGAAGCGGCGCTCAAGAGCAAGAATCCCCAGATAGTCCGGGCGGTTGAGAAGCCCATCAAGGTCGAGCCCCCGCCCCGCGACCTCGAGGCGTACTACGCGGCCTGCGTGCTGCGCGACCGGCGGCTGCTCGACAAAGACGAAGACCGGGCGTGCGACGAGCTGGGCCACCCGGGCGTGCGCCGGCTGATCGCCACCATTCAGGGAGGCTCGAGCCCCGAAGACGCCGTCTACGACGCGTCGGACTCGCTCAAGTCGGCCGTCGACAAGTGGCGCCCGCAGCTCCCCCTGGCCCCCGAAGCGCTGGAACTTGCGTTCCAGGAGGCGTGTTTGAGCCTCAAGCTCAGCGCCGTTCAGGGCCACATCACCCGCATCGATCAGGAGTTCAAGCAGGTGCAGGGGGCCTCGGACCTCTCGGACGAGGCAAGACAGTTGATGGAGGACCGTCAGAAGTTTTCGGCCCTCTTCGCCAGGCTGAAAGCCAAAAAGGGCAGGAAGCCCTGAATTCGACACTGGCGCTGTCACTGAAATGAAGCTGTGACGGTTATTTGAATTGTGTCCGGCCTTTGGGGTAAGGGCCGGGCCTTTGAGCAGGTTTCCCACCCCGTAGGTGCTCTCGACCATGCCCACCAAAACCACCCGCGCCGACAAGAAGAAGTCCGACAAGGACCTGAAGAAGAAGAAGGTGGTGCCGGTGAAGGCGACCGAGCCCGTGAAGCCCGAGGGCAAGCGCGTGATGGTGAAGTCCGCGAAGCCTGCGGGCGCGACCGCCACCGGCCCTCAGCAAGACGCTGCGGCGCTCGCGCGCGCGAAGCTCTTGAAGACCAAGGGCAACAAGGGCGCTCAAGAGGTCGACGGCGACGAGGTCGAAGAGTTGGCCGACGAGGCCATGCTCGACGCCGAGGTCGATCCCGACGCGCAGAAGGAAGAGGTCGAAGAAGAGCCCGTCACCGAGCGCAAAGAGGTGAAGGATCTCCTCGAGGCCGGCAAGCAGAAGGGCTTCTTGACCTACGACGAGGTCAACGACGCGCTCCCTGCCGACGTCGTGTCGTCCGATCAGATCGACGACGTCATGTCGATGTTCGGCGACAACGAGATCGAGATCGTCGACGCGCAGAAGTCGGTCGACAACACCGAGGTGAAGCCGACCGTCGCGGCCGAAGAAGAGCAGGAGAAGAAGAAGGAAGAAGAGGAAGAGGAAGAAGAAGAGGCGCCGAAGATCGCCGACGAGCCTGGCGCGAAGTCGAACGACCCCGTTCGCCTCTACCTGCGCAAGATGGGCTCGGTCTCGCTGCTCACCCGCGAGGGCGAAGTCGAGATCGCCAAGCGCATCGAGGACGGCGAGAAGGAAGTCATGCGCGCCCTGCTCGACTGCAAGGTCGCGGTCGCCGAGGTGATGGAGATCGGCCCGCGCCTGCGCGCCGGCAAGCTGCGTATTCGTGAGGTCTTGAAAGACGCTCCCGAAGAGCCCGCGCGTGAGGAAGAGGAAGAGCCGGAGTACGAGGAGCCGACCGTCGAGGGCGTCGAAGGCGTCGTCGAGCCCGTCGTCCCTGGCCAGCCGAAAGAGATTCAGCTCAACGCGGCCGAGCTCAACCGCATCGAGACGATCAACAAGCAGATCGACAAGTTCCGGAAGATCTACAAGGACCTGATCGACGTCGAAGAGGATCTCACGGGGCGCAAGAAGCTCTCAGAGGTCAAGCGCAAGGAGATGAAGCAGGAGGCCGTCGAGCTTCGCGAGAAGCTGATGGAAGCGCTCGAAGAGATGCGCCTGTCGAAGAAGATGATCGACCGCATCGTGAAGCACGTGGCCGACATGATCGACCTCGTCAACCGCTCCGACGACGAGCTGCGTGACATCGAGCGCCAGTACGGCGTGCCGCTGAACGATCTGAAGGTCGCCCTCAAGGAGTCCACGGGCAACCCGCAGGCCCTCAAGCGCCTCGCCCGCCGCCTCAACAGCACCGACGAGCTCGTCGAAGCCCTCGATCGTGACGTCCGCACCGCCCTTCGCCGCATCAAGAAGGTCGAAGAAGACGCGGGCATGGAGATCGAGACGCTCAAGAAGAAGCACGACGCGATTCGGCTCGGTGAGCGCCGCGCGGAGCGTGCCAAGAGCGAGCTCGTCGAAGCCAACCTGCGCCTCGTGGTGTCGATCGCGAAGAAGTACACCAACCGCGGCCTGCAGTTCCTCGACCTGATCCAGGAAGGCAACATCGGCCTCATGAAGGCCGTCGACCCGTTCGAGTACAAGCGCGGCTACAAGTTCTCGACCTACGCCACCTGGTGGATTCGTCAGGCCATCACCCGCGCCATCGCCGATCAGGCCCGCACCATTCGTATTCCGGTGCACATGATCGAGACGATCAACAAGCTCATCCGCACCAGCCGCTACCTCGTGCAGGAGATCGGCCGCGAGCCGACGCCGGAAGAGATCGCCGAGAAGATGGAGCTGCCGCTCGACAAGGTCCGCAAGGTCTTGAAGATCGCGAAAGAGCCCATCTCGCTCGAGACGCCGATCGGCGAAGAGGAAGACAGCCACCTCGGCGACTTCATCGAGGACAAGGCCCTCGTGAAGCCCGACGACGCCGTCATCAACATGAACCTCGCGGAGCAGACCCGTAAGGTGCTCGCCACGCTGACGCCGCGCGAAGAGAAGGTGCTGCGCATGCGCTTCGGTATCGGTGAGAAGAGCGATCACACCCTGGAAGAAGTCGGCCAGGACTTCGAAGTGACGCGCGAGCGCATTCGGCAGATCGAGGCGAAGGCGCTGCGAAAGCTCCGTCACCCCTCGCGCAGCAAGCGCCTGCGCAGCTTCGTCGAAGGCCAGTAAACGTCGACGAAGACGGGTTCGGAGCGGCGGGCCATCTCGTGTGGCCGGCCGCTTCGTCGTTTCGGGCAGGCACGGGCGCTCCGGCTCGGGCAGAGTGCCGGGCCGATGACTCCGGGGCGGGCTTCGTGGATGTACGTGATGGTACCGGTGCGCGCCGCGAAGGCGCTGGGCATCGACGTGACGCCCCACCTCGCGGCGTGTGGCCTCGAGCTCGACGTGGCCGACCCCAAGGCCACCTGGTACCCGTACGACGCCGCCCAGGCCTTGTGGGAGCGCCTGGCCGCCGCTGCGAAAGACGAAGCGTTCGGGCTGACGGTGGCGGGCGCGCAGAACGACGACCCGGCCTCGTGGGGCGTGCTCGAGTACGTCGCGCGCAACAGCCGTGACTTCGGAGACGCGCTCGGCCGCATCGCCCGCTACGGGCAGCTGATGCACGACCACGCCACGGTCGAGCTGCGCGACGATCCAGCCGGGGGCTTTTTCACCTACCGGATCCCCGAGGCGAGCTCGGGGCCCAACCGGTTCGCTGCGCAGTGGGCGGCCGCGGCGTGGGTGCTCCGTGGGAGGAAGTTCGTCGGCGCCGACTTCAACCCGCTCGAGGTGACGTTTCGTCACGCCACGCCGGCCGATCTGTCGACCTACCAGCAGGTCTTCCGCTGCCCGGTGCGCTTCGGCTGCCCAGAGACGGGCGTGCTGGTGTCGCACGCCGATCTCGCGCGGCCGATGATCGGCGCCGACGTCGCGTTGCTCGCCGTCGTCGATGGGCACGCGAAGGAGCTGGTCGATCGCCTGCCGCAGAAGACGCTCGAGAGCCAGGTACGCACCTACCTGACGCGCGCGTTGTCGACGGGCGGCGATTCGAGCCTGACAGCCATCGCCAGCGCCATCGCGATGTCGACCCGCACGCTGCAGCGCCGACTCGGCGACGAAGGCCTGAGCCACCGCGACATGGTCGACGAGATTCGCTGCGAGCTCGCCCGACGCATGGTGACGCACACCCAGCTGTCGAACAACGAGATGACGTTTCTGCTCGGGTTCGCCGAGGCTCCCGCCTTCTTGCGCGCGTTCAAGCGCTGGGTCGGCCAGTCACCAGGCGAGGTCCGGGGGAAGAAGGGCACCGAATGAGCGGCGAGATTCCGCAGTACCTGCCGGGCAAGCCGCTGCGGTTCCTCGACGAGCTCCAGGGCGACCCGATCGGCATGTTCATGAACATGCTCGAGGCCCATGGAGACGTGTGCGAGGTGAAGGTCGGCCACCTGCGCGGGGTGTTCCTCTTCGATCCCACCGCGGTCGAGCGCGTGCTCGTCACCAACTACAAGAACTACAAGACGAAGGAGAGCCGCAGCTACGGGCCCCTCCAGAAGTTCCTCGGCGAGGGGCTGGTGACGTCGGAGGGCGAGCTGCACCTCAAGCAGCGGCGCATGTTGCAGCCGGCCTTCCACAAAGATCGCATCGCCGGGTTCTTCGGCTCGATGCTCAAGCACGCCGATCAGCTGGTCGAGCAATGGCGGCCGCCGGCAGCGAGCGGAGAGCTGATCGATGTCTCGGCGCGCGTCTGCGAGATGACGCTCGCGATCATCGGCGAGACGATGTTCGACGCCGATCTGCGGCCCGACGCAGCGCGCATCGCCGAGGCCGTGCGCGCCGTGGCCTCACGCTTTCACTGGACGAGCACCACCCTGATTCCGCTCGCCGAGCTGTGGCCGACCGAGAAGAACCTCGAGGCCCGCCGCGCCAAGCAGTACCTCGATGAGCAGGTGCACGCGCTCGTCGAGCGGCGACGCGGGTCGACGGGCGGAGACGATCTGCTGGGGCTGCTCATCGAAGCGAGCGCAGCAGATCAGGTGAGCGACACGGTGATGGGCGACGAGGTGCTCAGCATGGTGGTCGCCGGGCACGAGACGACCGCCGTCGCGCTGGGGTGGATTCTGTGGCTCCTCTCGACGCACCCATTGGTGTTGGAGCAGGTCGAGGCAGAACTCGAGACGGTGCTGGGCGATCGCCCGATCACGCTCGATGACACCCGCGCCCTGCCCGTCCTCACGCGCACGATTCAAGAGGTGCTCCGGCTGTACCCCGCGGTCTGGGCGCTCGCTCGCGAGGCGAAGGAACCCGACGAGCTGAGCGGCTACCCAATCGCCGCCGGCACGCGCGTCTTCTTCAGCCCCTTCGCCGTCCACCGGCACCCGAAACACTGGGAGAACCCCGAGGGCTTCGACCCCGATCGATTCCTGCCCGAGCGCTCGGAAGGCCGCGCGAAGTTCGCGTACTTTCCGTTCTCTGGTGGGCAACGAAAGTGCATCGGCGATCAGTTCACGATGCTCGAGCTCGTGACGGTGCTGGCGACGGTGCTCCGCGAGTATCGCTTCGAGCTGAAAGAGGGCTACCAGGCCGTTCCAGCGCCAAACGTGACGCTCCCGATGCGTGATGGGCTGCCGATGCGCGTGATCGCGCGCCAAAAACGCCGGTAGTTCAAGCGCTTGCACAGCGACCGGCGCGTGGCGCCCCGGGTCACTGCTTTGGCGGCGCAGGTCAACATCGGGTGACGACGCGACTCCGACAACGGAGGCATGGAACTCACCGCGCGCCTCGCTTCCACGTCGAACCGAACCGCCGTCACTGCGCCCGTCTTGCGCCGCGGCCGGTCGGCCCAGTGGTTGGTGGGCTGTTGGCTGGCGCTGGTCGGCTCGGGCCTCGCGACGGCGCACGGAGCGCTCTCGCTGACGGGCCACATGCTGCTCGCGACCCTCTGCCTGGTGATGTTGATGGTGGTCGCGCACGACGCGATTCACTCGGCGGCGCACGGCAACCAGCGCATCAACTCGCTGGTGGGCTGGGTGGCGTCGGTCGCGTGCGGCGTTCCCTTCCCCATGCTGATGAACAACCACCTGCGGCACCACCGGCACGTCGACACCGCGGCGGACCCGGAGCGCTTCTGTCTCGGCCCCGCGTGGCAGCTGCCGGTGCGTTGGCCTGGAATGCTCGGGTTCTACTACCTCGACACCTGGGCTCGGCTGTCCCGGCGGGCGCGCACGCAGTCGGTGGTGTTCCTCTCGTCGCTGGTGATCGCGGTCGCGCTCGTGCCGCAGTTGGTGACGCTCTGGGTGCTGCCGCTGATCGGCGCCGCGACGCTGTTCGCGTGCTTCACGGTGTGGCTGCCGCACGGCCCGCTTGGTGACGTGGTGATGCGCCTGGCGCCGGGCCTGAGCGGGTACCACGACGATCACCACGCACGGCCGGCGTTCCCCGCGCACCAGTACCGCGCGCTGCACCGCTGGCACGTCGCGACCGGCGTGGCGGTGAGGAAGACGCCGGCGAACACCGCTCCCGGGGCCTGCACCGTCGGAGCCCGGCTCGCCACGGAAGTGCTCGAGACCGCCGCGAAGACGACGCACTCCATCGACGTGGCGCCTGCGCTCGAACGCGCGGTCGTGGGGCTTGTTCTTGGTGGGTCGTCAGTCGCGCAGACCCAGGCCTGCCGAGCGCTCGGACAGTTCCGCCGCGGCGCCGAGGTGACTCGCCACCTCGGCGGCCTCACCCTGCGCCTCGCCGCGAGCCGCATCTCGCTGAGCACCGGCGAGACCCGTCAGCACGTCTTCGAGCGGCTCACCTCGGGGCAAGACCTGGTGCTGCGCCATGCGCTGGAGCTGCTGTCGCGTCAGCCACTGGTGCGCGCGAAGGTCGAGCGGGAGTTGGCCTCGGTGACGTCGGACGACGGGCTCGACTACCTCGGCCAGGTCGTCAAAGAGGTGGCGCGGCTGCACCCGGTCGCCGGCTTCACGGTGCCGCATCAGGCGTGGAGGCACGCGCAGGCGTTCGACCCGTCGCGCTTCTCGGGAGATCGCCGTCGCACGGAGTTCGAGCGCGAGGCGATCTCGATGCTGGCCGCGGTGCTCCGTCGGGCGCAGGTGAACGTGCGGTCGGGCTTCGTGGCGAACCAGCGCCGCGGCCTCGAGGTGCGGGTTCAGGCTCGTGCATAGCGTTCGGTCGACCGGCTGACGTCGAGGTGACGGTGGCGCCGACAGCCGCGGGAATCGAGCCGGTGGCTCCAGGCGACGTGCGCGAAGCGCGGGTCAGCGGTGCACGTCACGTGTGTCGCGGGCCGGCTCGAGCGGGTAGCCGTCATTCATCATCATCGCGATGGCCGTCTCGTCACCGGGCAACGCAGGCGAGCGCCCGCCCTCAGGCGTACGACATCACGAGGTGCATCCAGCACTCTTCACTGGCCGGGTTCCGGTACGTGTGCGGAACGTCGGCGCCGAAGACGATGGCGTCGCCTTCTGAGAGTTCGTGTGACGCCCCGGCGAACTCGATCACCACCCGCCCACGGGTCACCACGAGGTTTTCACGCGTGCCCAGCTGGTGCGCCTCGGCCTCTTCTTTGCCGTGCCCCGAGAGCCAGAGTTCGTAGAACTCGACCTTCCCCGCATCGCCGAACGGGAACAGGGCGCGCGACGAGAAGCGCCCATCGGCACTCACCAGCCGCTTGGCATTGGCCTTCTTGAGCAGCGCGGTGGTGGTCGTCTTCGGCGCCGAGAGGAGCGCCGCGAAGGGCACCTCGAAGGCGCGCGCGATGCGCCAGACGACGCCGACGCTGGGGGTGTTGGTGCCCAGCTCGATTTGCCCGAGCAGCGTTCGGCTCAGACCCGTGAGGCGCGCGGTGGCGTCGAGCGAGAGCTGACGCGCCGTTCGCAGCTCTCTCAAGTTGTTGCCGATGACGGCGTCGAGCTCGGGCAGCTGCGCCTCGAGATCGGCCGGCGGCTCTTCAGCGACGGCCGGAGCCGCCGCGATGGGAGGCACCTCGATGGGCAGCCCGAGCCGCGCCCACTCGTCCGTCCCACCGTCGATGCTGAACACCTGCGTGAAGCCCAGGCCTTCTGCAACGGCGGCGGCCTGCTGGCTTCGGCCGCCCTTCGCGCACACGAAGATCAGGTTGTCGCGCGAGAGTTCTTTCTTCGGGTCGATCTTGAGCGTGCCCAGCGGAACCAGCCTGGCGCCGGGCAGGTGTCCCCTCGCCCACTCGGCGGGCTCCCGAACGTCGATGAGATCCGCCTCGCCTCCGGCCAGCAGCTGTTGTGCTTCGAGCGGCGTGAGGTGCTTCACCGATGCTCCTGCAGCCGGCGCAGCGACGCGACCAGCGTGTCGACGTCCTCCACCGTGTTGTACGGCGCGAACGACGCCCGCACCGTGGCCTCGACGCCGAAGCGTCGGAGGATCGGCTGCGCGCAGTGGTGACCCGACCGAACGGCGATGCCGTCGCGGTCGAGCAGCGCGCTCATCTGCTCCGTGACCTGTCCTTCGAGGGTGAACGACAACACGCCAGCCTTGTCTGGTGCGGTGCCGTACAGCGTGAGCCCGGGAACGGTCAGCACCTGCTCGGTCGCGTACTCGAGCAGCTGGTGCTCGTACTGCGCGACGGTCTCGAGGCCGACGCGGGTCAGCCAGTCGAGGGCGGCGCCCAGCCCGACGGCGTCGGCGATGTTCCCAGTGCCCGCCTCGAAGCGCGCCGGCGACGGGTGAAAGACAGTGCGCTCGAAGGTGACGTCTTGAATCATGTTGCCGCCACCCTGCCAGGGAGGCGTCGCGTCCATCAGCTCGCTGCGGGCGAACACCACACCGATGCCGGTCGGGGCGAACACCTTGTGGCCCGAGAAGACGAAGAAGTCGCAGTCGAGGTCCTGCACGTCGACGCGGAGATGCGAGACCGCTTGAGCGCCGTCGACGAGCACCTTCGCGCCGTGACGGTGGGCGAGCCGCACCATCTCTTTCGCGGGCGTGATCGTGCCGAGCGCGTTCGAGACCTGCGTGAAGGCGACCAGCCGCGTCTTCGATGAGAGCAGCTTCTCGTACGCCTCGAGGATGATCTGGCCCTGATCGTCGACAGGAGCGACCCGCAGCCGGGCGCCCGTCTCGTTGGCGAGCTGCTGCCAGGGAACGATGTTCGCGTGATGCTCGAGCCACGAGATGACGATCTCGTCGCCGGCCTGCACGTTGCGCGCGCCCCAGCTCTTCGCGACCAGGTTGATGCCCTCGGTCGCGCCACGCACGAAGATCAGATCGCGGTTCGAGGGCGCGTTGAGGAAGCGCCGCACCGTCGAGCGGGCGCCTTCGTACGCATCGGTCGCGCGCGCGGCGAGCGTGTGGGCCGCCCGGTGGATGTTGGAGTTCTCTTCTTCGTAGAACCGGCTGAGCCGATCGATGACGGCCTGCGGCTTCTGGGTGGTGGCCGCGTTGTCGAGCCACACCAGCGGCTTGCCATGAACGGTCTGCTGCAGAATGGGGAACTCGCGCTTGAGCGCGTGGGGGTCGAACAGCGTCGGGCTCGTGTGCCGATAGCCGTGGCTGGTCGGCGAGAGCTCGTAGGCGTCGCTGAACCGGGGCGTGAAGGCTTCGGGAGCAACGTGGTTCAACACTGGCGTTGGCTCGGGCACAGCGACGGCCGGGGCCACCGGCGCGTCGAACGGCGCGGTGAACAGCGAGCGCAGGTCGAGCGGTGCATGAAATGGCGCCGTCGACTCGTGGGGGCTCCCGGCCTGCTCTGGCGAACGATCGATCAAGCTCGTCGCGAGCGACGAAGGCTCAACGGGCTGCGAGCGATCGCCTGAGTTCGTCGCCATCGACGGAGGCGCGAAAGGCCTGGAGCGTTCGCCAAGGCGCGTCGACTGCGGCACAGGCTCGTCCGGCTGCGCGCGATGACTCGGGCGGGTGGTGCTCGAGGCAGGCTCCGAGCGAGAACTTGGAGGCGTCGTCAGTGACACAGGCGCGACGCGAGCGCTCGGGGTCGTCCCCATCGGCGCAGACTCGACCTGCTGCGATCGCGCGCTCGGACTCGTCGCGGTCGATGGTGTCGGCTCGGCCGCAGAGAAGCCGCGCGCAGCCGGAACCGAGGGTGCGCTGGATGATCCGGGCAGAGCTCCAGCCACAGCGCCGGACGCGCTGCTCGCCGACGGGACGAAGTCGTGGGCGAGCGGCTGCGTCGGCGTGGTCGTCGAGCTCAGGGGCGGTGCTCCCGCGCCGATCGCTGACGAGCCGGGCGCGTCGGGCTGACCTGGGAGCGTCCCTCCGCTCGCGTCCGCCGACGGCGCACCGATCGGCGCCTGGAACAACGCGTTCGCCATCTGCTGAATCAGCAGCGCCATCGAGACGGGGTCGCCATCAGGCAGCGTCGGCGCAGCGGGGTGCTTCACCGGCGCGCTGGACACGCCCGGCGTCGGCGCGTGCGATGGCACCTCGAGCACGTGCGTCGGCTTCGGCGTGTGCCCTCCCGCCAGCCGCAGCTCAGCCGGCAGCCCCGGCGGATCTCGATCAGGCGTACTCATGGAAGTGATCGATCGTCACACCCTCGAGCACACCGAGCGCGTCGTGCGTCAACACGGCGACCGAGCAGTACAGCGACAACAGGTACGACGCCGCGCCCGCCTGGTTGATGCCCATCATTCGCACCGACAAGCTCGGGCTCACCTCACCCGGAAGGCCCGGCTGGAACAGGCCCACCACGCCGCGCTTCCGTTCCCCAGTGCGCATCAGGAGCACGTCGCTCTTGTTCCCCTTCACGGGGATCTTGTCGCACGGCACCAGCGGGAGCCCACGCCACGTGAGGAACGGCGCTCCGAACAGCGTCACGGTCGGTGGCGGCACGCCCCGACGGGTGCACTCACGACCGAAGGCCGCGATCGTGCGCGGGTGCGCGAGGAAGAACGTCGGCTCCTTCCACACCAGCGAGATCAACGAGTCGAGATCGTCTGGCGTCGGAGGCCCCTTGCGCGGCTTGAGGCGCATCTCGGGGTCGGCGTTGTTGAGCAGGCCGTACGCCTTGTTGTTGAGGACCTCGTTCTCCTGCTTCTCCTTCAACTTCTCGATGGTGAGCGAGAGCTGCTCCTTCACCTGGTCCATCGGGCTGCGGAAGAGATCAGAGACGCGCGTGTCGACCTCGATCGTCGTGGTGACCGAGGTGAGCACGTACTCACGGGGCTGTGGATCGTAGTCGCTGAACGCGAGCGGCAGCGCCTCGCCTTGTGCCGGGCTGCACTTGACGGCGAAGTCGTCGTCGCGCGCCTGATTGACGCGGTACACGCCGGCTTCGACGGGGGTCCACGGCAGCATCTGCACGAGCCAACGCGGCGTCGCGCCACGCCACTGCGGTGGCGTCTTGGTGGTGTTCGACAGCTGACGCGCGGACTTCTCGGACAACGTTCGGGGTGAGTCAGCCATGGTGCTGGAGTCTCCGGGGGAAAGACGCGGCGAGACCGTAGCGAACGGTCATTCCCCCGCAACCCCCTTCGGCGTCACAAGCTCAGCGCTTCTGCTCGACGCCTTCGACGGCCCAGCTCCGAACGAGCTCGAGCTGCGCGTGGTTCGTCAGATCGATCATCAGCGGCGTCACCGACGCCAGGTGCTCGTCGTGCACGGCGGTGACGTCGGTGCCGGGCTCGTTGACGTGCTCGTACCCGGTGCCGCCAATCCAGTAGTACTTGCGGCCTCGAGGGTCTTCCTTCTCGATGACGTCGGCGCCGTAGCTGTGCCGCCCTGCCTTCGTCACCTGGTAGCCGGTGATCTTTCCATAGGCAGGCATGTTGACGTTGAGCAGCAGGCGCGGCGGGAGCGTCTGGGCCAGCAACGTCTTCACCAGCGAGGCCGCGAACTCGGCGGCGTGCTCGAAGACGAACGTCTTTCGCGTCACCAGGCTGAAGGCGACGGCGGGCACTCCGAGGATCGCGCCCTCCATCGCTGCGGCGACGGTGCCTGAGTAGATCATGTCGTCGGCGAGGTTCGGGCCGTGGTTGATGCCCGAGACCACGAGCGTCGGCCGGGCGGCCTTCATCAGGTGGTTGATCGCGATGTACACGCAGTCGGCCGGCGTGCCGTCGATCGCGAACTGCCGCTCGGCGACCTGGCGAATGCGCAGCGGATCGTGAAGCGACAACGAGTGAGACGTCGCGCTCTGCTCGTGCAGCGGCGCGACGACCCAGAGCTCACCCAGCGGCTCCATGGCCTTCACCAGCGCCTGGAGGCCCTTCGCGTGAATCCCGTCGTCGTTCGAGACGAGGATCCTCGGGGTCACGAACCGACCTTGATCGCACCCCGCCCTGCGTACCGCGCGCCCGCGCCGAGCTCTTCTTCGATGCGCAGCAGCTGGTTGTACTTGGCGACGCGATCGGAGCGGCTGGCCGAGCCCGTCTTGATGAGGCCGCAGTCGAGCGCGACGGCGAGGTCGGCGATCGTCGTGTCTTCGGTCTCGCCCGAGCGGTGGCTCATCACCGACGTCATGCCCGCGCGGTGGGCCATGCGTACCGCCTCGAACGTCTCGGTGAGGGTGCCGATCTGGTTGACCTTCACCAGGATCGAGTTCGCGACGCCCGCCTTGATGCCGCGGTCGAGGCGCGTGACGTTGGTGACGAAGAGATCGTCGCCGACGAGCTGCACCTTCTTGCCCAGCGCGTCGGTGCTCTTCTTCCAGCCGTCCCAGTCGTCTTCGGCGAAGCCGTCTTCGATCGACACGATCGGGTACTTCGCCACGAGCTCCGTGTACCAGCCGACGAGCGCCGACGAGTCGTACGACTTGCCCTCGCCCTTCATCTTGTAGGTCTTCGATTCCTTGTCGAAGAACTCAGACGCAGCGACGTCGAGGCAGAGCGCGATCTGCTCGCCAGCCTTGAAGCCGGCCGCGTTGATGGCCTCCATGATCAGCTTGAGGGCCTCTTCGTTCGCCGGCAGGTCGGGCGCGTAGCCGCCTTCGTCGCCGACGCCGGTCGCGAGCTTCTTGCTCTTGAGGATCTTCTTGAGCGCGTGGAAGACCTCGGCGCCCCAGCGAAGCCCCTCGGCGAACGTGGGCGCGCCCCAGGGCAGCACCATGAACTCCTGCACGTCGACGCGAGTGTCGGCGTGCGCGCCACCGTTCAAGATGTTCAGCATCGGCACCGGCAGCGTGCGGGCCTGCGCGCCGCCGACGTACCGGTACAGGGGAAGGCCGACCGCCGTGGCGGCCGCGCGCGCCGTCGCCATCGACACCGCGAGGATCGAGTTCGCACCCAGCTTCGACTTGTTGGGCGTGCCGTCGAGCTCGAGCATCGCGTGATCGACCGCGAACTGATCGGTAGCGTCGAGGCCGAGCACCGCCGGGCCGACCTTGTCGTTGACGTTGGCGACGGCCTTGATGACGCCCTTGCCGAGGTAGCGGCGCTTGTCGTCGTCGCGAAGCTCGTTGGCCTCGTGCTCGCCGGTGCTGGCGCCCGAGGGCACGATCGCGCGTCCAAAGACGCCCGACTCGAGGATGACTTCTGCCTCGACCGTGGGGTTACCGCGTGAATCGAGAACTTCCCGCGCCTTGACGTGAACGATTTCGGTCATGCGCGTCTTCTATCGGACGCCTCGGCGATCTCCAGCGTCATCGGGCAGGCCCAAAGCTGCCGCGCGCGCCCTGACGTGGCAGACTCATGACATGCGTCGCTTCGGGCTCGTGTTGTCCGACCTTCACCTCGGCACCGGACACAAGCGCGGCCGCATCAACATCTACGACGACTTCAAGGAAGACGACCGGCTCACACAGCTGCTCCTGCGCTACTCGACGGGCGAGTTCGGCGATCGACCGGTGCACCTCGTCTTGAACGGCGACATCTTCGATCTGCTCAAGGTGCCGATCATGGGCGCCTTCCCCGACGCGATCTCGGAGCGGCTCGCGAAGATCAAGCTGTACCGCTGCATCAAGGGCCACCCCGAGGTCTTCGCGGCGCTCTCGCGCTTCATGGAAAACCCCGGCTCCGAGCTCACGTACCAGCCCGGCAATCACGACATGGAGTTCCACTTTCCCGGCGTGCAGCGGCTGTTCTGCCGCACGATCACCGGAGAAGACGAACACCCGCGCGTGAACTTCGCCGGCACCACGCCGCACTTCACGCTAGACGGCGTGCATTTTCACCACGGGCACCAGTTCGAAGCGCTCCACGCGATGGACTGGAAGCGCCTCACCCTGCCCCGCCCCGGCCGCGACCCGATTCTCAATTTGCCGTGGGGCAGCCTCTTCATTCTGCACGTCGTCAACGAGCTGGTCCGGGAGCGCCCGTACCTCGACAAGGTGCACCCGTTCTGGCCGCTCTTCGTCGGCGGCATGCTGTTCGACACCGGCTTCACCACCAAGATGCTGGGCATCAGCCTGGGCGCACTCATTCAGGCGCGCTTCAACCCTGCCTGGTGGAAGAAGCGGCCCTTCGAGAAGCTGACCAAGTTCCTCCGGCAAGACGTCGGGTTCTTCGAGCACCTCGATCGTTTCGCCGAGCGCGCGATGAAGGCCGACCCGACGATTCACGCGGTGATCATGGGCCACACGCACGTGCCGATGCTGCGCACGTTCGCCAACGGCCGCGTGTACGTGAACACCGGCACGTGGATTCCGATGGTCGATCTCGGCCTGGGACGCCTCGGCCAGCGGCTCGAGCTGCACTACGCCTTCATCGAGTGGGGCGAAGGGCCTCCGCGCGTGTCGCTGCGCCGTTGGCACGGCCGAAAGCCCGAGAGCGAAGAGGTCATCGCCTGACGACGGCCGACAATGACGGGCCCGTGAAGCAAGTGCTACGCGCGAGGGCATGCACCAACGACGCAGCCTGATGGGAACGGTGCTCCTGCTCGCAGCCGTCGCGAGCGCCGACGACCCGCCAGCGACCCTTCGCTACTTCAACCGAGACATCGTGACGTTGCGGGCGTCGCTGCTCGGGCTTCCGCCGTCGCACCGCGTCGCCGCCGCCCTGGCCCGGCTCGAGCGCGCCAGCTCCGGTGACCTGCCGGTGGTGACCGCCAACGCGGTCGAGTTGGGCAGGGCCATCCAGCTCGATGGCACCCTCATCTTGTTCCTGCAGCCGGGCGACGTGGACCCGCTGGCCGGCGACACCCTCGACGCGCTCTCGGAGCGGACGGTGCAGGTGCTCACCGACGCCGTGGCCGCCAGCCGCCGGGAGCGACAGGTCAGCGCGGTGCTCTGGGCGCTGGGCCGTATCGCGCTCGCCTCGTTCGCGTTGTTCGTTCTCGTGCTGCTGATCAACCGCGGCCGCGCGAAGCTGCTCGAGCTGCTCCACCGGCTGTTCACCAGCCGCACGGCGGTTCTCCACGGCGCTGGCCGGCCGATCGTTCGTTGGGAGTGGGTCAGCACCGTCAGCACAGGCG
>JAUXRI010000171.1 GCA_030681895.1 Myxococcales bacterium | reverse complement strand
TACGCGAAACACCGAGCCCTGGCCCGGCGTGCTCTCGACCTCGATGACGCCATGGTGCTGCTCGACGATCTCAGCGCACACGGCCAGCCCGAGGCCCGCAGCCGTGCGAGCGGTCTCGTCTCGCCCAGAACGATGGCGGTGTGACGAACGAGACAGTGGTCGCGCGGTGTGTCGAATGACCCTGCCCCACGCGTGCGTTCGGGCTCACTCGAAGCGCAGAGCCGCCAGCGGGTTGAGGCGGGACGCCTTTCTCGCGGGGAAGACGCCGAAGAGGATGCCCACCAGCAACGAGACGCCGAAGGCGACGGGCACGGCGCCAGCGGGGACGATGAAGGGCACGTGAATGAGGCGCGCGAGCCCGAAGGCCGCGGTGATGCCAACGCCAATGCCCACCAGGCCCCCGAGCGCCGACAGCACCACCGCCTCGACGAGGAATTGACTGAGAATGTCGCCGCTGCGCGCGCCGACGGCGAGCCGAATGCCGATCTCGCGCGTCCGCTCCGTCACCGACACCAGCATGATGTTCATGATGCCGATGCCTCCGACGAGCAGCGAGATGCCGGCCACGCCGAGCAGGAACGTGGTGAGGATGCCGGTCACCTGATCGAGCACGGCCTGCACCTCACGCGGGTCTCTCACTGCGAAGTCGTCGTCGTCGCCAGCCAGAATGCGACGCCGCTGCCGCAGCACGGACGTCATCTGCGCGCGCGCGTCGTCGATGCGGTCCTGACTGCGCGCGGCCGCCATGATCAACCCGATGCGGTCGGTGCCCGCGATGCGCCGCGACCACGTGCTGAACGGCAGGTAGATGACGTCGTCCTGATCCATGCCGAACGCCGAGGCGCCCTTCGTCTCGAGCACGCCCACCACCCGGCAGGTGACGTCGTGAATACGCATCTCTCCACCGAGCGCGACCTGGCCGGGGAAGAGCGCCGTCTCGACGGTGTGCCCGATGACGCAGACCTGCGCGGCCTGTCGCTCGTCATCAGCGGTGAGCGCGCGGCCGGCGACGACGCTCCAGCCACGAATGTCGAGGTAGTCGGGCCAGACGCCCGTGACGACGGTGCTGCGGTTGAGGCCGCCCACGACCGTGCGGAGCGGCCGCTGCGACGCCGGCGACAGCATCGACACGTCGCGCGCCCCTCGTCGAAGGGCCTCGAGATCGGACACGGTGAACAGCGCGGCGCCTGCAGAACCGCCACCCATGCGCTGGTTGGGCGCACCCGGCACCACCATCAGCATGTTGCTGCCCATGCCCGAGATGGTGGCGCCGATGTACGCGGTCGCCCCCTGCCCGAGCGACTCCATCATCAGCACCGCCGCGACGCCGATGACGACGCCCAACATGGTGAGCGCCGAGCGCATGCGATTGCGCAAGAGCGCCGCCAACGCCAATGACGTGGTGGCCCGGGCGTTCACGCGCGCACCTGCGTGTCGGAGGCGATGAGCCCGTCGCGAAAGACGATGCGGCGCCTGGCCCAGCTCGCGCTCTTCGGGTCGTGCGTCACCATGATGACCGTGATGCCGCGGGCCTGATTGAGGCTCGAGATGAGCTGCATGATCTCATCGCTGGTCTTCGAGTCGAGGTTGCCGGTGGGCTCGTCCGCGAGGATGACCTCGGGGTCATTGATCAGCGCGCGCGCGATGGCGACGCGCTGTTGCTGGCCGCCTGAGAGCTGATTGGGCCGTGCGTCTTCGCGCCCGGTGAGCCCCACGGCGGCGAGCGCGGCGTAGGCACGGGCTTCGCGTTCGAGCGCGCCGACCCCTGCGTAGATGAGCGGCAGCGCGACGTTGTCGAGGGCGCTGGTGCGCGCGAGCAGGTTGTAGCTCTGGAAGATGAAGCCGAACTTCGCGTTGCGAAGCGCCGCGAGCACGTCACCCGAGAGAGACTGCACCGGGTGCCCTTCGATGAAGTACTCCCCGGCGGTGGGCAGGTCGAGGCAGCCGAGAATGCTCACCGCGGTGGACTTGCCCGAGCCCGACGCACCGGTGATGGCGACGAACTCCGAGGTGTCGATGGTCAGGTCGACGCCATCGAGCGCACGCACCGTCGCGTCGCCTTCTCCGTAGTGACGGCGCACCTGACTGAAGCGCAACAGCGGCGCCCTACTTTGGCCTGGCGAGTCCATAGGCCTTCTTCCCCTCGGGGGTGAGGTCGACCAGCACCTGCGCGCCGCGCGGCAGGTCTGCGTCGGCGATCGCCGTCAGCTCACCGTCGGTCAGGCCGGGCTGAACCGGCAGCCGCTTCAGGGCATCGCCTTCGAGCACCCACACGCCGCGCCCCGTCACAGGCAGCGACTCGGGTGGCGTGAAGTGCAGCGCGGCGTTGGGCACGCGCTCGGCGTCGTCGACCTTCCCGGTACGCACACGGGCGCTCGCCGTCATGCCGGGCTTGAGCGTCAAGTCGACGTTGTCGACGGCGATGACGGCGCCGTAGGTCACCACGTCCTGCACGACGCGCGCGGCGTTGCGCACCGAGGTGACGACGCCTTCGAAGGTGCGGCCCTGCCACGCGTTGACGGTGAAGCTCGCGGCCTGTCCCTCGTGCACCTCGCCGATGTCGGCCTCGTCGATGGCGGCGACGACCTCCATCTTCCGCAGGTCGGCCGCGACCGTGAAGAGCACCGGCGTCTGCAGCATCGAGGCGACGGTCTGGCCCGGGTCGACGTTGCGGGTGATGACGACGCCGTCGATGGGCGCGCGAATGACGGCGTGCGTGAGGTTGGTGCGGGCGAGCGAGGCCTGCGCCTGCTGTGCAGCGAGCGTCGCTTCGGCAGCACCGACGCGGGCGGTGGCGAGCGTGACTGCAGTGGCTGCCGCTTCGTGCTCCGTCTGCGTCTGAGCTCCCTGCGCGAAGAGCCCATCGGCGCGCACCTTGTTGCGTTGCGCCTGCGCGAGGTCGGCGTTCGCCTGGGCGAGCTGCGCCTTGCTCGCGGCGGCCATCGCTGCTGACTGCGCCGCCTGCGCCTGGAGCGCGCCTTGATCGAAGCGCGCCATCACCTGGCCCTCGGTGACGCGGTCGTTGAAGTCGACCTCGACCGTCGACACGCGCCCTGAGATCTCCGCCCCCACCGAGACGGTCGACACCGCCTCGACGCGCCCGGTCGCCAACACCTCACGCACGATGGACCCACGCGTCACCGGAGCGGTGCGAAAGCGCTGAGCCATGGGCGTGGGCTTCGGTCGCGTGAACCACACGATGCCGGCGGTCAGGAGCGCAGCGACGACGATGACGACTGCGGTGATGAGCCGACGACGGGAACGTTTGCGACGTTCGCGCTCGATCAGCTCAGGCAGCGAGACCTGCCGAATGGGCACGACCTTCGACGGCTCGAGCGGCGTTGCGGGTGCCATGCCGCCGAGAAGTGCATCAACCGTGCGCTGGCGTTCGTGCAGAACCGCGCGGCTGGCCGTTGGTCAACGACGCAAACCCTTCGCGGTCATCGAGGGCGCGAAAAGCGTGCGCCTACCAGCGAACGAAGTCGGGCACCGAGGTGCGGGAGACGAACGCCGGAAGATCGTACCCGAGCTGCCGGAACAGGTTGTCGCCCCAGCACCAGGTCACCATCGTCGCAGGCACGTACGCGCACGCGTGGGAGCCACCGGAGACGAAGACGGAGACGTTGGCGAGCGTGCTGGAGATCGGCGCCAGGTAGATGGGTCCACTCGGGGTGAACGCAGCGCTGTCTCCACACTGCCCACGGCCGTTGCGGCCCCAGCAGATGAGCCCGTTGGCAGCGGTGCGCGCGAGGGTGAACCCATTGCCGGCCTCGATCGAGGTCACTGTGGCGGTGGTCATCACGGCGGTCGGCACGAAGCGTCGCTCGACGGTGCCGTCACCGACCTCCTGGCTGAAACCCCAGCAGAACAGGCCGCTCGTTCGTCGCGCGCAGGCGTGCGAGCCGCCGGCGGTGATCTCCAGCGCGTCGGTGACGCCCATCACGTTGACTGGCACGCGCGACGGATTCTGCGTGCCATCGCCGAGCTGACCATCGCTGTTGGTGCCCCAGCAGAAGGCGGTGCCATCGGTGCGCACACCGCAGACATGGAGTGGGGAGCTGGTGCCAGAGTTGGGAGCGATCGAGAGCTGCGACACGTTGATCAAGCCCGGAACCGCGACGGGGACGAGGGAGCCGGTGACGCTCGTCGAGCCCAGCTCTCCGCCGCGGCCCCAGCACGAGACCGCGCCGCCGGTCAGTCGCGCGCAGGTGCTGTAGACGCCGGCGTGACTCGAGGCGACGCCGGTGAGTCCCATCACGGGAACGGGGACGGGGCTGCGCGTGGTGCTGTTGTTGCCGAGCTGCCCGGAGCCGTTGAGGCCCCAGCACCGCGCCGTGCCGTCGTCCAACACGGCGCAGGTGTGCTCGTAGCCGACCGACACCGAGGCGGCCGTGGTGAGCCCCATGACGGAGACCGGGGTCATCCGCTCCATCGTGGTGCCGTCGCCGAGCTGGCCCTCGTTGTTGCGGCCCCAGCAGCGCACCGTCTTGTTGGAGAGCACCGCGCACGTGGAGGTCTCACCCGCCGCCAGCTGCGTGAGCGCCAGCGGCATCGGCGTGCCCGCGTCGACGACCGAGCCGCCAGCAGCGCCGCCGGCCATCGCGGTGCCGCCCGCCATCGCAGTACCGCCGCCAGTCGCAGTGCCTCCGCCAGTCGCAGCGCCGCCGCCGGTCGCGCTTCCTCCAGCCGAGACGCTCCCACCGCCGACGGCCGCGCCGCCCGCGCTGCCTGCATCGGCCCCACTCGTCATCGGCGAGCACCCAGCGCTCAGCACGGAACTCCACACCAACCACATCGCGGCAGTTCGATTGAGCGTGTTCATGGCGGCGCACGTTACTGCCCTGCGCCTCGCTCCCAAGCAGAACTGGCTGGCGTCAGTCGACCAACCCGACGATGACCTCAGGCGTGACGTACACGTCCCTGAACCCCGGAGCGTCGGGCCTCGCGCCGCGAACGAACGGGAAGGCGGGCTCGTCGTTCAGCCAGCGCGCCTGACCCAACATGAAGTCGAGCTCGACGTTGCCGTTGACGAGGTTGGTCGCGGTGATGGCCTGACAGACCTGGTCGAAGACGAGGCGCCCATCGACGAGGCGCGGCGCGGTCAGCTCGCCGAGGTCGGTCGGCAACAGCTCGTACAACACCAGCGGCGCCCCACCCTGCTTCGGGAACGCGCGCACGGCCTGCGCTTCGACGACGAGCGCATAGCCGCTGATGACGAAGAGCCCGCGCGGAGACGAGAGCGTCGAGGTCAACGTCACGGCCTCTCCCGCCGGCGGAAGACGAAGGAGCGAGTTGCCTTCGGTGACGAACAGCGTCTCGTCAGCATCGAACGCCGACCAGCCACCCGGCTGGGACGTCACGAGGCTCACCGATTGGCTGCGGAACAGCGCAACGCCGCCGTCCGTCGCCCAGCTCCGGCTGCCTTGCGACGACCGGAGGATGTCGCTGCCCGGGGTCGGTGCCGGCGCGCTCGAGACCACCGTCATCGTGCCCGCGTCGAGCGTGACATCGCGCAGTGAGCACGGCGCGCCAGGCTCACACCAGAGCGCGTCGAAGGCGCCGCGCCTGACGGACACCGAAGGGAACGTCGCGGTCGTCGAGGCCTTCAGGTGCACGGCGGGCGCTCCGCCGCTGACGTGAACGCTGATCAGCTCGACCTCGGTGCGCAGCGTGGAGTCCGCGACCTCGAGGATGATCCGATCGACGTCGAGGCCGTGAACGCGTCGGACGAAACGATCGGCGTTGGTCGGGTACGTGGCCGCGAGCGTGAGGCCTCCGTCGGGTGTGACGGCGACGAGGCACTGGTTGGGCGGAGGCCCTGAACCGCCGAAACAGATTCCAGGCAACTGAGGGCCCACCCGCTTGCGGCAGCTCGCGACCGAGAGCGCGCCGACGGCAGGGGCGCGACGTGGAAGACCCGCATCCACCGCGCCGGCATCTGGAGTTCCCAGCACCCCACCGAGAGAGGTCGAGCGGAGTTCACAGGCTGACACCAGCAGGCCTGCCAGGATGAGGACTCCACGGCGCACGAACGGAGCGTGCCTCAAGGCGGCGGAGAGCTTCACGAAAAGCGACACGCCCGAACCCTTCGCGTGCTGGAGGGCTTTCGGGCACCATCGGCCGGTGTTCGCGCGTCGATGCACGTGGTTGTTCGCGGGGCTGAGCGTGACGCTCGCGAGCTCAGCGGCCGGCCAGCCACTCGCCGTTCAGCACGCCGAGCAGAACTCGCCGGGTGCTGCGCTCCTGAGCACGACGCTCCCGGCGCCGTCGGGGGCCGGCAACATCGTGCTCGTCGCGGTCTTTCACCTGGCGGGCGGCTCGGTCTCGTCGATCACCGACAGCACCGGCACCTCGTTTCAGCTGGTGGTGTCCGCCGTCGGCTCTGCTGGGTTCGCTGGAGCGACCCTCTCGGTGTACTCGGGAGTGGTTCCTGCTTTCGTCGCGGTGCCAAACGCCGTCTTCGTGACCGGACCGTTCGCTGCGTACGTCGAGGTCGTGGTGACCGAGTACGCCGGGCTGCCCGGCGCTGTGGCCGATCTCACCGACACCACGCCGCCGGTGGTCGGAGCGGCGAGCGTGACCGGGCCCAGCATGCCGGCCCAGCGCGACGATCTGCTGTTCTGGTGGCTCGCGTGCGAGGGCGCGATCACTGGCGCTGATGGTGGTTTCACGCTTCGCGCGAACATCAATGGCGACGTCGTCGCCGACCTCTTTGCGCCAGCGCCGGGCAGCTTCACCCCGACGGCGACTGGGGCGTGCAACACGACCGTCTCGGCACTGGTGAGAATCCCGAGTCGCCCCGACGCCGGTGTGCCTGGCTCGACGGACGCGGGCTCCGGTGACGCCGGGCTGTTCGATGCTGGCGCGATCGACGCTGGCCCGACGACTGATGCTGGCCAGACTGACGATGGCGGAACCACCGTCACCGACGCGGGAACGACTGTCCTTCGGCACGAGGCCTACTCGGTCGGCTGCGACTGCAGCGCAGCGCCGGTGGGCACGCTGGCGTTCGCGGTCCTCATCGCGCTCAGTCGGAGACGACAGACCGCACGCTGAGTTCACCCCGCAGGAAATTCGAGCGAGAAGGTCGTCCCCTCGGGCGACGAGGCCGAGACGCGCACGGTGCCGCGGTGACCTTCGACGACGCGCCTGACGAGCGCGAGCCCGAGCCCGCTGCCGCCACCGCCCCGCCCTCGCCCATCACGCAGCCGATGAAACGCTTCGAACACCTCGCTCCACGCCTCGACCGGAAGGCCGACGCCGTTATCGCGAACGTCGATGACGAGCCGAGAACCGTCACGTCGCGCGTGCACGTCGAACGTCACCGGCGTGCGCTCGTTGTACTTCCGCGCGTTGCGCAACAGGTTGAGGAAGGCCACCTTCATCCACGTCGGGTCGGCGTCGAGCACGAGCCCTTCGGTTCCCGTCACGCTGACCTGCACCTCTGCCGGAGCGTCAGCCTCGAGCCAGCCGCGCAGCTCGTCGAGCTTCCACGGCGCCGGGTGCAGCACGTCGCGCCCACGCTCCAGGCGATTGAACGAGAGGATGTTCTCGACCAGCGCCGACAAGCCGTCGACCTCGCCGACGATGCGCTGTGGCCAGTCCTTCGCTTCGGCAACACCCTGGAGCTTTCGTTCGAGCGTCTCGGCCATCACGCGGAGCGACGCCAGCGGAGTTCTCAGCTCGTGGCTCACCGTCGCGACGAGCTCGTTCTTCGTCTCGACCAGGGCCTGCTCTCTGCGCTGCACGGCGAACGCGAGCGCGACCAGACCGACGCCGAGCCCGAAGGCGAGCGCCAGCAACGCCAATTTCAAGCGCAGCGCAGTGGCCCGACTCGTCTGGGCGTCACGCCAGCGCGTCGAGTCGACGTTGACCGAGAAGGACGCAACGGCTCCGTGCGACGAGGAGACGGTCAACCCGTCACCCGGCAGGAGCAGGCCGCGTTCGCGCATCGAGGTCTGTTCGGCACGCAGGAGCGACTCGACGGAGACGGCGACACCGCGAACTTCTCGCCCGCCTCGCAACACCCACCCGTCGACGAGGCTCAGCGTCGTCGGCACCTCATCGGGCAGCGCGACCGGCGGCTTCGCGACGGCGCCACACCGGCTGACGAAGTCGTCGACGGGCACCTGCGCGCGCCGGCTCTGCTGCTCGACCACGCCGCAGACACGCAGCAACTCGTCGCGCGTCAGTCGCGGGCTCACCAGGAGCACCTGTCGTTGCAGGCCAGGCTCACCGGGGCCGAAGCCATCGCGGAGCACGCGCTCCAGCAGCACCCTCGCTGGCGTCGTGCGGGTCTGGAGGAGCTCGACCATGGCGAGGACCGTGGAGAGGTCGTCTCTGGGGCCGAGCCGGAACTGACGCCGATGCGAGAGGAGCCCACGCACTGAGGCCTCGATGTCGCCAGGCCGCTTCGCGTCGAGGGCCGCAGCGAGCGCGCGCACGAAGCGCCGGCGTTCTGCGGGTGGCGAGTCGTCGTCGTCACGCGTCGAGGTAACGGTCTCCATCGCGGCGACGATGCCGGTCTCGGCCCCAGCCGCGCGCCGTGGCAGCAGCGGCTCACCGTCACTGACGAGCACCAGCCGCGAGTCGTCGAGGAGCGGATCGGCGAGGGCCGACTCCATCAACGCGACACCCAGTCGCCACTCATCGTCGAGCGCGCGCTTCAACGTCGCCGACGCGTACGCCTCGAGCGCACTACGCTGCCCTTCCGTCTCGAGCCGTCGCGTCTCGTCTTCACGAAGAAAGACGCCGATGAGGGTGACGAGGAAGAGCCCGAGCACGACGAGCCCCGCCAGGAACGGCGCGGTGCGGCTGCGGCTCGGGCGCTTCGTCACCACTGTCTCACTCGATGACCGGCAGGCGGTCGAAGTCCATCGACGCCACGGGCGCCTTCGCTTCGAACCGGTCGGGCCGGTGGTCGAGCGACTTCGCGGTGCGAATCAGTCCAGCGAGTTCCTTCACGTCCGCGCGCTGGGCGAGGCCGGGCGGCAGCTCCGCGAGCTCCGACAAGAGCGCGTCCCACGTCAGCGTGCGGGCCCAGTAGCTGCCGCGCAGCTTCTCGGCGAAGCCGGAGACGACGAGTGAGAGCCGCGCAGGAGCCGAAGCCGCATTGCGCTCGTTGCGAATGACGGCCGTCGGGAGCGCCTTCTCGAGGAGCTGCGAGGCTCCACCCGCCGGCGCTTTGTACCGCGCGCGGAAGACGGCGAACGACGCAGCGTCGGCCTTCGCCTTGAGCTTCACCTCGTAGATGGCGGTGACGGCGTGGCCCGCGCCCAGCTCTCCGGCGTCGACCTTGTCGTTGGCGAAGTCGCGCTTGTCGAGCAGCCGGTTCTCGAAGCCGAGCAGGCGGTAGCGCTCCACGACGGCGGGGTTGAACTCGAGCTGCAGCTTCACGTCCTTCGCGACGACCTGGAGCGTGCCGGTCAAGTTCTGCACGAAGACCCGCTTCGCCTCGTCGAGCTTGTCGACGTACGCGTAGTGGCCGTCGCCCATGTCGCCGAGGCGCTCCATCAACACGTCGTTGTAGTTGCCCATGCCAAAACCAATAGCGCTGAGCGTGACGCCCTCTGACGCGCGCCCCTTCACCGTCTGCCAGATGCCGCCGGCATTGGAGACGCCGTTGTTCGCGACGCCGTCGCTGCAGAGGATGACGCGGTTGATGCCGCCGGGCACGAAGCCCTTCATCGCGAGGTCGTACGCGAGCGAGAGGCCGGCCTCGACGTTGGTGCTGCCCTCGGACCGCAGCGCATGAATCGCCGCGAGGATGTTCTCTTTCTGCGTGGCGGGCGTGGGCGGCAGCACGGTGTGCGCGGTGTCGCCGTAGACGACGATGGAGACCCGGTCTCGCGCGTCGAGCTCGTTCACCAGAAGCGTCAGCGCCTGCTTCACCAGGCCGAGCCGGTTCTCCATCGCCATCGAGCCCGAGACGTCGATGGTGAAGATGAGGTGCGACGGTTTGCGGTCGGCCTTCGAGACCTCGCGCGCTTTCACGCCGACGTGGAGCACGTGGTACCCCTTGCGCGTCGGCGACGGGAACGCCTCGACCTGCACCGCGAACGCCTGGTCCTTCGGGGGCTGGTAGCCGTAGTCGAACGCGTTGACGAACTCCTCGACACGCACCGCCGCTTCATCAGGCAGCACGCCGCGCTCGAGGTAACCGCGGGTCAACGTGTACGAGCCGGTGTCGACGTCGGCGGCGAAGGTGCTGGTGGGCTCGGCGGTCGTCTCGATGGTGGGGTTGACGCCGTAGTCCTTGAGCACCATCGCGGGCAGGCGGGTGTTGGTGATGGGCTGTTCGGCCTGCTCGGTGGTGGTGTCGAGGACGGGGGTGTTCCGGTAGTCCATCGACCTCGGGGGCTCGGCCGAGCGCAACGCGCAGGCGCTGACCACCAGCACCATCGCAGCAGCCAGAATTCGGGAAGAAGCAGCTCGGGTTCTCGTCGTCAGCATGCAGGACCTCCGGTGAGTGATGCCGGCATGGTCGTTCAGCGGCCAGACGAGTGTGGCACCGGGGTCTCAGCGGATCTTCATGGTTTCTTCATGAACGCGCGTGCATGAACGCGCGTGCGTTGCCGGGCGTTCCGCGGCTGTCATACATTGTATTCATGGCATCGACGGACATGCTGACGCTCCGGCTCGAATCGAAGATGAACAAGCGGCTCGGCCAGCTTGCGCGCGCACTCGACCGTTCTCGTTCCTGGCTCGTGGCCGAGGCCATCGAGAAGTACCTCGACGACAACCGGTGGCAGGTCGAGGCCATCGAGGAGGGCGTTCGCGACGCTGACGCCGGCCTGATCGTTCCTCACGGCGACGTCGAGAAGTGGGTCAAGAGCTGGGGCAAGAAGAAGCCGCTGCGAAAGCCGCGATGATCGTCTGGACACGGTCGGCGGTGAACGACCTCGACGCGCTGAGAACCATCGCCGAGCTCGACCCCCGCTCGAGGGGTGCCCGCCGCGTCATGCAGGCCGTCAGCCTTCTCGAGAAGACTGCACACATGGGCCGCCCGGGCCGGGTCAAAGGCACTCGCGAGCTGGTGCTGGTCGATGTTCCGTACATCGTCGCCTACCGCGTCGTCGCCGGAACGGTCGAGGTGCTTCGAGTGCTCCACACCGCTCGCCGATGGCCTCGTCGCCTCCGCTGAGCGGCACGGGTATGAGTGCAGGATGTCGCCTCGACACGTCATCTGGGACTGGAACGGAACACTGCTCGACGACGCGTGGCTCTGCGTCGAGGTGATGAACGAGCTGCTCGGCCAGCACGCGCTGCCGCCAGTCGATGCCCGACGCTACGAAGCGCTCTTCAGGTTCCCCGTCGTCGACTACTACCGCGAGCTCGGCTTCGACTTCGAGCGCACGCCGTTCGAGGCGGTGGGTACGGCGTTCATCAACGGGTACCAGGCGCGGCAGCACGAGTGCAGGCTCCAGCCTCACGTGCACGAGACGTTCGACGCGCTCGAGAACCGAGGCGTGACGATGAGCGTGCTGTCGGCGAGTCAGCAGTCACGGCTCGAGGCGCAGGCGCGACACCACGACGTCACGGAGCGCTTCGTTCGGTTGCTCGGCCTCGACCATCACTACGCCGATGGGAAGCTCGAGCTGGGGCGTCGGTGGATGTCTGAGCTGAACCACGCTGCAGACGAGGTGCTGCTCATCGGCGACACGGACCACGATCTCCACGTCGCTCAGGCGCTCGGCATCCGGTGCGTGCTCGTGCCGAGTGGCCATCAGTCACGGGAGCGACTCGCGCAGACCGGCGCGACGCTCGTCGACTCGCTCGAGCAGGTCGCGCAGCTCGTCGATTGAACAGCTCGCTCAGAGGGCGTTGATGACCTTCTCGAGCTTGCCGCGCACCGACGCAGCGACCTGGAGGAAGCGAGGGTCCTCCAGCGCGCCGACCGACCGCAGCGGGTCGACCGCCTGCACCACCGAGCCGCTGCCCTCTTCGTAGACGATGACGTTGCAGGGCAGCAGCGTGCCCACTTCGAGCGACGTCGTGAGGGCCTCGAGCGCGAGCGGCGGGTTGCAGGCGCCGAGAATGGTGTACCTGCGGAAGTCGACGTCGAGCTTCTTCTTGAGCGTGTCCTTCATATCGATGGACGTCAGCACGCCGAAGCCCTCGGCCTTCAGCGCCTCTGGCACCCGCGTCAACGCCTGCTCGTAGGACATCGTCAGGGTCTTCTTGAGGTCGCTCATGGCCCTCAAGAGCCTAACGGCACCGCCCGGGGTTCGCTCCGTTCAGCGCGCGTCGACGGGCACGCCGTGTTGCGTGGCCAGCGCCTCGAGCGCCGCGGTGTACGGCCGCGACCGGCGCTCTGCGAAGCCGTCGATGAGGAAGCCCATCGCGCCGACGAGAATGAGCCCTGGTCCAACACCGTGCGCCCAGTCGGCCTTCAGGCCGAACCGCAGCGCGACCCCGATGATGACGAGCGCGGCCCACGTACCGAGGTACATCGGCCAGTTCGCGTTCACTTTGTGCATGCGGGGCAGCTCCTTCTCGACCATCGCCTTCGGAGACGCGGCGAACTCCGACTCGATGGCGGCGACCTGCGACGGCGTGCGCAGCCCGACGGCAACGCCAGTGCCCAACGCGACCAAACCGAAGAGAACGAGCGGAACGGCCAGGCCGATGCCGAACGCGCCACCTTCAGACTTCAGCGCGGTGCCCGCGAGGATGAAGAGAATCAGCGCAGCGGGAGCGATGAAGAACAACGCCTCGATGCGCTCTCCACGGAAGTAGTCCTGCATCTGCTCGAGGAAGGTCATGGCCGGCTTCTGCCACACCTCACCGCGCGAAGTGGCGAGCGAGGTTCTCGAGCTGCTTGCGATGCGCCTCGACCGCCGTCTTCGCCACGAAGCCCTGCAGCCCGACGAGAGCACTCACCTCGAGCCGCTCGACGACGCGGGTGCCATCGTTCGACGGCTCCAACGTGAACTCGGTCGACACCACGACCTTTGGAAAGCTCACGCCGCGCAGCCGCAGCTTCCGCGGCGCCTCGGGCTGAAACAGCACGCTCGCCTGATACCGGTTGGGCACCTTGAACGGCCCGAACGGCACATGCTCGAACAGCTCGACGTCGACGCGCGAGGCGTCCCGGAAGGTGACGGTGACCTGCTCGATGAGCGGGTGCAGCACAGCAATCTGCGATGGGTCACTGAGCACCGCGTACACGGCGTCGACCGGGGCGCTCACCCACTGCTCGAGCTCGAACGCCACTTCAGATGGCCGAGCCGCCGCGCTCACCGGTGCGGATGCGCACCACCTCTTCGAGCGGCATCACGAAGATCTTCCCGTCACCCACTGCTCCATTCGGCTCGGTGCGCGCGCCCTTCTGAATCGCAGCGAGGGTCTTCTCGACGTACGCGTCGTTCACGCACAACGTGATGCGCGTCTTCTGCACGTTGCGCACGTGCACCTCCTGCCCGCGGAAGAGCTCGACCTCGCCCTCCTGCCGGCCGCGGCCTTCCACCGTGTCGATGGTGATGCGGTAGTTGTCGCCTTCGTCGAGCACGCTGCCGAGCGCCTCTTCGACGGCCTCGAGCCGCTCCGGGCGAATGATGGCGATGATCATCTTCATGTCGTTCGCTCCGTACCGCTCACGTCTGGTCGAAATGGTACCCGCGTTCACCGTGCACGTGCAGATCTTGTCCGTCGCGCTCTTCCTGGTCGGTCACGCGCAGGCCCATGGTGGCCTTGAGCACGGTGGCGATGAGGAAGGTCGCGCCGCCCGCGAAGACGATGGCGACACCGACGCCGAGCGCCTGCTTCCACAGCTGCGAGAAGTCACCGCTCAGCACGCCCTGCACGGGCGTGAAGCAGAAGACGCCAGTGAGGAGCGCTCCGAGGATGCCGCCCACGCCGTGCACGCCGAACGCGTCGAGGCTGTCGTCGTAGCCGAGCCGGTTCTTCAGCTGCACCGCCCAGTAGCAGACGACGCTCGCCAGCGCGCCCATCACCAGAGCCGAGCCTGGCCGCACGTGGCCTGCTGCGGGCGTCACCACCACGAGCCCTGCGACGAAGCCTGACGCGAGGCCGAGCGACGTCACTTTTCCGTGATGCCACCGCTCCATCAGCATCCACGCGAGACCGGCAGCCGCAGCGGCGCTCTGCGTGGTGGTGAAGGCGAGACCGGCGGTCGCTCCAGCGGGGTGTTCGACCGCGACCGCCGAGCCTGCGTTGAACCCGAACCAGCCGAACCAGAGCAGCCCCGCGCCGGTGAGCGTCAGCACGAGGTTGTTCGGCAGAATCGCCGCGCCCTTCTTGTTGAAGTCGCGGCGAGGGCCCACCATCACCGCGAGCACCAGCGCCGAGACGCCGGCTGCGATGTGCACGACGGTGCCGCCCGCGAAGTCGAGGACGCCGCGCGTGAAGAGCCAGCCGTCGCTCGCCCAGACCCAGTGCGCGAGCGGGCAATACACGAACGTGGCCCACACCACCGTGAAGACGAGGAAGGTGCGAAAGCGCATGCGCTCCGCGACCGCGCCGCTGATCAACGCCGGTGTGATGATGGCGAACTTGCCCTGGAACATCACGAAGACGAGCTCGGGGATGCCCTTGTCGGCATACGGCTTCGCCATGTCGATGCCGCTCAACGCGACCAGCGACGAGTCCCAGCCGATGACGCCGCCGTACGACTTGCCAAAAGCGAGCGCGTAGCCGACCAGCACCCACTGCACGCCGATGACGGCCATCGCGACGAAGCTCATCATCATCGTGGTGAGCACGTTCTTTCGCCGAACCATGCCGCCGTAGAAGAGCGCCAGGCCCGGCACCATCAGCAGCACCAGCGCCGAGCTGGTCAGCATCCACGCGGTCGAGCCGGCGTCGAATGCCGCCGGAGGAGAGGTCGCTTCCATGGGCGGGAGACAGCCAGCTTGGTCGCGCCGCGTCAATCGGCGCGAGCGCTCAAGAGTCGGAATTTAGGCTTCGGAGCCAACCGCGAAGCTCAACCGCCATCAAATGAAGGCTTCGCAACGTCACTCGAGTGATTGTCGGGGCTCATCCTTCGCCGCGCGAATGCCCTCGATGAGGGCGCGAATGTGGGCGAGGCCGCGCTCGTCTGGCCGTGACATCTGATGCCGCCAGCGACGCTGTTCCAGGAAGAGGCAGCCCCGCAGCTCCTCGAGGGTCGAGGGAATGGTGCCGTTTCGAAGGTGATGGCTCGCGAGTTCGCCGAGGCGTGGGCCGATTCGGGCGTAGCCGTTGAAGGTGACCGCGAACGCTTCAATCTCGGCCCACGTCGCGTTCGGGCCAGGGATGTTCTCCATCAGGGCTCCACTCAGTAGCGAGCGCCGACCGCGACACCCAACGGCGCCGCCGCCGCGATGCGCGCGAGGTCGTCTGCCGTCAGCGTGACCCTCTCTGCGCCGAGGTTCTCTTCGAGGAACACGCGCCGCTTCGTCCCCGGAATCGGAACGATGTCAGAGCCCTGCGCCTGCACCCAGGCCAGCGCGAGCTGCGACGCCGTGCAGCCCTTCGCCTTCGCGAGCTCACCCAGCCGCGCGACGAGGTCGAGGTTCTTCTGAAAGTTCTCTCCCTGAAACCGCGGGCTCGTGCGGCGGTAGTCGTCGGCGCCGAGGTCTTCGAAGCGTTTGATCTGCCCGGTGAGGAAGCCGCGCCCCAGCGGGCTGTACGCGACGAAGCCGATACCGAGGCGACGGCAGGTCGCGAGCACGCCGTCTTCGGGGTCGCGCGTCCACAACGAGTACTCACTCTGCAGCGCGGTGATGGGGTGCACCTTCACGGCGCGCTCGAGGATGTCGGAGCCCGCTTCGGAGAGCCCGATGAACCGCACCTTCCCTTCCTTCACCAGCTCGGCCATCGCGCCGACCGTGTCTTCGATGGGCGTCTTCGGGTCGACGCGGTGCAGGTAGTAGAGGTCGATGACGTCGGTGCGAAGCCGCTTCAGGCTGCCCTCGATGGAGCGCCGGACGTTCGCGGGCGAGCCATCGAGGCTGCGCTTCGACGGGTCGACCGGGTCGGTGACGATGCCGCACTTGGTGGCGAGCTCGACCTGCTGACGCCGGCCCTCGAGCGCACGCCCGAGCAGCTCTTCATTCGTGTACGGGCCGTACATCTCGGCCGTGTCGAAGAACGTGATGCCCTTCTCGAGCGCGAGCGCGATGGTGGCCAGCGACTCGGCCTCGTCGCGACCCGAATAGAAGGCGCTCATGCCCATGCAGCCGAGGCCCTGCGCCGACACCGTGAGGCCACCCGTTCCCAACGCGCGTCTGTTCATGGCGCCACGCTACCGCTGCGACCAGACCGACGCCTCGTGAAACGAAAGAAGCCGCCCAGACCGCAGGCGGCTCTCCGTTCATCGTGTCGCTGAAGGCTCAGGTCTCGACGTCGCCGAGGATGATGCCCGCGACCTTGCCGTCCGACGTGCGGCCGACGACGACCTGCGCGTAGAGGCCCATGTCGGAGCCGAGCCTGGTGCCGTCCTTCGGGCCGATCTTGAACACCTTCACGTCGGTGAGGTTGGCGCCGAGGAGAGCGGTGATCTCGCCGAAGGCCTTCGCGCTCTTCGTGTACAGCGCGTCGCCGTCTTCAGGAGGCGCGGAGAGGTCCTTGATGAACGCCTTCGCGTCCTTCGCCGAGTACTGCTCGAAGGTGAACGCCGACAGGTTGCCGTTGCGAGCCTCGAACAACTTCGAGAGCGGGCCGTTGAGCGCCGTCATCACGTTGTGCCCGGTGAGGTCGTGCCCGGCAGGGAACGGCTGCGCGAAGAACTCGGGGTGGTAGTCGCTCTCGGACATGTACCAGGCGTCCTTCGCGTGCTTCGCGATCTCGGTGCCCAGCTTCGACGAGGTGAGCTTGACGTCGCTGTCATCGACGACCGCACCCTTGAGCGCCTTGGCGAGATCGACCGCGCGCTTGCCGGTGAGCGACATCTTCGCGATCTCGTCCTTCGACAGGCCGTTCGCGTTGAGGTCGTACTTCGCGACCATGTGCTG
>JAUXRI010000054.1 GCA_030681895.1 Myxococcales bacterium | reverse complement strand
GGTACAGGGACCCGGACGGTCGCGTTCATGAAGTCATCGCCACGACCCGCCACCGTGGTCAGTGGCGACCCGACACCGCGGTGAAGATTGGCGCTTCGACGTCTGTCTGTGGCCTCACGCTCACCTGTCTCTCGGAACCGGTGCCGGTCCACGCCCGCTGACTCATCGCGGCGCGGGTCGAAGCCGGGTCGTGCCGCCGCGCCGGGTCGCGAGGTGGCGCTCGAACGTGTTGAGAAGCTCGAACACCGCGCCCGCTTCCCAGGCCCTGTTCCTTCGCCCGACCGTGAGCTGCGAGATGACTCCCGCGCGCTCGAGCTGCGCGAGGGCGAGCCGCGCAGCCTGGTTGCTGCAGCCGACCAGCTCCTGTGCGGTCTGCACGTCGATGATGGGCACGCCCGGCAGCAGGCGAAGGAGCACGCTCGCCGCAGCGTTCGGGCGGAGCGGGCCCACCGCCGCCCGCCACTGCTCTTCCTGAGCGGAGAGTTGTGCCGCAAATCGCGAGGCTTCCATCGCAGCCGTGCGCGCAGCGGCCGCGAACAGCCCCACCCACTCGTTCACCCGGCCTGCGCGAAAGTCCGTGAGGCCCCCGACGTACGCGCGAGCATCGGTCGCGAGCACCAGACTGACGGGAGGCACGACGTTCGGCGTCACGCCTCGACGCGTGAGCACCACGTGAATGAGGCAGCGGCCCACCCGGCCGTTGCCATCGGCGAACGGGTGAATCGTCTCGAACTGAGCGTGCGCGATCGCCGCCTGCATCACTGGTGGCAGATCGTCGCGGTCCAGAAACGCGGCGAGGTCTTCGAGCAGCCCCGTCACCAGTTCAGGCGGAGGTGGAACGAACTCTGCGTTCCGGGGACTGCTCGCGGCACCGCCGACCCAGTTCTGTTCGGTACGCACCTTGCCGGCGTGACGATCGCCGAAGGCCGAGAACAGCGCCTTGTGCACTTTGAGAATGGCAGGCACGCCGAAGCGCTTCGTGGTCGCGGCGGTGGCGACGGCCAGCTCCATCGCGCGAATATTGGCGAGCACCGACTGCGCGGTGATGTCGCTCTCGTCTTCAGCGAACGCCGCGCGGGCGAGCCGTCGATGTGAAAGTTCGAGGCCCTCGATGCGCGACGACGCGACCGACTCGGCCCGCAATAACTGGCGCGCCAGCGCTTCGAGAGCGCGCAGCGCAGGCCCCTTCCGGTTCACCTCGGTCAGGAGCAGCTCCGCCTCGGCCACCGCCTGAGCCACGTCGGCGGTCAGCGAGAACTCGAGGTCGGCGAGCTCGTCCGGAACGTACGCGTCGTACGAGAAGCCGCGCTTCGCCTTGCGTCCTCCGAAGGCGCCAAAATCGGCCTCCCACCGCTGCCGGACGAGCTTTGGCATACGGAACCCATATCAAAGGTTGTGCCCCAAAGCTTTGATATGGGCCCACCACGCACAAGGCGAGCGGGCAGGCCTTCCATGGCGGAAACAGTTTGAACGCTCCGAAGCCCGGGTGCAGAACGCGCCCATGCAGGTCGTCGTGAACGGAACAGCGCGCGAAGTCACCGAGGGAGCGACGATCGCCGTCCTCCTGACGACCCTCGGCCTCGAGCAGCGTCGCGTCGCCGTCGAGCTCAACGAGACCGTCATTCCCAAAGCCCGCCACGCCGACACCGTGCTGAAGCCCGCCGATCGCGTCGAGATCGTTACCTTCGTCGGCGGCGGTTGAACAACTCCAGGAGCCCCACATGGACAAGCCCTTCACCATCGCCGGCGTCACCTTCACCTCGCGCCTCATCATCGGCACCGGCAAGTACCCGAGCCTCGACGTCATGCGCGCCTGTCACGAGGCCTCGGGCGCCGAGATGGTCACCGTCGCCGTGCGCCGCCTCGATCTGAACGCGCCGAAGGAACAGTCGCTCCTCTCGTTCATCGACACCAACCGCATGCGCCTCTTGCCGAACACCGCCGGCTGCTACACGGCCGACGACGCGGTGCGCACGTGTCACCTCGCGGCCGAACTCGGCCTCTCGAAGTGGGTGAAGCTCGAGGTGCTCGGCGACGAGAAGACGCTGTACCCCGACGTCGAAGAGACGGTGAAGGCCGCGCGCCGGCTGGTGAAAGACGGCTTCACGGTGCTCCCGTACACGTCTGACGACGTCATTACCGCGCGCAAGCTCGAGGACGCGGGCTGCGCCGTGGTGATGCCGCTCGCCGCGCCCATCGGCTCCGGCCTCGGCATTCGCAACCCGCACAACCTGCGGCTCATCATCGAGGCCGCGAAGGTGCCGATCATCGTCGACGCCGGGGTCGGCACCGCCAGCGACGCGGCCATCGCCATGGAGCTCGGCTGCGACGGCATTCTCATGAACACCGCCATCGCCGCCGCGAGGGAGCCGGCCCGAATGGCCCGCGCGATGAAACTCGCCGTCGAGGCCGGGCGTGACGCGTTCCTCGCTGGCCGCATGCCGATGAAGGCCTACGCGTCGGCGTCGAGCCCGCTGACCGGCCTCGTGCAGTGACGAAGGCGCCGCTCCCGTTCCGAGTCCTCGTCATCACGGACTGGACGCTCGGCAACGACGAGCTGCTGCGACGGCTCGCGCTCGCGCTCCGTGCCGGCCCGGGACTCGCCGTGCAGCACCGTCACCCTGGAGCCGTCGATCGCCCGTTCTTCGATGAGGCCGTGCGCGTGAAGCAGGTCTGCGACGCGGCTGGCGCTCCGCTCTTCGTCAACTCGCGCCTCGACGTCGCCCTCGCCGTGGGAGCCCATCTCCACTGCACCTCACACTCGCTCCCGCCTCGCGAGCTGCGACGGCTGCTCCCTGAACGATGGATTTCCTGCGTCGTGCACGCCGCGGGTGACGACGTCGAAGGAGCCGATCTCGCCCTGGTCAGCCCCGTGTTTCGTCCGCGCTCCAAGCCCGACGACACGCGGCCACCGCTCGGAGTGGCTGGCTTCGAGCGACTCGTGGCCACCCTGCCCTGCCCAGCGTTCGCGCTCGGAGGCATCGACGCGACCAATGCCGGCTCCCTCGGTGCAGCAGGTGTCGCCGTCATCTCGGGCGTTCTTCACGCAGCAGATCCCGAAGCGGCTGCACGCGCGTTGCTGAACCGCTGACGGTCAGGCCCGGCGCAGCATCGCGAAGTCTTCGAAGAACGAGACGACGAGGCCCGCGAGTCCAACCGCCAACATCGCCGTCGCCGCCACCGACGGCCCGATGAGCAGCGAGCCCAGCAGCGTGATCACCGCCACGAGGTACGCCACGCGCCCGAAGCTCGTCCGGCGCTCCCGCGTCGCCTGCCCGGGGAACACCACGCGCGCGAGCACCAGCGCGTACCGCAACGCTCCGAACCCCAGCACCCACAGCGGAGCGCCCGCCACCAACGACGTCACCGACAACACCGCGACGAAGAGCGCGTCGGTCTCCATGTCCAGCTGGGCGCCGAGCTCCGACGCTTCTCCCAGGCGCCGGGCGACCGCTCCGTCCACCGCGTCGAGCACCAGGACGATCGCGAACGCAGGCGCCGTGGGCAGCACCGCCGACGCGACGATCAACAGCGCCAACCGCGCCAGGGTGATGGCGTTGGCGACGCCGAGACCTCCCAACCGCGGCAACGCCGGCTTCTGCGTCACCACCAACACCAGCAGCGACACGCCACCCACGGCAGCCAGCGGCCACGGCGTCGACATCGCGACCGACGCGCCGCCAGCCACCATGCAGAGGGTGGCGTGAAGTGAGGTCCACCGGGCCTGGCCGACGCGAATCATCGAGAAGGGGTTTTTCAAACATTCCCGCCATGGCTACAACGCCCGTCGTGGTCTCCCCCGCAGATTGGCTCTCGCCCTGGCACCTCGCCCGCAGTCGTTCACCGCAGGGCCGGCCCTTCGTCACCGCGGCGTTTGCCCTGAGCGCGGACGGCTACCTGACGGCCGAACGAGGACGTCCGACGGCCATCTCGAGCCCTGAAGCGATGCGGGTGACGCACGAACTGCGCGCGTTGCACGACGCGATCCTCATCGGGCGAGGCACGCAGCAAGCCGACGACCCGTTGTTGACGACGCGATTTGGAGCCGGACGCACCGGCGTCCGTGTGGTGCTCGACTCGAAGCTGCAGCTCTCTCCAGGCGCGCGGCTGGTGACGTCGCATGAGCGTCCCGTGCTGGTGATGACGAC
>JAUXRI010000157.1 GCA_030681895.1 Myxococcales bacterium | reverse complement strand
TTCGCGTAGCGCAGGGCGACGTAGTGGAGGCCGTAGATGCCTCGCCACGCCTGCAAGTACAGCTCACACGCGTGCTTCGAGACGCCGTACGGAGAGACGGCGCCGCAGCCATGCGTCTCGGGCGTGGGGATCTGAAGCGTGTCGCCGTACATCGAGCCACCCGAGGCGGCGTAGATGGCGCGCTTCAATGTGCCGGCGCGACGGGCGGCTTCGAGCACGTTGAGCAGCCCGCCCACGTTCACGTCCGCGTCGAAGCGAGGGTCGGTGACGCTTCTCCGCACGTCGATCTGCGCGGCGTGCAGGTTGAGCACCTCGGGCGCGAACGCCTCGACCGCCTTCGCCGCCTGCTCGCTCCGGATATCGGCGTGAACCAGCTCGGCCTTCGGGTTGAGGTTCTCTCGCTGGCCGGTGGAGAGATCGTCGACGACCAGCACCTGGTGCCCGAGCGCGACGTAGGCATCGACGACGTTCGAGCCGATGAAGCCGGCTCCGCCAGTGACGACGATCTTCATGATGGGGCTCCAGGCAGGACGGTGAGCTCGAGGCCCTGCGCGATGGTGTGAGTCGGGAGGTAGCCGAGGCGCTCGCGCGCGCGCGAGGTGTCCGCCTGGGAGTCTTTGATGTCGCCCGGACGGAACGGCTGGTGACGGGGCGCCAGGTCCTTCACGCCGGGACGGGTCTTCGCGACTCTCTCGCGAATGAGCGCGTAGAGCTGGGTGAGGCTGGTGCGATCGCCGACCGCGACGTTGTAGACGGTGTCGCTGACGTCGGAGCCCTGCGCGAGCGCGCCGCGAAGGTTGGCCTGCACCGCGTTCAGCACGAAGCAGAAGTCGCGGCTCGTGGTGCCGTCACCGTTCAGCTCGGGCGCCTCTCCGGCGTAAAGCGACGCCATCCATTTGGGGATGACGGCGGCGTAGGGGCCGTTCGGATCCTGGCGTGGGCCGAAGACGTTGAAGTAGCGCAGCCCGACGGTCTGCAGGCCGTAGGTGCGCTCGAACACCGAGGCGTAGATCTCGTTGACCAGCTTGGTGGCAGCGTAGGGCGACAGCACGCGGCCCATTCGCGTCTCGATTTTGGGGAGCGACGGCTCGTCGCCGTACACCGACGACGAGGACGCGTAGACGAAGCGCTTCACCTTCGCGTCGCGCGCGGCCACCAGCATGTTCGCGAAGCCATCGACGTTGGAGCGGTGCGAGGCGAGCGGATCCTTGATGCTGCGGGGCACGCTGCCGAGGGCAGCCTGATGGAGCACGAAGTCGACGCCCGCACACGCGCGCTGACACGTCTCGAGCGAAGTGATGTCGCCTTCGATGAACGAGAACCGGCTGCTCGCGCCCTCCCCTGCCTTCGCCACGGCGTCGTCGAGGTTCGCCTGCTTGCCGGTCGCGAAGTTGTCGAGCCCGACGACGTGCTGTCCTGCCTTCAAGAGCTGCTCGAGCAGGTGCGAGCCGATGAAGCCGGCAGCGCCCGTCACCAACCACCGGTGCGCGTTCGTCTTCAGCGCGGCGTCGAGATCGAAGCCGGCCATCACAAGCACCAGTAGTGCGCGCGGCCCTCGGGGATCTGCTTCGGGTCGAGCGCGCTCTTCACGTCGACGAGAACCCCGCCCGGCTTGATGCGCGCGAGCAGCGCCTCCATCGGCATGGCCAGGTACTGCTTGTGCGAGACGGCGACGATCAACGCGTCGAGATCGACGAGTTCCTCGAGCGTGTTCAACGACAGCCCGTACTCGTGCTTGACCTCGGCCGCGTCGGCATAGGGATCAGTCAGCATCGGGGCGACGCCGAACTCCCGCAGCTCGGTGAGAATGTCGGGCACCTTCGAGTTGCGGATGTCGGAGACGTCTTCCTTGAAGGTGAGGCCCATCACGCCGATGCGCGCGCCCTTCACCGTCTTGTGGCTGTGGATGAGCAGCTTCACGGTGCGCTGCGCGATGTACGGGCCGATGGAGTTGTTGATGCGCCGGCCTGCGAGGATCACCTGCGGCTGGTAGCCGAGCTGCTCCGCCTTGGTGGTGAGGTAGTACGGGTCGACGCCGATGCAGTGCCCGCCGACGAGGCCGGGCGTGAACTTGAGGAAGTTCCACTTCGTGCCGGCCGCCGCGAGCACGTCGCGGGTGCGAATGCCCATACGATCGAAGATCAGCGCCAGCTCGTTCATCAACGCGATGTTGAGATCGCGCTGGGTGTTCTCGATCACCTTCGCGGCCTCGGCGACCTTGATGCTCGCCGCGCGGAAGACGCCAGCCTCGATGATCGCGCCGTAGACGGCCGCGACGCGATCGAGCGTGCGTTCGTCTTCGCCCGAGACCACCTTGGTGATCTTCTCGAGCGTGTGGAGCTTGTCGCCGGGGTTGATGCGCTCGGGCGAGTAGCCGAGGAAGAAGTCGCTGCGCGCGAGGCCCGACACCTTCGCGAGGATCGGCCCGCAGACGTCTTCGGTGACGCCCGGATAGACCGTGGACTCATAGACGACGACGTCGCCCTTCTTGAGCACCTTGCCGACCGTCTCGCTCGCCTTCACGACCGGCGTGAGATCGGGGCGGTTGTCGACGTCGACCGGCGTGGGCACCGCCACCACGTAGAAGGTCGCCTGCTTCAGCTTCGCGGGGTCAGCGGTGATGTCGAGCGCGACGCCCTTGAGGGTGGCCGCGTCGATCTCTCCCGTGCGATCGAAGCCCGACGCGAGCTCCTTCACCTTCGCTTCGTTGATGTCGAAGCCGATGGTGCCGGGGAACTTTCGCGCGAACCCCAGCGCGACGGGAAGCCCGACGTAGCCAAGCCCGACGACGGCGACTCTCTCTGCCATGACGCTCTCCCGGAAGAACTGAAGGTGACTCACGGCTAGCTCAACCCCGAGCCGTTTTCGACGGTTGTGCGTACCCGAGGCGGGGGGCCTGATTCACGCCGACGGCGGCGGGTCTTCGGGCGGCGGTGCACCACCCGGCGGCCCCGACAGGCGCGAGGGCAACGCCGACAGATCGATGGAGGCCAGCGCGCGCGCCGCGAACAGCTTCGAGACGATGTCGTGCAGGCGCTTCTCGGTCTCTTTGCCCGGCGCCTTCGTCCACTCATCCACCTCGAGGGTCGGCGCGAGCATGGTGTTCAACATGAAGAAGACGAGCGCTGGCGCGAGCGCGACCAGGAGCTTCAGATCGGTTCGAATCAGCGCCTGCAGGGCGAAGACGGGCACCAGCAGCACGATGGCGAGGCCGGTCGCGCGGAGCATGCGGCTCCACTCTTTGGCCGAGACCCGCTGCGAATAGAAGAACGGGTAGCGGTCGAACCACGCCTGCGCGTCGGGCTCCAGGCCGTCGCGTAGCGCCGCGTGTTCGGGGCTGAGGTTGGTGCGCGCCTTCATCGTGCGCTGCCAGACGCCCAGGAGCATCGTCACTTCCATCGCCGCGAAGAGAACGCTGCCCCACAGCGGCATGCACGCCCACGCCAGCCAACTGACGACGAACAACATCTGCAGCATCCGCAGGCTCATCGGCGTTCCCTGACTTTCAGTGGAGACAGCGCGTCGGTCGCGCGCCCTTCGAGTGCGGCCCGAGTCACCGCGACCGTCGCGTCGAGCCGGCGCACCGCGCGGCCCTTCCCTTCTGGGAGCGTGACACCGAGCCGGCCAGCGCACGCCTCGACAGCACCCGGCCGGCCCGCGTGGAGCTGACAGAGCGACGCCCGAACGTCGACGAAGGCCTCGACGCCGTGCCCTTCATTCGCGAGCAGATCGTGGCAGTACCGGCCCCAGCCGACGAAGACGTCACCGGGTTTCACGAACTCCCGCCAGCGCGCGAAGACCGAATCGCGGGCGTCGGCCTGCATCAACGTCTCGGCCGGGAGATCGAGGTGCATCGGCACGTTCGGCGCGAGCGGGCGGGTCGGCCTCAACGTCGCCTCGAAGCGTTCGCCCGTCGACAGGCGCTGGGCGACCAGCTGCAGCAGCTCGGGCTCTCCGTCGGGCGCGTTCAGCGCATCCATCGGCCAGGCGTTCGACTCACCGAAGACCGCGACCAGCGAGCCGCTCGCCGCTTTGAGCCCCGCGAGTGGATCGACGCGCACCGAGTTGCGCTTCTTCGCGCGCACGTGGCGCGTCTTGTGTTCGTTCGAGTTGGCGTAGTCGAGCTGGCGCTCCACCATCGCGTCGAAGGCGGTGAGGATGGGGCGGAACCGGCCCGGCGCGCGCTCGAGCTTCTCGAGGACGATGGCGGTGGCTTCGATGGTCGACACGAACGCGTCGTCAGGCTCGGCGCGAATGCGGTAGCGGCTCGGCGCATCGGGGCGAAACGCGACGCGCGGCAGCTTCGAGAGCAACGGGCAGTTGGTGACGACCTTGCGCGCGTTCGACCAGGTGCCGTCGATGACGACGAGCGTCTCGGGGGGCACCTCGATGGAGTCGGCGTCGAGCGCGTCTTCGGTGGGGAACAACACGGCCGTCCCCGGGCGGGCACAGACGGCCTCGAGCGCAGGCGTGCCGGTCGCGGTGAGCGCGACGTGCAGCTCGGAGTTCGGCAACGACAGGTGCGCCATGCGACAGGTGCTGACCGGGACGCGGAACTCACGCGGGTGCTGGATGAAGACGACGTGCGTCTTGCTCGGCACTTTGGTGACGGCGTCACACCAGCAGACGAGCCTCGGCCGCCGGCACTTGAGGCAGAGCTCGCGGTGTTCGGTGACGGGGGCTTCCATCGAGCGGGCCTTGTGCCGTGAGCGAGGAATCGGTGCAAGGAGCGTCGGGGGCCCGCATAGACTCGGCGCTTCGTTCATGGGGGTGCGTGTGAAGGCACAGTGGCTGGCGTTCATCGGAGTTGGCGCGCTGGTGTCGGGGTGCCCACAACAGATCGGCGACTCGTGCGGGCCAGCGCTGCCTCCATGCCCGAGCGGGCAATCGTGCGTCGATGAGAGGTGCGTGATGTCGGCGGCGGGTGGCGGCGGGGCGACGGGCGGTGGCTCGGCCGTGGGTGGTGGAGCGTCAGGAGGCCGGGCCGGTGGCTCAGCCGGAGGAACGTCGGGAGGCGTGGCTGGAGGATCCGCCGGTGGCTCCAGTGGAGGCACTGCGGGCGGCGCGGCGGGTGGCGATGCAGGCGGAGTTGCTGGCGGCGACGCGGGCGGAGTGGCGGGCGGCGCTGCAGGAGGAAGCGCGGGCGGCGATGCGGGTGGAAGCGCGGGAGGTACGTCCGGCGGCAGCAGCGGCGGGATGGCAGGCGGGAGTTCGGGAGGAAGCAGTGGCGGCACCGCAGGCGGCTCCGTCGTGCGGGTGTGCCCGTCGAACTGCCCCGTCTTCGCCCCGTGCGAGCCGAGCCTCGATGGTGGCCGGTGCGTCAACCTGACGCTGAGCTTCACGACGCCAGCGAGCCTGGCCATCTACGACGCGGGCGCCTCCGTGCCCGTGCAGGTGAGCGCACGCCTGAGAGACGGTGGCGCGTACGTCGTGACGGTGCCCCTCACGAGCAGCTTCGGGACGAACACGACGGTGACGGCAGGCGTGTCGAGCCCCGTGTCGATCCCGGCGATCGCGGGAGAGCATCGCCTGACGGCAGGGTGGGATGGTGGGCCGTTCGACAGCGTGTCGGTGGTGGCGACCTCTTGCGTGGCGTCGTGTCAGCCGTGGCAGACCTGCCGGGCGACGATCGACGGCGGCGCGTGCGACTCGCTCAATCTGACCCTGACGTGGACGTCTCCCGACGCGGGGCTGGCGTTCAACACCGCGACGGTGCCGGCGCGCTTGACCGTGACGCGCAGTGGGGGCCCCGTGCCCGCCTCGTTGACGTCGGTGCCGCTGTTCGGCCCGCTTGGCGTGGCGACGCCCTTGAGTGGCGGGAGCGGCTTCTTCACCGGCTCACTGCCGATGGCGGCTCCTGAAGGAAACAAGACGTTCATCGCGGGCTGGCGCGACGGTGGGCCGACAGCGAGCGTGACCATCGAACGAGACACCGAGGCGCCCGGCGTCGAGCTGACGGTGTTGCCTCGGCCAGGCAGCTTTCCTGACCCAGATCCCGGCAGGCTCAACGCGTGGAAAAAGAACGAGACCGCGATCGTGCGCGTCGACGTCGATGGTGGTCGGCCGGCGGTGGTCGCGGACCTCAGCGTGCTCGACTCTGGCGTGCTCATCACCGCGACCGGCGCTGGTTCCTGCGGGTGTGCGGCGAACGAGTGCCGATGTTTCGAAGTGCCGTTGCTTCGGGCTTCAGATGCGCGCGGCATCTACGGCATCGTCGGCCCAATCGGCGATTCGGCGGGCAACCTGAGCCAGCCAATCGCAAGGCAGATTCCATCAACGCGGTTCCTCTGGTCTCGGTCACCGTCTGGAACGACGCCGAGGTTCGGCCTCACTGAATCCGGGCTGCTCCTCGTGAGTTCGCTCCAGGGGACGGCAGCCGCAATGCACGGCATCGCGCCTGATGGCGGCACGCTCTGGGCCTGGTCGAGTCCAGGCGTCACCGTTTCGCGGCCCGTCATCGGGGCGTCCGTCGCCTACGTCGCCATCAGCCAGAACGATGGCACCTCGAGCATCAAGGCGGTGAGCCTAGCGACGGGTCTCGAGACCGCCACCTTCTGCGAATCGAATGAAGCCGAGCCCTTCAAGGAACCGTTCGCGTTGGCGACGACGATCACGGGCAACGAGGTCCCCCTCGCCTTTCGAAAGGGATACATCCTGGCTGGCACAGGGGGGTGCCCATCGTCGCAACAATTCAACACCTTCTCCTTCCGAGGCATCGCGACGCAACGTGAACCTGGCGGGGAGCTCGGGGCGTATTTCATCGCGGACTCAAGAGTCCGAAAGCTCATCTTTGGAGGCCTCGACTTCCAGGACGGCGGCGTGAATCCAACTTCGAACCCGTCTGACGTCTGGCTCGGGCCCGGAACAGTCTGGTGGTCGACCGCGAGCGTCCTGAACGTTGCCGCGACGAATGCGATCGAAACCACGACCTCTTCGGTCGGAGCGCGACTGCTGAACCCGATGTTCACGACAAACGCTTCATGGACGGTCGGGGATGGCTTCCTCGAGCGGTGCGGATTCGATGCATCGTTCACCTTCGAGCCGACTTGCAGTGCGGTGCCTTACCCGGAGTTCGGCGCAGCAACTGGCGGCGTCAAGACCGTCAATGGGTTCGTCGCAAACCTGAACGGCGAGATCCTCGACCTTCGCGAGGACGGCGGCATCAGCAGCCGATACTCGGTAGAGCCAACGTCTGAGCTGATCACCGACGTACCGCGCGGCCCTACTGGAGCGAAGGCCTGCGGGGTCGGTCTGGGAATCGCCTACGTGACCGACTCGAGCGACAACGTCGTCGCCTGGCTGATCGACGTTCAGGGCCTCGACGGCACGGCGTACTGGCCCAGAGCCCGACACGACAACGCGAACTCGGGCAACTTCAACCGCTCCCTCGCGCCGTGGTCGTGCCCGTAACGTGAACCTGCTGCTCCTCACCCCCGGCGAGCTCGGCGCCGATTCGCTCGTCACCTTGCGCGATCGCCGCCTCGTGCACGCGCGTGAAGTCCTGCGCGTCAACCCCGGCGACTCGGTGCGCGTCGGCGTGCGCGGTGGCCGGCTCGGCACAGGAACGGTCCTGGAGCAGACGCCTGACAGCCTCACCCTTCGCGTCACGCTCACCGACGAGCCGCCCGCGCGCCCCGGCATCGATCTCATCCTCGCGATTCCCCGGCCCAAGGCGCTCAAGCGCGTCATCCCCGCGATCGCCTCGCTCGGCGTCGATCGGGTCGTGCTCATCAACGCCGCGCGGGTCGAGAAGAGCTACTTCGACGCGAAGGTGCTGACGGCCGAGGCGCTCGACGCGCTGATCGATCTCGGCCTGGAGCAGGCCAAAGATACGGTGCCGCCGCGCATCGAACTCCGCGAGCGCTTCAAGCCCTTCATCGAAGACGAGCTCGACACGTGGGCGCCGGCCGACGCGCTCCGCTTCGTGCCCCACCCGGTCGCCGTCGAGGTCGCGCGCGCGATGCCCACCGATCGCCGCCTCGTCATCGCTATCGGGCCTGACGGAGGCTGGGTGCCCTACGAGGTCGACCTGCTCGCGCGCCACGGCTTCGCGCCAATCTCTCTCGGCGATCGGGTGCTCCGTGGAGAGGTCGCGGTGCCCGCCGTCATCGCCGCGCTGCGCCCTGCCCTCACCCTGCTCCCGTGAGGAGTGGCATAACGGCAGGCCGTCATGACCTTCCAGAACGAGAAGCCCGCCGAGAAGCCGAAGGATCCGAACAACCCCGAAGCGCTCGTGCGCTTCATGATGACGCAGTGGAAACCGCAGGCGAAGCCGCTCCCGAAGCCGGTCTCGGCGGCTCAGTTCCACGCTCGTCGGCGCGACGCGCTGTCTCAGCGCTTCCCCGGTGAGGTCCTCGTCGTCCCAACGGGCCACGAGAAGATCCGCGCAAACGACACGTTCTACCGCTTCCGTCCGGGCTCCGATTTCTTCTACCTGACCGGCAACACCGAGGCTGACTGCGTGCTGGTGCTGACGCCGCGCTCCGGAGGTGCCGGTCACGACAGCCACCTCTTCGTCGAGCCGAACCCGGGGCGCGCGAGCGAGACGTTCTACACGGACCGCAAGAAAGGCGAGCTGTGGGTCGGGGCGCGCCTCGGTGTCGAGCAGAGCCGCGCGCACTTCGGCGTCGACTTCGCGCACGCGCTCGGCGAGCTGAAGAGCTTCTTCGAGCAGCACCCGATCGCGCGCGTGCTCCGCGGGTACTCGGCGGGCGTCGACGGCGCGATTCCAAAGCGTGACGAGGGCAAACCCGACGACGAGCTCGCCACCGCCCTCTCGGAGCAGCGCTTGCTGAAGGATCCACTCGAGATTCGCGAACTCAAGAAGGTCATCGACGCCACCCAGCGTGGCTTCGAAGACATCATCCGCGCGCTGCCGAAGGCGAAGAGCGAACGCGACGTCGAGGGCACGTTCAACCTGCGCGCGCGCATCGAGGGCCAGGACGTCGGCTACGGCACCATCGCCGCCAGCGGCGCGAACGCGTGCATCCTCCACTGGACGAGGAACCACGGCGCCCTGAAGAAGAAGGACCTGATCCTGGTGGACGCCGGCGTCGAAGGCCACGCCCTGTACACGGCCGACATCACCCGCACGCTGCCGATCTCCGGGCGCTTCTCGAGAGAGCAGCGCGCCATCTACGAGCTCGTGTGGCACGCGCAGCAGGCTGGCCTTCGCGCGGTGAAGCCCGGCAACGACTTCATGGCGCCCAACGTCGCGGCCTCGAAGGTGCTCGCGCAGGGGCTGTTTGATCTCGGCATTCTGCCCATGCCGGTCGACGAGGCGCTCAAACCCGAGCACCTCTTCTTCAAGCGCTACTCGCTCCACAACGTGAGCCACATGCTGGGCCTCGACGTGCACGACTGCGCGAAGGCGCGCGAAGAGGTGTACCGCTACGGCAAGCTCCAGCCAGGCATGGTGCTCACCGTCGAGCCCGGCCTCTACTTCCAGCTCGACGATCTCACTGTGCCGGCGAAGTACCGCGGCATCGGCGTACGCATCGAAGACGACGTGCTCGTCACCGAGAAGGGCATGAAGAACCTGTCGGCTTCGATCCCCAGTGAAGCGAGCGCCGTGGAGGCGTGGATGAAATCGGTGTGGAAGAAGGCGCGCTGAGATGGCGTGGTGGCTGACGGTCTACTGCCGCAAGCCGATCTCGGGACTCACGCCGGAACAGCTCACGGCCGGAATCACCGGGCGAGATCCCGAGGCCGGCGCAGGTGACGACTACCTCACGCTCGCCGAGGGCTACGACGTCGACGAAGCACTCGTGAAGCCGGCGCTCCGCGCGCTCGCGATCTCGAAGGACCTCGAGCTCAGCTACGGAGAAGCGAGGCCCGTCGTCATGCACGTCTGGAGCTCGGCAGACCGGGTCGCTGAGGAGCTTCACGAGATGCACGAAGTGCGAGCGCCGCCGGTGTCACTGCACGCTCGCCTCGCAGAGACGAAAGAGATCGTTGGCCTCGAGCTCGGCTTCTCGCAGCTCGAATCCATGGGCATCGTGCTCGCCTTCGAGCTGGCCCGGTACCTCGCGCAGAAAGGCGACGGCGTGCTCGTCGACGACGATGATCGCTGGCAGCGCGTCGTGGACGGAGCCTTCGAGGACATCGACGAGTAGTCGCTACGGCGTTCGTGGTCGGCGCATATCAGCCGGCACCGAGTCGGCCGGCTGCTCGCTGATTCGCATCGCCGGAGCCACGCCACCATCGGCCGGAATCCTCCGCAGGGCCGTCTTCGGGTCGCCGCAGTCGTCGTTGTCGGAGGTGACGTGTTCGACGCCCGGCAGCGTGCTCAGGAGGATCGGACGTCCAGTACCTGCCTGGGCATCGGCCGGGTCGACACACGAGAGCACCTTCAGCTCGCGGCGCGTCGCAGGCGCCCAACGAGACGCGTTGCACCCTTCTTCCTTCGACGGCACGCGCACTCGCCGCGAGGTCGCATCGGCGACGTTCACGACGGTTGGCGTACAGCGAAGCACCCGCTCCCCAAGGCGAAACACGAACGTGCTGCCACCTTCGATCGTGCCCTGCGACGTCGACGAGCTGACGCACTCCCACTCGCCGGAAGGCTGCGCGTCGTCGGGCGGACCCGGCCGCCCGGCCTTGAACTCCTGCACCACGAGCGCGCCCCGGCTCTTCGTCCGGCCAAGCGTGAAGACAGTCATAAAGGAAGGGCCGGGCATGAGACCGGTGCTGAGCGTGCGACCTCGCCAGACGCTCGCGCCGACCTCGAGTGATTCGGTGCAGCTGCCGCGACGGAGTTGAAGTCGTTCGTCCACGTCGGGGACTCCGCCATCACGCCGTCGAGCAGGTCGCTCGTCACCGTCATCAGGAACAGCTTCTTCCCGCTCGAGCTGGAGTGTCGGCGAAGGCTGCCTCGTCGCCACCGCCTCACGCGCCTCGAAGGTCTGCACGACTGGAGTGGGCATCGTGCGAAGGAAGAACCACCGCGCGGCGCCTGGCGCGCAGCTCACGACGAAGGCGCGCCCGAACTGGCCCCGGTCTCTCTCTGTGAACTCGCGCAGCGCCTCAGTCACCTGGAGCACATGGCCCCGGTCGAGGGTCGCGACGAAGTCGGGTAGCACGACTCGCTCCGGCCCCGCTTCGAGGGCGACCTGGCCGGCTGGGCAACGCGGCTGCTCCACGAGCGGAACCGTCGCCAGGCGAACGATGCGCTCGTCGCCCCTCGCGCAGGCCCATGTCTCGCTCACGTCCACGATCAACGTCCCAGCGTCGACCCGATCGTTCACGACCCGAATCATCGCCTCGAGACACGTGGACTCGTCTCTCGTCTCCGCCGGTGCCTCGACCCGCGGATGACAGGCCGTGAGCCACAGGAGCAGCCACGCGGACCGGTGCATCAGTCGGTCTCGAGCTCGGGCGCCGGCTGCTCGCCCACCCGCGCCTCGAAGGTGAGCCGGCCGATCTCGCGATCGTCATCGGTCAGCACCCGCACCCGGTACGAGGTCGCCTCGCTGATCGACGTGTACGCGAACGTTCGAAAGCCCTCTTCGTTGCCACCGCTCAGGGCCGCCGGATACGGAGCGCCGCGATCGGTCCAGCCCTTCTTCGGGTCATCCATCTCCCAGGCGAACTTCACGGTGTCGTGGAACCGCGCCGGCGCGAAGACGCGCACGAAGACCCACGCCTTCTTCGCCGAGCAGAGGTTCCCCATCGGCTTGCACGGGTCGTCGTTCTCACAGGGAATCTCGGTCGGCGCGTAGCGCTCCTTGCGCTTGAGGCAGACGCCCGTCGGCGCGGCGACGTACTCCGAGGCGCGCGTTCGCCAGAACTGCCACGCCGGCGCGGGCTGGTACGACAACCCATAGTGAATGCCCTTCTCTGTCTTCTCGGGCGCGATGCCGGCGTAGACGTCGATGTGCTTGAGCGAGAGCGGCACCGGAGGAATCGCGCCGAAGACATAGAAGACGAACAGCGCCGCCTGCACGACGAGGCCGGGAGCGACGGCGCGCCTGAACGTCCAGTTCGGGTCGGGGTTGAAGCGCGTGAAGACCTTCCACAGTCCGAAGGTGACGGCCGAGCCGATCACGATCGAGAGGTAGTACTGCCACGGCGCCAGCCGCCCCACGACCACCGGCAAGAGGTACGCGAGGAACGACGTCGTCGCGAACGAGAGCATCGCCACGCGCACGATCGGCCCCTGCTGCCGGAACCGTGGCAGCTCGTTGGCGACGATCAGCCCCGCGAGCGCGAGCAGGAAGATGAACGACAACAGGCCGCTCGACGCGCGGAAGTAGAACACCATGAAGGCGTTGAGCAGCGTGCCGAGGAAGAAGTGCATCACCCACAGCCGGAAGCTCGCGATGCGGCCGAGCAGGCCTTCGGGTTCCTTGCCCGCCACGTGCAGCCGGTGGTCGATGAAGATCAGCAGCGACGACAGCACCAGGTACACGCCCTGGTGAATCAACAGCGGCGTCGAGTCGATGCGGTGGAGCAGCACCACGTCGAACAGGAAGCCGGCGAAGAAGAACGCGACCTCGAACGCGATGTGGTTCTTCTCTTTGAAGGCCTTGAAGCGCGCCCAGGGACCAGTGCCCTCGGGCTCAGCGGGAGACGTCGGCTCGGCAGGCGTCACAGGGTCCACGGTTCACTCACAATCCCAGCTTCGGTTGATTCGGCAACCCGTTTCAGCGCCTGGAATGCCCCGTTGGTTCCGGCACTTGCCGCGTCCGCAACCTTTCCCCGTGAGGCGGGTTTCTTCATCGAACCCGCTGTTCGAAGGAGAACGACAATGAAGACGCTGGTCGCGATGGTGGTGCTGGTTTCGGCTTCGGTGTTTGCGGCTCCCGTGGGTGTGCGTTCGGCCTCGGAGCAGGCGCGCATCAACCAGGGCGTGCGCTCGGGCCAGCTCAACGGGCGTGAGACCGTTCGTCTGCAGGCGCAGCAGAACCGCATCGAGCGTCACATCGTTCGCGATCGCATCGACGGCGGCGGCATGACGGCCTGTGAAGCGTCGCGCATTCAGGCGAAGCAGAACCAGCTCAGCCGCCGCATCGCCGTGCAGAAGCACGACCGGCAGTTCCGCTAACTGTAGCGATCGTCTCTCCAGGGATGGGCCGTGTCGGAGTACCCACGGTCCTCCCAGAAGCCTCGCTGGTTCTTCTCGAGCAGCTCGATGCGGCTGATCCACTTCGGGCCCTTCCACGCGTAGAGCTGCGGCGTGATGAGGCGCACCGGGCCGCCGTGATCTCGCGGCAACGGCTGATCGTTCCACGTGTGCACGAGGAGCACGTCGTCCTTGAGCAGCTCGAACAGCTCCAGGTTGGTCGTGTACTCGTCGGAGGCGTGGAGCAGCGCGTACTGCGCCGACTCCCGCGGCCGGGCCAGCGCGATCACCGTCGCGGCCGACACGCCCTTCCACTTCGAGTCCATCAGGCTCCACGTCGTCACGCAGTGGAAGTCAGAGACGTCTTCGACCTGCGGCAGCGCCATGAAGGCTGCCCAGTCGAGCCGCACCGGCGCTTCGACCGCACCATCGACCGTGAGCGACCACTGCGCCGTCGAGATGCTCGGCTTCACGCCGAGGTCGAGCACCGGCCACGACTTCGTCACGTGCTGGCCGGGAGGCACCTTCGGCATGCCGTGACGATTCGCCGCGCCGCTGCCCATCGGCCGAGGGTCACTCATCGACGCTGAACTCTGAATCTTCGCCAGATGCCGCTCGCGCAGCTTCAGCCGCGCGTCGACGATGCGCCGTTGCTTCTCGACGTCGTCCGACATCGTCAGCCTTTGATCATCGCTTCGAGCTCACCGCGTTCGGCCAGCTCGGTGACGATATCGCAGCCTCCGACGAACTTCCCGCGGATGTACACCTGCGGGATCGTCGGCCAGTTCGAGTACGCCTTGATGCCGTCACGCACGCCGGGCTCGGCGAGCACGTTCACGGTGTAGAGCTTGCCGAGCGGCTGGAGCAACGAGACCGTCTTCGCCGAGAAGCCACACTGCGGGAAGAGCGCGCTGCCCTTCATGTAGATGACGATCGGGTTCTCAGAGATCTCTTTGTCGAACCGGGCCTTCAACGCGTCGTCGATCATCGCTTCACCTTGTTCCACTGCTCGGGGGTGTACGTCTTGAGGGCGAGGGCGTGCAGCTCACCGGTCTGCAGCACGTCTTTGAGGGGGCCGTAGACCTGCTGGTGCTGCTCCACCATCGACAGGCCTGCGAAGGTCGGGCTCACCACTCGAGCCTCGAAGTGATCGCCGGTGCCGGTGGTGTCGCGCAGCTCGACCTGGGCCCCGGGGAGGGCCTGCTCGATGCGGGCTTTGAGGACGTCTGGGTTCAACATCAGTTGATGCCTCCGGTGGAGACCAGCATGGCGGGGTCGACGCCCATGCTCTTAATGACCTCGTTCCAGATGTGCTCGGGCTCAGTCACCAACACGGGCGCCAGCTCGGCCTCGGTGAACAGCCAGCTGCCCTGCGAGATCTCCTTCTCGAGCTGTCCCGGGCCCCAGCCCGAATAGCCGAGGCAGAACCGGATGCGGGTCGTCGGATCGCGCAACAGCGGCTCGAGCGCATCGGTGGTGACCGACAGGAAGAGCCCGGGGAGCAGCGGCGCACGCTCTTCGATCGACTCGCGATCGTGCAGCACGAACCCCCGGAACGGCTCGACGGGCCCACCGACGAAGATCGGGTCGTCTTCACGAATGACGGCCACCTCGAGCTGCTGTGACTTCGCGAGGTCGGCGAAGGTCAGCTCGGCAGAGCGGTTGATGATGAGGCCCATCGAGCCCTCGTCGTTGTGCTCGAGCATCAGCACGACCGTCTTCGCGAAGTTCGGATCCTGCATCTGAGGCATGGCGATGAGAAACCCGGGGGCGAGCGCCTTCACGCTTTCCAGTATAGGGGGTCGATGCGCGCACTGGTGAATCGGAAGGCTGGCGGACCCGAAGTTCTCGTCGTCGAGGAGCGGCCGGATGTCACCCCGAAAGCGGGTGAGGTGCGGATTCGAGTCAAACGGGCGGGCCTGAACTTCGCCGACATCTCGGCGCGGGTGGGCCTGTACCCCGATGCACCCAAGTTCCCCATGGTGATGGGCTACGAGGTCGGCGGCGTCGTCGATGGCGTGGGCGCTGGCGTGACGGCCCTGAAAGATGGCGACCGCGTCACCTCGCTGTGCCGGTTCGGTGGCCAGGCGACGATGATCTGCGTGCCGGCGACCCAGGTCGCGAAGATCCCCGACGCGATGAGCTTCGACGAGGCCGCCGCCCTGCCCGTCAACTACCTCACCGCGTACCAGATGCTGTTCTGGACCGCGCCCGTGCTCCCCGGAATGACGGTGCTGATTCACATGGCGGCCGGCGGCGTCGGGCTCGCGGCGATTCAGCTGTGCAAGACGGTGCCGAGCGTCACGATGCTGGGCACCTCGTCGGCGGCGAAGCATGACTTCCTGCGCGCGCAGGGGCTGCACCATCCGATCGACTACCGCACGCAGGACTACGTCGCCGAGGTGAAGCGGCTGACCGATGGCCGCGGCGCCGACCGCATCCTCGACGCGCTCGGCGGCAAGGACTGGGAGCGCGGCGTCTCGGCGCTGCGATCAGGCGGGACGCTCTTCGCCTTCGGCTGGGCGAACATGATCGCCGGCGAGAAGCGCAGCCTGTTGCACGTCGCGAAGGAGTTCCTCTCGATGAAGAAGTGGAGCCCGATGCAGCTGATGGATCTGAACAAAGGCATCGTCGGCATCAACCTCGGCCACCTGTGGCACGAGGGGCCCCTCATGTTCTCGCACCTCGCCGCGCTGCTGCAGCTGTTCGAGCGCGGGCAGGTGAAGCCGCACGTCGACAAGGTGTTCCCGATGTCGAAGGCCGGCGAGGCGCATGCGTACGTGCAGGCGCGGAAGAACGTCGGGAAGGTGATCTTCGACGTCGAGGCGTGAGCCTCACCAGAGGCCTCCCGTCTGCGTGACGTGCACGCCGCTCTCACGCAGCGCCTTGATGAACGGCCCCAGCGCGTTGGGCATCTTGATGGTGGTGCGCAGGCCGCACTGGGTCTCGAGCGCCACCGTCGCCCGCGCCCCTCGCCCACTCGTCCATCCCGGGAGCTCGACGTGCACGGCGCGGAGGTCGGCGAGCGGGAACTCCCGCGCCCCCAGTCGCAGCACGCGCGCGGTGAGAACCACGCGAACGGAGCGACCAAGAAGGAACGCGACCTGCGCGCCCCAGAACACGAAGATCAGCGGCACTGCCGGCCCCCCGCCGGTCGCGAGCGCGGCCCCTCCCACGACCGAAAGCCAGACCAGCAGCACCAGCTCGTACGGTTTGGCGATCACCCGTGAGTTCATCGTCACCGGCAGGTGGGGCGTGAGCACCCGGCAGACCTCGTGAACCGACCGTGGAAGCGGCACGCCGATCGCCTCGGCAGTTCGGCGGGCGGCGGCGACCAGGCCCTCGGTCTCGAGACGCAACGCCCGGAGCGCGGCCTGCACCTCCTTGCTCCCGCGATGACGCCGGACGTGCGGCAGGTGATCCTCGAGCGACCTGAGCAACTCGGGCAGGCGTGGCAACAGCCCGGGAAAGCCGCCTCGCAGTGACGCCCTCACGGACTTCACGGTCGCGACCGCGGCCTCGACCTGCTCCAGCCGCCCCTCGAGGCGAATACGCGCTGATCCCATGCGGTGCGCGATTGCAGCGACGGCGCCACCGGCAACTCCCTGTGAACTGAGCGCTGCGCCGGCGACCGACGTGACTTCAGTCATGGCGACCGGCATTCAGCTCCCGGTCCGCAGAAGGTGCGAGGTCGCTGCATTCCCTTCGTCGCGGGTGCCAGGCCGACCGCGCTGACGACGCAGGGGCTTCGCGTCGCCGCCCCATCGCCCTCACGCCCTGCAACCCGTGCAGCCACCGGCGCTCGAGAGTTGCCCGCGCTCAATTGGCAACACCGATGCACTTCACGCCGCGCTGGTCCCTCTCGATCGGAGTCCGTCATGTTTCGACTACGGCGGTTGATGGTGCTGATGGCAGTGGCCGGCGTGGGGTGCGGTCCGGTCCAGCCGACGACAGACGCGGGCATCGATGCCGGCCCCGGCGTCCTCTGTGCGAACTTCCCCGAGCGCATCGACGCAAACTACACCGCCGGGAAGGGCTGCTGGCTCGTCCTCAAGACGCCCACGATCGCGGCCGGCGTCACCCTCACCCTCGCTCCCGGCGCGAAGCTGGTGTTCTCGAGCGAGACCGCCCTGCTGATCGAAGCCGCGCAGTCGCTGCAGGCCATCGGCACCCAGGACGAGCCGATCATCCTCACTGGCGCGCTCCCGGTGCGCGGCCACTGGAGAGGCCTCAAGCTCACCGGCACCACCGTGCCAAGCCAGCTCGACTACGTGATCGTCGAGTACGGCGGTGACACGAAGGCCGACAACGATGCCGCCGCCGTGAAGCTCTTCGCCGACAGCCGGGGTGTTCGCGCCAGCATCTCGCACACGACGATGCGCGAGAGCGAAGGCTACGGGCTCTACCTCGCTGGCTCAGCCGTGGTGCCAACCTTCACCGGCAACATCATGACCAAGAACACGCTGGGGCCGGCGAACGTCGACGCTGAGGTCGCGGGCCGGCTCGACTCGACGTCGACCTTCACGGGCAACGACAAAGACGAGGTCGTCGTGCGCTCGTACCGGCTCGAGGCTTCCGCCACCTGGGACGATCTCGGCGTGCCGTACCATCTGAAGGCCGATCTCGGCTCGATCGGGAGCGCCACGCTGACCTTGAAGGCGGGCGTGCGCATCATCATGCCCCCAGAGGCGGCCCTCACCATCTCGGGCACTGCCTCGCTCATCGCCGAGGGCACCGCCGACAAGCCCGTCGTCTTTACCGGAGAGACGCAGACGCGCGGCGCCTGGGAAGGCATCGCCATCGACACGAACAACACCAGCAACCTGCTGCGCTACACGATCGTCGAGTACGCCGGAAACACCTCGTCCAACGCCAACGCGGCGGGCGTGCTGGCCACCGCCGACAGCAGCGGCGTGCAGCTGAAGCTCGATCACCTCACGGTGCGCCAGAGCCAGGGCTGGGGCCTCAGGCTCGGCGGGAGCGCGATCGTGCCCGTCTTCACCGGCAACGTCTTCACGCAGAACGCGCTCGGGCCGGCGATGGTCGACTCGAACGTCGCCCACCTGCTCTCGACCGACTCGACCTACACGGGCAACGACGTCGACAAGATGCGAATCGACGCGCAGTGGGTGTCGTCGACCGTCACCTGGAGAGCCATCGGGGTGCCCTACGTCATCGACAGCATCGTCAGGCCGCAAGCGGTCTGGACGCTGGAGCCTGGCGTCACACTCGAGATGATGCCGATGACCTCGATTCGGGTGAACGGCGACGAGGTGGGCTTCCATGCGGTGGGCACGGCGCTGAAGCCCATCACCATCACGGGCGTGAACAAGACCCCCGGCTCGTGGGATGGCATCGACTTCGACACCACCTTGAACGCAGCCAATGCCCTCGAGCACTGCGTCGTCGAGTACGGCGGCGGCGCGACCCGGTTGGGGTGGAGGGGCATGATCTTCGCCCACGCCGACAGCCACGGCGTGCGCGTCTCGGTCACCAACAGCACCATCCAACACAGCGGGCTCTGGGGCATCTACATGGGCGGCTCGCAGGTCGGCGCCGTCACGGGCAACACCTACGCCGACAACGCGATGGGCGACTTCTTCCACGAGCCGTAGCCGTCGCGTGCACGGTGCGTCGGGCTGTGGCATCTGGAAGGGGTGACGGACCCCACTCCGAAGCCGGCCGCAGCCCGATTTGCCACCGTCGTCTGGGCCCTCGTCGTCGTCGCCGTTCTGGCCTGCACCGCCACGGGCGTCGTCACCCTGTTCGGCTCGAAGATCGGGCCCGCGTTTCCGAGGAGCCACGACGCCCTCGCGGGAGACGAGCCCGCCGTGCCCGAGAGGAGCCCCAGGCGCCGCACCGTCCGTGACTTCGCGGCCGACGCCGGTGAGTTCTAGGCCCATGGAACCGAGGCCGCCGCTCGTGCTTTCAATGTCCCCATGAGACGAGGCCTGAGAATCGCGGCGGTGGTGATGGCCCTGTCGTTCGTCTGCGCAGCAGCCCTGGCCCAGACCAACGCGGCGCCGAAGAAGGCTGGGAAGCCCGACGCGGGCACGCCGGTGAAGATTGACTACCTGCGAGCCACCAAGGCCCCTCCGATGGACTTCCGCCACGAGGAGCCTGCCCCGCCCCCGACGCAGCCGCCCGCCCAACAGGCCCCGCCGCCCGCTCAGAAGAAATGAACGCGGTCACCGGCTGGCTCATCTCCGTCGTGGTGCTCGCCGCGGTCTACTGGCCGCTGGAGTGGGCGTGGCCTGCGCGCGCGGGCCAGCGATGGCTGCGAGCCCGCGTCGGCACCGACTTCTTGTTCCTCACGGGGCAGTACCTCGTGTGGAACGCGCTGGCCGTGGCGCTCCTGGTGTCGGTGCGGGCTCACGTCGACGTGGCGGGCACCTTCGAGAGCGTGCGCGGCGTGCTGCAGCGGCAACCGTTCGTGCTCCAGGCGCTCGAGGCGCTGCTCCTCGGAGATCTGAGCGTCTACTGGTTCCACCGCGCGTCACACCGCTTCGAGGTCCTCTGGCGGTTCCACGCCGTGCATCACACCGCGGAGCACCTCGACTGGCTCGCCGCGCATCGTGAACACCCGGTCGATGGTGTGCTGACGCAGCTCTTCATCAACCTGCCCGGCATCATGATGGGCTTCGACTTCGCGACGCTCTCGTCGTTCATCGTCTTCCGTGGCCTGTGGGCGATCTTCATCCACTCCAACGCGCGGCTGCCGCTGGGCCCGCTCGGCTACCTCTTCGGCTCGCCGCAGTGGCACCGCTGGCACCACGCGAAGCACCCGGGGGTGGTGGCGAACTTCGCCAACCTCTCACCGTGGTGCGACTTCCTCTTCCGCACGCACCACCGCGGCGTCGAAGGCAACGAGACGTTCGACATGGGCGTGCCCGAGGCGTGGCCGACGTCGTACCCGGGTCAGCTGCTCGCGCCGTTCGTCCCGCGCGCGCTGTGGCCAAAGCTCTTCCCGTCGCTCAGCGGCCCAGCTCGCGATCGATCGCCCGCCGAAACGCTTCTTCCGGTTGAGCTCCCGCCATCGGCAGGCCGTTGACGAAGAAGGCCGGCGTGCCGTTGACGCCAAGCGCTTCGCCCGCCTTCTTGTCCTTCTCCACCACCGCCTTCATGCGGCCCGACTCGAGGCAGTCGACGAAGGGCTTCACGTCGAGCCCGAGCGTCACGGCGTGCGCCTTGAGCGCCGTCTCTTCGAGCTCACGCGGGTTCGCGAAGAGGTGATCGTGGTACTCCCAGAACTTGCCCTGCTCGTTGGCGCACGCGCTGGCCTCTGCGGCGCGGGGCGCGAGCGGGTGATTCGCCAGCGGGAAGTGGCGGAACACGATGCGCACCTGGCCCGGGTACTCAGCGGCGACCTTCTTCACGACGTCTGAGGCCTTCGAGCAGTACGGGCACTGGAAGTCCGCGAACTCGACGATCGTGACGCGCGCGTTCGCGGGGCCTCGGCCCGGGCCTGAGGCTTCGATGACCTTCCGCGGGCGATCGGGAGGCGCGAGCAGCACCTGGTAGCCGGCGCGGCGCTTGAGTTCGTCGAACATCTCTCGCGCGCGCTTCACCTTGACCTCGCGCAGCAGGGCGCGGCGCAGCTGTGGCTTCACGTCGGTGAAGGTCGCCTCTTCCGGGAGGTTCTTCTTCACCTTCGCGAAGAGCTCTTGCAGCTCGCCGTCGGTGGGCTCGCGCAGCCCCGTCTCGAGGCGGGCCTCGACCCAGGCGTCCTCCGTCAGGCCGTCCTTCTTCGCTTCCTGCTCGACGAGGATCTCGATGGCGATGCGCTCGGCCGAGTCGACGCGCAGCTCGTAGAGTTGGTCCTGGAGCTTGTAGAAGTCCTCGCCCGCGCGCTTGTCAGCCTCGGACTGGAGGATGAGCCGCTCGCCCACTTTCACGACGGGTGGATCGCCGACGGGCACGGCAGCGCGCACCTCGGCCGGTTTCGGAGTGGTCGCGCAGCCGAAGGTCAGCGCGAAGACGGCGACGAAGAGGCGCATGAGGGTCGGGAGCGTCGCACACTTCGGCCCGCGTCAACCCGCCTCGTCACGCACTCCGGGCAGGCAGGCGCCGACGGCTGGCGTTCGGCCCTTCGCGCCTGGCGGCGTCCAGTACTGACCGGCCTCGAACAAGGGCGCACAGCGCTGCTGGGCGGGGCACTGCAGGTCGTCCGTACAGGGGTCGACACACTCGCCCGCGGTGGCGAACCCATCGGCTGCGGGCTTCACGAGACACCGCTCCGACGAGTGACAGTCGCCGTGCACGAGGCAGGGCCCGTGAATGCGCTTCACCTTTGACGGCGCCAACACCCACGTCAGCAGGGTCACGGCGATCAGCGCTGGCAGAATGAAGCGGCCGTACCGCTGGAGCGCGTTCATCAGGACGGCGTCGGCGACACCTCAGGCGAGGTGCGGAAGAAGTCCTCGGGGTGCTCGAGCTTGAGGGCCTCTCGGAGCACCTCGTCGACCGTGTCCACCATCACGATGCGCAGCACCGAGCGGATGTTCTTCGGCACGTCGCGCAGGTCCTTCTTGTTCTCGCGCGGGATGATGACGGTGGTGATGCCGAGGCGGTGCGCGGCGAGGCACTTCTCCTTGAGGCCACCGATCGGCGTCACGCGGCCACGCAGGGTGATCTCGCCCGTCATCGCGACGTCGTGACGCACGGGAATGCGGGTGATGGCCGAGACCAGCGCGGTCGCCATCGTCACGCCCGCCGACGGCCCGTCTTTCGGGAACGCGCCGGGGAAGTGAATGTGCATGTCGTTCTTCTCGAAGAACGCGTCCTCGATGCCGAGCCGGCGCGCCCGGGTGCGCACCCACGTGACCGCCGCCTGCGCCGACTCCTTCATCACGTCGCGCAAGACGCCGGTGACGATCAGCTTGCCCTTGCCGGGCATGGTGGTGGCTTCGGTGTGCAGCACCTCGCCGCCGAACTCGGTCCACGCGAGCCCGTTGACCATGCCGATCTGATCGATGTTCTCGTTCTTGTCTTTCGGCACGCGCGGCACGCCGAGCAGCTTCTTGGTGCGGCGCCGGTCGACGACGATCGGACCCTTGTCGCCAGCGATCACCTCACGCGCCACCTTGCGGAAGACCGAGGCCAGCTCGCGCTCGAGGCTGCGCACGCCCGACTCGCGCGTGTAGCGGCGAATGATCGTCTTCACGCCGAGGGTCGTGAGCCGAACCTTGATGTCCTTCAGCCCGTTCGCCTCCTGCTGCTTGGGGATGAGGTACTTGCGCGCGATGCTGAGCTTCTCGTCTTCGGTGTACCCAGCGATGCGGATGATCTCCATGCGGTCCTGCAGCGGCTGGGGGATCGAGTGCATCGAGTTCGCGGTGCAGATGAACATCACCTTCGAGAGATCGAAGTCGAGATCGAGGTAGTGATCGTTGAAGGTCGAGTTCTGCTCCGGGTCGAGCACCTCGAGCAGCGCCGCCGACGGGTCGCCCCGGAAGTCGCTCGACATCTTGTCGATCTCGTCGAGGAGGATGACGGGGTTCGCCGACTCGGCCTTCTTCAGCGACTGAATGATCTTGCCCGGCATCGCGCCGATGTACGTGCGGCGGTGGCCGCGAATCTCGGCCTCGTCACGCACGCCGCCCAGCGACATGCGCACGAACTTGCGGCCGAGCGACTTGGCGACCGAGCGGCCCAGCGAGGTCTTGCCGACGCCCGGAGGCCCGACGAAGCACAGGATCGGCCCCTTCAACTTCCCGACCAGCTGCTGCACGGCCAGGTACTCGAGGATGCGCTCCTTCACCTTGTCGAGGCCGTAGTGATCGTCGTCGAGCACCTTCTGCGCTTCTTCGACGTCGATCTTGTCCTTCGTCTCTTCGCCCCACGGCAGCGAGAGCACCCAGTCGATGTAGTTGCGCACGACGGTCGCTTCCGCGCTCATCGGGCCCATCATCTTCAGCTTCTTGATCTCCTTCTTCATGCGGGCGTGAGCCTCTTTCGAGAGCTTCTTCGCCTTGAGCTTGTCTTCGAGCTCCTGAATCTCGGTCTTGCCGTCGTCGCCCTTGTCGCCCAGCTCGCGCTGGATCGCCTGCATCTGCTCGTTGAGGTAATATTCCTTCTGCGTCCGCTCCATCTGCTTCTTCACGCGGGAGCGGATCTTCTTCTCGACCTTGAGGATCTCGATCTCACCCTGCATCAGCTCGTAGAGCTTCTCGAGGCGCTTGGCGGGTGACTCGGTCTCGAGCAGGGCCTGCTTGTCGGGCAGCTTCAGCGCGAGGTGCACGCCGATGGTGTCGGCGAGACGTGACGGATCCTCGATGAGCGCGACCTGCTGCATCAGCTCGGGAGCGATGCGCTTGTTGAGCTCGACGAAGGCCTTGAAGGTGGCCTGCACGGCGCGCATCAGCGCCTCGAACTCGGCGGGCGTCGAGGGCGGCTCCGACACCGGCTCGTAGTCACACTCGAAGTACGGCTCCGTCGGCAGGAAACCGAGCAGGCGCGCGCGCGACAGGCCCTCGACGAGCACCTTCACCGTGCCGTCGGGCAACGGCAGCAGCTGCACGACCTGGCCGAGCGTGGCGAAGTGAAAGACCTCGTCGGGGGTCGGGTCGTTCGTCTTGGCCTTCTTCTGGGCCGAGAGGAGCAACAGCGCCTTCCCATCAGCGCCCTTGCGGGCCATCGCTTCCTTCAGCGCAGCGATCGACTTCTCGCGTCCGACGTAGAGCGGGCGCACCTCGTGCGGGAACAGGACGATGTCACGCAGGGGCAAAAGCGGCAGAGGCTTCAAGTCGTCTCCAGGGTGTACGTCTTCAAGTGGCCTTCTAACCCGTCGCCTTCGTCAGTTCGACTTAACGGCCGAGACAGATGGCGGGGTGACACCGAGCGTCGAGAACAGGAACGCGAGCTGGTCGACGGACGACTCGATCGACTTGGCCACCTGATCGGCGCCGCCGTGGCCTGCGTGCATCTCGATGCGCAGCCACGAGGTGCCCTGCCCCTTCGTCATGCCCTGCACCATCGCGACGAACTTGCGCGCGTGGAACGGGTCGACGCGATCGTCGTGATCGGCCGACATCATGAGCAACGCCGGGTACGTGCCGTGCTCCGCGACGTGGTGGTACGGCGAGTACGCCGCCAGCACCTTGAGCTCGTCGGCCTTCTCGGGGTCTCCGTACTCGGGGATCCACGTCTTGCCCGAGCCGTAGAGGTGGTACCGCACCATGTCGAGCAGCGGCACCGCACAGATGACGGCGCCGTAGAGCTCCGGGCGTTGGGTCATCGCGGTGCCGACCAGCAGCCCGCCGTTGGAGCCGCCACGAATCGCCAGCCGCTTCGGCGTCGTCCACTTCGCCTTCACCAGGTACTCGGCCGCGCCGGCGAAGTCGTCGAACACGTTCTGCTTGTTCGCGCCCTTCCCTGCGTCGTGCCACGCCTTGCCGTACTCACCGCCGCCGCGCAGGTTGGGCACGGCGTACACGCCGCCCGCCTCGAGCCACGGGTAGATGAACGAGGTGAACGCGCTGGTGAGGCTGATGTCGAAGCCGCCGTAGCCGTAGAGGAGCACCGGGTTGTTGCCGTCGAGCACGACATCTTTACGCGCGACGATGAACATCGAGATCTGCGTGCCATCTTTCGATGGGTAGAAGACCTGGCGCACCTCGAACTTCGTCGGGTCGACGGGCACCTCGACCGAGGCCCACAGCTCGCTCTTGCCCGTCTTCACGCTGGTCTTGAACACCTGCCGCGGCATCGTGAAGCTCGAGAACGCGTAGTAGGCCTCGTCGTCGTCTTCGTTGCCGACGATGTTCGACGCGGTGCCCAGGCCCGGGAGCTCGACCGTGCGCACCTTCTTGCCCTTGAAGTCGAACACCTCGACGACGCTGACGGCCTTCTTGAGCGCGCCGATGGCGAAGTGGCCGCCGACGATGGCGAACGACTCACGCGCGGCGTCCTTGTCTTCGGCGATCAGCTCCTTCCAGTTCGCGCGCTCGGGCTTCTTCGGGTCGACGGTGAAGAGGCGCTTGTTGGGCGCGCCCTCGTCGGTGAAGACGTAGAAGACGTCTTTCCACGCGTCGACGCCGTACTTCGCGTCCTTGCCCTTCACGAGCAGGCGCCACTCCTTGTCGACGCCGGCCTTCTTGAAGAACACGTCGTTCTCGTTCCAGCCGCGCATGATCGAGACGAAGAGCCACTTGCCGTCGCGAGACACCTGGCCACCGATGAACGTCTTGGCGTCGCCAGTGCGCGGGTGGAGCTGCTCGTCCTTCGCGGGGTCCTGCCCGAGCACGTGCTTGCGCACCTCGCAGAAGCCGGGCCGCTCCGAGACGGGGATCTTCTCGTCGGTGGGCAGCCACTCGTAGATGAACGACTTCGAGTCAGGCAGCCACGAGGGGCTCGCGTACTTGCCACCGGGGATCACGTCGACCTTCGAGCGTTCACCCGAGTCGACGTCGAGCACGTGGAGCGTCGCTTCATCGGCCGCGTTGGGCTTCTCGGCGAAGACGACCTTCTTGCCGTCCCACGAGGGCGCCCAGGTGCCCAGGGAGACCGTGTTGTCGTTGGACCACGCGTTCGGGTCGAGCAGCACATGCTCCTCGCCCTTCACGTCGCGCCAGTAGACGACGGCCTTCTCTTTGTCCTTCTTCTGCCGCGTGTAGAACATACGGCCGCCCCGCTTGATGGGGATGCTGATCGCGTCCAGGTAATAGAGTTCGGTGTAGCGCTGCTTGAGCCACTCGAGCCCCGGCAGCGCGCGCAGGTTGGTGCGGGCGAAGTCGTCCTGAGCCTTCATCCACGCCTGCACCTCGGGCGCCTTCTCGTCTTCGAGCCAGCGGTACGGATCCTTGAGCGTCAGCCCGTGGACCATGTCGTTGATGACCTGCGTACGAGTCGGCGGCACCATGGGCTTCTTCGGCTCCGGGGGAGTGGGAACGCCTGCGTCGCGTTGCATCGCCACACCCACGATGGGCTCGGGCTTCACGGCGTCCTGCGTCGAGGCACAGCTGAGAGAGAACAGGCAGACAACGAGCAGTCGTCGCATGAGCGGCGGTGTAACGCCCGCAGACGGGGCGGGTCGAGAAAACACGTCAGGGCGTGACGCAGGGAGGAAGCGCATGCATCGCGAGCCACGAGCGCGCTGCCTGCTCGAACGCCTCGACCGTCGTCACCGTCTCGAACGGCACCTGTTCGAGGAACGCACGCGTGTGGCGCTGCACCTCGTCACCGCACCGCTGTCCCGTCGTCGTCAGCAGCACCTGGCGCGCATCGACCACCGACTTCCAGGCAGAGTCCGTTCCCGTCAGCGCGGAGTCGCGGACCGGCTCCTTCGCGAACTCGGCGTTGTGCTGCCGCAACGTCACCACCTTCACCACGCCATCGACGGTCATCAGATCGAGCATGTCGAGATCGAACAGCACCTTCGCCTCGATCGTCGCCGGCCGCGGGAACTCGCGCTTGCAGAACCCGCTCATGAAACGCGGCGCGTGGAACTCGTCGTTGGCGCCCAGCGGGCCCATGTGCTGCTCGATGGCAGAGGCCACGCGCTCGGTGTCCGACGGCGAGAAGCCGAGCCCCGGCAGCGTCTGCCTCGCCAACGCCGCCGCCTGGAGATGGTGGGTACAGAACCGCTCGTACCCACCGCCCTGCCCGTCCTCTTTCGTCGCGTCGTGGAGCAGCGCGGCCGCCTCGACGATCCGTCCGTCAGCGCCCTCGGCCTTCGCCAGCCGCGCCGACAGCTTCGCCAGCCGCAGCATGTGCCGGTGGTTCGGGCCGTCGCGCTTCACGTGCTGAAGCATCACCTCGACGACGCGCGGCTCCGAGGTGACGGGAGCATGCGCGCACGAGAGGAACATCAGGACCCACCAACGCGACCTCACGCCGCGCTGCCAGCCGCCTTCGGCTTCTCGTCGGCCGCCGCGTGAAGAATCACCGGCTCCTTCTTCTTGAACACGACGTCTTCCGAGATCACGACCTCGCGCGCCGTCTTCTTCGAAGGAATCTCGTACATGATCTCGAGCATCACGCTCTCGAGGATGGCCCGCAGACCACGCGCACCCGTCTTCCGGCGAATGGCTTCCTGCGCGATCGCCTTCATGGCTCCGTCGGTGAACTTCAGCTGCACTCCGTCGAGATCGAGCAGCTTCTTGTACTGCTTGGTGAGCGCGTTGCGCGGCCGCACCAGAATGTCGACCAGCGTCGCTTCATCGAGCTCTTCCAGCGCGGTGACGACCGGCAGACGGCCAATGAACTCGGGGATCATGCCGAACTTGAGCAGGTCGCCCGGCTCGACGTGGTGGTACAACTCTGAGAGCGACTTCTGCTGCTTCTTCTTCACGTCAGCGCCGAAGCCCAACGAGCGCCCACCGAGCCGGCGATCGATGATCTGCTCGAGCCCGCCGAACGCGCCGCCGCAGATGAAGAGAATGTTCGTGGTGTCGACCTGCAGGAACCCCTGCTGCGGGTGTTTGCGGCCACCCTTCGGCGGCACGTTCGCGACCGTGCCTTCGATGATCTTCAGCAACGCCTGCTGCACGCCTTCACCGCTCACGTCGCGCGTGATCGACGGGTTCTCGGACTTGCGCGCGATCTTGTCGATCTCGTCGATGTAGACGATGCCGCGCTGCGCCCGCTCGATGTCGTGGTCGGCCGCCTGGAGCAGGTTGACGATGATGTTCTCGACGTCCTCGCCCACGTAGCCGGCCTCGGTGAGACAGGTCGCGTCGGCGATGGTGAACGGCACGTTGAGAATACGGGCGAGCGTCTGGGCCAGCAGCGTCTTGCCCGAGCCGGTGGGCCCCAGGAGCAGAATGTTCGACTTCTGCAGCTCGACGTCATCCATCGCGACGCGCGACTCGATGCGTTTGTAGTGATTGTGCACCGCCACCGCGAGCGTCTTCTTGGCGCGCTCCTGGCCGATCACGTACTCGTCGAGGATCGCCTTGATCTCGTTCGGCCGGGGGATGCGGACCTTGGTGTCCTTCGTCTCTTCGCGGTCGATCTCCTCCGCGATGATGTCGTTGCACAGCCCGATGCACTCGTCGCAGATGTAGACGGTCGGCCCGGCGATCAGCTTCTTCACTTCCTTCTGGGACTTGCCGCAGAAGGAACAACACAGCGTCTGATTGCCGTCGCGCCCGACGTTCTTGGTGGCCATGACTGCGTTAACCCTAACCGGGGTTTCCCTCATGTGCGAGCGATGCACCGAGCCGGCTGAGCAGGGCGTCAGCAACCTGACGGGCTACCCGCAGACGCCAACGCCTGGGAAGCCGCCCAGCGGTTGGCAGGCCCCGCTCGAACAGGCCGGAGCGTTCGGGTCGCAAATGGCCGTGCAGGTGAAGTTCATGCTGCCGCCGGGCGCCAGACAGGTCAGCCCAGCCGCGCAGCTGTTGGCCGCCGCACAGCTGGCACCAGTCGACGACCAGCCCTCGCTCGCGCACATCGCACCGTTGGTGGTCGCGTAGCAGCCTCCAGAGCACTCCTGCTTGAGCAGATCGCATGGCTGGCCGTTCAGCTTGAGGCAGACCTGGGCGCCGCTGCTCGAGGCACACGTCTCGCCAGCACCGCACGACGCAGTGGCGCAGAGGCGCGCACAGAAGCCAATCGAGCTTCCCGTCCGGCGCTCGCATCGGGTGCCGCGGCTGCAGTCGGCGTTCGTCGCGCAGATGTCACCCGCCACGCCGACGCCCGGCCGCTCGCAGACGCCGCGATAGCTCGACGGGCTCGGGTAGCAGGCCAGGGCCGGATCGCTGCACGCGCCCTGAGACGTGCAGGTCGGAGAACAGGTCCGCCCGTCACCGATCAGATCGAACGGGCACTGACACGACACCTGCGAGGCCGTGAATTGATCGCAGGTCGCCTGAGGGTGGCACCCGCCATTGTTCGTCGCGCACGCATCGACCACGCACTCCGAGCCGACCCGCCTGAAGCCGGTCGCACAGTCACACGTCGCGCCGGGGCTTTCGTTGCGGCACACCTCGTTGGCCCCGCAGCGCTGCGTTCCGCGTGCACACTCGTCGACGTCGATACAGCCGAGCGTGGGGTGACCTTCGGAGCCACTGGGGCACGAGCACGTCGAGTACCAGCAGGCCCCTCCACACGTCGTCCCGCCACCCGAGCACCGGCAGCTCCCCGCCTGGCAGGTCGCGCCGGTCGCGCGGCAGTCGGCGTTCGAGAAACACCCGCGGGTGCAAGTGCGCGACTCGGGATCGCACCCGAAGTCGGCTGGGCACTGCTTCGCCAGGCAGTCGGTCGGAAGCGCTTCACAACGTCCCGAGCTGCACACCAGACCAGCCCCACACTGGGTGCCGCAGCGGCCGCAGTGGCTCTCATCGGTGCCGAGGTCGACACACGCGCCGTTGCACTCGACCGTCGTGCCGGCACAGCGCGACCCCGTCGGAGCCACGCCGCCACCAGCCGAACCACCGGCCCGCATGCCCCCGGCTGCGCCTCCAGCCATCGATTGGGTGCCGCCCGCAGCACCGCCACCTGCCGATGGAGCCGGCCCTGGGTTTCCCCGCCCTGCGCACACGCCCACGGTGCACGTCTGATCGCTTTGACACGTCGAGCACGCCTGACCGGCAATGCCACACGCTTCGCGGAACGTGCCGACCTGACAGCGATCCATCGCGTCACAACAGCCCGAGCACGAGGCCTGACACGAGTCGCGGAACGAGGGGCCACACCCGCTCGAGAGCACCAGCGCGATGGAGAGCAGGACGACGGGGGCGCGCAGGCCCGACACGAGGGCACCGCACACCAGGTTCTTCGGGGTTTCGACGTTCATGACCGGTGAGTGGGAGCACCCACCGGGCATTTTGAAACGGACTTACTTCTTCTCGGTCGTCGGCGGCGCCGGCTTCTTCTTCTCCATCACCTCGTCGATGAGGCCGTACTGCTTGGCCTCGAGGCCGCTCATGAAGAAGTCACGGTCGCAGTCCTGCTCGATGCGCTCGTAGGTGTGGCCCGTCGCCTTCCCGAGGATGTCGTAGAGCGCCTTGCGCAGGCGGACCATCTCGGCGACCTGAATCTCCATGTCCTTCGACTGACCGCGCGCACCGCCGAGGGGCTGGTGAATCATCACGCGCGCGTTGGGCAGGGCGAACCGCTTGCCCTTCGCGCCCGCGCCGAGGAGCACCGCGCCCATCGACGCCGCCTGCCCGATGCAGATCGTCGACACCTGCGGCTTCACGTATTGCATGGTGTCGTAGATCGCGAGACCGGCCGTCACCGAGCCGCCGGGCGAGTTGATGTAGATGCTGATGTCCTTGTCCGGGTCCTCCGACTCGAGGAACAGCAGCTGCGCGATGATGACGTTCGCCACGTCGTCATCGATCTCCGTGCCCATCATGATGATCCGGTCCTTCAGCAGGCGGCTGTAGATGTCGTACGACCGCTCGCCACGGTGGGTCTGCTCGACGACGTAGGGGACAGGCATGTAGGGCATGGCGTTCCTCGGGGTGGACTGCGGGGTCAGCTCCAGGTGGCGTGCTGGCGAACGAGCGCCATCGCCTTCTCTTCGATGATGCGCGTCTTGAGGCTGTCCTGCGCCTCGGGCGCGACGTAGCGGGCCTTCACCTGCGCGGCCGGCATGCCGGTCTCTTTCGAGATCTCCTCGTACTTCGCCTCGAGGTCGGCGTCGCCAGCAGTGAGGTTCTCAGTGGTGCCGAGCGCCTCGAGCAGCATGGATCCACGGACTTCGACCTCGGCGCGCGGCCGCATCTCGCTGCGCAGCTTGCCCCAGTCGAGGTTGAGCATTCGCGGGTCGACGCCAGAGCGCATCAGCGACTGCAGCGCGCCGTCGAGCATGAAGTCGACGCCACGATCGATCATCGACGCCGGGCACTCGAACGGGTTCTTCTCGATGAGCGCCTTGAGCAGCTCTTCACGCGCCTCGGTCTCGACGCGGTTCTTCGCGCCGCGCTCGAGATCGCTCTTCACCTTGGCCTTCAGCGAGTCGACGGTGTCCGAGCCCTGGCTCTTGGCGAACTCGTCGTTGAGCTCGGGCAGCTTGCGCTCCTTGAGCTCCTTCAGCGTGGCGGTGAAGCTGGCCGTCTGGCCCTTCACTTCCGCGACGCGGTAGTCGGCGGGGAACGCGTAGTCGAACGTCTTCTGCTCGCCGACCTTCATGCCGTCGAGCTGCGGCAGGTTGCCTTCGACGAGTTCGCCTGCGGCGACCTCGACAGTGACGTTGCGGCCGGTGTTGCCGGGGAACGCCTCGCCGCCCTTGGTCGCGTCGAAGTCGATCACGGCCATGTCGCCGAGCTTCGCCACGTCACGGCCAGCGACGGTCTCGAGCGTCGAGCGCGACTCGCGCAGGCGATCGATCTGCTCCGTCACCTTCGCGTCGTCGATCGTCGCGTCCTGCTTCTTGAGCGAGAGGCCCTTGAACTCCTTCACGGTGAGCTCGGGCTTGACCTCGAACCGCGCGGTGAACGCGTACGTCGCGTTCGGCACCAGCTTGCCGCCGGCGTAGTGCGGCTCGCCCACGGCCTTCACGTCGTTGGCCTTGATGGCGTCGACGGTGGCCTGGGCTTGCACGCGGCGAACGACGTCGGCTTCGACCTCGTTCTTGTACTTCTGCTCGAGGATGCGACGCGGCACGCGACCCGGGCGGAAGCCGGGGATCTTCACCTGCTGCGCGAGCGTGGCGTAGGCCTGCGTGAGCTCGCGGTTGACGACCTGTGCGTCGACTTCAATCGACAGCCGCTTCTCGATGGATGACACCGACTCGACCTGAACCTTCATGCGTGCTTCCTCGGGGAAAAAGACGAACCCGGCGCCTTTAGGGGAGCGAGTGGAGCGGGTCAACGAGGAGGACGCACCGAACACCGACGAACCATCTCGCGCCGCGCCGCCGCGCACATCGCGCAAATGGGCGGGAACCAGCCGTCGAGGCAGTGCGACCTGGGCACTTGACCCCTCTGTGAGAGGCACTTCAGCCTCGGAGCGAGCTTGTTCGTGGTGTGCTACCGAGTCGACGTGCGCAAGTCATACGCCGTCGCGTCCCTCGTGCTGTTCGTAGTGACTGTCGGCCTGTTCGCCTTTTTCTGGAACAAGACGGGCTTCATGCCCGTGATGCGCGGAGGCCTTCAGCTCGCCGACGGAACCACGAGCTTCCGAACGCTGTGGTCGACGATCTTCAAGGTCACGAGCTTCGTGGGCGCCCTCTTGGGACTGAGAGGCGTGCTCCTTCGCGCGCCGACGAGCCGCCTCGCTCCCGCGGTCGGGCTTCTGCTCAACGGGGCCCTCTGGCTCGCGCTCGTACTGCTCGGCGTGATTCCCGCTTCACCGGTGTGACGCCCTGTTTGATGTGTGGGCAAGGGGGGACTTGAACCCCCACTCCTTTCGGAACCGGATTCTAAGCCCGGCGCGGCTACCAGTTACGCCACCTGCCCGTGGTGCACGCTCGATGCTACCAGTGCTGAAAAGGAAGAAGGCCGGCGACTCTTTCGAGGGCCGGCCTTCTGGTGTGAAAGCGGTCGGAATCGAACCGACAACCTATGGATTAAGAGTCCATTGCTCTGCCAATTGAGCTACGCTTCCGTGAGGCGGGCGGCGAATACGTCACTCCATCGCAGCCTGTCAATCATGTTCGCGTCGGCCGGTTGTCTCTTCAAACCGGAGCAGGCTCAGGCGGAACGACGATCTCGCTCCGCTGCACCTCGGGCGCCGGTCTGGTCACCAGCCACACCCCCACCGCGAACAGCCCCACGACGATGTACTGCGCCGGCGTGAGACCGAGATAGCGACGGTCGACGAAGCTCATGTCTGACGCACGCAGGAAATCGAGGAAGAACCGGCTCAGCGA
>JAUXRI010000156.1 GCA_030681895.1 Myxococcales bacterium | reverse complement strand
TCAGCACGTGCTCGGTCAGCTCCGACGAGCCATCGAGGCGATAGAGCGGGTTGAGCACCAGGTCGGTCGAGCTGCCCACCAGCGAGAGCAGGAAGCCGAGGAACTGTTCGCGCTCCTCGAAGTGGCCCAGCAGGCGGAAGGCGTCGAGCGCGTAGTACGCGTCGCGCAGCCAGCAGTACCGGTAGTCCCACGTGCGGCCGGTGCCAGGCGCCTCGGGCAACGAGGTGGTGAGCGCCGCGACGATGGCGCCCGTGTCTTCGGCGCAGTGGAGCTTCAGCACCAGCGCCGAGCGAATCACCTCGTTCTGCCACCACGCCGGCACGTCGCAGTGCTTCACCCAGGTGCGCCAGTACGCCTCGGTCGACGCGCGAAACCGCTCGCACAGCGGGCCAAGCTCCTCTTCCACCGGAGCTCCCCACGCCAGGACGAAGTACTTCGTCGACGTGAGCGCGAACGGCTGGCCCGAGAGCCGCGCGAGCGAGGCGTCGGTCGTCAGGCGCAGCGGCGCCGTGTAGCCCTGCCACTGCACGTGGTGAGAGCCCACCACCGACGCCGGCACCACCTTCGACCACCCGAGCCGTGGGGAGATGTCGACCGAGACGTGCGGGGTGCCCGACAGCGGCTCGACGATGCGCATCAACTGCGTCGGGCGGAACGAGCGGCCGTTCTGCTCGAAGCGCGGGAAGAAATCGATGACGCGGAAGCTGCCGTCAGGGCCGTCGAAGCGCGTCTCGAGCACGTTGGTGTTGTGCAGGTAACGCTGGGTGCCCTGGCCTCCCGACGCAGGGCCGATGCGAAAGTGCCCGCCGTCAGCGTCGAGCAGCGCGCCGAAGACGGGCTCGGCGTCGAAGCGCGGCAGGCAGCACCACACCACGCTCCCCGAGCGGTCGATGTGCGCGGCGGCCTGGCAGTTGCCGATGAGGCCGAGGTCGTTCAGCGACGGCGCGGTGGAGGTCATAGACGATTTGATATCAACGAAGCCTGCGCCGGGCCGCTGTTGCGCTCGGCACGCTCTTTCGGGCCCACCCCCGCCGTGTTGGTAAGAGGCCAACATGCATCTCGAATACGTCATCATCGCGCTCTTCACGGTGGCCACGGCCGTGGCGCTCATCGCGCGCCGTTTCCGGGTGCCGTACACGGTGGCGCTCGTCGTGACAGGCCTCGTGCTGGGCACCGCGCACGCGCTCGAGCCGCCCCATCTCACCAAAGAGCTGCTCTACGCCGTCTTCCTGCCGGGCCTGCTCTTCGAGGCGGCCTTCGCGCTCGAGTTCAAGAAGTTCTGGGCCAACAAGCTGGCGGTGAGCGTGCTCGCGGTGCCGGGGCTGCTACTCGCCGTCGGCGTGACGGCCTTCCTGCTCCTTCCCGTCATCAACGGCCTGCACTTCGTCGACGACTTCCCGCTGCTCGAGGCGCTGGTGTTCGCGTCGGTCATCGCGGCGACCGACCCCATCGCCGTGGTGGGGCTCTTCAAGGCGCTGGGCGCGCCGAAGCGGCTCGCGGTGTTGGTCGAAGGCGAGAGTCTGCTCAACGACGGCACGGCGGTGGTCGTCTTCACCATCGTCGTCGGCGCGGTGACCGGCTCGGCCTTCTCGGTGTCGGTGGCCGTCATCGACTTCGTGCGCGTCGTCGGCATGGGCCTCTTCATCGGGTTGTCGGTCGGCTACGCGGTGTCGCTGGTGATTCAGAAGGTCGACGACCCGATGATTGAAATCACCCTCACCACCATCGCGGCCTACGGCAGCTTCGTGGCGGCAGAGCACTTCCACTTCTCGGGCGTCATCGCGACGGTGGCCGCCGGAATGCTCTGCGGCAACTACGCGGTGCGCACGGGCATGACGGCCTCGACGCGCATCGCGGTCGCGACCTTCTGGGAGTACCTCGCCTTCGCGCTCAACTCACTGGTGTTCCTCCTCATCGGCTTCGAGGTGAAGGTCGAGTCCCTCGTCGCCGCGTGGAAGCCGATTCTGCTCGGCTTCCTCGTGGTGACGGTGGCGCGCGGGCTGGTGGTGTTGCTCGCGCACGTCCTGCTGCGGCGAACCCGCGAGGCCTTTCCGCTGACGTGGGCGGCCGTGCTGACGTGGGGCGGCCTTCGGGGCGGGCTCTCGATGGTGCTCGTGCTCGGCCTTCCGGCCCTCGCGCACCGCGACCTGCTGGTGACGATGACGTTCGGCGTCGTCATCGTCTCGATTCTGGTGCAGGGGCTGACGATGGGGCCGCTCCTTCGGCGGCTCGGCCTCGTGGGCCACCGCAGCGGCGCGCTCGAGCTCGAGCGTCTTCGCGGCGCAGCACGGGGCGCGAGCGCTGCCCTCGACGAGCTCGACCGCGCGAAGGCCGAGGGGAGCGTCTCGGCCGTCAGTCACCTCGCCGTTCGCCCCGAGTTCGAGCGCCGGCTCGAGAGCGTCAAGCAGGCCATCGAGGCCCTGCACGTCGACGACGCCGAGGCCGCAGAAGGCGAGCGCCGTCGCGCGCTGGCGCGAGCGCTCACCGCCGAGAAGGACGCGCTGCTGTCGGCCCGGGCGTCGGGCACCATGAGCGGCGAGGCTGCCGAAGAGCTGCTGGCCGACGTCGACGCCCGCCTCGTGGCCGTCCAGGAGCACTGAGCCGTCCCCGCGAGGGTTCTGTCGAGACGAGGCCCGTCGCGTGGAATACGGTTGGTTTGATGTCCAAGCACCACAAGCACCACCCGCCCCACAAACGGCACGGCTCGTCGTCGGTCACCGCCTTCATCGACGCCGAGGCGCTGGGCAAAGCGCTCGCGCCGTGGGTGCCAGACGCCGCCGAGCGCGATTTCGTGCTGCGGTGCGTGTTCGACGAGGGCCCTGCGCACCATCGCGGCAGCAACGCTGTGCTCCTGGGGCTGCTGCTGAAGCTCGCCGAGAAGCTCGGCGCGATGATGCCGGCGAGCGGCCCCCAACGCCCCTTCGAGATGCGCCTGCCGCCCCACCTCGAAGACGAGATTGACGAGCGCGAGTGGCCCGTCGGCGTGCCTGAGGGCGTGCTCGAGTCGTTGGCACCGGGCGACGCGCGCGCCGTCGACGCGATGGTCGACTGTGTGACTGACGGGCCGCCACAGCACGCCGTCGCCAACGTGCTGATGCTGCAGGTGTTGGCGTCTCTGCTCCAGCGGGTGGCAGGGCGCGAATGACGTTCGATGTCGCCAGCATCGAGCAGTCCTTCCGGCTCGCCGCGTCGGAGCTGGGCATGTGCGACGCCGCGTGGCGCTTCGCGAGCGACGTCGACGCGGTGGGGGGCGAGGCCCTGGTGCGCGCCGTGAAGGACGCGCAGGGCCGTACGTTTCCCGTGCTCGACGCCGTCTTCGCGAAGCAGCTGGCGGGGGAGCGCCCGGTCGTCGACGCGGCGCCGGTGGCCGCGGCGTGCAGCGAGCTCAAGCGCCTGGTCGTGGTGGGGGTCGAGGCCCGGTGGCTCGACGCGCTGGTGGTGGCGCTGCCCGACGTCGAGCTCGGCGTGTTGCCCTCGAGCGCGCTGCCCGGTGACACGGCGCGAATGATGTCGAACCTGCCCTCGCGCGTCGCCCTGGTGGGGCTCGACCGGTTTCAGCGCTTCGCCGGCCCTCGCAGCGGGCTCCTCACCTTCGTGTACGGCGCGACACAGAGCTCGGTCTTCGTGTTGCCCGAGTGGGTGCGCGCGCAGGGGCCCGACGTGCGCGGGCAGTTCCGCAGCTTCATCGGGTGGAACCTGCTGGGCGAGCCGCCCGAGGCCTACCCGCGCTGGCTCATCGAGGTGGCTGGCGACGGCTTCACCGAGTTGGTGACGAGTTGAACGCCCACCAGGTGTCGACGGCGCTCGTGCTCCTGGTGGCGCTGGTGGCGCAGGCCGCACTGCCCCGCCTTCGGTTGCTGGTGGTGATGAGCGCAGCGCTCGCCACGGTGCTCGCGTCGGCCATCTGGGGCCACGTGTCGGCGCCGACGCTGTTCTCCCAGGTGCCGTGGGACGTGCTCGTCATCGTGCTGGTGCTGGGGCTCTTCTCGGAGTTCCTCGCCGAGTCGCGGGCCTTCGGCGTGCTGGCCTTGTGGGCGGCGCAGCGCTCGGGCGCGAAGGCGCGGCCGCTCGCCATCACCTTCGTGGTGGCGATGTACCTGGTGAGCGGCGTGGTGAACAACCTCACCGCGCTGCTGCTGGTGCTGCCGGTGTTGCTCAACCTGCTCAAGCTGCTGGGCACCTCGCAGCGCTACCTGACGTGGACGCTGGGGGCCGTGCTGGTGGCGTGCAACCTGGGCGGCGCGGCGACGCCGGTCGGCGACTTCCCCGCGATTCTGCTGCTCGGCCGCGGCTCGATGACGTTCTCGGACTACCTGGTGCGCGCCGCGCCCCAGACGCTGGTGGCCCTGGTTGCGTTCCTCGGCGTGGTGTTGCTGCTGCGTCCCGAACGCGGCCTGTCGGAGAGCCCGCTCAACGCGCGGCTGGCGCTGACGACGATGAAGGCGTTTCACCGCAACGTGCGCGTCGACCGAGCGCTGTTGGTGCCGGGCCTGCTCGCGCTCGCGGGGATGGTGACGGGTTGGCTCGTGCTGCCGGTGTCGTGGGTCGGCCCCGAGGTGGTGGCGTGGGTGGGTGCGGTGGCGCTGTGGTGGGTGCGCCCGTCGTTGGCCGAGCTGCTGCTGCGCCGGCGCGTCGACGTCGAGGCAGCGTTGTTCCTGCTGTGTCTCTTTGTCCTCGTCGGGGCCGTTCGTTCGGCGGGCACGTTCGACCTCGCGGGCCGGGCGCTCGAGACGCTGCCGGTGTCGCCGAAGGCGCAGGTGCTGGTGTTCCTCGTGTCGGCGGCGGTGTTGACGGGGCTCTTCTCGGCGGGGCCAGGCATGGCGGCGCTCCTCGAGGTGGCGGAGCGGCTGGCGACGAAGCACCCACCGGCCGCCATCTACGTCGGGCTCGCGCTGTCGGTGTGCGCGGGCAGCTCGTTGTTCCTCACGGCAGCGACGGCCGGCCCGTTGACGCAGGCGTTGACCGAGCGCGCGGCGTTGAAGCTGGGAGACGGCGTGACGGCGCGGTTCGGCTTCTTCGAGTTCCTGCCCGTCGGCGTGCTGGGGTTCAGCATCATCCTCGCGGTGGGGCTGGGCTTCGCGATGGCAGCGCTGTGACGAGGTGTTTCGGCGGCGTCGGGGCGCTGCCCGTTACCATGGTGGAGCGCGGCGTCACGACGTTCGGGAAGGCACGGCGGTGAGCGGTCAACGGCTGGAGCAGCTCGATGAAGAGGGGCTGTCGCTCCATCGCTCCTGGGGCACGGTGCTGCGCGTCGCGGCGCTGATGGGGGCGCTGTCGTTCGTGGTGTGGCTGGTGGTGTCGACGCTGCGCGAGCTCGTGCGGCGCGCCATCGAGGGGCTGTTTCACCTCAGCACCGCTGGCGCAGGCGGCGCCGTGGCCGTGCTGACGGTGATGGGCGTGGTGGCGCTGGTGCGTGGCTGGCTCATGCAACGGCCGGCGTGGCGTCCCGTCGTCGGTGACGGCATCGGCCTGGCGCGAGACCGGGCGATGCACCTGCCGCTCGACGAAGGCTGGCGCGGGCCGCTGGGGCTGTCGCTCCGCAAGGCCGTGGCGACGCTGTTGACCCTGGGTGGCGGTGGGAGCGGCGGGCTCGAGGCTCCCGTCGTGCTCATCGGCGAGTCGCTCGGCGCCGGGCTGGCGAAGGTGGCGCGCGTCGACGAGGTGGCGGTGCGCAGGCTGGCCCAGCTGTGTGGCGTGGCCGCAGGCGTGAGCACGCTGCTGGGCGCGCCCTTCACCGCGGCGCTCTTCACGCTCGAGCTGCTGCACGGCGACCGCATCGTCTACCGCAAGCTCGCCTACGCGTTGTGGGCCGCCGTCATTCCCTTCTGGCTCAACACCACGCTCAACGGGTACCGGCCGCTCTTCGCCGCGCCACCCCACGCGCCGGTGTATTCCCTGGCCGAGTACGGCGCCGCCGCGCTCGTGGCCATCGCCATCTCGGCGCCGCTCGCCTTCGGCTTCGGAGCGGTGATGCGGTGGTCGCGCCAGTTGGTGGCCCGCGTGCAGCCGACGTGGCACGCGCTGTCGACGATGCTGGTGGTGGGCGCGCTCGCCCTGGTGCTGCAGCGGTTCGGAGGCATCGAGCTGGGCCACGTGCTCGGCGCGGGAGAAGAAACGCTCACGCTGGTGTTGAACAACGACCCAACGCTGGCGGTGTGGTGGGTGCTGTTGATGCTCATCATCGGCAAGTCGGCCACCCTCGGGCTGACGATGGGCGGCGGTGGGTCGGCGGGCCTGCTCTTTCCGTCGATGTTCCTCGGCGGGCTCTCAGGAGCGCTGGTGGCGCAACTCGTGACGCTCTCGGGCCTGGCGACGCTCGACCCGGCGCTGTTCGCCGTGGTGGGCATCGCGTCGTCGCTGACGGCGGTGGTGGGCGTGCCCATCGCCGCCATGGCGCTCGTCTTCGAGGTGTTCGGCAAGGCCTACGGGCCTCCGACGATTCTCGCGTGCGGGCTCACCTTCATCGCGACGGTGCGGTTTCGCATGTGGGAACAAGAGGGGCTCGGGCGCTTCGTGTCGCGCCTCGTTACTCCAAAGGATGACGGGTCGGGACCTTCGGGCGACGGGTCGGGGCCTGCGCCCTGAGAGTGTTTCGTTCACGCACGAGTTGATTTGATATCAAAGAAATTGATGGCTATTGGGTGAGCATGGCTCGCGTCATCGTCGTCTCCAATCGGCTACCGGTCACCGTGAAGCAGGGCGCTTCGGGCCCCGAGATTTCGCGGAGCAGTGGCGGGCTCGCGACCGGCCTCAAGTCGGTGCACGAACAGCGCGGTGGGCTGTGGGTGGGGTGGCCAGGGTTCGCGGGCGCTCCTGACCCGGCGCACGCGGCGCAGCTCGAGGCGCGGTACGCCGAGCTCGCAGTGGTGCCGGTGACGCTCTCGGCAGACGAGGTCGACCGGTACTACGAGACGACCTGCAGCGGCGTGTTGTGGCCGTTGCTCCACGGGTTTCCCGCGCAACTGCCGCTCGAGGTGCCCGACTTTTCCCTCTACGAGGCCGTCAACCAGCGCTTCGCCGACGCGGTGGTGGCGCTCTGGCAACCGGGCGACCTCATCTGGGTACACGACTACCAGTTGATGCGCGTGCCGAAGCTGTTGCGCGACGCGCTCCCCGAGGCGCGCATCGGCTTCTTTCTGCACGTGCCATTTCCCGACTCCGACACCTTCCGCATTCTGCCGGCGCGCGAGGCGCTGCTCGAAGGGGTGCTGGCGGCCGACCTCGTGGGCTTTCACACCGCGGCCTACGCGCGGCACTTCGCCTCGTCTGCGCTGCACGTGCTCGGCGCCGACGCCGGCGTCGATGGCGTCACCTTTCAGGGGCGGCACACCAGCCTGGGCGTCTTCCCGATGGGCGTCGACGCGAAGGCGTTTCAGGCGCTGGCGGATTCCGAAGCGGTGCGCGCGCAGATGGCGGCCGTGCACCCCGAGCCCAGCGTGCGGCTCTTCGTCGGCATCGACCGCCTCGACTACACGAAGGGCATTCCGCGGCGGCTGCTCGCATACGAGCGGTTGCTCGAGCGCCACCCGGAGCTGCGGGAGCACGTCAGGCTGGTGCAGGTCGCCGTGCCGTCACGCACCGAGGTCGTCGCCTATGCCGAGTTTCGCCACCTCGTCGACTCGCTCGTGGGCCGCATCAACGGCCGCTTCGGCACACCGAGCTGGGCGCCGGTGCACTACGTCTACCGCAACCTCTCCGAGGTCGAGGTCGTCGCCCTCTACCGCCTCGCCGACGTGATGGTGGTGACGCCGATTCGAGACGGCATGAACCTGGTGGCCAAGGAGTTCATCGCGTCGCGCAACGACGGCCGTGGCGTGCTGGTGCTCAGCGAGTTCGCCGGCGCGGCCGCAGAGCTGGCCGAGGCGGTGCACGTCAACCCGTACGACCTCGACGGCGTGGCGAAGGCGATGCTGCGCTGTCTGGAGATGGGTGATGACGAGCGCGCGACGCGCATGACGACGCTGCGCCACCGCGTCTTCTCCTACGACGTCGAGCGCTGGGCGAAGAGCTTCCTCGAGCGGCTGGAGCGCGAGGGCGTCGAGAACCGCAAGAGCCTGCTGACGCCGACGCCGAGGCGGGCCCTCGAGGTGACGGTCGACGCGATGAAGGCCGGCGCGCCACTCGTGCTGTTGCTCGATTACGACGGCACGCTGGTGCCGACGCGCTCGGTGCCCGACCTCGCGAAGCCCGACGGCGAGGTGCTGACGTTGCTCACCCGCCTGGCCGCGCGGCCCGCGACGCTGGTGCACGTGGTGAGCGGTCGCAGCCGTGACTCCCTGGAGCAGTGGCTGGGGCCGCTGCCCATCGGGCTGCACGCCGAGCACGGCTTCTGGTCGCGCGCTCCGGGCGGAACGTGGGTGGGGCACCAGCCGCTCGATGATGGGTGGCGGCCCCACGCGCTCGAGGTGCTGCAGGACTTCGAGGCGCGCACGCCGGGCTCCCTCGTCGAGCAGAAGCGCTCCGGGCTCGCGTTTCACTACCGCATGGCCGACCGTGAGTTCGGCCCGCGGCAGGCCAACGAGCTGAAGCTGCACCTCGCCTCGTTGTTCTCGAACGCGCCCGTCGAGGTGCTGGCCGGCGACATGGTCGTCGAGCTCCGGCCACACGGGGCGCACAAGGGCCAGGTGGTGGGGCGGCTGGCAGAGGTGGCGGGGCCGGGCACCGTGTTCGCGGCCTTCGGTGACGACCGCACCGACGAAGACCTGTTCAAGTCGCTGCCCACCGGCTCCATCGCGGTGCACGTCGGGCAGGGCACGAGCATCGCCCCGGTGCGCGTCGCGACGGTGCGTGACGTGCGCGCGATGCTGGGAAAGCTGTTGGTCTGAAGCCGTCGTCACGTGTGGGCTACGCTCCGCGACCTCTCCAGAGGTGCCCGTGTCCGTTTCCGAGAAGTCCGTTTCGCCCTCGCGCGGAGACGCGCTCGACGTGCTCGCCGAGGTCTGGGCGCTCAACCACGCCATCGAGCGCGCCTCGACCCGCATGGAGAGCCGCCTCGGTGTCACCGCGCAGCAGCGCCTGCTCATTCGCCTCGTCGGGCGTCACGGCGCCGTGAGCGCGGGCTCGCTCGCCCAGTTGTTGTGCGTCGACGCCTCGACCGTCTCGACGTCGCTCAAGCGCCTCGAGAAGCGCAAGGTGCTGCGCCGGAGCAAAGACGCGGCCGACGGCAGGCGCACCCTCGTCACGTTGTTGCCGGCCGGCAAGGCCCTCGACCGGCGGGAAGGCGCCTCCATCGAAGGAGCGCTCGAGGCGTTGCTCGACGCCAGCACGACGTCGCGGGTGAACACGGTGCGCCAGTTTCTTCGCGACCTGACCAGCCGCATCGACCGCGTCGGCCACTGACGGCGCGCGGGAGGTGGTTCAGCCGCCCTCGGGCCGGCCTGCATCGGGCGACTCGACGATGGTGAGGTCACGGGACAGGTCCCGGCCTTCTCTTCAAGTGCAGCAAGACGGTGTGCGTGCCGTCACTCATCACGCTGGCCGTCGTCGCTTCGGCCGTGATGACGCACACGGCTGGTGCGCCGTCAGCCTCGCACCACCGTGACGATGGAGAACACCACGTATAGCGCCAGCACCACCGCGCCCTCGAGCCGCGAGATGGTGCGCTCGGTGCGAATGAAGATGGCCGCGAGGGCGGTCATCACGAAGAGCGCGCCGAGGTCGACGGCCAGCGTGCTCAGCGGTGCACCCACCGAGCCTGCCAGCCCTGCTGCGCCGAGACAGAGGAGGACGTTGAAGATGTTCGAGCCCACCACGTTGCCCACGGCGAGGTCCGAGTGGCCGCGTCGCGCGGCGACGACGCTGGTGACGAGCTCGGGCAGCGACGTGCCGACCGCCACGATGGTGAGCCCGACCAGCCGGTCACTCAGGCCCATCGCGCGCGCCACCTCGACGGCGCCGTCGATGAAGAGCTGGCCGCCGAGGAGCAACACCAGAAGTCCGCCGCCCACCGTCGCGACCGCACGCGGGGCGTTCTGTGGTGTCGGCGCGCCGGCGTCGTCGGCAGCCGCGCTCGCCGCCTTCGCGTCGCTCACCGCCGTCGCCAGCGCCGCGCTGCTCCGCGCGGCCCGAATCATCCACCCCGTGTAGGCGAGCGCGACGAAGAGCAGGCCCCCGGCCTCCCATTGGCTCACCACCCCATCGAGGAGGAGGAACGGGAGCACCGCGGTGGTGACGAGCAACACTGGCAGCTCGCGCCGACGAAGCCCGCCGTCGACGCGCGCGGGCCGAATCAACGCCGCGATGCCGAGAATGAGCCCGATGTTGGCGATGTTCGAGCCGATGACGTTGCCGAGCGCGACCTCTCCATGCCCGGCTCGAGCGGCCTGGACGCCGACGATGATCTCCGGCGCCGAGGTGCCGTACGCCACCACCGTCAGGCCCACCAGAATCTGCGGCACGCGCAGGCTGAGCGCGAGCGCCGACGCGCCGCCGACGAACCACTCGGCTCCGAAGTACAGGAGCACGCCGCCCCCCAGCAGTGACACCCACTCGTTCATCTCACCCTCCCGTGAAGCGAATCGTCGGCGGCGCTCAGTGTGAAGTCGAGCGCTCCGCTTCGTCGGCCGTCATCGCCGCGTCGGCAGCAGAGCCAGGAGAGAGCAACACCCGCCCGAGGACCAGCCCGAGCATCGCGGCGAGCACGCTGGCCGCCAGCACCCCCAGCTTCGCCGCAGCCAGCAGGCGCACGTCGGTGAAGGCGAGCTGCGCGATGAACAGCGACATGGTGAAGCCCACGCCCGCGACGACGCCCAGCACCACGAGGTGTCTGAAGTTCAGGCCCGCCGGCAGCGTGGCGATTTTCAACCGAATCACCAGCCAGCTCAGCACGAGCACGCCCAGCGGCTTGCCGACCACGAGACCGGCCGTCACCGCCGTCACCACCTGCCATGACGTCGCGTCGAGCCCACCGCTGGTGATGGTGACGCCAGCGTTGGCGAGCGCGAACACCGGCATGATGAAGAAGGCCACCCACGGGTGCAGGGTCTCGATGAGGCTCTCGGCTGGCGACAGGGCTTCGCGGCGCGCGGCGTCGACGTGCTTCAGCGTCGCAGCGAGCTCTTCCGGAGCGTTCGCGCCGGGCGCTCTCGCCGCGAGCAGCTCGAGCTCTCGTCGCACGCCCGCGAGGAACCCCGCCTGCCCGAGCCACGCGTGAACCGGCGTGACGAGCCCGACGATGACGCCTGCGATGGTGGGGTGAATGCCTGCCGCGGCGATGCCGGCCCACGCCACCACCGAGGGCACGAGGTAGAACAGCTTGGTGCGCACGCCGAAGCGCTGCATCGTGAAGATGCCCACGAAGCCCAGCGCCGCGATGCCCAGCCCCGCCCATGAGATGCCCGACGAATAGAAGAGGGCAATGACGAGAATGGCGCCGAGGTCGTCGATGATGGCGAGCGCGAGCAGCAGCACGCGCAGCGCCGCTGGCACCCGCTTGCCGAGCACCGTCAGCACGCCGATGGCGAAGGCGATGTCGGTGGCCATCGGCACGCCCCAGCCCGGGCGCGTCTCGGTGCCGCCCGCGAAGAGCAGGTACAGGCCTGCCGGTGCGAGCATGCCGCCGAGCGCGGCCGCGATGGGCAGCGAGGCGCGGCGCCACTCCGACAGCTCGCCGTGGTGAATCTCGCGGCGAATCTCCATGCCGACGACGAAGAAGAAGACGGTCATCAACCCGTCGTTCACCCACCACTCGAGCGAGCGCTCGAAGGTGAAGGCGCCTGCCCGGAGCCCGAGCGGCGTGTGCCAGAAGTGCGCCCAGCCCTCAGCGAGCGAGGTGTTTGCGATGATCAGCGACACCGTCGCCGTCACGAAGAGCAGAATGCCGCTCGCAGCGTGAATGCGCAGGAAGCGCTCGAGCGGCCGCACCGCCACCCGGCTGAGCTCGAGCAGCGGCTCCCAGGCCCCTGGCGGTGCAGTCGTGGGCGCACCAGGCGGGGTGGACTCGATCAACGGCATGGCTGGTCCCCTCGGCTGAGCCGGAGGGGTGGCGGCCCGACCACCCGATGTTCCTGCAGCGACCAGCGCCGCACCCTGGAATGAAGCTGATGCGTATTTCTAAGCGCCTCGCGCTCGTGAACCAACGTGAACGCCACCTGCGCCCGTCGATTGCCGGCCCGCGGGTGATTTCGTGTGAAGTTCGCGGCCTCCTCGGATGACATGGGGTGGCGATGCTCCTGGCGGTGGTGGTGAGCGTGTTGGGCGCCAGCGTCGAGGTCGCGGTCGATGCGCCGTGTGTCGAGGCGGCGTTCTCAGGGCGGCTGGCGAACGCGGGCGTCGTCCTTCCGCCCGACAGCACGTTGTCGCTGCGCCGGGCGCGCGGAGACGTGCTCGAGGTGACGTTGAAGCCGAAGGGCGCCGCGCCGATGCATCGAGAGGTGCCCGCTGCCGCGCGTGACTGCGCTGGTGTCGAACGCGTGGTGGTGGCGTTGGTGAAGGCGTGGCTCGCGTCGCCGGTGATGGTGGCCGGGGCCGGGCGTGACGGTGGGGCTCCGGTCGACGGTGGCGGTTCGCCGAGCGAGGCAGGCTCCAGAGTCGACGCGAGAGGTGTGGTGACCGCGGGAGTCGATGGCGGGCTCTCGACTGCCGCTCGTGGCGATGTCGCTGGAGCAGCGACTGCGGTGAGGAGCGCTGTCGATGGTGGGCCCGTGACTCCTGCGCGTGGCGACGTCGGCGACGCAGCGACGGCGGTGCGTTCGGGGGTCGATGGCGGGCTCTCGACTGCCGTCCGTGGCGACGTCGCTGGCTCAGCGACTCCGGTGCCTCCCGCTCTCGATGGCGGGCGTGTCACCACAAAGGTCGGGAGCGCAACGTCGACTTCGCTGGGTGCACGCTCCGATGGTGGCGCGAACACGGCTCCGTTCGCAGCCGTCGGGAGCCGCGCGGAGGTCGAGCGTGAGCTCGGCGATGGTGGCTTGGACACCGCTGCGCGCGCAGGCGTCGGGAGTCGTGCCGTCATCAAGGGTGGCCCGCTGGGTCCCGCACTGGGGGAGATCGAGCGTGCGATGGGTTGGCGTGCTGATGGTGGCGTCGGGAACCGGGCAGACGTCGCTGACGGAGCGACCACCGATGGCGCCTCAGGCAGTGCCGCTGAATTCGACGGCGGCGTCCAGCCCTCCGATGCCGGCATGACTCGAGCGAGCCCTACCACGAAGCCCGATGATCTCTCCGCCCTCGCTGACGCTGGAGCCGACCCCAGTCCCTGGTCCTTCGGCGTCGGTCTCCTCGGCGGCATCGCGTCGGGCACGACGACCGACGTGGTTCCGCAGGGGCTGCTCTCGGTCGACGTCACCCGCCGCTGGTTCGGCGTGGCGCTCGACGTGGGGCTGTCCGGAAACGTGTCGCGTCAGGTGCCTCCGGGCGCCGTGACGTCATCATGGCAGTGGCTCTCACTCTCGGCGCGCGCGGTCTGGGAGCCGCTCCGCCGCGTCTCACTCGACGCGCAGCTGGGTGTTCGTGCGCATCGCATCGTCGCCCTCGCGACCGGCTACGCCGAGACGAAGCCCGAGCAGCAGCTGCTCTCGGTCGGAGCGGTCGGCAGCGTTGGTGCCTCGGTGCGCATCGTCGGCCCCGTCGGGCTCACCGTGCGCGCGACGGGCGTCGTCAAACCTCCCGAGCGTTTCACCATCGACAACCTCGGCGCCGTGCTCGACCTCGGCACCCTCGAGGGCGGTGTGCACGCAGGCGTCGTCGTGCGGTGGTGAGCTCGTCGGCACGCCCGCACGGGTTCGTGCGTCGCGCTCGTCTCGCCGCCAGGGATGGGCGAACGAGCCATCGGCTGGCGCGCGCTACTCGCTCGTGCGCACGTCGAAGAAGTTCACCGACCGCGGTGCGCGGGGGTCGACCACCACCAGGTTGATGTCCGTCACCCACCACCGGTCTTGCGCCGTCACCGTCAGGTGCTGGCCCAGGAGCGACGCCGGCTGCAACAGCGGGAGCGTGATGGCCAGCTTCCGCGGCAGGCCGCCTTCGAGGAAGCCCTGGTCGAGCGTGAAGTCGGTGTTGAAGCGCACGAGGTACGTCGCGCCCAGCCCGGTGACGTAGAGCAACACCCGCCCATCGGCGAGCCGCGCGGCCCCGCGAATCGAGCTCAAGCCGATGTTCGCGCCGGGCAACGTCACCTCTTGCACCCCCATCGTGCCGAACGTGGTGTCGGGCTGACCGGTCGTCGTCAGCTTCTGAAACCGCACCGCGAGCTGATTCGCGCCCGCGTCCGAGGTCACGCCGCGAAAGCCGACCGCGAGGTAGCTGCCGTTCGCCTCGCGCCACAGCTGCGCGCCCGTCGCGCCTGCGGAGCTCGAGTAGCCAGCTGTGCCGAACGACGTGTCGAGGGCTCCCGTTGGCAACAGCCGCGCCGCCGACATGCCCTCGCCGCCGAAGACGACGATGTTCCCATCGGGGTCGAGCACCATCGAGCGCGTCTGCTCGTTGCGCGACGTGCCCCACACTGCGCCGAAGCCCGCGTCGGGCGTCTTCGAGAACGAGACGTCGGCGGTGCCCGTGGCGAGGTAGCGGGTGACGAAGAAGTTCCCCTGCACGTGCCCGCCCGCGAGGAACTTCCCATCTGGCTGCTTCACCAGCGCCGTGCAGGCCGCCGCGATGGGCGTCGCTCCACCGAAGCCGTCGAGGCGAACGCCCGTCGTCGCGCCCGTGTTGCCGAACGACGTGTCGAGCTGGCCACTCGCCGAGAAGCGCGCGAGCACCACCTTGAGTCCATCACCGGGAACGAGGAGCGCCTGCGCGGTGCCGCCGATGAGCAGCGTGTCGCCATCCATCATCGCGGCGTAGGCGCTGGCGCTGGAGAAGAGGGGAGACGCTCCGGGCGCGACGTCGACCAGCGTGACGCCCGTGCCATTCCACGATGGGTCGAGCGTGCGGTCGGCTCGAACGCGCGCCACCAGCAGCGCCGCAGCGCCGCCATCCGCCGTTCCGTTGCCCACCACCATCAGGCTCGTACCGTGCGCGACTGCTGCCATCGGCTGCCCCGTCCACCCCGGCGGGAGGAGGTGCACGAAGCCGCTGTCGAACACCTCGCCAGCGTCGGTGCCTCCATCAGCGCCGGGCTCGACTGGGCCAGGGCAAGCGGTGAGGAGCAGAGCGACGGTGAAGGGCGCGAGCCAACGAGTCGAGGAGTTCAAGGCGCGGCCGACTACGGGAGAGCTCGCGCGGACGCAATCTTCGATGCGCTCAGAACGTCGCGACTGGCACGGCTCTTCATCCCAGCGGGCGCTGACCGACGATGAGCTCGGCGATGGCGCGGCTGATGGGGTGGCCGAGCTTGTGTTCGACGTCGAGGTAGATGGGCGAGCTGTTGAGCTCGAGGAACACCCACTCGCCTTCTGGCGTGCGCTTGATGTCGATGCCCGCGAAGACGAGGCCGCAGCGTCGCGCGGCGTCGCGGCACTGGTGCACCACCGCCTGCGGCAGCTCGACCGGCTCGTAGGTCGCGTCGCCTTCGGAGTAGACGGGGTCGGCGCGGAAATCGAGGTGCTGGCTCGGCGTGCGAATCGCGACCGACGAGACGATGTCGTTGCCGGCGAGCATCACCCGCAGGTCGTCGCCCCCGATGCGCTCCTGGAAGATGACGGGCGCGGCGCGCACCACCTCGAGGCTCTCGAGCGTTTCGTCGTCGAGCACGCGCGTGATGGCTCCGCCGGTCACCGGCTTGTAGATGACGTCTTTCACGTCGGCGTGGAACGCGCGCACCGCGTCGGGGTCGTTGCTGATCAGTGTGCGAGGCACGCGCGCGCCGACGCTGCGCAGGACGTTGAGCTGGAACGGCTTGTACTGGAGCACGCTCGCAGCCGTGGGCGGGTTCACCAGCCTTGCGCCCTTGCGCTGCAGCTCGAGCAGCCACGCCACGTAGAATGAGGCGCGCTCCCGCTCCTGCATGTAGCGCTCGAACCAGTCTTCGTAGAGCACCAGCTCGTCATCACGCTCCAGGTACGGCGCGTACGCGGCGGGAATGGCGCGCAGGTAGAAGCCAGTGACGTCCGTCACGTCGATGCCGCGGTAGATCATCCGGCCATCGAGCTCGCTCAGCGGTAGGTCCGTCTCCAGCGCATCCGCGCGCAGGAGGATGTCTTCGGCCCCCAACGCCCTGGCTTCCTTCGCCACCGCGTGAAGTTGCAGGTCGTCGTCCGTGCCAAAGAACCCAACTCGTAAGGGACTTTTCGCCATGAGTGGGCAACTCTCCCACAGGCAAGACGAGAATCAGTCAAACACCGGAGTACCGGAGGTTCACACATGTCTGTTCGCGGTCCACGCGGTCCGAGGAGTCCATTCACGCGCTACGAGTTGCCGGGGAAGAAGCCGGCCGACGGACGCGCGACCACGATGGCGGTCGGTGAAGAGGGCGGGACGAAGCCGGGCAAGAAGCCCGATGTCTTCACCACGATGGCGGTGGGCGAAGAAGGCGGCACGAAGCCCGGCAAGCCCGGTGGCGCGACGACGCTGGCGGTCGGCGAAGAAGGCGGCACGAAGCCCGGCAAGCCCGGTGGCGCGACGACGCTGGCGGTGGGCGAAGAAGGCGGCACGAAGCCCGGCAAGCCCGGTGGTGTGACGACGAAGGCGTTGGGTGAAGAAGGCGGCACGAAGCCCGGCAAGCCCGGTGGTGTGACGACGAAGGCGTTGGGTGAAGAAGGCGGCACGAAGCC
>JAUXRI010000053.1 GCA_030681895.1 Myxococcales bacterium | reverse complement strand
CTTTTTCATTTGTTGGCGCAGGTTGTGCCAGGTCATCAGGGTTTGGGTGCGCGATTCGTCCGCGTAGACGGCGATGTCGTCGTCGTTCACCGTATTGGCGGGGAAGAGGCCGAACACGGCGCGGGCTTCGACCCAGTTTTCGGCGACCATTTTCTGCAGCATCGCCTGCGCGTCGGCGTACAGTTTTTTCGCTTCGACCCCCACGACTTCATCGTCGAGAATCTTCGGGAATTTGCCGTGCAGTTCCCACGAGGCAAAGAACGGCGTCCAGTCGATGAGGTCGACCAGTTTCTGCAAATCGTAGGCTTTCAGGACATGCACGCCGGGCTGCTTGGGCACCGGCGGCGTGTAGGCTGCCCAGTCAATGGCGAACTTGTGGCCGCGGGCTTCGTTCACGCTCAACCGCACGGTGTCGGATTTGTGCTTGAGGTGGCGTTCGCGGGTGATGGCGTAATCGGCCTTCACCTCGGCGACGAAGGCGTCGCGCAGGTCGTTCGACAGCAGTTGGGTGCAGACACCGACGGCACGCGAAGCGTCCTTGACGTAGATGACCGGATGTTCGTAGTTGGGCTCGATCTTGACCGCGGTATGCGCGAGCGAGGTCGTTGCGCCGCCAATCAGCAGCGGCAACGTGAACCCCTGACGCTGCATCTCTTTGGCCACGTGCGCCATTTCCTCCAGCGAGGGCGTGATCAGCCCGGACAGGCCGATGATGTCGGCCTTGTGCTCCTTGGCCGCGTCGAGAATCTTCTGCGCCGGCACCATCACGCCGAGGTCGACGATTTCGTAGCCGTTGCAGCCGAGCACGACGCCGACGATGTTCTTGCCGATATCGTGCACGTCGCCCTTGACCGTCGCCATGATGATCTTGCCCGCGCTCTGCGCGTCGCCGGCCTGCTTGTCGGCTTCGATAAACGGCAGCAGGTGCGCAACCGCCTGTTTCATCACGCGCGCCGATTTCACCACCTGCGGCAGGAACATCTTGCCCGCACCAAACAGGTCGCCGACCACGTTCATCCCGGCCATCAGCGGGCCTTCGATCACGTGCAGCGGGCGAACGGACTCGAGCCGCGCGGCTTCGGTGTCTTCGACGATGAATTCGGTGATGCCCTGCACCAGCGCGTGACTCAGGCGTTCGTTGACCGGCAGTTGCCGCCAGGCCAGGTCGACGACGTTTTCCTTCGCGCCGCTTTTCACGTTTTCGGCAAAGCTCACCAGGCGCTCGGTGGAATCCTCCCGGCGATTGAGCAGCACGTCTT
>JAUXRI010000147.1 GCA_030681895.1 Myxococcales bacterium | reverse complement strand
GTTCTTCACCTGCTCGGGCGCCATGTACCCCGAGGTGCCCTTCACGATGCCGACCTGGGTGCGATTGAGCCGGCCGCGCGCTTTGGCGATGCCGAAGTCGATCACCTTCACGTCGCCCGTGTAGGTAATCATCACGTTCTTCGGGCTCACGTCGCGGTGCACCACCGGCAACGCCATGCCCGTCGACGGCTCGGTGAAGTGGTGCGCGTAGTGGAGCGCGAGCGCCGTGTCGCGAATCACCCGAGCCGCGAAGCCCGCCGGAATCGCGAGCTGCTTCTTCGCAGCGCGCTTGAGCACCTGCTCGAGGTTCTGGCCTGCGATGAACTCCATCGCGAGGTACAGCTCGCCCGACTGCGGGTCCTCACCGAGATCGAAGACCTGCCCGATGTTGGCGTGGCTGAACGCCGCGGTGATGCGCGCCTCGTCGAGGAACATCTTCACGAAGGCTTCGTCGCGCTTCACGTCGGGGAGGATCTGTTTGACCGCGACGAACTTCTTGAAGCCACCGGGGCCGGGCAGGAAGGCCAGGTACAGCTCCGCCATGCCGCCCATCGAGAGGCGGGTGAGGATCTCGTACTTGCCGATGAGACGGCCCCGATCGAAATCCGAGGCCGCTTTCGCCGAACTCATGCGTGGTCGACGCTAGCACGAGGCCCCGCGCGCCCATCGCTCGTTCCGAAAAGATGTGGGTGCGAGTGCTCTTCAGCGCTCTTTCCAGAACGCATACGGCCGATACGAGTCGCAGGTCGAGGTCGCGCCGTACTGGCCATCCGTGACGTTCCAGAAGCGATAGCTCATCATCGCGCCGACCGTCACCGAGGCGAGGCGGCCGGGCTCGACCGAGACCGAGGCAGTTCCATTCGTCAGCTTCTGCCTGGAGAAGGTGAGCTTTCCGCAGGTCGCGTCGAAGCGGCAGCCGACGGCGGCGGCCTCGCGCGTCACCGTGAAGGGAGCGAGCTCGGCGTCGCGCAGCACCGGGGAGCCGATGGCCGTGTCGGCAGCGAACAAGAGCTCGTTGGTGGTCGCGTCGCGCAAGGTGACGGCGCGGATCGACTGGTTGTCGATGGTGCGGATCGCGACGAGGGCCTTCACGTCGGTGTTCGGCGACAACGAGGGGCCACCGAGGCCACCGGGGAGCTTCACGTCGACGCGGCCAGACCCACCGGCGTTGCTCAGCGTCACCTGCAGCGTCTCGCCCGTGAACTGCGTCGCGGTGATGCGGCCAGTGCCCGTCTGCAGCACGCGGCCTCCGTCGGTCCCTTCACGCGCTTCGGTGAAGAAGCCCATCGACGTCCAGGTGACGATCAGCTCGGGCTGGGACGGGTAGGCGTTCGACGGACACCCGGCCGTGCAGCTCCCGTTCAGGCAGAGCTCGCCTCGGCCGCGGCAGTCGGCGGTCGTCACGCAGTCGGCGCCCTTCACGGGGCTGATCTCCACGAGGCCCTGCTGCGGCTGAAACTCACGCGTCACGCAGGTCTGCAGCGTGGGCTGAGGAAACGCGGCTGACACCCGGCCGCCGTCGGTGGGCACGTCGACGCCGTCGAGCTGGTTCACGAAGCACAGCTGCAGCTGGAAGGTCTCGTCAGGCGGAGCGTTCTCCGGCACCAGGCACACCTCGCCGCACGTCGCCTGGCCTGCGACCTGGATGACACCATCCCACGACCGCTCCGCCTGCCCGTTCGGAGAGATGCCACGGACGAATCCAGTGATCCCTGCATCGGCGCACCGGCAACTGCGATCGCAGATGCGATCGCATGACTGGCACTCACACGGCAGGTCGTCGAACGAGAACCACTGGCCGTTGACGCTGCGCTGCACGGTCAACCCGAGCTGGCCCTTCGTATCGTTGACGAGGAGCGGATCACGCGAGGTGTTCTTCACACGCAGGGTGACGGGCGAGGGCACGGCTGGCGCGCAACGGCACCCCGACACCGAGAGCGTCAAGACGGCGAGAGCAAGTGGCAGAAAAGCGCGCATCCGTGACGTGGGTGTCGTAGGCAGCCTGTGGGGCGAACGCAATCGAATGAAGAAGCCGAGGGAGTTACACGTCATGTCCCGCCCTTGCATGAGACCGTCCTGCTCTTTCATCGTGTGATGCACAGCATGCGCCGCGTCCTCCCACTTCTGTTGCTCGCACTGGCCTCATGTGATCGCGTTGGCCGCGAGAATGGTCGCGTGAACGCGGTGCCAGACGTCGCGCCGCCGCGCCTGTCGCCAGTCGAGATCAAGCCTCCGCGAATCGACCGCGCCACCGTGGGTCGCGTGAAGGTCGTCGATCCTCCGCGGGTCGACGCGACGCAGATCGATCTCCTCCGGCAAGCCGATGGCGTCGTCGACATTCTCTGGGTCGTCGACGATTCGGGCTCGATGGTGAACGAGCGCCGGCGGCTTGTGAACAACTTCAACCGCTTCGTGCAGGAGCTGATCGCGCTCCGCGTCGACTTCCAGATGGGCGTCATCTCCATCGTGTCGAACGACGGTGGCCGGCTGCGCGGCATGCCGAGCATCATCACCAACCGCACGCCGAACGCGCGCGCTGTCTTCGAGGCCAACACCACCTTCCCGGCCAGCCGCTCGCGCTGGGAGCAGGGCCTGCGCATGGCTGAGTTCGCGCTCACGCGGCCCAACACCACGACGCCGGGCGGGCCCAACGCGGGCTTCCTGCGCCCGAACGCAGCGCTCGCCGTGATCGTCGTCACCAACGAAGACGATTCCAGCTTCGGCACGACCGAGTACTTCGGCCGCGTGTTCCGCACGCTCAAGGGCAAGGGCAACGAGAACCTGGTGAGCTTCAGCATCATCGGCGGGCCGGTGCCGAACGGGTGCGTGCCTCCGGGAGAAGCGGGCCTGTACGGGAGCCTCGCCGAGGCGAGCTATCGCTACACCGAGCTCGCGACGCGCACCGGCGGCATCGTCGGGAGCATCTGCGACGCCAGCTTCGAGCAGACGCTGATTCGCATCGCCCAGGCGCTCAACACCCTCAAGCGCGTCTTCCCGCTCACCATCGTGCCCATCGCGTCGTCGATTCGCGTGACGGTGATCGACGGCATGACGACGACCGTCATCCCGAAGGATGACGTCACCGGCTGGCAGTACCGCGCTGACACCAACTCCGTCGTCTTCCTGGGCACGTACGTTCCCCCGCCCGGCTCCACCATTCGCATCGAATACGCCTTCGCCCGGCCATGAGCGCGCTCCGAGTCACCCTGCCCCTGTCGCTCCTGTTGGCCCTCGGCGGCTGCTCACGCACCGCGCTCGATGGCAGCTGTCCCAACGGCTACGCCTTCGACGAGGTCGCCGCGAAGTGCGTCTGTTCGACCGACGAAGGCTGCCCGACCGGCCACAGCTGCGAAGAGGGCCAGTGCATCTGCCGGAGCACGACGTGCTGTCCCGACGGCTACGAGTACTCGACCGACGCCGAGGCGTGCGTCTGCCGCGACTCGAAGTGCTGCCCGAGAGATCACCGCTGGCTGCCCGATGAGCGCCGCTGTGTCTGTGACGCGATGAATTGTTGCCCCGACGGGTACCGTTACGACGACACCGTGAAGTCGTGCGTGTGCGCCGGCGACGGCTGCTGTCCGAAGGGCTTCTCGTGGGACGAGCCGAAGCAGACCTGCCGTTGCTCGGCCGACAATTGCTGCCCCATCGACTACGTCTTCGATCCCATCAGCCGCGACTGCCTCTGCGCGCGCACCGACTGTTGCCCGCCCAACCACGTCTACAACCCGTCGGTCGGCGCCTGCGTGTGTACGGGCGACATGTGCTGCCCGCCCGGCTTCCGCAAAGCCACCGATGGCTCGGAGCGGTGCGTCTGCATCAACAACGCCTCATGTCCGGCGAACCAGTTCTGCGACATGGCGTCGGGCGGCTGCCGGTGCACGACCAACGCAGGCTGCCCGGCCGGCAACTTCTGCAACCCGCTCGGCTTCTGCCAGTCGTTCTCCTCGTGCACGTCGAACCTCGACTGCCCGTCGGGGACGTTCTGCGACACCACGACGACGCGGTGCATCGCCGATGGCCCGTGCACCCTCGACGAGCACTGCCTGCCCAGCAACATCTGCAACAGCCAGACGTTGAGTTGCCGCATGGGCTGCCGCTCCGACGGAGACTGCGCGTTGCCCAACGGCATGGTGACCGGCGCCGCGCGGCTGGCCTGTGTGAGCGGTCAGTGCCAGCCCTTCTGTCGCGACAACCAGGGGTGCCCGGCAGGCCGGTTCTGCGACAAGACGAACGGCCAGTGCCTGACGCGCACCGGCCGCGTCGACTGCAACACCTGCGGCATGCCGATGCAGACGTGTGGCTCGGCGACGACCGCGCGCTGTTTGTCCTTCGTGACGGAAGGTCAGACCAACTCGTTCTGCGGAATGATCTGCCAGAACGACGACGACTGCCCCTCGGGCTTCGACTGCGGCGGCGTCATCTTCTCGTGCCGCAACGGAGGCATCTGCGACCCCGTGTCGGGCCAGACGATCGTGTGCAAGGGCTTCCAGGTCGAGAACGAAGAAGGCGAGCAGTCCTTCTGCTCCGGCGACAACGGCAACCCACACGTCTACTTCCGTGCGTGCGCGCCTCGTTCGGGGTTCTGCCCGGCCACCGCGCCGCCCTGACGCATCACTTCAGCGAGACGCCGAGGCGATACACGTCCTGGCTCGGCCACCCCGCTGCCTTTGCGACCTCGTTCGCCAGCGTCTTGAGGCGTTCGCCACGGGAGAGCCCTGACGTGAGGGCCGCCGACACTTCGGCCTCCGACCAGCGCGCGCCGGCCTTCCGCCCGTGAACGAGGAGCACGAGCTCGCCCAGGACCTCGCCACGGGCAGAGAGCGTCGCATGGAGTTCGGACAGCGGGCCGCGAAGGAACTCTTCGTGGAGCTTGGTCACCTCACGCGCGACACACGCCGGCCGATCGCCGAGCGCGTCTTTCAGCACCAGGAGCGTGTCGACGACGCGGCGCGGAGACTCGTACAGCACCAGCGTGGCCGACAGGCCTGCGACCTCGTCGAGCATGGCGCGGGCCTCGCTCTGGGTGCGCGGCAAGAAGCCCAGGAAGTGGAACCGCGAGGTCGGCAGGCCAGACGCCGACAAGGCCGCGACGACGGCCGAAGGCCCCGGCACCGGGACGACGCGCACGCCAGCGGCGACACACTCGGCGACGAGGCGCTCTCCGGGATCGCTGATCGCGGGGCTCCCGGCGTCGGAGATCAGCGCGAGCGATTGCCCGTCTCGTAGGCGCTGCACGAGGGCTTCGGCGCGTGCTCCCTCTGCGAAGGCCGGCAGGCTCGTGGTGGGCGTCGAGATTCCGTACGAGTCGAGCAACACCCGCGAGTGCCGCGTGTCTTCGCAGGCGATGCAGTCGACCGCCTTGAGCACCTCGATGGCGCGGGCGGTGAAATCGCCCAGGTTTCCGATGGGCGTCGCGACCAGATACAGCGTGGAGGGTTCGACCGGAGCAGGCACCCGAGCGCGTGTACCAGATGCGTCAGAACCCGGCGTCGAACGCATCGGGAATGATCTCGACGCGCCCGGTGCGCCCACGGCCCACGACGCTGGCGACGTCGAACTGAATCGCCCGGTTCATGAGGCGCTGCCGTTGAAGGTACTGGAGCGCAGCCAGCACGACCTTCCGCTGCTTGCTCCGGCCCACCGTCATCGAGGGGTCGCCCCAGACGTCGGTGGCGCGCATGCGGACCTCGACGAAGGCGAGCACAAGCCCCTTCTCGGCGACGATGTCGACCTCTCCGCGGCGTGAGAGGACGTTTCGATCACGCACGACCCAGCCCTCGCGCTCGTAGTGCTCGACGACCAGGGTCTCGGCTTCGTCGCCGACATCGCGCTTCGTCTTGGTGTCCATGCTGCAGCTATCGCACGTGCGGCTGACACGCCGACACGTCAGGGGCTGATAGGCGCCTCGAAGCTGGTCTCCTGGCTCAGCGTGAACTCGCCGTCGGTTCGAGTCGCAGACAGCCGAACCGAGGCGCGCGTGCCAGTGACGCGGCCGCCAGTGCCGCTGGGGAAGCCATCGAAGGTGCCTTCGATGGGCGACGTGGGCGACGAGAACGAGGGGTAGTTGGCGCGCGTCCACGGCGCGTCGACCGGATACAGATCAACGCGGTAGTCCGTCGCCCACGGAGAAGCGACGAACACGACGCTGAAGGGCTTGCCCATGCTGAGCGCCATCGACACGCGCGGCGAAAGCGCACCGGTGGGCAGCACGACGTTCGCTTCCCACGGCAGGTGCTGGCCCATGCGCACGGTGATGCGGTTCTTCCCCTCTTTGAACAGCTCGCGCGGCAGCGCGTTCGTGCGGCGGTCTGGCACCGGCACGCCGTTCACCTCGAGTGAGACGGCCGCGTTGGCGTCGGTGAAGCCAAGGTTCGACTCGAGTGAGAGCCCAGAGTCATCGACGCGGAGGGCGCCGCGGGTGACCCGAACCGGGCTGGTGTCGACGCACTGGCCCGAGAGCGCGAGGCAGCGGGCGTGCGCGAACCGATCGTCTCGCTGGAGGACGAAATAGTCTCCGCGCGTGCTGGCTCCACACTCGCTGTAGTCGAGGGTGAAGTCACCCACCCACCCGCCAGCCGACGCGCCGACGATCACACCGTCACTCAGCCCGCCGCTGAGCACGAAGAGCACGCCTGAGGCGCTGCTGCCGCAACGGGACTGAGTGAGGACCTGAGCGGGGGGTGCGAGTCGCGCGAGAAGGTCGGGCTGGTCCTTCCGAACGACGCCCAACGCCTGGAGCTGCGTCGCTCCACGCCACGCGACCGCCACCGTGTAGTCGCCTGCCGGCGCGGTCGACGAGAACATGACCGTCGCTCGTAGCGTTCGCCCATCGGTTGGCTGCACCACCAGCGTGCCCACGTATTCCACCTTGTCTGCGGGCACGTCGTACCAACCGGGTGAGAGCGGCTTCGCCTCGACGGAGCCACCAGCCGCGCCGCCACCCGTCTCGACGGGCTCCGTGGGCATCACGATCTGCTCGTCGACGATCTCTCGACCGCAGCTCACGAGGAGCACCAACACCACACCAGGAATGAGTCGTCGCATGCCCCCGGTATGCCTGCGGCCGAAACGCGGACAACTGCGTGACTGATGACGCAGCAGGTGCGCGCCTCACGAGGCGGCGGAGCCGGCTGGCGAACGCCAAGACGCCAACATCGTTCATCCCTGGTCGAAGGCACGCGCATTGCGAGAAGGTGCGCCATGCACGCCTTCCGATGGATCGTCGCGATAGGGCTGGTGTCGTTCAGCTGTGGTGACCCGGAGTACGGCGGCCAGTCTCGCGCGCTCCGGCTCCGCCTGGGCCTTGGCGGCTGCACGTCGGTCGCAGCCTCGCAGTCGACGCTCGCGAAGGGTGGCCAGACCGAGCTGGTGATCGGCGATCCGAAGAAGCGTGAGCGCCTCGACGTCACCAGCGAAGCGCCGGCGGTCATCTCCATCGCGACAGCGGCCGTCACGCTTCAGTGCGACGGAAGCAAGTGCGAGCAGACGACGGGCAAGGCGATCTTGAGCGCCGACGGCGAGGGCAGCGCGAAGATCGTCATCTCGGGCGACGGAGCGACGGTCGACTCCGTGACGATCACCGTCGCACCAGCCACGTCGATGCGCGTGGAGGACGACAAGCAGAACACCGGCACCGTTCGCGCGAAGATGGGGACGAACCTGAACCTCGTCGCGAAGCTGTTCACCGGCAACACGGAGCTGTTCGCGAAGACGCCGTTTCGCTGGAAGGTCGAAGGCGATGCGTTGAAGCCGACGACCGAGACGTCGAGCCGGTTGAGTGTGTCGCCTCAAGCCGTCGGCACCAGCACCGTCACCGGCCAGTTCGGCGAGCTGGGCGCGTCGATACAGGTGATCGTCGACCCCTGATTCACTCCAGGCTGAGCAGATCGGTCGGCCGGACCAACAGATCGCGCGCGCCGGCGTGAACGAGCTCGGCCTTCCCTCGGAAGCCCCACAGACACCCGACGCTGCGCATCCCTGCGTTGCGGGCCGTGTTGATGTCGACGGCGGTGTCTCCGACGAAGGCGATCTTCGCGGGCAGCACGTTGAGCGCCAGCGCGAGCTCGAAGGCGGCGGTGGGATCTGGCTTGCGTGGCACGCCGTCGCGCTCGCCTCGCACGTCCACGAACTTCCACTTCGAGAACTGCTTCTCGATCAGCGCACGCGTGAAGTCGTCACGCTTGTTCGAGAGGACCGCCAGCTTGATACCCGCCGCGGTGAGGCCGTCCAACATCTCGGGAACGCCGGGGTACGGCGCGGTGTGCCGGTGATCGTTCGCGGCGTAGTGATCGCGGTAGCGGTCGACGAGTGTCTGCCACGGCACCTTCGCGTTCGTCGTGGCAGCGCGGCGCACCATCACGTCGACGCCTTCTCCGACGAACGTCTTGTAGGCCTCGACGGGATGAACGGGCAGACCGAAGTCTGCCAGCGCCTGGTTCATCGCCTCGGCGAGATCCTGGATCGAGTCTGCGAGGGTTCCGTCGAGGTCGAAGATGACGGCGTGAAACGGGAGCATCACACCGCGCCCGACGACGGGTCGCGGCCGTTGAGCATGACGGCCTGGCGCACGAGGCCCTGGAGCACGCTCTCGCGCAGGCCTTCGAGCGAGTCGACCGACAACGCCCGCGTATCGCCCTTGCCGAGCAGCGTGCCTTCAGCGGCGTCGAGCTGCGCGCCCTTGAGGAACGTGATCAGCACCTGTCGATCGCCCGCCTCGATGCGCGCGAACAACCCGTTGGAGTCGTACACCGGGCCGTTCGGATCCATCAGCTCACGCGCCTCGGGAGCGGCGTCGCGCACGAGCTGGCGGAGTCGATTGACGATGGGGACGATCGGCGGCGGCAGGCTGCGCACGTAGCCTTCGATCTCAGGCAGCGCAGGCAACGTCACGCTGGGCCACGCGGCCTTCTTCGCGACGGGCTTCTTTGCGACGGGCTTCTTCGCGACGGCCTTCTTCGCGATGGCCTTCTTCGCGACAACCTTCTTCGCGATGGCCTTCTTGGCGACGGGCTTCTTCGGTGCGGCCTTCTTCGCCACGACTTTCTTCGACCGTGCGGGAGCCCTCCGCTTCGCCGCCGGCTTTGCCTTCGACGTCTGCTTCGACTTCGCCTTCGGGGACGTGCCCCGCTTCGCGCTCTTCCTGGCGGCCATGGCGCAAAACGCTAGCCGCCGTTTCCGACGCAATCATGCGAATTCGTGCGCGCTTGCGCAGAGGCCGAAGGAATGAGACCACGTGGGCCATGAGCACACTCACGATCACCACCTGGTCCGACTACGTCTGACCGTGGTGCTACATCGGCCTCGGCGAGGTCGAACGACTCAGAAAAGACTGGGATTTCGTCATCGACTGGCGCCCGTTTCTGCTGCGCCCGGAGACGCCCGACGAGGGGCTCCCCTTGCCAGACCGGGTGAAGGCCTTCATGGCCAACCCGAACAACCCACTCACCACGAGGGCGCGCGCGATGGGTCTGACGATGAAGTTCGATCGTCAGCTCGTGCCGTCGACCCGCCGCGCCCACCAGGCTGCGGAGTGGAGCCGGACGAAAGGCGCCTTCGACGCCTTCCACCACGGTCTGCTCGAGCGGTACTGGGTCAGAGGCGAGGATCTGCACGACTTCGCGGTGCTGCGCGCGGCGGCGGTGGACGCGGGCCTCGATGGAGGAGAGCTCCAGGCCGAGGTCGAGTCAGGCACGTGGGTGCCGATGATGCAGGCCGGGCTCGACGCCGCTCGTGAGCTCGGGGTGCACGCGGTGCCGACCTTCATCGTCGGGAACCAGTTCGTCATCGAAGGCGCCCAGGACGGGAAGGTCTTCGCGCACGCTTTCGAGAAGCTGGGCTTCGCTCCACGGAGTAAGACGCCGGGCCCATGACGCCCACCGCGCAGTGCGCCGTTCACGCCGATCGTGCCGCGACCTCTGTCTGCCCACGCTGTGGTGCCTTCACGTGCACCGAGTGCAACCCCGACGGCCGAAGCCAGTGCCCCTCGTGTCAACAGGTGACGGGTCAGCCGGGCGCCACACCGACCCCCACGCCCTGGGAGCGCCGGAGCGAGCTCGGGCTCGTGCAGGCGGTCTGGCAGACCTGGCGCATGACGATCCTCGAGCCGGCGAAGTTCTGGAACCAGCTCGACCCGAACGGCCCCGCGATGGACGCCTTCCTGTACGGGTGGCTGCTCACCAGCGCGTCGGGGCTGCTGCAGATTCCCTTCCTCATCTTGAACCTGGCGCAGACGCAGGCGCAGATGAAGGAGCTCACGCGCTCGATGAAAGAGCTGCCCGCGCCGATGCAGAACTTCTTCGATCTCTTCTTCGGCAACCCGCTGATGCTCGCCGTGGTGATCGGCGTGTCGGCGATCGTGATGTTCCCGTTGAGCGCGATGATCTCGGCAGGCCTCACGCACCTCGGCGTCCGCATGGTGGGCGGCACCCAGAACCCGTTCGGCACGACGCTGCGGGCGATCTGCTACTCGCTGGCGCCCAACGTGCTGGCGGGAATTCCCGTCGTGGGCGGGCTGGTCGGCCTCTACACGCTCGTGCTCGAGGTCTGGGGCATTCGCGAGTCACACCGGCTGACCACGGGCCGCGCGATCATCGCCGTGATGTGGCCGCTGGTCCTCTTCTGCTGCTGCGGCGGTCTCGGCGCGGTGCTGTTCGGGATGACGCTCGCGAGCCGCTTCGGCAAATAGTCACGACTGAAAAGCGCTGACGTCGACCACCACGGTGTCGGCGACGAGATCGTGAAGGCAGCGCATCTCGTCGCCGAAGATCATCAACGCGTCGATGATGCCCACGAAGCCGCAGAGCTGCGCGGCGACCTGCAGCGCCAGGTTCCTCAACAGGATGATGCGCCAGAGCTCGACCGGCGAGCCGTCGCTGCGCACGACCTTCAGCTTCATCATGCGTTTGCCGACCGACTGCGCGTAGCGCAGCTGCATCACGATCTGCACGCCGAGGCCGAGTGCGACGCCGAGGAACATGCCGCCCATGAGGAAGAGCGCGGCGAGATCGCCCGGCTTCTCGTTGCCGCGCGACACACTGAACACGACGAAGATGAGGATGCAGCCGATGGCAGGCAGCGACACCACGGCCGAGTCGATCAGGTTGGCGACGAAGCGGGCTCCGCGTGAGCCGCGTGGAATGTACGGACTCGAGCAGTTCACGCAGAGCGGCGCCCCACCCGTGAAGCTCGTGCACGCCGCGCAGACGAACGTCCCGCACCGGCTGCAGGTGGTCGAGGCAGACGTGCCGGGGTGGTTGGCACACTGGGTGTCGGGAGGCGCCTGCATGAAAGCTCCGTGGTTTCAGAGGGTTTCGGCCGCGCCGGGGGCCCTCTTTTCTGGAATGGCGGGAAGCGATAGACGCGGCGCAGCATAGTTCTCTGCGAGGCCGGCGTGATCGAATCAGTGACCCAGCTCGGTGTTCGTCGCTTTCATCTCGAGAGCAGCGACCCGTCGTTCGTGATCGAGCGGCAGAGCGCGCGCCGGTTCCTGTTGTCCGGCTCCGTCAGCGCAGAGCCCACCACGGCGGTCGGCGTCGAGACGCCCTCGTCGTCGTTCGATGTGCTGCTCGCGACCCAGAGCGGACCCCGGCACGCCGTCGCTCAGCTGCGCCGCGATCTGCCGCGTGACGTCGTGATGCAGGTGCTCGAGCGCATCGGTGGCCTCGAGATCGCCCTGACCGAAGCGCTGGTACCCGCGGCGAAGCCTCCCCGTTTGAGGGTGTTCTCGACCGACACCGTACAGCGCATCGCGCAGCTCGACGAGAACCGCATCGAAGTTCGCGGCGCCGTCGGAGCGGCTGCGCTCCTCACCATTCTCTGTGACTCGCGCCGGGTGACCATCAGCGTGCATCAGGGGTTGTCTGCCACCGCGACCGCCCTGCGCATCGCCGCGTCGGTGCCGCATGGGTTCCGCGCGCTGGCCGATGGGACGATCGTCAGCGTGTGGAAAGACGCCGACTTCTTCTCGATGGTCGCCTGAGCGCTCGCTCACCTTCGCTGACAGTGTGCCGAACTCGCGCCTTGCGCCGGTCGAGACGAGCTGGCCACACTCCGCGCCCCTGAATCGGGAGCGACGATGAACGAGTGGTACCTGAAAGATTCGCGCGGAAACGAGGTCGGCCCCCTGTCGCGGGAGGTCGCCATCGATCTGATCCGCAGCCGTCCGGGCGTCTTCCTGCACGCGTCCACTGATCGCGTCACCTGGCAGCCGGTGCGTGGCGTGGCGGTTCAGACGCTGGTGGCGTCCGAAGACCCGGCCGTACGCATCAGCCGGGAACGTCAGGAGACCGAAAAAGCGCTGTTCGATCTCGATCGCTTTCGCGACCTCGAGCCGCACGCACTGTTCAGCGTCCCGAAGACAGCGAGCGCGAAGGAGTTCCGTCAGGGCTTCTTGAACCTCGCCAAGCGCTTCCACCCGGGCCGACTCCCGCGCGACGCGTCGGGGCCGCTCGTGAAAGCCCACATCGCGGTCTACCAGTACCTGACCGAGGTGATTCAAGAGGTCGAGGCGCGGCTCACGATCCACGATCCGAGGCCGTCGGCTCCTGCTCCCGGCCGGCTGCCGACGTGGCAGCTCGACGTGCTCCGCCTTCGTCAGGAGCCGCACCTGGTCGCCGGCCGCTTCTCGGTGACCCGGCAGACGGCGTTCGTCTTCTCTGCGCACCGGCTGATGAACCTGGGCACGAGCTCGGTCTTCTTCCCGTGCATACCGCCACTCCCGCTCGGCACGAGGGTCGGGCTCGCGTTCGACTTCGAAGAGGCGCATCGGGTGATCGCCACGCGCGGCGCGGTGGCCTTCGAGAGCGCGACGGCCGATCAGACGCTGCGTGGGTTCGGCGTGCGGCTCGACCTCGGCGCCGAAGATCGGGGCTTCATGCTGCGCGAGAGCAAGCGGCTGCTGAGCGCCTGACACCTCGCCTGGGCCGCGCGACGCGCTAGAACGCGAGCATGCGCACCGCACTCGCCCTCACCGTGGCCGCCGTCTCGACGATGCTGTTGTTCGAAGCCTGCGGCAGCACCTCAGGCCGTGACGCAGGCGCGAGCGGAGGTGGTGGCGGTCTCGGCTCGACGGGCGGAGGCATCGGCGCCAGCGGCGGCGGCGTTGCAACCGGCGGCGGAAGCGTCACAGGCGGCGGTGCTGCGGGAGGCCGGGCGGGTGGCGCTGCAGGTGGAGCGGCTGGAGGCGCGAGCGGTGGGTCCGCGGGAGGCAGCGCCGTTGGCCCGCAGGTCTCGTGTGGTGGCGCCGTCTGCGGTTCCTCGGAGCCCACGTGCTGCGGCGTGGTGGAAGACGGCGGCCTGCGGTTGTCGTGCAGGAACGCCGACTGCCCCGACGCGGGCCCGGCGTTCTCCTGCGACAGCCCCGACGATTGCGACGCGGACGCGGGCGTTCCGTTCTGCTGCGCCAGCCTCGATCTCGCCGCAGGCCCCTTCCCGAATTGCCCCACCAACGCCCTGTCGTCGACGTGCCGCGCGACGTGCACCACCACCCTCGCGTTGAGCTGCCCCTCCGTCGGCACCGCGCGCATGTGCAGCCACTCGGGCACCGACTGCGCCGCCGCTCAGAAGTGCTGCGCCTTCACGCAAGGCTCGGCGACGCTTCAGCTGTGCGTGTCAGGCACCCTGCCCTGCACCAACATTCCGTGACAGGAAGCGGTTCAGCGCGAGCTCGGTCTTCGCGTCCTGGATCTCTCCCGTCGCGAGCGCCGACTGCAGCGACGCGAGCGGACGCCAGGTCAGCACGGCGCCTTCTTCCATCGGGCTCCCGTCGCCTTGCGGCTCGGTGGCGACGGCGCCGGTCACCTCGACCTCGGTGAGGAAGATCTTTTCGCTGATGATGCCGGGCGCGACGAAGAACGGCGGGCCCAGGTGGCGAACCGCGTCGACCTCGATGCGGAGCCCGGCCTCTTCATGAACTTCTTCCACCGCGCGCGCGCGAATCGCCCGCTCACCCTCATCCGAGGGCTCGATGAGACCGGCGACGATCTCTTCGCAGAACAGCCACTCGCGTGACTCGGCGATCACCGGCGTCTTCTCGCTGCGGAAGTAGGCCGCGGGGCGCAGGTTCTGCCGCGTGAGGAACTCGAGGCCGCCCTCGCTCCGCCGCCAGACGAGCACCGCCACGGCGTCGAGCTTGGGCCGATCGACCACGTCGACACGAAAGATCGGCGAATGCGAGCCATCGGCGCGGCGATTGCGGCAGCGCAGCCGGCGAATCTGCAGAAACCCCTCGTCACAGCGGGCGGTCGACGAGAAGTCTTCGACCACCTCGAGGGCGGTCACGGGCGCGTGTCGCATGGCAGTCACGCCTTTACCAGACGAGGGCCCTTGCATACGGTGCCCCGCAACGATTCACCCCCGGCCGAAGGTCTCGATCTCCCTCCCATGCGCTTTCTTCGCTGCTGTGCCTTCCTCGCCATTGGCCTCGTGCACGGGTCCTGTCTGCCGGTCGTCGAGGGTCAAGACATCGACCTGTCGGATCAGCAGATTCGGCTCACGTTCCTGCACACCTCCGATATCCACTCGCGGCTGCTGCCGTACGACTTCCGGCCGCTGCGCACCGACATCGATCTCGGCCTCATTCCCGAGGCGGGTCCGTTCGGTGGCGCCACGCGCATGGCCTCGATCCTCAAGCGTGAGCGCAAGAAAGCCGACCGCGTCATTCACCTCGACTCGGGTGACAGCTTTCAGGGCGCGCCGATCTTCAACCTGAACTTCGGCGAGGTCGAGTACCGCTTCCTCTCGCTGGTGGGCCTCGACGCCGCCGTCGTCGGCAATCACGAGTTCGACGCGGGCGCCTTCAACTTCACCAAGCAGGCGAAAGAGGCTGCGCGCTTCCCCGTGCTCGTCTCGAACTACGAGTGGGAGGACTACCGCAGCCCGATCAACAACGGCCCGTCGAACACCACGGCCCTCTACACGCAGCCGTACGCGATCAAGAACGTCGGTGGGCTGCGCGTCGGCATCATCGGCCTGGGCAACATCGGCTCGCTGAACTCCATCGTGGAGCAGGGCAACTCGCTGCAGGCGATTCCACTCGAGCAGAACGAGGTGGTGCGCGGCTACGTCGAGTTCCTGCGGCCCGCGGTCGACGTGATCGTCCTCACCAGCCACGCTGGGCTCACCGAAGATCAAGATCTGATCGAGGGCTACGAGGCCTTCTACGAGTGGAGCATCGCGAAGAAGTTCGTGCAGCGGCCGAGCTGGCCCTGGCAGCTGCTCGAGGTCTTCGGAGAGGTCGACGAGAACGGGTTGCCGGTCAGCGACACCGAGATCGTGCGCGTGCAGATCTCGGGCGTGGAGGGCATCGACGCGATCCTCGGTGGGCACCTGCACATCGTGCTGAACCCACCGCAGCTGCTTCGCGATCCGAACGGGCGCCGCGTCATCTTGAGCCACGGCGGCGCGTTCTCGAAGTACGTCAACCGCCTCGACCTCGTCATCCAGATGCCGCCGAAGCTGGGCGACAAGACCGAGGGCGGCGAGATCCTCTCGCACGACTTCCGCGTCTTCCCCATCGACTCGGTGTGGTGCTCCGACGCGCTCCACCAGCTGTACCGGGAGCAGTTCTGGGACCCCGGCGCGTTCATCAAGGACCCGCGCGTGCTGGCGGGCATCGAGCAGTGCAAGGCCGAAGAGGACAAGGACACGACCCAGCTGCTGCTCAGCTACATCACCGATCTCGACGCCAAGCTGGCGCTGACGACGCTGTTCGCGTTCGCGCCGCGAGACATCGCCCGCCGCAACAACTCGACGGGTGGCGACAGCCCGCTCGGCAACATGACGTCCGACTCCATGCGCAAACGCCGCGGCATCGAGGCCGAGGTGGCCATCACCAACTCGCTCGGCATTCGCGACAACCTGTACTTCGGGCCGGTCAGCATCGAGTCGATGTTCAACGTGTTCCCCTTCGAGAACACCATCAACGTCATGTTCCTCTCGGGCCGCGAGATGCAGGAGCTCTTCGACTTCATCACCGAGCGCTCCAACGGCCGCGGCTGTGTCAGCCAGGCCCAGGTGTCAGGCGCGCGCTTCGTGATGGACTGCGCGCAGGCACAGCTCAACCAACTGCGGTTGCCGTGCGATCCCGCCGGTGACGCTTCGGAGTGCCCGAACGATGGCCGCACCGGAGGCCGGTTGCCGTGGCAGTGCCTCACCGACACCACCTCGGGGTTCGGGCGCTGCTGGTCGAGCGCGGCCACCAACCTCACCATCAACGGCCAGCCGGTGCAGCTCAACGAGTCGTACCGCATCGCCGTCAACGACTACATCGCACGCGGCGGCTCGGGCTTCCTCGTGCTCAAGCGCAACACCACGCGCATCGAGTCGGGCATCCCGCTTCGCGACTCGCTGATCGGCTTCATGCAGAACTTCTGCACCTGCGACGATCTGCTGAACGCGAAGCTCGACACCCTCGGCAACATCATCGGCGCCAACAACCAGACCTGCGGCTCGCGAGACCCGACCAACCCCAGCAAGTGGACCGTCGACTCGCAGGAGATCGCGTTCTGCACGCAGGCGAAGGCCTTCTCCGATCAGCTCAAGGTCGACGACGGCTCGGGCTGCAGCTGCGCGGCCGCGTTTCGAGGCGACGACCCTGCGTGCACCGCGCCCAAAGAAGTGGCGGCGAAGTGCGCGCGCACGCTCCCGGCGGGCCCCGACACCGGCAAGTGCAGCTGCCGTGACGCGTTGGCCGGCAACCCGGTCTGCGGAACCGTGACGCGCGCCGTGCAGAACTTCTGCGAGAACCCCACACGTATTCCCGTCGCCACCGGCATCGAAGACGGTCGTATCGGCCGGAGGGTGAAGTGATGCGTCGGCTGGTGGTGCTGGGCACCCTGGCGCTCTGCGCGTGCCCGAACATTCCGTCGCCGACCCGCAGCGAGGTCGCCTCGATCGACGTCGCGATCGAGGGCGTCTACACCTCGTTCAACGGCCAGCGCACCCCGCTCTCTGTGGTGGCGAGCTGCGCCAGCCTGTTCGACGGCGGTCAGGCCGCAGTGCCTTTCCAGCTCAGAGGCAAAGAGACGTGCCGTTTCCTGATCCCCCGAGGCGCCATCGAGGTCGACTACGTCGGGCGCGCGCTCGACGCGCAGCGAAACCTCGCCGCGTCGTTCTCGGGGCCCGTCTCGGTGCGCGTCATTCCCGGTGACTTCGCCGACCCGGTGGGCTGGTCGACGGCCGTCGCAGGCGCAAGCCACGTCGCCGGCGTTCGCAGCGATGGCACGTTGTGGACGTGGGGCGCCAACGACACGAGCCAACTCGGCGACGGCACCAACACGGCTCAGGGCACGCCGCTCCCCGTCGCGCCAGCCGATCGATGGAAGGCCGTCTCGGCGGGCACCACCTTCACCGCAGGCATTCGCGCAGACGGCACCTTGTGGGCCTTCGGCTCGCTCAACGGTCAGCTCAGCGACGACGTCACCTGGGCGCAGCTGTCAGCAGGCGCCGGTCACCTGCTCGCGCTCAAGGCCGACGGCAGCCTCTGGAGCATCGGCCAGAACGAGTCGGGCCAGCTCGGTGATGGCACCACCGTGACGAGCTCCGTGGTGACGCGAGTCGGCGCCGAACGGTGGACGGCCATCGCCGCCGGCGCGCGACACTCGCTCGCCGTTCGCGCCGACAACACGCTCTGGGCCTTCGGCTCGAACGATCAGGGCCAGCTCGGCACGATGGTGGCCAACGCCACCTCGCCCGTGCAGGTCGACGCCACCACGACCTGGCGCACGGCCGCTGCCGGGCACGGTCATTCGCTCGGCATCCGCACCGACGGCTCCCTCTGGGCCTGGGGCCGCAACGACAAAGCGCAGCTCGGGCTGTCGACCATCACGCCGGTCTCGGTGCCCACGCGAGTCGGCACGCTCGTCGACTGGGAGCGCGTCACGGCAGGCGTCACGCACTCGCTCGGCATTCGCCGGCCGGGGCTCCTCTACTCGTGGGGCAGCAACGCCGAGGGTGAGCTGGGCGATGGAACCGTCACGCAGCGCACGACGCCGCAGCCGCTGGGCGCCGCGAACGACTGGGCGCTCGTGACCGCGGGGGCCTCGTTTACCGTCGGCGTGAGGGACGACGGCAGCGTCTTCACCTGGGGACGCAACGACGTCGGCCAGCTCGGCGCTGCGCTCCCTGCGCTTCGCGACGGCGGCGTCGACCCGTTCCGGCGCACTGCCGGCCGCGTGCTCACCGCCGGCTACGAGAACCGCTGGCGCCAGGCCGTCAACGGCGAGGTCCGTGGTGTCGTGCGGGTGCAGCACCAGTACGGCCAGGCGCGGCTGTGGCTCGAGAACGGGCCTCCGCGGGAGCTCTACGATGGCGGCTCGCTGATCGCCGGCGATCGCCTTCCGCCCGAGGGCACCGTTTACTCGTTCGCCACCGGCAGCTCGCCGATCATCTGGTTCGAGGAGCAGACGCTCCAGACGTTGAACACGCCCGACACCTTCGACAACCGCTCTTCACCGTTCGTCGGAGAGTTCGTTCGTGTCGGAACGCCGCCCGAGATGGGCACCGTGCTGCGCCAGACGTGCCTCGACGACCCCGAGCGGAATGGTCAGCCGATGGCGATGGTGGTGACGGGCATCGAGTCGACTGGCTTCTACGTCACGGACATCACCGCCTGCCGGCAGAAAGAGGTGCAGCAGATCGGCACGCTGCGCGTCCGCACGCCCGAGCCGAAGGAGCCCTGTCAGGTCGCGCTCGCGGACGGCGGCGTGGGGAACATCGAAGACGTGCCCGGCGCGCGAAACGGCACCTGCGCCATCTCGAAGGGCGCCTGCACGGCGCGCACGCAGTGTTTCAGCTACTCGCCCGGCACCTTCGCCAGCCTCTTCGTCTTCAACTTCTCGTTCCCCGAAGGCCTCAACCAGGGCGACCTGCTCTTCAGCCTCTCTGGCGCGGTGCAGGAGTTCACCTCGACGACGCAGATGACGTTCCCCGCGTGGACCATCGCCGAGCGCGTACGGCTGCTGCCGCCGTCGCAGTGGGACAAGTGGCTGCGCCTGGTACCGCCAGTCGAGATCAACTACCGCCTGTGCGGGCTCGACAACGTCTACAGCCCCTTCATCACCGACGCGCTCTGTGGCCAGAGCACCACCAACCTGAAGCTCGAGAGCCTCGAGGGCGGGCTGGTGAAGGTGCGCGGCGTGAAGTTCCCCGACCGGTTCGTCAACTGCGACTTCGACGCGAACAACTCGACGCCGTTTTGGTGCAACCGCACCGACATCGATCAGATGGGCAACACCATTCGTTCGTGGGGCAACTGCGACTTCGACACGCCTCCGGCGCCTGAGCCCGAGAACGAGCGGCTCGAGCGCGAGTGCACGCAGAACTGCACGCTGGGCCGCGGCGCCGACGGTGAGCAGGTGTGCAGCGAGTCTTCGACCTTCAGCGGCTTCGGCCAGTTCGCCGTCGAGATGGCGCCGCCAGGGCCGGCGTGGGCCAACCTCGACGACTCGAACGCGGCGCGGATCGTCTCGACGCCCATCACCGTCGGCATGGCCGATGGTGGCGTGGTGTTCAACCCGAGCCGAATCGGAGGGCTCCTGATGCCCGTCGAGTCGGGCTTCGAGGCCGGCACCTATGCGGTGGCGGTGTGCGACGTGCCCGTGCGCTGGAGGCTGGGAGACGCCGCCACCCTCGCCACGCAGGCTGACCCGCTGCTCGACGCGCGACAGGTGCTCAAGTTCCGGCTCCCACCAGGGAAGGACTCGATCAGCCTGCTGCCGACCGCCGCGTCGGGCCGCTGCTACGCCGCCATCAACCCTCGCGCACGCCTCAACCTGCGCACGTCCGACGCCATCCCCGAATTGAACCCCGACTGCCGGCTCGACGACCCCGACCCCGAGGCCGCAAAGCAGTGCCGGAACACGAAGGGCGCGACCTACGACATCGTCGGCCTGCTGAAGCAGGTGCAGCCGGCGCGACCGCGGTGGATCGTCATTCCGCGCGACCCTGATGACATCTGCTGCTATCCGGGCCCGGGCCTCGAGTGCCCGAAGCCTCTGGTGTCGTGCCGCGGAACGTGAAGAACGCAACACCGCTGTGATGGGCACGCCCCTCTTCGAGAGGGCGCTGCGGGAGGAAGACCGACGTGAGAGCCGTGAAGCCGTTGCTGCTGGCCATTTGTGTGTCGAGCGCCGCCTGGGCGGGAGACTTCATCGACACGCGCGTCACCTTCGCGTTCGCGCACGACAACCTCTTCGTGAGGCCCGGAGAAACCACGCCCAACAGCCCGGGCGTCGGCTTCGGCGCGTCGCGACAGAACACGCAGTTCTTCGACAACTTCAACACGCGCTTCTCGGGCTTCGAGACGCTGTCGAACCTCACGCTCTACAAGAAGGCGTTCAGCTTCTTCGAGGGCTTCGAGGGTGAGGCCGCGCTGTCGGTGCTGCTGCTCACGCAGCCCAATGGGCAGATCACGCTCTTCGACAACTCCAGCTACATCAAGCTCAACTACAAGCCGCTGGGCTGGGGCTCGAAGGAAGACATCTCGCTCACCGGCTTCCCGGTCTCGTCCGACCGCTTCCGGCTCGGCTTCAACTGGCGCGTGACGTGGGGCGGCGACTCGGCCTTCACCTATCAGCAGGGCTCGGGCCTCTCGTCGACGGGCCGGCCCAGCGCGGCGCCTGGCGGCAAGCTGCAGGTGACGAAGGACTGGGGCTACGCCTTCGTGGGCCTGAAGACAGGCCTGTTGCTCAACAACCTGCTCAACGTGCAGGAGCGCGTGTACGGCTACCTCGGCGGCGCGGGCATCGATCTCTACAAGGTCGAGAACTCAGCCATCCGCTTCGAGGTGAACGGCGGCTACTTCAACCGAGGCATCGCGCCGTCACTCGCGCTTCAGGGCGTGCGGGCTCCCATCAACGCGCTCGGCGGCTCGGGGCGGCTCTCGTTCCAGCGCGGCGCCGAAATTCAGCAGTCCATCGACATTCGCCTCTACAAGAACGACCCCGACGTGCTCGCGCGCTTCTTCCGGCCCGAGACGTACCCCGGTGGCTTCTCGATCACCGCCGAGCTCGAGGGCTCGGTGCTGGCGCAGACCCTCATCGACCCCGATCGTTTCGCCGCCACCAAGCCGCAGCTCGCCGGCTCGCTCGCGCTCAACACGCGCGTGAAGATCGACTTCTGGCGCATCAACCTGCTCGGCCTCATGCGCACGCTGTCGTTCATTCAGTTCGACGTGCCCGGCTTCCCGCCGTTCTTCGACTTCTCGAAGGGCAGCACGGTGAACCCCGAGACGTGGTTCGCGCTCGGCGTCGATCGCTACTTCCCGAAGCTGCACTCGACGTTCGGCGTCATCGGCGGCGTGCAGATGCCCGCGTCACTCACGGCGCCGCGCTTCGACTTCGGTGGCAACGCGCCGCCGCCTGGCCTCACGGGACCGCGCGTGGTGGTGGTGCGCGACGTCAACCTCTTCAACATTCTGCCGGCGACCGACGCGAACGGGAACCCGGTGACGGTGCTGCCCATCGTCTCGATCAAGGGCACCTACCGGCTCGACCTCTCGGAGTACTTCGCGATCATCGGCGAGGTCTTCTACACGCGCGACGACAACCGGGTGACGTTCCGCGACTCGACCTCCAGCATCTCGCAGCCCACGTTCGAGCAGCCCAACCAGCTCGGCTTCAACGCGGTGATGCAGGCGCGCTTCTGACGGAAGGGGCTACTCCAGCCCCGTCGTCATGCGCAGCACCTCGTCGAAGCCGGTGACGCCTTCGTAGAGCTTGCGCGCCGCGGCCTCACGCAGCGTGCGCATGCCGGCCTTCCGGCCTTCTTCGACGAGCGCCTGATACGAGGCCTTGCGGGTGATGAGCGACTTGATCTCGGCAGTGGCGGTGAAGATCTCGAAGACGGCCGTACGGCCGCGGTAGCCCGTGCCGCGGCACTTCACGCAGCCAGCGCCCTTCTTGAACTGCGGCGGCCCCAGATCGGTCGGCATCTGGCACTTGAGCGCGTCGAGCTGCGCCTGAGACAGGGTGATGGGCGCGCTGCACGACGGGCAGATGCGGCGCACCAGGCGCTGGGCCATCACGCCGAGCACGCTGGACGCGAGCAGGAACGCCGGCACCTCGAGGTCGAGCATGCGGCCGATCGCGCCGACCGAGTCGTTGGTGTGCAACGTCGAGAGCACGAGGTGGCCGGTGAGCGCCGACTGAATCGCGTTCTCGGCTGTCTCAGGGTCGCGAATTTCGCCGACCATGATGATGTCGGGGTCTTGCCGCAAGATGTGGCGGAGCGCGTTCGCGAAATCGAGGCCGATCTTCGGCTGCACCTGCGTCTGGTTGAACGCGTCCCACACCATTTCGATCGGGTCTTCGATGGTGGTGACGTTGACGTCGGGGCCGGCGAGCGCCTTGAGCGCCGAGGAGAGCGTCGTCGTCTTGCCCGAGCCGGTCGGCCCCGTGACGAGAATGAGGCCGTGCGGCTCGGCGATCCACGACTCGAAGTGCTGCTTCTCGGTCGGGTCGAACCCCAGCGCAGCGATGTCGACCACCAGCGTCTCGGGGTCGAAGATGCGCATGACGATCTTCTCACCGAAGGCGGTCGGCAGCGTCGACACGCGAATCTCGACCTCGTGGCCGTCGCGATCGATCTTGATGCGGCCGTCTTGCGGCTTGCGCTTCTCGCTGATGTCGATGCGCGAGATCATCTTCACGCGCGAGATGACGGGCGCGTGGACCTGCTGCGGCAGGGTGTAGACGCCGTGCAGCACGCCGTCGATGCGGAAGCGCACGATCGACTTGTCGCGCTTGGGCTCGATGTGAATGTCGCTCGCGCGGTTGTCGAACGCCGACCGGAGCAGGTGCTCGACGGCCTGGATGATGGAGTTGTCTTCGGGGGCGAGCTCTTTGTTCGAGGTGCTCGAGAGGGTGACGAGCTGTTCGAAGTTCGAGACGCCAGCGCCTGACACCGCGAACTCGTCGGCCGCGGCCGCGAGCGTTCGGCGGAAGCCGTAGACGTCTTGAATGCCCTTCAAGATGTCCTGCTTGGCCGAGAGCACCGGAGAGATGGGGCAGTTCACCAGCCGCTCGAGGTTCTCGAACAGCGCGCGATCGAACGGGTTGGCGACGGCGACGAGCAGCGGGGCTCCGGCGCCGCCACCTTCGAGCGGGAGCAGACAATGCCGGGTGGCGAACGGCTTCGAGATGGTGCGCGCCGCCAGGTTCATGTCGAGCCGGAGCGCGTCGATCTTCTTGTACGGCACCTTCGCGGCCGCGGCGGCCACCTCGGTGATGCGATCTTGATCGAGCAATTCGCCCGGCCGGCCCGGCAACGGCACCTGGAACAGGGCGATGATCTCGATCGGCGAGACGTCGTACTTCTCGTCACCGGCCGCCTTGGTGACGCGCTTGCGCGCCTGGGCCTCGCGCTGGAGCACGTCGCCGGCCTGACTCTTCGTGAGCAGCTTTGCCTCGACGAGGGCGTCGAGGACGAACTTGAGCGAGAAGTCGTGGGCGCGGCGGCTACTGTCTTCGAGCTTCGTCACCGACGGCGCCTCCTCGCGACCAGACCCAGCATGGCGAGCGCCAGCATGGGGCCGAACGCGCTCGCCGTCGAACAAGCGCACCCGGCATTCCCTCCCCCTGTCATCACGCCGCCGTCAGGCCGTGGCACGAAGGGCTTCCCCGCGTCAGGCACCACACAGAAGGCGCCGCACCCGGCGTCGTTGGGATCGATCGGCAGCACGCACTCCTGATCCTGACAGGACTGGCCTACGGGGCAGTCGGTGTCGGACTGGCAGGCGGGGATGCAGGCCTTCACGCCGGGGTAGTCGGCGCAGCGCAGGCCCTCGCCACAGCTGCGGGGCCCCGAGCACGTCTTGAGGCAGAACAGCTCGCCGCGGTCGTCGGGCACGCACGCCGCGCCCGCGGGGCAGGTGCCGCAGCCACGCGCGCAGCTCTGCGTGCACTGCTTCGCGGCGAACCGCCGATCGGCCTGGCGACACACCTGGCCGAAGCCACACTGCGTGTCCTGGTTGCACTGCGTCCCCACGCCAACGCCCGGCGTCTGCTTGGGCACGCACCGGCCGTCGCATTGCCGGCAGTCGTAGTCGACGACCTGCCCGTTCACGACGGGGTCGATGCAGTCGCCCTCGACACGGCAGTTGGGAATGCAGATGCCCGCGTTGCCAGACGTCGCGCTCAAGCTGTCGCAGGTGTACCCCGAGCGGCAGTCGGCGAGGCCGACGCGGCAGCTCGCGATGCACAGCCGCGATCCCGACGACGTCGGCACACAGACCGAGCCCGCCGGGCACGCCGGCTGACCGACTTCACAGCCCTGCGTGCAGTAGCCACCTTCCCAGAGCGGCGTGCCGGTGGACGCCTGAGACGGCAGAATGCAGTTGCCGACCGCCGAGCCGCACGCTGGTGAGTTCGCGCACGTCTTCCCGATCTGCGTGATGCCGGCGTTCGGGTACTGGCACGCGTCCATGGTGGTGGGCAGGAACGCGCTCGAGGGCTGACAATCCATCGGCAGGGCGCACGGCGTGGTGTTCGGCACGCAGGCGTTGGCGCAGTAGCGCGTCGGCCCCACGTTGCCGGTCCGGGTGATGCACTTGAGCGTCGCGTCACAGCCTCCGTCGGCGGAGCACTCGGCGCCCGCCTGACCGAAGGCCGGGTTGCGCTCGCAAATGCCCCGCACGTCGAGCTGGGTCAGCAGCCGCTTCTGCTCTCCTTTGTAGACGCTCTGTTGCATCAGCCCGAGGCCGAAGTGATCGAGGCCCAGACAGTGGCCGGCTTCGTGAGTCATGACCGATTGAATGTCGATGTCGGCCGCCGGCGTCGGCGTGGCGATGCTGTACGAGAAGTTCACGCCGAGGCCGTTGAGGAAGATGTCGCAGGTCTGCAGCACGCCGCCGAACGCCTGAGGCACCGCAATGGCGATGGTGAAGCCGTTGTCGAGCAGCGCGCGCGCGTCAGGGTCGGCGGAGCTCGTCACCCAGACGGGCGTCACGCTGAACATGTCGTAACGGTCGGACGGGTTGGGCACGCCGGCACCGGTGAAGCCCTGGCTCGCCGCCTTCGGCATGGCGCACTGGGTGTTGTTCCATTGATCCCACCCCGCCACGATGGCCGGCAGCGCCGCCGCGATCGAGAACCCACCGGGCGCGGCCGCGCGGTTGTCGACGTAGTACGGGAACGGGTTCTGGGCCGTCGACACCATGCGGAACGGCAGGTACTTCGGGTCTTGCGCGGCAGCGGTCGAGGCAAGGCCCAGCACCCCGACGATGACGAGCGCGTGGAGGCGGCTCATCGCGTGCCTCCAGGCGCAGCCGGAGCCGCGGGCCCTCGCACCTTGCCGGCCGGCAGCGCACGAAGCTCGGCGATCAGCTCACGCAGCGGACGGCGCGAGTACTCCTCCGTCACCATGTCGTGCACGACGACCTTGTCGCCGTCGACGATGGGCAACTTCCCTTCGCCCATCGCCACCAGGTAGCAGCGCTCGGGCGCGGTGCAGTGCAGGAAGACGAGCGCGCGCTCACCGACCGTGAACTCGGCGTCGCCGGGAATGATGAAGGCCTGCTGGCCGAGCGTTCCACCGAGCTGCACCAGGGTGACGCTCGAGGGGCCGGTGCCACGCACGTTCTCTCTCACCTGCAGCTGGGTGTGCGTCTTGATGCGCCGCGGGTCGGCCGGGTCGCTCACCGTCTTGCGCTCGACGACCTCGACGACGGCCACGCGATCGGAGGCCGCGGCGCGCTGCGACACGGTGTGGGGAATCTGGCTGGTGGCCAGCGCAACGAACGGCACCAGCGCCATCAGCGGAAGGAATCGCCTCGTCATCGGGTACTGCCTCCTCGAATGGCCCTGCGCGCAGCGTAGCTGATTTTCTCAGGCGCACCCTGCTCCGGCATGGCCTCAGTTCGGGCGCTGGAGCACGTCGCGGGCGGCCTCGAAGAGCGCCTCGGTCGTCGGGCGCGTGGCGACCGCGGCAATGGCGACGCCGAGTTCCTGGAGCGCCGACGACGTCGAAGGGCCGCTCGCCACGACGCGGTGACGGGCTCTCCACGATTCTTCGGTCGACGCGGCGAGCGCTTCAGCCGCTGACGGGGAGTGCACCACCACGACCGCGCCCTCTGGGAGCTCCGGCGGCGCCGCTGCCTCGACCTCGTCGTAGAGCCGCACCATCGTCGTTCGGCCTGGCACCTGCGACAGCACCTCTTGCCACTGCGCCTCGCGCGGGCCGCCCACCCAGAGCACCTCGTCATCTTCATGGAGCAGCGACGAGAGCGTCTCGAGCCGGCCCTCCACCCGTTCAGGCAGCACGTGGCGGGCTTCCCAGCCGTGCCGGCCGAGCGCGCGCACGGTGTCGAGGCTCGGCGCGAGGAACGCGGCTCGTTGGGCCGGGCTCCGCGCGCCGGTGGCCCGCACCAGCTCTGCGAGCACGCGGACGGCGGTGGGCGACTCTGGGATCACCCAGCTGAAGCGGCCGAGCTGTTCTCCGAGCGCCTGCGTCGAAGGCACCGACGCGAGCAGCGTCACCGAGAGCAGCGGCCAATGCAGCACCTGCGCGCCCTCCTCCTCGAGGAGCCACGTCAGATCGCGCACCTCCGACGGCTCGCGCAGCAAGAGGACGGTCGTCATCGGCCCGACCTACAGCTTGTCGAGGATGAACGCGGCGAGGAGATCGGCCTCGGGGTTGGCGACCTTCTTCTTCGGGTCGGCCTTCGCCGGCGCAGGAGCCAGCACTTCGGTGAGGTAGCCCTCGGCCACCTCGTACGCGCTGTCGCCCATGACGACCGAGTCGGCCATGTGCTCGCCGCCGAGCGCCAGAATCTGCTCGGTCGTCTTCACCCGCCCCACGAGGTTGTTGGTGTCTTCCCCCGAGACGACCTTGACGAAGTGCACCGCCGACGCCGCTGGGTGAGTCGAGGACCCACCTTCTTTGACGACGAGCTTGCCGTCTTGAAGGTCGGCCTTCTCGCTCATCATCCATTCTTCCAGGGCTGCTTGGGGGAGAAAGAGCTTCACGAAGACGACTCCGTAGCCTGCATGGTCAGAAGTTGCGTATTACACACGCCGTAGCAGCCAACCAAAGCCCCCAAGAGGGGGAAGGGTCAACTCGATGAGCAAAGACACCGTCGCCGTTCAGGATGCCTCGTTCAAGGCCGAAGTGCTCGATTCCAGCGTTCCAGTGCTGGTCGACTTCTGGGCCACCTGGTGCGCGCCGTGCCGCGCCATCGCTCCGGCGCTGGAGGAGCTGGCCACGCAGTACAAGGGCAAGATCAAGATCGCGAAGGTCGACGTCGACGAGAGCCAGCAGGTGGCCCAGCAGTTCGGCATCCGCTCGATCCCCACGCTCCTGCTCTTCAAGGGCGGCAAGGTCGTCGAGCAGCTGGTCGGCGCCATGCCGAAGAACAAGCTCGAGGACGCGATCAAGAAGCAGCTCTAACGCGTTCGAAATCGTCTGCCTCCCGCCGCGCGCGCTTGCGTCAGACGCGCGACGGATGCACAAGGCGCCCGCTCCCTTGAAGGCCCAGGGGAGCCACTGGGAGCCTCATGCTCGGCCACCTGCTCAAGGCAGACTACGAAGAGCTGATCGCGAAGAAGGACTGGGAGTCCCTTCGCATCGCGTTCGAGGATCTCGACCCCGCCGACATCGCCGAGGTGCTGCACGATCTGCCCCCGGAAGACTCAGGGGTGATCTTCCGCATTCTTCCGCGCGACACGGCGGGCGTGTCGTTCGAGTACCTGCCGCTCGATCAACAGACCGAGATTCTGCAGACGCTGGGCAGTGAGCAGCTGGCCAACGTGCTCAACGAGATGGCGCCTGACGACCGCACGCGCCTCTTCGAGGAGCTGCCGGCCGAGGTGACGCGCCGCGCGCTCGAGACACTGAAGCCCGACGAGCTCAAGGTCGCCCGGCAGCTGCTGGGCTACGCCGAAGGCACCGCGGGCCGCTTCATGACGCCCGAATACCTCGCGCTGAAGCCCACCATGAGCGCGTCGGAAGGGCTCGTCTACCTGCGCGCGCACGGCAGAGGCCGCGAGACGCTCAACGTCCTCTATCTGGTCGACGAGAAGAACTCGCTGCTGGCCGATCTGCGGCTCTCCGAGCTGGTGATGGCAGCACCTGACGCGCGCGTCGGTGAGCTCCCGACCCGTCCGCTGGTGTCGATTCCTGCCACCGCCTCGAAGGATGAGATCGTCTCGACGTTCGAGAAGTACGACCGCGTCGCGCTCCCGGTCACCGACACGCGCGGCGCGCTGCTGGGCATCATCACCGCCGACGACGTGCTCGACGTGCAGGAAGAGCAGGCCACCGAAGACATCCAGAAGCTCGGCGGTATGGAGGCCCTCGAGGCTCCGTACATGGAGATCGGCGCCTTCGAGATGCTCAAGAAGCGCGGCGGCTGGCTGGCCGTGCTCCTCATCGGCGGCATGTTGACGGCGACGGCGATGGGCGTCTTCCAGGACGAGCTGCTGCGCGCCGACGTGCTGTCGCTCTTCCTGCCGCTGATCATCGCCTCGGGTGGCAACTCGGGCAGCCAGGCCACGTCACTCATCATTCGTGCGTTGTCGCTGCGGCAGATCGAGCTGGGCGACTGGTGGAAGGTCGCGCTGAAAGAAGCGCGCAGCGGGCTGATGCTCGGCGTGATGCTCGCGACGATCGGCTTCGCGCGCGTGATCGTCTGGGAGCACCTGTTCCGGCTCGGGGTCTTCAGCCGGGGCTACGGCGAGCACTACGTGCTGGTGGCGTTGACCGTCTCGGTGAGCCTGATCGGCGTGGTGCTCTTCGGCGCGCTGATCGGCGCCATGCTGCCGTTTGCGCTGCGGCGAATGGGGTTCGACCCCGCAGCCGCCTCGGCGCCCTTCGTCGCGACGATCGTCGACGTCACCGGCATCGTCGTCTACTTCACGGTGGCGAGCCTGATCTTGCGCACGACGCTGCTGGCGCCTGGCGTGGTTGGCTGACGGCTCAGCCCTTCACCTGACGGAACACCCACGCGAGATCGCGGCCGATCTGCTCCACGCGCTCGTCGTAGCGCTGGGCTTCGTCGGGGGTGCCATCGGCGACTTTGGGATCGTCGTAGGGCACCGAGACGCGCTGGCGAGCGCCCTTCACGAACGGGCACGCGGCGTCAGCCTGAGAGCACGTCATCACTGCCACGAAGTCGGCCGTCGGGTTGGCGGCGTCATCGAGGGTCTTCGAGAACGCCTCGATGCTGGGCGCGGAAGCAGACCAGCTCACCCGGTAGTGCGGGTTCTTCTCGCCTTCGCCGGCGATCTGAAAGCCCACGCGGGTGAGCGCCGCGATCGCCCGGGGGTTGAAGGCCGTCGCCTCGGTTCCTCCCGAGAAGGTGCGCGCGACGATTCCGACGCGAGCCGCCGCCACGGCGCCCAGCAGCTGCCCCATGTGGCTGCGTCGCGAGTTGTGGGTGCAGACGAAGAGGACGTCGAGCGAGCCCTTGCGCTGGTGCTCCACTTTCAGCGCGTCGGCGAGCGCCTGGAGCTTCGCGCGGTGGACGTCGTCGCCGGTCGGTCCGGCGGCTTCCCAGGCTGCGAAGCGTTGTTCCAGCGTGGGGGTCGGGGTCGGCAGCGCAGCGGGCATGGTTCGGCATCCAAAGACAGCGAGACAGGCGATCGCGAGGACTCTCACCCGACGCACCCTACTCGGCTCTCTCGGCAGCCCGGGTCACGGAACTGCTACTTCGCAGGCCAGTCGAAGACGAACCGATCGGCCTCCTTCGAGCGGAACCAGGCGAGCGTCACCGACTGCCCGCGCACGTGCTTCTGCACTCCAACGACCGTGACGAGCCGTGAGTCGTCGTCGGCCGTGCGCACCCAATAGACGTGGCCTTCGACGACGGGCACGTAGTCGCGCTGGCGCACGTCGGTCGAAGGAACGTCGGCGCCCATGTTCACCTGCGTCTGCGGAGGCACCGTCGAGAAGCCGATGGTGGCCGGCGCGTCGCGGAGCGGCACCTCGCCGAGATCGACGATGAAGCTGCGATCGTCGGTCACGGTGTTGACCTGGAAGAGATCGACCGGCTCGCGGCCCTTGTTGTTGCCGAAGAGCAGATCCCAGTCGTTGTTCGTCTGGGTGACGCTGCCCGTGACGCCGCCGTGCTCGAAGCTGGCCGAGGCCTTCCAGTACGTCTCGTCGGTGTCTGGGCCGAGCACCCGCGCACGCAGCGTGACGGTGCCGGCCGCGGGCACCTCTGCCCCGATCGCGCACTCACACGCCGGGGGAACCGGCTCGTCGTCACGCCCCGGAGCGTGGCCGCACGCCGAGAACATCGAGACGGTCACCACGACACTGCACAGCATCATTGGGCGCATGACCTCTTCGTTGCCGGCAGACGCGGGAGCGATCGACTTCCACGATAGGGTGCGGTGCATGCGCTCCTCTCTCCTCCTCGGTCTTCTGTTCGCGTCGTGTCAGTGCGGCGTGCCCGTTGCCGTTGGTGATGGAGGCGCGAACGCTGGCGGCACCGCGACCGGGGGCGGTAACGCGACGGGTGGCGGAGGCTCGACCGGTGGAGGCACCGGGAACGCTGGCGGCACTGGCGGAGGCACCGGCGCCGATCTCGACGCCGGCCTGATGGACTTCTGCAACGGCAACGCGCCGGTTCCCGTGACGGTGGGCGGCTCGACGATCTGCTCGGGCGACCTCGGCAAGCGCACGTTCACCTTCGCGTTCTGCTCGTGCCAGGGCGTCACGGCGAACAACCAGTTCCGCGTCGGCGCCATCAGCGGAGCGCGTGACGGCGGTGGCTCGATCGGCGTCAACGGGCCCTTCGTCGGCTCCAACAACACGGTGATCGGCGGCACGATCTGGGCGTCGGGCGACGTGACGTCGTCGAACAACCTCACCGTCGGCCGCGACGTGGTGTGCGGGCAGAACGTCTCGGTTGCGACGGGCTCCGTGGGCCGTGACGTGGTCGTGGTGGGCAACGCGAACGCGAGCGGCACCTTCCGGGTGGGCGGCGCCGTGCGCGCCTCTCAAGCCTCGACGGTGAACGGCTTCACCAGCGCGGGTGGCATCGTCCGCGGAACCCCGATGGTCGCGGCGCCGTGCGACTGCAGCGCCCCGGTCGACGTGGGAGCCATCGTCACCTTCTTCTCCGGCGTCTCGGACAACGCCGCGCGCGGGGTCAGCCCCACGGCCCTCACGGGCACCGCCAACGTCAACCTGACGCTGGAGTGCGGCCGCTACCTCTTCCAGGGCATCACCTCGACCGGCATCACCCGGCTTCGGACCCGGGGACGCGTCGTCATCGCGATCGATGGTGACGTGACCACCTCGAACTCCTTCGAACTCGTGCCTGAGGCCGGCTCGCAGGTCGACGTTTTCATTCGCGGCAACCTCTCGCTCAGCAACAACGCGAGCGTCGGTGATTCCACGCGGCCTTTTGCGACCCGGCTCTACGTCGGCGGCACGCAGGTGACTGCGGCCAACAGCCTGAGCGTCTCGGCGAACCTTTACGCAGGCCGGGCGGCGTTCAGCGCCAACAACACCTTCGATATGCGCGGCGCGCTGTTCGTCGGCAGCCTGGCCGCCGCGAACTCGTTCACGGTGAACTACGACGACGCGATCCTCGGGCTCGACGGGTGCGCGCCCACCGACGCGGGGTGCTCCAGCTGCCGTCAGTGCGCCAACCCGACGCCGGCGTGCCGTGGTGGCTCGTGTGGACGCTGTCAGACCGACGCTGATTGTTGCCCGCCGCTCTCCTGCGAGCCGGTCAGCGGACAGTGTCTCGAGGGCATCATCCAGTAATGGGCCTAGCCGTACGCTGACGCTGTCTCCGAGCAGCCGGAAAGGAGCACAGACCGTTCAGCGCTCGACGAACCGTCGCACGACGAAAGTTCAAACTGCTGGCAAATGCGCGGCGGTGAGGACCAGCGACTTCGCGATTGGTGTCTGACGGGCCACCAGCGGCTTCGCGCTCGGCGTCAGGCGGGTCGGCGACTCGATCAGCTCGAGCGCCACACAGCGTTCCAGATCGTCGCGAACGCGGTGCGCTGCGACGCGACGGAAGAGGGCATCCGCACCGGTCACTCCGCACGCAGCGCACGCTGCTCGTGCCTCGTCACGCGGCGCCGAGACGCGCGCGGATCAGCACGTCACGATCGACACACTCGACCGACACCACGGTGGTCCGAAGCCCCTCGGCCGGCGTCGTCACCGGGAGCACGCCCGACCAGGTCAGCCCCTCGTGCCCGAACACCGTCGGAGCCATGAAGAGCATCAACTCGTCGACGAGCTTCCCCCGCAGGAACGCCGAGATCGTCGTCGCGCCGCCTTCGACGAGCACGTGGAGGATGCCCTCCTTCGCGAGCGCCCGCAGCGCTTCCTCGAGGGCGAGCTCGCCACGCCGCTCCGTCACCGTCAGCACGCGCACGCCGCGCTTCGTGAACGCGCGCGCCCGGTAGGAGTCGGTGGGCTTCGAGGTGATCACCACCACCGGCGCTCCGCCAGCCGCGAACACCTTCGCCGTCGGCCTGGTGCGGAGCGAGGGATCGATCACCACGCGCATCGGGTCGCGCCCCGCGGGGATCCGCGTCGTCAGCTGCGGATCATCGGCCACCACCGTGCCGGCGCCGACGACGATCGCGTCGACCCGGTTTCGCAGGTGGTGCGCCCGCTCGCGAGAGGCCTCCGAGGTGATCCACTTCGAGGCGCCGGTGCGGGTGGCGATCTTCCCGTCGAGCGTCATCGCCGACTTCACCGTCACGAACGGCAAGCCCGTGCGCATCACCTTGAAGAAGGGCTCGTTGAGCGCATCACACTCGGCCTCGAGCACGCCGCCCTCGACGCGCAAGCCGGCGCGGCGCATGCGCTTGATGCCCTTGCCATCGACGAGCGGGTTGGGATCCGACGAGCCGTAGACGACCCGCGCGATGCCGGCCTCGAGAATGGCCTGGGTGCACGGCGGCGTTCGCCCGAAGTGATCGC
>JAUXRI010000146.1 GCA_030681895.1 Myxococcales bacterium | reverse complement strand
CCCGCCGAGCCACCTGCCTGGGCGCTGCCTCCTGCTGTGTTTCCGCCGCCCACTGCTGCGCCTCCACCCGTCGCGGTGCCGCCAGCGCTGCCACTTCCGCCGCCCGTCGAGCCGGGAATGCTGCAAGCACCGCCGTTGCACGTCTGGCCAGCCGCGCAGCTGTTGCAGCTCGAGCCATTTCGTCCACACGCCGTCGCGTCGGTCGCGGTGACGCAGCGATCGTCTCTCGAGCAGCAGCCCATGCAGGTGGCCTGGGTGCACGTGCCGCGAGTTCCACACGCGCTGAGGAGCACCGCCGCCAGGAAGACGATCGCGAACCGGGTCATGCGCCGGACTGAACCACGGAGGCGGCCTGTGGTCGAAGCCGTCCGGTGTGAGGATCGACGCCATCGTCAAAGGGGACTTGCGGCTGGCTCACCACGAGCCGGGCGCGCTGAGGGGCCGGCCCGACACGAACCGTCATGCCGGAGGTGAAGCGCAGGCAGTCGGCTTCCATTCCGTCGGAAAAGATCGTCCCCGACTGCGGCATCAACGACTCGATGTGAAGCTGGGCCGAGTCCTCCAGCCAGCCCACCACGTTCGTCGCCTGGGAGTGCTTCGACACGAACGGCTCGCGCACGACGTAAAAGAGCCGTGGGTCGTTCCACGCCATCTGCAGCGGCGAGATCGCCCGCCCACCGAAGAACGCGCCCACCCGATCGGCCATCGTGCGCACGGAGGAGAGCCAGCCCGTCGACCCGGCGCCTGTCGAGACGATCACGCCACTGGACGACTGCCGTTCGACCGACGGGGACTTCGCCTTGCCAGTCACATGGAGGCGATAGTGGGCCGACTGGTGGGTCGTCTCGCCGACGAAGAGATCGTTGAACGCGAGCAACGTCTGACCATCGCTCGTCTGGGCGCGCGCGAGCGTCACCTCGGCGAGTGGCATCTTTCCCTCGAGGGTTCGCGTCACGGTGGCGCGGGCCTGCGTCACCGAGAACGGGAGCAGCTTGCCGTCGAAGCGTGACGGGTCGGGGTTCACGCCGATGAGCGGCTGCGAGCCGATGTACTTGGCGGTGTTTGCGACCAGTCCATCCTGACCGGCAGCGACGACGAGATCGCCGGGGCCGAAGCGGTACGTCGACAGGAGCGAGCGCTCCAACCTCTGCACCGGCAGGCCGACCTCGAGCTGCGACTCGAGCGCGTCGACGGCCTGACGATACGTGTCGTCCTCTTTCGCGTAGTCGCCGAAGTCGAGGCCGGCGTGCTCCAGGTAGAACTTCGCCTGAGCGCGCGTGTTGAAGCGCTCGATGAGGCCCTGCAGGCGCGTCTTGCGGGTGACGAGGATGAGCTTCTCGAACATGACGGCTCCTCACTTTCCGTTCGGCAGGGCGGGCTGCATCAACGAACGGAGCAGATCGGGGCTCATGTTGAGTTCGCCGATCTTGTGCGCGTTCTCGGCAAGCTCGCGGAAGGCGACGGCGATCAACGAGGCAGGATCCATCCGTGCGCTCGACAGCGCCTGAAGCGTCTTCCAGTCGAGCTGACGGATCGGCGCGAGTGTCTTCTCGAGCGTGTACGCCTGCGCGTCGGCCAGCGTGCGCTCGTTGGCGGACTTCTGGACGAGCAGCGTTTCGCGCTCCTTCTCCATCGCGATGTCGGCGGCCATCTTCGTCTCTCGAATGTTGCGGCGCTTGGTCTCGACCATGATCTCGGTCTCGAGCTCGCTCTGTTTCACGCGGCGCTCCTGCTCGACGGCGGCGTTGCGCCGCTCGTAGATCGCCTCGTCGCTCTGCCGCTGCAGGCCTTCACGGGCTTCAGCCTCGAGCGCGCGCGCCATCTCAGGGGTCGGGCGCACCGAGAGCACCGCGACCGACATCACCTCGACGCCGAGCATCTGCACTGCTTCGGTCGAGCGCAGGCCAGACAGCACCGATTTCTCGAGCTGCTCGGAGCGCGTCAGGCCCTCTCGGAGCGCCCACTGCTGCAGCGAGGTGCGGGTGAGGATCTGCGCCGCGTAGACGAGGCGCTCGGTGAGCTTCTGCGGGTCTTCGGATCGGTACGCGCCAGCCGCCGTCACCGAGTAGTCCATCAACCCGGCGAGCTTCTTCGGGTCGGCGACCCTGAACGTGAGCTGGCCCTGCACGGTCACCTGCTGAAAATCAGCCGTCACTTCGGTGAACGCGAACGGCACGTCGAGGCTCGACATCGGCACCTGCACCAGCGTCGTGGAGGGCTCCCAGAAGAAGAACGACAGGCCGGCGCCCTCACGCTTCAGCTTCCCGGACTTGAACTGCATGACCCACGTCGTCGGCGCTGCTTTCAGGTACCTGATCATGTGTGACCTCCGTTGGAGTCGATATGACTCTAATGACGGCAACGATAGAGTCAAGCTGACTATTTCATCCGGACGGCGCAGACTGCGCGCATGAGCTGGGTAAAGACGCCCGATGGGCGGCAGGACCACCGCTGTGATCGATGTGACGGCCACCCGACGACCGCGGCGCCGTTCAGCGGCTGGGCGTCGGTGCTGTTTCCGGGCAGCGAGAACGCCAAGCACTTCTGCGCGAGCTGTCTGCCAGCGCTGCGGGTCGCGCTCGACGAAGCGATGGCAAAAGTGACGCTGTAGCGGAACAAGCGCCGGCCGACGGCGTTGAGAGCGGCATTCCCCGGCCGCAAAAGGCGCTAGAGGACCTCCACCATGCTCCCGTACTTCGAGCTGCCGCAGCTCTCGCTGCCCCTCGGCCAGAAGGTCGACATCTTCGGTGTGCTCTCGACGGTCGGTGTCGGCGTGGGCGCGATGATCGCCGCGCGCGCCGCGAGAAAGTACGGGCCGGGAGACGATGAGCCGCTCCGTGGGGTCGTCACCTGGGCCGTCATGTTCGGCCTCTACGGCGGCCACTTCATGCACGTCTTCGCCTACCACCCCGAGCTGCTGAAGGCCTCGGACCCGTGGCTGGTGGTGCGCTTCTGGGAAGGGCTGTCGTCGATGGGCGGTGTGCTCGGCGCGCTGCTGGGCATCTTCATCTACTTCCGTCGCATCAAGACGCCGGTGATGCCGTACCTCGACGCGCTCGCGCTCGGCACCGCTCCCGGCTGGGCCATCGCGCGCCTCGGCTGCTTCTTCGTGCACGATCACCCGGGCGTGAAGAGCGACTTCTTCTTCGCGGTGAACTTCCCCGGCGGAGCGCGGCACGATCTCGGGCTCTACGACATGGTGGCGCTGATCGT
>JAUXRI010000140.1 GCA_030681895.1 Myxococcales bacterium | reverse complement strand
TTCGCTCCGTGGCGCTCGAGACCGAGCACCTGGTGAAAGACGACGTCGTCGGCGGTGACGGTGGCCGCGCGGGAGACGGCCGAGCGCGCCTCCTGCTCGATGAGGGTGGCCATCGCGTGATGCGACGGCTGTCCGGTGGACTGTGCGCGTGTGGTGGCGGCGCGTGAGGCCATCACCCAGTGCGTCGCGTGGCCCAGCGCATGGAGGAGCCGGGGCGTGCGGAAGATGCGGAGCCGGTGGGTGGTGTGCAGCGTGCGCGTGAGGTCGGCCAGCGCGCGCTCGAGCTCGTCGGAGACGGTCGCAGCGGGCCGGGTCGCGTGACGGCTGAGCTCCGCAGTGCCGAGGTGCGTGAGGAGCACGTCGTTCGCGCCCTCGAAGATGCGGGTGACGCGCACGTCGCGCACCACCAGCGCGAGGCCCGTGTCTTCGATGAAGCCGAGCGCGCCGTGCAACTGGAGCGCCTCGTCGGCGATGAGCCCTGCGCCCTCGCTGCAGAACACCTTGGCGGCGAGTGAATGCACGGCGAGCGCTTCGTCATCGCCCTGCGCGGCCGTCTCCATCACGAGCGCCTCCATCGCGAAGTGGCGCGCGCGCAGCCGGGCGAGGCGCTCCTTCACGACATCGAGCGCGGCGAGCGGACGGCCGAACTGGGTGCGCTGGCTGGTGTGCGCGATGGCCTTGTCGATGGCGAACGCCGCGCCGCCACAGCAGCCCGCCGACATCAACGTGCGGCCCCACGAGAGAATGTGCTGCAGCATGCGAGCGCCCTGGCCCGGCTCGCCGAGCAGCCGCGCGCGCTCGAGGCGTGCGTCTTCGAAGAGCAGGCCGGTGGTGGAGGAGCCCTTGAGGCCCAGCTTGTGTTCTTCGCGCTGCACGCTGAAGCCGGCGTCGGTCGGCTCGACGAGCAACAGGCTCTGTCCTCGCTGCGCGCCGCCGAGGCCGGGGGTCGACACCGCGACGGTGAAGAGGCCCGCGAAGCCGCCGTTGGTGACGTAGCTCTTCTCGCCAGAGACCACGAAGTGCTCGCCGTCCTCACGCGCGACGGCGCGGAGGGCGGAGAGGTCGCTGCCGGCGCCCGGCTCGGTCGTCGAGAACGCAGCGATGCACGCACCTGAAGCGAGGGAAGGGAGCCAGCGCGCGTGTTGTGCCGCCGTGCCGAAGCGCACGAGGCCTCTCGTTCCCAGTCCGAGATGCAGGCCCACCGAAACCGCGACGGAGCGGTCGAAACGCGCGAGCACGTCGACGACCCGGCACGCGTCGGCCAGGGACAACCCTGCACCGCCATGCACTTCAGGCAGCGTCACGCCGAACAACCCGAGCTCCGCGAGCCCCGAGAGGACAGACGGAGGAATGCGCGCCGTCGCGTCGATGGCCTGGGCGTCGATTTCGCGCGCGCAGAAGCGGCGCGTCTGCTCCAGCAGCGCGTCGACGACCTCGGAGCCCGGATCGCTGCCGAGCGCCCGCATCGTCACGCTGCCTTCTTCGCGAGAAACACCTTCACCAAGTCGATGGTGGCGGCGACGGTGTGCACGTCGGCCACGTCTTCGATGCCGACGTCGAGCTCGAAGTCTTCGGCGAGCATCGAGAGCAGCTCCATCGACGAGACCGAGTCCATGCCGAGATCGTCGCGCAGACGCTGAGCGGGCTTGATGTCCTGCTCCTTCACGGGGACGAGCTGGGCGATGAGGTGAATGACGCGGGTGTCGATGTCGGTCATGCGGT
>JAUXRI010000118.1 GCA_030681895.1 Myxococcales bacterium | reverse complement strand
ACCCAGCAGCAGCGCACCGCGACCGAGCAGGTCGTCGCCTCGATGGGCGAGATCGAAGAGGTCACCCGCCAGACGACCCAGGCCTCCAAGCAGGCCACCGGGGCCGCCGCCGAGCTGACGCAGTTGGCCGGCCGGCTCTCGGAGCTCATCAAGCGCTTCAAGGCGGACTGAGCCAACGCGCGCGTGGATACCGAGGCCCTCAAGAAGTCACTGCTGACGAAGTTCGTCGAGGTGACGCAGGATCGTCTGCAGGCGATTCAGCTCGGCGTGCTCGAGCTGGAGAAGCCAGACGGGGCCAGGGCGGCCGAGAACGTCGCGCGTGAGCTGCACACGATGAAGGGCGAGTCCCGCATGCTGGGGCTGCCTGCCATCGGTCAGGTCGCGCACGCCTCCGAGGATCTGCTCAAGGCGTGGACAGAGAAGAAGGTCGACGCGCGCACCGCGACCGATCTGCTGCTGCACGCCTGCGACGCGGTGTCCGATCTGCTCGAAGACACCGTCGGCGCCAAAGAGGGCACGCCCGCGTCGACCGAGCTGGTGCAGAAGCTGACCTCGCTCGCAGGCACACCGGTGCCGCCGCTCAAGCCGCCACCCTCGGCGCCCCGGCCGCTGAAAGCCCGGCCCTCGGCGCCCGTCGTCGCACCGCCGTCGGCGCCGTCGTTGCCGCCTCCGCCCGCGCCGCCACCGTCCGCACCGCCGCCACGCGCCAGCAGCCACACCCCCGCTCCACAAGTCGGTGACGGCCACCACGAAGAAGCAGTGGAGAAGAAGGCCGCCGCCGATCGTTCGATTCGCGTGAACGTCGAGCTGCTCGACTCGGTGGGCCTGCTCGCCGGCGACCTGCTCGTCGAGAGCGCGCGTTCGGAGCTGCGTGGCCACGAGCTGCAAGGTCTCTTCGAGCGCTTCTCGCGCCTCGGCGACAGCCTGGTGAGGGTCACCCACCAGAGCCCGCTGGCGCCCGAACAACGGCAGCGCATCGATCTGCTCGAGAGCGATCTCTCGCTGCTCAGAGACGACGCCTTCCGCTTCGTTCGTCACCACTCCGACGGCCTCAACACCCTCAACACCAGCCTCACGCAGCTGGCCGATCACGTCGCCGAGGCGCGCCTGGTGCCGCTGTCGACGGTGTTCGACGCGTTCCCCCGGGCCGTGCGCGAGCTCGCCAACTCGCAGGGCAAGCGCATCGAGCTGCACATCGAGAACACCAGCGCGGGCGTCGATCGCTCGATGGTCTCCGACGTGCGCGACGCGCTGATCCACCTCATCCGCAACGCCGTCGATCACGGCATCGAGCCGCCCGACCTGCGCGAGACGTACGGAAAGACCGAGACGGGCCTCATCTCGCTCAAGGCGCGCGCGGACGGCGACATGCTCGCGGTCGAGGTCGAAGACGACGGGCGTGGCATCGACCCCAACGTGTTGAGGCAGTCGGCCATTCGGAAGGGCGTGTTGACTGCTGCGCAGGCGGCGGCCCTCAACGAGCGCGAGGCCACCGAGCTCATCTTCAAGGCCGGGTTCTCGACGAAGGAGCAGGTCAGCGAGGTCTCGGGCCGAGGCGTCGGCATGGACGTCGTCAAACGCAAGGTCGAGGCGCTCGGCGGGTCCGTCGCGGTGACGAGCCGCATCGGCCGCAGCACCACCGTCGCCCTGCGCCTGCCGCAGTCGCTCGCCTTGATGCGGGTGCTGCTGATTCGCCTGGGCGACGACGTGTACGGCATGCCCGCCGCGGACGTGGAAGCCGTGGCCCGCTTCTCACCCGCTGATCGTCTCGAGGTCTTCGGCGCGCTGGCCGTCATGCACCGTGGCAAGCCGATCGCCTTCACCGCGCTCGGCCCGCTCCTCGGGCTCAACGGTGGGCCGCGCTTCGAGAAGCCTCCCTGCGTCGTGGTGCGCTTCGGCGAGGAGCGCGCCGCGCTGGTCGTCGACGGCTTCGTGGACGAGCGCGAGGTCGCCGTGAAGCCCATCGGTGGCGACTTCGTGAAGGGCGCTCCGTTCGTCGCTGGCTCGGCTGCGCTCGAAGACGGCCGTATCGCGGTGCTGCTGCACGTGCCCGACATCATGGCCGAGATCCGCAAGCTCTCCCGGCCCGTCGAGGCGCAGGCGTCGAAGCGGCTCAAGGTGCTGCTCGTCGATGACTCGCCCATCGCCCGCGCCACCGAGTCGGCGCTCGTGCGTGCCTTGGGCCATGAGGTGGAAGAAGCGCAGGACGGCGAAGACGCGTGGGATCGCATGCAGCGCGCGCCCGCGTTCGATCTCATCCTCACCGACGTGCAGATGCCTCGCCTCGACGGCTTCGCGCTCACGCGACGTTTGAAGAACGACGCCCGCACGCAGCACCTGCCCGTCGTGATTCTCTCGTCGCTCGCGTCTCCAGAAGACAAACGGCGCGGCCTCGACGCGGGCGCCGATGCGTACCTCGTCAAGGGCGAGCTGGGCGTCGAGAGCCTGGCGTTGGCGATCGATCGGCTCACGTAGCGAGGAGGGCGGGCCGTGACGACGAAGATCCGCGTGCTCGTCGTCGAGCCCTCTCCCCTGCTCGGGCTCCGCCTCGGGCCTCTGTTCGGCAAGAAGCTGGAGCGCGTGGGCGGCCCCGTCACCGCGGCTGGCATGTTGTCGTCGGTGCGCGATCACGAGCCGCAGGTGGTGCTGGTGCGCGTCGACGGCCCCTCGTCCGAGTTGACGCGGGCGATCGAGCTGACGATGGCCGAGTACCCGGTGCCGATGCTGCTGGTCGCAGCGGGTGGTGGGCCCCGGCAGGCCGCAATGGCCCTGCTCACCGCGGGCGCGCTCGACGTGATTCAGCTGCCACCCGAGCTCGATGGCCCTGCGTTGCTCTCACTCGAGAAGACGCTCGCGTTGCTGTCGACGGTGAAGGTGGTGAAGCACCCGCGAGGGCGGAAGAAGCGCACCTCGACGCGGCTGCCGGCGATTCGGCCCGAGGTGCCCGTGGTGGCGATCGCCGCGTCGCTTGGTGGCCCGAAGGCGCTCGCGGTCGTGCTCTCTGGCCTGCCGAGGACCTTCGCCGCGCCGATCTGCATCTGCCAGCACATCACCGCGGGCTTCACCGACGATCTCGCGCGGTGGCTCTCGGCCGAGACTGGGCATCAGGTCATCGAGGCGGTCGAAGGGAGCAGGCTCGAGCCAGGCTGGGTGTACGTCGCCCCGTCCGAGGTGCACTTCACGGTGAGCCCATCGGGCAGCGCGCGGCTCGAGCATGGGCCGGCGGTCGGCGGCTTCCTGCCGTCGTGTGACGTGCTCCTCAAGAGCGTGGCGGCCTCGTTCGGGACGCGCGCGATCGGCGTGGTGTTGACCGGCATGGGCCGAGACGGCGCGAAAGGCCTCAAAGAGATCCGGCTGCGCGGCGGACGCACCATCGCGCAGGACGAGGCAACGAGCGTGGTGTGGGGCATGCCCAAAGAGGCGATCGCGCTGGGCGCGGCCGAGGTGGTGCTCCCGCTGGGCTCCATCGCGGGTCGGCTGCTCGAGTGGGTGCCGAAGCGATGAGCAGCGACGCCCTCACCATCGAACGATCGGCGCTCGAGCAGTTGGCCGCGCTCCTGCTGGAGCGTGCCGGGCTCAAGGTGACCCCCGACGGGTACAACGGGCTGAGGCTGGCGCTGCAGGCACGCATGCCGGCTACCGGACTCGACGACGCGGGCGAGTACGTGCGCCGCCTCAAGCAGCTCGCCGGTGAGCACGAACTGCGCGCGTTGCTGCCACTGGTGACGGTCGGGAAGACCGAGTTCTTCCGCGACTCGCGCCAGTTCGCGGCGTTCGAGAACGAGGTCTTCCCCGAGCTGCTGAAGTTCGCGAGGCGCGAGGCGCGGCCGGTGCGGGCGTGGTCGGCGGGCTGCGCGACGGGTGAAGAGCCGTACAGCATCGCGATGGTGGGCCTCGATCGCGGCGCGCTGCCCAACGAGGTCGAGTGCTGGGCCACCGATCTCAACCCCGTCGCCGTCGAGAACGCCGCCAGGGGGCGCTTCGCCATTCGCCGGTTGCTGGGCGTCAGCGAGCCCCGCCTCGCCCGGTTCTTCAACCTCGTCGATGGCCAGTACGAAGTGACGCCGCAGCTGCGCGACATGGTGCACTTCGACGGGCACAACCTCGCCGCGCCGATCTGGCCGCAGGTGAAGCCGCAGTCGAAGGATCTGATCTTCTGCCGCAACGTCATCATCTACTTCGATCAACCCACCATCCTCGCGGTGATGGACCGGTTCTACGACTCGCTCAGGCCGGGCGGCTGGCTCTTCCTTGGCTACTCCGAGAGCCTGTTCCGCCTGCCGACGCGCTTCGAGATGATCGAGGTCGGCGGCGTCTTCATCTATCGGCGGCCGATGCGCGGCGGCACCACGTCAGCGATGACGACGGTGGTGCGAGCGCCGACGACGAGCACACCGATTCCCGCGCCGGCGCCCGAAGTCGTGAAGACCGTCGAGCGGCCGACCCCGAAGGCGTTGCCGCTCGTGGTGGGCCTGCAAATTCCCCGGTCGACCGCGGCGATGCCGTCTCCGGTGCTCAGGGCCGCGCAGCCTCCGGGCACTGGGACTCCTGTTCAGCGCCTCGATCAGATCATCGTCGATATCGAGCGGGGTGACTTTCCCCGCGCGCTCCGACTGGCGCACGCCCTGGCCGAAGACTCGCCTGACGATCTCGCCGCGCGCATCACCCTCGGCAACGTGCACGCGCTGATGGGAAACATCGACGAGGCGCGCGAGGCGTATCAGGCCGCGCTGCAGCGTGAGCCCCTCTCGGTCGAGGCGCGGCTGTACCTGGGCATCGCCGCGATGCAGGCCGGAGAGCCAGAGGTGGCGCGACAGGAGTTCACCCGCGCGCTCTTCCTCGAGCCGACCCTCGCGCTGGGGCACTACCTGCTGGCGCAGGTGCACGAGCGGCGCTCCGACCCCGAGGCGGCCCGACGCAGCTACCGCAACGCGATCAACCAGCGAAAGGGGCCGCCCCACGCATTGATCGGCCACTTCCCCGATCTGCCGACCTCGAACGAGGCCATCGCGCAGGCAGCTCAGTACCGGCTCGCCGCACTCTCGGAGCGGTGACGGGACTCGACCTCGGCCGCCGGGTGGCCACTGTGCTCGACACCGGCCACGCTTTCGAAGCCGTGAGGGTGAACGAACGCGGACCGACTCCGACGCGCGAGACGAGGCTTCGCAGCGTGACGCCAGACACGCTGCCCGCTGCTCACGAGCGCTGTGCTGTCGACGATGACTCAGATGACGTCGCGAGCGTGGCTCTCGAACGAGGTGAGCCGCAGCGAATCGTGGGCGAGCCGGTGCAGCGAACGCGCAGCGATCAGCGAGGCCGGCGCCCACCCGTTCGACTCAACAGCCCACCCAGCCGGGCCACCTCGGCGCGCGCGGCGTCGAGCTCGGCCTCGAGGCGCTTCACCCGCTTCTTTCCTCCACTGACGGTTTCGGCCAACACGCTCAGAGGCCCCGACTTCGACGACTGGCGCGGCGTCACGCGACTGGTCTTCTCTTGCCTCAGCATCCGATTGGCCTTCGTGAGCTGCGTCAGGAGCTTCTGGGTCTCACGGTGCGCCTTCGTTTCGGTCGCGAGCTGCTGCTCGAGCGTCTCGATCCGATCTCGAAGCGCGCGCTCTCTGGCTCGATGCTCGGCGAGGCGATGATCGTCACGGGCTTCACGCTCGGCGGCTGACCGCTCCAGGTGCGCCAGACGACTCGCCACGTCCCGCTGGTCCTTCGGCGCCGCCTTGAGCGCGGCCAGCTCGAGCGTCACCTGCTTCAGCTTCGCCTGCGTCGCCTCGAGCGCCGCGCGCATCGATCTCCCGTCATCCATGAGCCCAAGCTTCGCACTGCTGAATTGAAACGTCTTTCGTGGCAGACAGCGCCGCATGGCGAACACGTCGACGTCGAGCGCAGTGCTGAAGGCCGATCGGGTGTGGATGGACGGCAAGATGGTGCCGTGGGACTCGGCGCAGGTGCACGTGATGACGCACGCGCTCCACTACGGCCTGGGCGTCTTCGAGGGCATTCGTGCGTACAAGACGAAGGACGGCCGCATCGCCGTCTTCCGCCTGCGTGAGCACATTCGCCGCTTCATGGACTCGGCGCACATCATCATGCTCAAGCTCCCGTACACCGAGGACGAGCTGGTGCAGGCGTGCGTCGATCTGCTTTCGCAGCAGGCCGACAAGTTCCCCAACGGTGCGTACCTGCGGCCGATCGCCTTCATGGGCGACGGCGCGATGGGCCTCGGGGCGATCAACCCGACGCGCGTGGCGATCTGCGCGTGGGAGTGGGGCAGCTACCTCGGCGACAAGGGCCTCAAGGAGGGCATTCGCGCGAAGGTCTCGAGCTTCACCCGCATGCACGTGAACGTGAACATGGTGCGCGGCAAGATCTCGGGCCAGTACGTCAACTCGATCCTCGCCAAGCGTGAGGCGGTGCTGGCGGGCTACGACGAGGCGATCCTCCTCGACATCTCGGGCTTCGTGGCCGAGGCCTCGGGCGAGAACATCTTCTGCGTGGGCCGTCACGGCGTCGTTCGTACGCCGTCGCTCTCGTCGCCGATTCTGCGCGGCATCACCCGTGACACCGTGCTCGAGCTGCTGAAGGACATGGGCCGCGAGGTACAAGAAGTCTCGTTCACCCGCGACGCGCTCTACATCGCGGGCGAGGTGTTCTTCACCGGCACCGCCGCCGAGATCACGCCGGTGCGCGAGGTCGACAACCGGCAGGTCGGAGAAGGCAAGCCGGGGCAAATCACCATGGCCGTGCAGGAGCTCTACTTCCGCGTCGTTCGCGGACACGAGCCGAAGTACCAGCACTGGCTCACGTACGTCTGAGGCCGGCTCAGCGCGCTGAGAGGGTCGCGATCACTGCCGCGGCAAAGCCCGCGACGAAGCAGCCGATCATCAGGCCCAGGGTCTTCGAGTAGCCCTTCGGCGTGAGCTGACCGTCGCGGTCCAGCCGCCGGAGCGCCGGGAAGAGCCTCCAGAAGAACGACAGAATCGACGCGATGAGGACGAGCACCGCCGCGAGCTTCGTCTCGGCACTGCCGGTCACGACGATCACGATCAGCAGGCCGACGAAGATCAGCTTCGTCCCTGCGACCCAGTTGATGAGGTAACGGACCAACGCGTGAACCGAGGGCTCTGCCTTCGACGCCTCGAACGCGTTGAACACGCCGACGCCGTTGCCCAACCTCGAGCCCGGCTGGAAGTACAGCATCGCGATGTTCAGCGACTCGAGCACCACGAACACGACGATCGCGATCGACAGCATCACAGGCGGCCTCCCCTTCGCCGGCAGTCTGACACCGATTGACGACGACGCTCGTGCGAGACCCGAGCTGCTACTATCGCCCGGCCCATGACCGTTCGCCGCACGCGGAACCAGCCCGAGCCGATCGTCACCAGCGATCTGGTCGTCGATCGCAACGCCGCGCCGACCGGTGAGTTCCCCGTCGAGAAGGGCGACCGTCGACCCAACCCGTTCAACCTCGAGAACCCGCGGCTGCTCGACATCGCGCCGCCCGAGCCGAAGTCGATCGAGGACACCGGCCTCAAGATCAGCATGCTCTCGGACATCGCCCTGCGCTTCCTCTACTACCAGGGCACCGTCACGGGCGCCGAGGTGGCCGAAGAGCTGCGGCTGCCGTGGACCGGCGTCGTCGAGCACGTGATCGACTTCCTGGCGCAGGAGAAGCTCGTCGATCTGCGCGGCGGCAAGGGCTTCGGCCGCGTGTCCGTCGACTTCCTCTTGACGGACAAGGGCCGCGAGTACGCCCGCGACGCGCTCGCGCGCACCACGTACATCGGGCCCGCCCCCGTCCCCATCGAGCAGTACAACGCGCTCATTCAGCAGCAGACGCGCGAGCTGCCGGTGGTGACGCGCAAGCAGCTCGAGCTCGCCCTCGCCCACCTCGTCGTCCCGCCCACCATCGTCGACAAGCTCGGGCCTGCCGTGAACTCGGGGCGCTCGTTGTTCCTCTACGGGCCTCCGGGCAACGGCAAGACGTCGCTCGCCGAAGCCGTGAGCGCGATGTTCGGCGGAGAAGCCTTCATTCCCGCGTGCCTCGAGATCGATGGGCAGATCGTGAAGGTCTTCGATCGCCTCGTGCATCACCCGGTGTCCCTCGAGCTCGGGCGCGACAAGGACGGCCGCCGCCAGGCCTTCGAGATGGATCACCGCTGGCAGGTCTGCCGCCGCCCCTCGGTGATCGTCGGTGGCGAGCTGACCCTCGAGACCCTCGATCTCATCTACTCCGAGACCGCCCGCTTCTATGAGGCGCCGTTCCAGGTGAAGGCCAACGGCGGCATGTTGCTCATCGACGACTTCGGCCGGCAGAAGGTGCACCCGACCGATCTGCTCAACCGGTGGATCGTGCCGCTCGAGAAGCGCGTCGACTTCCTCACCCTGCACACCGGCAAGAAGTTCGAGATCCCCTTCGATCAGCTCGTCGTCTTCTCGACGAACCTCGACCCGAAGGAGCTGGTCGACGAGGCCTTCCTCCGACGCATCAAGTACAAGATCGAGGTCGGCAACCCCGACGAGCTCCAGTACCGGGCGATCTTCAAGCGCGTCTGCGAAGCCTCTGGCGTGCCCTTCGTCGAGCAGGCGATCACGTACCTGTTCGACCACGTCTACAAGGCCCGCAACCTCGAGCTGCGCTCCTGTCACCCACGCGATCTGGTGCAGCTGGTGCGCGACGCCGCCCGCTACCGGGGCGTGGCGCCGTCACTGTCGCGGGAGCTGCTCGACCAGGCCGTGCAGGTCTTCCTCGTCGACCTCTGACGGGCCGGTTTCTGCCAAAGGTTTCAAAGCGTGCCTACACTCCGTGGCACTCGTGGCCTCCGACCTCAAAGCGCCCGCGTTCAAGGTACGCCCCGCGCGGCGCGGTGACGCCCAGGGCATCGTGCAGCTCCTCAACGAATCAGGAGCGCAGGCTGACGCACAGACGTTCGCGTGGATCATCAGCCACCCCGAGATGGAAGTGCTGGTCGCCGCTGATCCCCTCGACAAAGTCGTCGGCGTGGTGAGCCTGTCGCACCGCCCGCTGCTGAAGGTCGGTGGCCGCGCCGCCACCATCGACGAGCTTGGCGTCGCGCGCGCGTGGGCTCGCCGGGGCGTCGGCCGTGAGCTGCTCAAGCGCGCCGTCGAGCGGGCGAAGGTGCTGAGCGTGAAGCGCCTCGAGGTGCAGACGATTCTGGGGCTCACCGACGAGGTCGAGGCGTTCTTCAAGGCCTGTGGCTTCGAGCGCGCGCAGGTCGGCGTGTTCCGCCTGAAGTAACCAGCCTCAGCGAATCGACAGCGCGAAGCTGCCGGCCGAGAGCCCCGCTCCATCGACCCACACCGTGTACGTGCCCGGCTGCACGTTGGTGAGCGTCAGCGTGACAGGCGCGCCGAAGTCGGGGGCTGCCTGACAGCCGAGGTTCGGGCCGCCGTACGTGCACGCGTTGTTCAGCGCTGCGCCGCCGCGGACGTAGATGACCGGGCGCATGAGGGTGCCAGCGACGGCGTCGGGCTGGACGGTGATGCTGAGGCTGGGGGTCAAGGCAGATATCTGGAACGTGTAGGCGACGTCGCCGCCGAGCTCTCCGTTCGCGCCGAGCGGAAAGCCGCAGCGCCCTTCGGTGGTGTTGCCGGCCGCGCGGGTGTCACCAGTCGCTGTGCCGCCCACGTTGAGCGCGATGAGCCCGCCCGTCGAGTTGCAGGCGTCGTTCGGCGGAGGGCTCAACGCAGGCCCCGTGCTGAGGCGCAACGAGAACGGGCCCTGGGTCGCGAGATCGCCTGACACCCACAGCGTGTAGGTCCCTGCCGAAAGCGCCGGCACGACGGCCACTGCGCGATCGGGAACCTGGAGATCCGAGAAGCCGCAGCTGTTGAGTGGCAGGAGCGCGGTGAGCGTGCACGCGCCCGCGGGCTTGAGCGTCAACACCGGCAGCAGCTTCGAGCCTGGCAGCGCTCGCGCATCGAACGAGACCGACTGACGAGAGGCGAGCGTGAAGGTGTACGCGACGTCGGGCGTGCCAGGCGTGTCGACGCAGGTGCTCGCGCTCGGGGTCGCCCCCACGGTCGTCTCATTGGGCAGGAACACGGCCCCGCTCGCGACCGGCAACACCGTCGGCATCATGCAGCTGTCGTTCGCCGGCGGCGGCGGAGGCGGCGAGAGCTCGAGCGTGAGATCGAACGCTCCCGAGGTGCGCGCCTTGCCGTCGACGAAGAGGAACCAACGGCCGGCCTCGAGCCGCGGCACCTCGAGCAACGAGGGGAACCCACCCTGCCCCGCCGCGACGCAGAACAGCTGCTCTCGGGCGACCTGTGACTCGCATTGGTTCTCACGCCGGAAATACAACGCCGGCTGCAGCCGCGAGCCTGCCAGCGGCGTGACCTGAACGCGCACCCGCGCAGGCGCCGGGAGCTGCAGCGTGTAGACGAGATCGGGACCCGTGCCGTCGCAGCCGAGCGCATCGTTCTTGGCGAGCGTCGTGTCGCCCTGCACCGTCAGCGTGCCCGTGCCTCCGGAAGGCAGCAGCTCGAGCGCCGACGTGCAGGTGTCGTTGGTCGGCGCGGGCACCGGCTCGGACAAGGTGATGCGAAGGCGGAAGCGACCCGAGAGCGTTCCCGACGGCGAGCCATCGACGAGCACCGAATACTCCCCAGGCTGGAGCGACGGCAGCTCGATGACGCTGGTGCTGGAGTTCATCGCGAGCGCGCAGGCGATCTCCGAGGCAGCGTCCGTACAGGCCCGCCGCACCGACAGCGTCGGCTTGAAGCCCGAGAGCCCGACCACCTCGAGCCTCGCGCGCCGGGGTTGATCGAGCGTCAACCGGTAGACCGCGTCCGGAGCGCCCATGCCGCCACAGCTCGCCGCCACGTCATCGGCGAGCCCGAGCGTCTCACCCGAGACGTCGATGGTGTCGGCGCCGCGCAGCACCGAAGGCGCGGTGCAGCTGTCGATGTTGGGAGCGTCGTCGAACGAAAGCTCGAGCTCGAACTCTCCGCCCGTGTCGGTCTCGCTGTCGACCCACACGAAGAACGAGCCCGCGTTGAGCTCGGTGACCAGCGTCGCGCGGTCGGCGCCCGGCATGGTGAAGCCGCAGGCGAGCTCGGCAGCCTGCGACGCACACGTCCCACGAACGGAGAGCACCGGCTGGAAGCCCGACATCCGGTCGAGCGGCTTCACCGTCGCCGTCAGCCGGCGACGCGCGGCCAACCGCAGGCCGAAGACGACGTCGGGGCCTGTCGAGCCGGGGATGGCGCAGCCCAGCTGCGCGTCGTTGGAAGCCTTGTCGGTGCTGCCACGCAGTCGCAACGAGCCGCCCCCGACGTCGATGAAGCTCGAGAGGGCGCCGCAGCTCTCGGCCGCCGCCGCCACACACTGCCCCGCGCGCATGTCGCAGGAGCCCTGGGGACAATCGGCGTTGCCAAGGCACGCCACACAGCGGCCATCGGGAGCACACAACCCCGTCGGCGCCGAGCAGGAGTCCTTCGACGTGCAGCCGCCATCGGCCGGGAGGGGCGCGATGCAGACGCCGGTGGCCGTGTCGCAGACGAGGCCGTCGGCGCAGGTGCCGCCGCACAGGACCTGAGTGCGAGCCCCGTTGCACGCCGCGAGGGCGACCGACAGGAAGATGAAGAAAAGGATCGTTGGTTTGCGGTGCGACACGTCGTGGCCTCGATGACTCTGGCCGGCCTTACACCAGAAAGTGTACCGCGTTCGGCCCGCAAGTGCGACGCTCCGGCCTCTTTGAATCGTCGTCGAGGAGGGGCCCATGGAGCTCGAGCTGACCGGGTTTGGCGAATTCGAAGGCGTGGAGCTGCTGCAGAAGCTCCACCTCTTCCAGAAACTCACCTTCGATGAGACGACCCGCCTGGGCTCGATCATCCAGTACGTCGATCTCCCACCCGAGACGATCGTCATCGAGCAGAACGCCCTCGGCGACGCGCTCTACGTGATCGCCAAGGGCGAGGTGCGGGTGAGCCGAGACGCCGACGCCGACGGCGCGCACTCCAAGGCGGAGGAGATCGGTCACCTCAAGGACGGCGATCTCTTTGGTGAGATGTCACTCATCGACGACGTGTTGACCAGTGCCCGCGTGACGACGATCACCGCGTGCCGGTTGATCAAGATGCCCAGAGATCGCTTCGAGGCGCTGCTGGGGAGCGACGACAAGCTCGCGGTGAAGGTCTTCCGCTCGTTCTGCCGCACCCTATCGGACCGCCTACGCCGCACTACCGGAATGCTGGCGAAGACGCAGGCGATGCAAGTGGCGATTCGCTGAGGGGAACACACGATCATGGAACTCGCGACCTTCAACCAATTCCTCACCGCCGCCGTGAAGAACGGCGCCAGCGACGTGCACTTCAAGGTGGGCTCGGCGCCTGCGCTCCGCGTCAACGGCCAATTGCTGCCGGTGAAAGTGCCGGCGCTCCAGCCCGAAGACACCACCCGCATCATCAGGCACCTCACGCAACACAGCCGCTACAAGGGCACGATCGAAGACCTGCAGGACTTCGACACCAGCTACGCGCTCGAAGGCGTCGGCCGCTTCCGCGCGAACGTGTTTCGCAACAAGGGCCACCTCGGCGCGGTGATGCGCTCGATTCCGCTGACGGTTCCCGACTTCGCGAAGCTCGGCCTGCCCAAGGTGCTCGAGAAGCTGTCGCAAGAAGAGCGCGGCCTGATTCTCGTCACCGGCATCACCGGCTCAGGCAAGTCGTCGACGCTCGCGGCGATGGTCAACTACATCAACCAGCACTACCGGAAGCACATCGTCACCATCGAGGACCCGATCGAGTTCGTCCACCAGGACAGCTTCAGCCGGGTGACCCAGCGTGAGATCGGGCCCGACACGCCGAGCTTCGCCGCTGCCTTGCGCGCGGCGCTGCGCCAGGACCCCGACGTGATCCTCGTCGGCGAAATGCGTGACAGCGAGACGATCGAGATCGCGCTGAAGGCCGCCGAGACGGGCCACCTCGTGCTCTCCACCGTGCACACGCAGGACTGCTACCGCACCATCGGCCGCATCATCGGCGTCTTCCCGCCCGAAGGTCAGACCGGCGTGCGCAACCGCCTCGCCGAGAACCTGCGCGGCACCGTCTCGCAGCGCCTGCTCCCTCATGCCTCAGGCAAGGGGCGCGCCGTGGCGGCCGAGATCATGGTGTCGACGCTCACCGTCACCGAGTTCATCAAGGACCCCAAGCGCACCCACGAGCTCACCGACTTCCTCGAGCGCAACCAGGACCTCCTGGGGACGCAGAGCTTCGACATGCACCTCGCGGCGCTCCTGAAATCGGGCCAGATCACCCGCGAGACGGCGCTCGAGGCAGCCTCGAACCGCGCCGACTTCGAGCGCGCTCTGGCGTTCGAGTAGCTACAGCGCGCGCTGCTTGAGCATCTTCAGGAAGCCGTCGGACGAATAGAACGTCAGCTCGATCACGCCGACGCGCACCTTCACGCCGCTGGTGAGCAGCGACGGCGTCTTGGCGTTCAGCTTCTTGCCGGCGACCCAGGTGCCGTTGCGCGAGCCCGCGTCGATGATCGACCAGCCGCGATCGTCGGTCTCGAGCCAGGCGTGGAACCGCGAGACCGAGTTGTCGTCGAGCACCACGTCGTTGTTCGAGGTGCGGCCGACCGTCACGCGACGCTGAAAGGCGTTGTCCTTCGTCTTCTCGACGATCACCGCGAGCGGCTCGCCGCCGCCGATGGCTGGCACCGCGATGCCCGACTGCGTGCGGAACTGGTAGTCGTCGTCTTCGTCGTCACCGGTCGCGTCGGGCGGCGTCTCGGGAGGCTCGTAGAGCAGTACTGGTCGCCCCGCGAGACGGGCCTCGAGCTTCTTGGGGTCGTCCGTGAAGCGGTTGAACCAGGCGAGCAGCGACTCCGGCATCGCTGACATTTCACTCTGGAAAGGCTGCGCCGTCCAAACGTTCTTCGCGCTCGGCGCTCATTCGGTCCTTCGCGGCGCGGCAGGCGCTGGCCAACGGAGGCCGGAGCTCCTGCACGAAGGGCATCGAGAGGACGGCCTCGACGTAGAACGGGGCCTCTCGCGAGAAGAAGACGGCCCGGCCAAGATCGTCGAGCACCGACTGCGTGAAGCCGAGGAGTGACGAGGCCCGCGCGCGCGCGAAGTACAACGCTGGCACCTCGCCGAAGCGTCGCATGGCGACCGAGAGGCGGCGCTTGGTGGCGTACACCTGCCACTCCATCGACAGGGGCGTCACTGCGTAGCGAAGGGACAGCCACTCCAGCAGGTACGCCTCGGCAGCCGACTCGGGAGCCTGGGTCCCGAGCCGATCCAACAGGGCCGATGGAGCGCTCGTCCGCTCCGAAAGGCCCGTCAGCCACCGGGCCTCGCCTCCACTGAAGCCGACGCTCTCGAAGCTGGCATTCGTGAGCACCTCGCCAGCCACCAGGCGAAGCAGCAGCGCGTGCGCCGCCTCGCGTCCAGGCGGTGGCGGACCCGACAGGCACTTCGGAGGAGGACCGCCTTCACGAGGCGCCACGCCGTCGAGCTCGTTGGACGCACCAGCCGGCCAGACGCCCGCGAGCAACGTGTCCCAATCCAGCCACTCCAGCGCCGTGAAGTTGCCCGCCTTCGCGCGCCGCCGAGCGACCGCCCAGCGATGCACGCCGACGACACCGACGGTGTAGACGAGCGCGACGCCGCCGGTGAAGAGCAGGCTCATGCGTCCTCGGGCGGGCGCGCCGGGCCAGGCGCGAGGCCGCCACCGTCTTCGTCTTCTTCCACCTGTCGTGTCGGAACGCGGAACTCCTCACCCAGCCATCGGCCGAGATCGATCGTGCGACAGCGCTCCGAGCAGAACGGGAACGTCTTGTTCTCGGGAGGCAGCTTCACGAGCAGCCGACAGGAGGGGCACCGGGGCGACGCCATGGCGCCATTCTGCCTGATTCGGCACGGATCGACGCAGCAGCTTCTGCGTGAGTAGTGTCGCGCGCCGTGGCTCACCGATCCGCCCTGTGTCTGCTCCTGCTCCTCACGTCGTGTCGCGATGGCCTCACCCGCCGCGTCGATCCACCGCCGCCGATGCCGATCTGCGGCGACGGAAAGATCGACGAGGGCGAGGAGTGCGACGGCTCCAACCTCGCCGAGCAGACCTGCCGCACCCAGGGCTTCGAAGCCGGCCAGCTGACCTGCGGCGCCGACTGCACGTTCGCGAAGACGCTCTGCACGAAGAAGTGCGGCAACGGAATGATCGACACCGGCGAGACCTGTGACGGCGCGCTCGGCGTCACGGCGTGCACCAGCTTCGGCAGCAACCGCTGTGGCGACGACTGCCAGCTCGACACCACCAACTGCATCACGCAGGCCTTCGAGGCGGCGCCCGAGCTGACGGTGACGAACGGCGGGCCGGCGGTGATCGCCGATCTCCCGCCCACGGGCGTGCCCGATCTCGTGATGGCCGTGCCGAGCCGGAACCGGGTCGAGGTCTTCGGGTGGAACACCGTGCAGGGCTTCTCTGGCGCGACGAGCCGCAAGCTCTCGTTCCAGCGAACGCCCCTGGCGTGCATCGCGGGCGAGTTCAGCGGTGACGGCAACCTCGACGTCGCGACCGTCAACGACACCGGCGCCTTCGACACCTACGTCTCTCAAGGGGGCAGCACGTTCTCGCTTCGAGAGCTCGACGGCGGCTGCCCGGGCGCGAAGCTGGTGGGCGTCGTGAAGGCCGGCGCGCAGCGCGATCTCGCCGTCGCGTGGGGCTGTCACTCCTTCTTCACGCTCGAGACGAACGGGGTGCGGCGGTTCGACGCGCCTGACGCCGGGCTCCTCGCGGTGGGCGACTTCACGCGTGATGGCCTGGGCGACGTGCTGGTCGTCGACGGCCTCGGAGACACCATGACGGTCTTCCCCGGGCCTGGCTTCGAGCGCGACGCGGGCTTGACCTTCAGCGCCCTGCCCTCGCAGCTGGCCACGGGCGATCTCGATGGTGATGGAGACGCTGACATCGCCGCGATCATCGGCAACGACGTGAAGCTCTACGAGAACACCGGCGGCGCGCTGGCCGAGAAGCTGACCTTCGCCGCACCGCGCACGGCCATCGTCGAGCTGCGCGACTTCGATCTCGATGGCGTGCTCGACGTCTTCTTCACGGCTGGCGACGACGTGGTGGTGCGACGAAACCGGGGCCAGTGGGCCTTCTCTGAGTTCAAGCAAGGTGTCGGCGCGGGGACCCGGCTCAGCGCGGCCTCGGGCGACGTCGACGGGGACGGCGACCTCGACGTGGCCATCACCTTCTCGACTGGAATGGATTCGACGCGCACCGCGGTGGTGCGAAATCGGGTTCGCTGAAGTGTCAGTCAGGCATGAGCGGCCGTTGACGTCGAAAATCGTTGTGGTACTTGGACGCGCCGCGCCGACGTAGCTCAGTGGTAGAGCAACTGATTCGTAATCAGTAGGTCCCCGGTTCAAGCCCGGGCGTCGGCTCCAGAAAATGCCCCGGACTTCCCCTCGTGGAAGTCCGGGGTTTCGTTTTTCTGGCAGCCAGCAGCAGGGCTTTCTCTCGCACTTTTCCGGGCTGTGGGTTGACGCGGCGTGACGTCGGTTTTGGCTACCGAGGCCACGGTCACGCTCATACGGTCCGCGCGCTTTCTGGCCCTGAGTTCATGTGTTTTCGGGGCCCCTCACAGGAGCATCGACCATGTCTGAAGCGAACTTCATGCGGGTGCCGAACCCGGGGCAGCAACGCAAGACCGTCTACACCGAGGCGATGGAGATCTTCGATCGCGCGGCCGACGCGATGGGGCTCGATCGCCGCGTTCGCCTCGAGCTCGAGGAGCCCGACTTCGAGCACATCTTCTACGTCACCACCCGGCTGAAGGACCGCCTGGTGCCCGTGGTGCCCGACGCGGCCCGCGCCTACGCCGATCTGCAGGTCACCAAGCTGCGCGATCCGAGCGCGCTCGAGCGGCTCGCCGACGGCAAGATCATCTTGAACGGAAAGGCCCTGCTCGGCAGCGACGTGAACATTCGCGCCGGCCACCTGCGCCTCGACGACGGCACCGTGTACCAGCTCGTGCCCGGCGACACGCAGCGCTTCAAGGCCTACCGCGTGCAGCACAACCAGGCGCGTGGCCCGTACAAGGGCGGCATTCGCTACCACCGTGAAGTGTCGCTCGACCTCTTCAAGGCGCTCGCCGCCGAGATGACGTGGAAGACGGCGATCGCGGACGTGCCCTTCGGCGGCGGCAAGGGCGGCATTCAGCTCGACCCTCGCCAGCTCGGCCGGGAGGAGCTGCACACGATCTCGCTGCGCTTCATGTACAAGCTCAAGCAGCTCGTCGGCCCGAACATCGACATCCCCGCGCCTGACATCGGGACGAACTCCGAGATCATGGCGCTCTTCCTGCGGCAGTTCTCGGACGGCGAGCGCGAGCGTCACAACCAGCGCGGCGTCATCACCGGCAAAGACGTGCGCATCGGCGGCTCCGAGGGCCGCACCAAGGCGACCGGCCAGGGCGTCGTCTACACCATCGAGGACTACTACGCGGACCGCGGCGAGACGGTGAAGGGCAAGACCTTCATCGTGCAGGGCTTCGGCAACGTCGGCAGCTGGGGCGCGGTGATTCTGCAGGGCCTCGGCGGCAAGCTGCTCGCGGTGAACGACGCCGACGGCACCATCTACAACCCCGAGGGCATCGATGCGGTCGAGTTGATGAAGTACGTCAACGAGAACCCGAAGAACCTCAAGCGCTCCGTGCTGGGCTTCCCCGGCGCGCAGGTGATCAGCAAGGCGGACTTCTGGCAGGTGAAGGCCGACATCGCGATGCCGGCCGCGCTGGGCGGCGAGATCACCGCAGAGATCGCCGAGAAGATGAACGTGAAGCTGGTGGCCGAGGGCGCCAACGGCCCGACGACGCCTGACGCCGACCGCGTGCTCGAGAAGCGGAAGATCGATCTCATCCCCGACATCATCTGCAACGCCGGTGGCGTGACGGTCAGCTACTACGAGTGGATTCAGAACAAGCGCATGGAGTCGTGGACCGAGAAGGAAGTCGACACCCGGCTCGAGCTCGCGCTCAAGAAGAACTACCGCATCATCCGCGACATCGCGCGCAACAACCCGCGCCGCACCGACATGCACGACAGCCGGCCGTACTGCATCGGCAAGCCGGTCGACACGCGCTGCGCGGCGATGATCCTCGCGCTCAAGCGCATCGAGGCCCACTACATGCTCGAAGGCTTCAGCCAGTAGTCGACGCTGAAGTTTGAGAAGTGCGCGAGGGCGTCGGCTCAAAGAAGAGTCGGCGCCCTTCGTGTTGGTGGCGAAGGGAGACGGTACGGCGAGCTTCGGTCACATCGCGGTGGGGCTGGCGGCGGGCCGCGCGTTCACGGGAGTCGCGGAGCGCAGGCGGCTCGCGCTGTCGATGGCCGGCTTCTCGGCGCTCTCGCTGCTCCCAGACGCCGACGTCATCGCGTTCGCGCTGCGCATCCCCTACGGCGATCCGTTCGGGCATCGCGGCGCCACGCACTCGATCGCCTTCGCCGTGGTGTGTGGGGTGATCGCGTTCGCGCTGCGTCGTGACGCGAGGCTGGCTGTCTTCACCGGCGTCGTGGTGGTGACGCACCCGCTGCTGGACATGCTGACCGACGGAGGCCTGGGCTGTGCGCTCTTCTTCCCGTTCTCGAACGCGCGGCTGTTCTGGCCGGTGCAGCCGATCCCCGTCGCGCCGATCGGCGCAGGCATGCTCTCGGCGCGCGGCGTCACCGTCGTGTTGACCGAGCTCGTCCTGTTCGCTCCGCTCGCGCTGTACGCACTGTTCCCGCGACGTCGAGCAGCCCCGTGACGAAGCTCGACACCGTCTCGGGCTTCCTCCACCATCGGGTGGTGTCGCGCGCGCGTCTCGAGTTCCTGCTGTCGGCCCTCGTCTCGGCGTCGTGCCTGCCGCAGGTCGGGCCTCCGATCGGAGGCGAAGACGCGGGGCTCTCCGACGCCGGGAGTCATGCTCACGACGCAGGCCCCGCGTGCGGCAACGCGATGAAAGACGCGCTCGAGTCAGACGTCGACTGTGGTGGCCCCTGCCCGGGCTGCGCGACGAACGCAGCCTGTGGAACCGCGCGTGACTGCGCCCAGGGCGTCTGCCTCTCGGCACGGTGCGCGGCGCCCGCGAGCGTCTGCCGCGCGGCGTTCTCGGGCTGCACGGCCTTCGTCGATCTCACCGATGCCGGTGCACCGACGATTCGTTTCCCCGTCGGCGGAGACCGCTACAGCCCCGACTGCGTTCGCGTTCGCCTCGGCCAGACCGTCACGTTCTCTGGCGGTGACTTCTCGGCACACCCGCTCGATCAGGCGTGTGGACCCGTCGCGGCGTTGATCTCCGCCCGCAGCGGCGCCCAGCTCGCCGTCACCTTCAGCAGCGGCCTCGGCGTCTACGGGTTCTTCTGCGACCAACACGGCACCGCGTCCGGCTCGGGCATGGCTGGCGCCATCGAGGTCGTCCGCTGAGCTCCGTCCTCGTCTCGATCTGCCCGGTCTGCGGCTCCACGCCCGTGCCTCACTCCGTGGTGTGTGAGCAGTGCGGCGAGGTGCTCGTCGCGCCCGAGAGAGACCCGCTCGTGGGCCAGGTCGTCGGCGGCTACCGGGTCCTTCGCCGGCTCGGGCTCGGTGGCATGGGCGCCGTCTACGAGGGGCTGGAAGAGACGATTCAGAAACGCGCCGCGCTCAAGGTGCTGCACCCGCACCTGAGCCAGGACCCGCGCCTGCCGTCGCTCCTGGCCGAGGCGCGCGCGGTGAACGCCATCGGCGACGAGGGCATCGTCGACATCTACGGCTTCGGCTCGCTGCCGGATGGGCGCTCGTACCTCGTGATGGAGCTGCTCGACGGAGAGCTGCTCGAAGCGCAGCTGGCCCGTCGCGGGCGCTTGAGCGTGCTCGAGGCCATCGATCTTCTGGTGCCGCTCCTCCAGGCGCTCGAGGCCGCGCACGCCGCAGGGTTCGTGCACCGGGATCTCAAGGCCGGAAACATCTTCGTCGTGAGCCGGCCGCCGCGCGCGCCCTTCCCCAAGCTGCTCGATTTCGGCATCGCCCATCGCATCACCACGAGAAGCGCCGAAGCCCTGGGCACGCCCGGCTACGTCGCGCCGGAGCAGGCGAAGAACCGCGACGTCGGGGCGAAGGCCGATCTCTACGCGCTGGGGTGCCTGATCTTCGAGATGCTCACCGGCCGCCTGCCGTTCGTTCACGACAGCGTCGACGAGGTGCTCCGTCAGCATCGCGAAGCGCCACGGCCCAGCCTGAAGGCCACCGTGCCCGGAGCGCCCGAGGCCCTCGACGCGCTGGTGCGATCGTTGATGGCCGTCGAGCCGACGCAGCGCCCGGTCTCCGCTGCGGCGGTGCGCACCACCCTGCTCTCGTTTCGTGCCGACCTGCTGGCCCGTCGAGCGAGGTCCTCTCCACTTCGATGGTTCGCGGTGGCGGCGGTCGGTGTGGTCGCGCTCGGCCTCGTCGCGGTGATGACGACGCGCCAACCGCCGACGACGGTCGAGCCCACGCGCGCGAACGATCCCATCGCCGAAGCGGTGAAGCAGTCGGCGAGCGACGTCGAGCGACGCCTCGACGGGCCGGTGGACGACGCCGTCGAAGCGCTCAAGGCGGCGGAGACGTCATTCCCCGGGCGGCCGGAGTGGAAGGCGCTCCGAGGGCAGCTCGCCACCTCTCTGCGCCGCAGAGCCCAGGACGCACTGAAGTTGGAAGACCCCGCGCCTGCACTCGCGTTGGTGGCAACCCTCGCCCGGCTCGGAGCGCTCGGGCCGGACGATCCCCTCGAGCTCGAGGCGAAGCGCGCGTCCTTCGCGAGTCAGAACGGCATGGTGCGCGTCGGTGCCGTGTTCATCGACCGCTACGAGTACCCGAACCGCGCTGGCGCCATGCCGGTCACCCGCGTCGATTGGTCCGACGCCGTCGCGCTGTGCGAAGGCGTGGGAAAACACCTGTGCTCCGAGCTGGAGTGGGAACAGGCCTGCCGCGGCACGAGTGGATTCCTGTACCCGTGGGGGCCGATGTTCGAGAAGGGCCGCTGCGTGACCAGGGGCGCGAAGAAGCCTTCGGCGTCGGGCTCGCGGCCGCGCTGCGCGGGCCCCGCTGGCGTCTTCGATCTGGTCGGCAACGTCGCGGAGTGGACCTCGAGCCCGCTGCACGACGGCGCGGCGCAGCGGGTCATCCGCGGCGGCTCGTTCACGCAGAGCGACTCGCGCCTGCCGTGCGGCGCGCGCGACTACCTGCTCCCGGGCCAGGGTGGAACGAGGTCGCTCGGCCTGCGCTGCTGTCGGTGACGGGTCAGAACTGCGCGCGCAGGTAGGCCTCGATCACCCGCACGTCATCATCGGTGATGCCTGAGCCTGTCTTGAGCCGCATGCGCTCCAGCGTCGTCAACGATCGTTCGAGCGTGTCGAGCCGGCCGTACACGCGGCCGAGGGCGTGACACTTCGAGCACCGGTGCTGAATGAGCGCCGAGGCCTGCTGCTCGAGCTCGGGGTCGATCGCGGGAGCGGGTGCTTCGGCTGCCTCGCTCTCGGGCTCCTCGGTCAGCTTTTGAGGAGACGGTCCCGTCTTCACTTCGACGACGGGACTCGCGACAGGCCGGGCCGGCGTCGCGACCGTCAGGCGGAGCGTCTGCGTGACGTAGCGGGTGAGCAGCACGGCGTCGCTTCGGCTGATGAGCAGCGGCGCCTTCTTTCGCATCTGATCGATCACCCGCCGCCACTGCGGCAGCGTCAGCCGCTTGCTCTCAGCCACCTCTTCGGAGTGACAGTAGAGGCACTTGCGCTCGTAGGTGAGCCGCTCACTCGGTGGAGCCGCGATCGTCAGCGCGAGCAGCAGCGAGAGCATGGGTCAGTACCCCACCACCAGGCCGAGCCTGGCGACATGGCGAAGAGGAAACGGCGTGCCGCTGAACGTCCACAGCTCGTAGTCGAGCTTCCCGGCGACGTGATCGTTCAGGCGGCCCAGCGCGGCGATCGTCTGGCGTTGAACCCCGGCGACAGGGCTCAGGTCGCTGCCCGGCAACGGCATGCCGAAGCGCTGCAACCCGTCGGTGCGAACGATCAGCGACAGCTGCGGGAGCACCGCCCAATCGGCCTGCGCGTACCAGCCGGCCTTGAGGAACCACCCGTCGACGAGCTCGAAGGCATAGCCCTGCGCGGTGCGGTCGAGGTCGGTTCGGCGCGCGAGCACTTCCCCTCGCAGCGTGACGGGCCCGACGCGCCAATAGCCCTCGAGTCCACCCATCGCGAACCACCGCGAGTCGGCGGCGTCGTACGTGCCTCCAGCGAACGAGCCTCCCACGGCCCAGTCATCGCCCGTGAGGACGACGCGCCCCCCGAAGGCCGGAGTGCGGTTGTTGTCGACCCAGTTGCGCGAGCGCGCGAAGTCGAAGTCGTTCTCTCCGACGAGGCCCTTCACGGCGTAGACGGCGTAGTCGAGCTGCGTCGTCTTCGAGAGCGAGACACTGCCGAACACCTCGAGGCCGTTGTCGACCCAGGGGCCGGGCACGATGCCCAGGTTGAAGCCCTCGCGCCCATACTGGAGCATGTCGCCCATCGCGAACGGCAGCGGCTTCGACGGCGTGGTGAAGTTCGCGGGATCGTGGCGAAGCGTGAACTCGCCGAAGGGCACGTTCAACCGCCCGGCCCGCACGTTGATGAAGCGGCGAATGCGCACCTCACCAAACCCCTGATCGACCTCGAGCCCGTGGCACCCGCCGCAGGCCTTCACCGTGAAGCTGACGCCGTGGCCGACCTCGACGACGACCTTCTGGGCGAGCTCGAACGTCATGCCGTTGATGCCCAGCGGCGATGGGTTCTGCGGCGGCGCGGCCCCCGAGACGAGGCGGTAGTCGAGAGACGCAGAGCCCGACGGGATGAGATCGAACGCGTGAGCCTGGCTGCTCACCACCAGCGTCAGCGCCACCCACGACCAGAGCGACTTCACCCGGACCCGACCGTGAGCTCTGCGCGAAGGTGATCCTGGGTGCCGAGGAGCTCGATGACGTAGTGCGCGAGATCGGCGCGGGTGATCCGGTGCGGGGGAGGCTCCTTCGGGCCGACGGTGATCACCGAGCCCGCGGGCGGCTCGTCGGTGAGCCTGGTGGAGCGGAGAATCGTGTACGGCAGCGGGCTGCTCCGGACCCGCGCCTCGGCGAGGTTGATGTCGCGGAACACTGGCGTGAGGATCACCGGCAGTTGCTGCTGAAGGAGGCCCGACACCTTCAACGCCTGCGGCCGGCTCTCGCCCGTGCCGATGCGCGAGATGAGCACGAAGCGCTGGAACCGCTTGTTGGCCTCGAGCTTCGGCAGCAGGTGACCCATGCAGGCCTCGAGCACCGGCCGCAACGATCCGATCGCGCAGATGACGTACTGGCAGTGATCGATCAGCGCCTCGAGCCCTTCACCGGTCTCAGCGTCGCCGCGCATGATGGTGAGCTTCTCGTTCTGTCTGGAGAGGCGTCGAGGATCGCGAGCGAGCGCGTTGACGCTGTAGCCCTCCTCGAGGGCACGAGCGACCAGCCTGTCTCCGAGTTTTCCGCTCGCCCCGAGAATCGCGACCTTCGGCACTTCGACGCCCCCTTGCGATGAAGCGAAGACTCCAGTGCGGCTGCGACCGGGGCACAAGGAGGAACGGCACGAGTCAGCTCACGGCGGCGCGACGTGTCGACCGTCGAACCGCCACGCCGCTCGGTCCGCGCACTCGACCCGCTTCGCGTCCCACAGAAACCCCATCAAGTGCCCCGACACCCACCAGTCCATCGTCGAACAATCGGCGATCGCGTCTCCCCTGCCCGGCCCCGTCGCAGCCTGCAGCGCGGCGATCTGCCGCTGGGTCTCTGACAGCCGCGACTCCCACGGGACGAGCGCGATGAACGGCCACAGGAGCGCGCCCGCGACACACCCGAGCGCGAGGAACCGATCCAGCTTCGCGGGCAGCAGCACCAGCACCGAGCCCACCAGGAGCGCCGCGCCCACCAGCCCCGGGTGCACGTACCATTGGTACTTCTGCACGGGGATGCTGAAGCCGACGACGACGCCGAGCCAGAGTGCGGCGCCGAGCACCATCGGCTCGATCGACAACCGCGACAGGCGCGCTCGGAAGCGGAGCGCCACGCCGGCGATCACGAGGGCTCCGACCGCCGGGCCGTACCAGCTCAACGTCGGCTGGACGTAGAAGAACGGGTTCGGCTCAGGGTGGTGGCGCCCTTCCGTCACCGACGTGAGCACCTGCTTCGAGAGGTAGGTCGAGAAGAACGGGCCGAGGCCGTGACTCGTCCGCAGCGCGTCGAACGTGAAGACGCTGGCGATCACCAGCGCGAGGCCTGCGACGATCGCGGCGACGCCGACCAGCGGCCGCATCCACCCGAACGCGATGGCGACCAGCACGACGCCGATCAACACGAACACCGGAGGCCCCTTCACCCAGAACCCGGCAAGCAGCGCGAGCGCGAAGAGGCCGGCGGAGGTGATCGCCGCGCGCTCCGGCGTCGGGGTCACGCTCTTGAGCATTCCCGCGATCGCGAAGAGCCCCACGGCCAGCGCCAGCGCGAGCGGCGCCTCGAGCATCGCGACCTGCGACTGGTAGAGAAACCCCGGCAGCGCCAACGCTCCGAGCACCGTGAAGCCAGCGAGTGTCGGACCCTCGACCGACGTGCCGCGCCGCGAGGCGAGCCGCATCGCCACCGCCGCCAACATGAGCAGCGTGAGCAACGAGTACAGACGGGTCAGGCCCACCAGCGCCGCGGGAGAGACGCCGAACCAGCGCACCACGAGGCCGTTGAGCCACAGCGCGAGCGGCGGGTGCTCCAGAAACGGCTCGTGCGCGAGGGTGAGCTCGAGCCACGACGAAAGGGGACGTTCGGCCAGCTCCCGGCCCACGCGCGCGTAGCACCCCGCGTCACCACCGATGAGCAGCGTCGGCCCGGGCCGCACCCACACCACCGACAGCCCGAGCAGGAGCGTGGAGGCGAGGAAGAGCCGCGGAGACACGCGCATCGGGCTTCGGCGTTTTGCACGCCGATCTGCCTGCGGCAACGAAGCGCGAGGCGAAACGCATGCTTGTCATCGCGGGGTGCCTCTCCTACAAACCACTGCCGTTTCCACCGCTCAGGAGGGGCATTGTCGACCTCGCTTCGTGCCTACGTCTTTCTCGATTCTCTGCAGCCTCAGCTCGCTGCTCACATCTGCACCACGTGCCGGGGTTACTTCCCCACGCCCTACGTCGCCTCGCTCTTCATGGAGATCGCGCCGGGCATGGCCATTCACCGCCTGATGGACGTGGCGTTGAAGGCGACCAGCGTGCAGCCCGCCACCCTCGTCGTCGAGCGCGCCTACGGCATGCTCGAGCTGCACTCCGACGACAAGGGCGAGGTGCGCAGCGCCGGTGAAGCCGTGCTCAAGCACATGGGCGTCGTCGAGAACGATCGCCTCAAGCCGCGCATCGTCTCGAACACCATCATCCGCGCCATCGAGCCGATGCACGCGATGATCCTCGACAAGATCCGCTTCGGGTCGATGATCGAGCCCGGCCAGTCGCTCTTCATTCTCGAGTGCGAGCCGGCTGCGTACGCCGCCTTCGCCGCCAATGAGGCCGAGAAGGCCGCGAACGTGAAGCTGGTCGACGTGATGACCTTCGGCGCGTTCGGCCGCCTCTACCTGGCCGGCAGCGAGTCAGAGGTCGACTCGGCCGCGCAGGCCGCCATCGCAGCGATTCAATCGATCGCGGGCAAAGAGCCGCCCTCGTTCAAGGACAAGTAAGCAGTCTTCACCTCACCTGCCGCACCCGCTTTTTGAAGGAGTCGAACGCACATGGCTGACGCACTGGGAATGATCGAGACCAAGGGCTTCGTGGGCATGGTGGAGGCCGCGGACGCTGCGGTGAAGGCCGCCAAGGTCGAGCTCGTGGGCTACGAGAAGATCGGCGGCGGGTACGTCACGATGGTGGTTCGTGGCGACGTCGCTGCAGTGAAGGCCGCCATCGAGGCGGGCGCGCGTGGTGCTGAGCGCGTGGGCGAGCTCGTGTCGACCCACGTCATCCCCCGCCCGCACGTCAACATCGACCTCGTCCTGCCGCTCGGCCGCATCGAGCAGGCCAAGGGCGAGTCGGGCCAGAAGTAACCGAAAGGCGCGCCCATGCTGCTCGGCAAGGTGGTGGGCACCGTGGTGTCCACCCGCAAAGAGCCCACGCTCGAGGGGTCGACGTTCCTCGTGGTGCGGGGCCTCGACACCGAAGGAAAGCCGACGTCGACCCTCGTGGTCGCCGTCGATGCCGTCGGCGCGGGCGTCGGCGAAGTCGTTCTGTACGCCTCCGGCTCGTCGGCTCGGCAGACCGAGCTGACGAAGGACCGGCCGGTCGACGCGGTCATCATGGCCATCGTCGATCAGCTCGAGGTCGGCGGCACGCTCACCTACGTCAAGTGATCGCGAAACCCGTCAGCGTCCCGCCCCGCTCCACCCGCGCCCTCGAGCGTCGTGCCCGGCAACTCGCCGAGCACGCGATGAGCCAGCAGGGCTGCGATCGGGTGCTGATCGTCTATGAACCGCGCGACCCTCAGTCAGGAGCCATGCCCGCGGTGCGGGTGTACGGCGAAGACTCGAATGGCGCTCCCAGGAAGCTCGAGGTGAAGCGATGAATGAGGCTCAGCTCAACGCAATCGTCGAGCAGGTCGTCCGCAAGCTGTCGGGCGAGCTCGCGCGCACGCCGTCGATGTCGTCACCGGGGAGCAAAGCCAGCGTCGCGCCGGCGATCATCAGCCGCCGCCCTGGCATCTTCGACGATCTCGACTCGGCGGCCGCTGCCGCGACAAAGGCCCAGGAGCAGTGGGTTCGCACGCCGGTGGAGACGCGCGAGAAGGTGATCGAGGCGATGCGCGAGGTGACGCGCCGCAACGTCGAAGAGCTCTCGCGTATGGCCGTCGAAGAGACGGGCCTCGGCAACGTGAAGGACAAGATCTCGAAGAACCTGCTGGTGGCGAACAAGACGCCCGGCATGGAGATCCTGAAGCCCATCGCTGTCTCGGGCGACTACGGCCTCATGCTGATCGAGCGCGCGCCCTACGGCGTCATCGGCGCGATCACGCCGTCGACCAACCCGACCGAGACGATCATCAACAACGGCCTCGGCATGGTGGCGGGCGGCAACTCCGTCGTCTTCAACTGCCACCCCTCGGCGAAGGGGGTCTGCACCTTCTTCATCGCGAAACTGAACGAGGCCATCGTCGCCGCGGGCGGCCCGGCGAACCTCATCGTCACCATCGGCAGCCCCACCATCGAGTCGGCGCAGGCGCTGATGAAGCACCCCGCGATCCGCCTCGTCGTGGTGACCGGTGGCCCGCTGGTGGTGAAGGCCGCCATGGCGTCGGGCAAACGCGCCATCTGCGGTGGCCCCGGCAACCCGCCCGCCGTCGTCGACGACACCGCCGATCTCGATCGCGCCGCGAAGGACCTCGTCGACGGCGCGTCGCTCGACAACAACATCGTCTGTATCGTCGAGAAGGAGATCTTCGCGGTCGCGTCGATCGCCGACGAGCTGAAGAAGAACATGACGAAGTACGGCGGCTACGAGGTGCCCTCGTCGGCCATCAACCGCCTCGAGAAGCTGGTCGTCGACGACGGCCACGCCGCGCGCGACTGGGTCGGCAAGGACGCGACGAAGATCGCCGAAGCCGCGGGGCTGCGCGTTCCGGCGGGCACGCGTCTGTTGTTCGCCGAGGTCGACCCGACGCACCCGTTCATTCAGGCCGAGCTGCTCATGCCCGTCATCGGCTTCTCGCGGCTGAAGACCGTCGAAGACTGCATCGCGGCCGCGCTCCAGGCCGAGCACGGCTTCGGGCACACCGCGACGATGCACTCGACGAACATCGATCACCTGTCGGCGATGGCGAAGGTGATGAACACCTCGATCTTCGTGAAGAACGGTCCCTCGTTCGCGGGCCTCGGCCTCACCGGAGAGGGCTACACGTCGTTCACCATCGCCTCTCCCACGGGCGACGGCCTCACGACGGCGGTCAGCTTCACGCGCGAGCGCCGCTGCACCCTGAAGGACTCTTTCAGGATCATCTAGCCACCCGTGCCCATCGATCTGCCTGGACCAGCGCTCGGCCTCTTCGAGCTGGAGTCCCTCGCGAGGGGCCCGGTCGTCGCAGACGCGATTCTGAAGCAGGCGCGAGTTCGCATCGCGATCGCCGAGGCCGTCTCTCCGGGCAAGTACCTGCTCGTCTTCTCGGGCGAGGTGGGTGAGCTCGAGGAGTCGTTCAAGGCGGGGCTCGAGGCGGGTGGCAGCCGCGTGCTCGACTCACTCCTGCTCCCGCACATCGCCGAGGGCGTCATCCGCGCGCTCGACGGCGTCTTCGCGAAGGTCGGCCCAGACGACGCGGTGGGTCTGGTGGAGCTGCACACCGTCGCTGCGACCTTGAAGGCCGCTGACGCCGCCCTGAAGAAGGCGAACGTTCGGCTGACGGCGCTGCAGCTGGCCAGAGGCATCGGCGGCAAGGGCTGGTTCAGCGTCGCGGGCGTGCAGCACGACGTCGAGGCTGCGCTCGACGGAGCGGCGGCGTCGGTGGAACCCACCCTGCTCGTCGCGACCGAGCTCATCCAGCGGCCGCACGCAGACCTGCGCGGTCGGGTGGTGTAACCGGGCGCTGGCCCGATACGCTTCGACCTCCGCTGCATGCCCGCTCCCGTCGTCTGCCCCAACTGCTCTCGAGTCTTCGCGTGGACGATGAGCGCGTGCCCGCAATGCGGGTGGGCCTCGACGCCACAGGGCACGGCGGCGCGCCTCGGCAAGATCGAGCTGGTGAAGGGCAGGAGCGAGGCCTCGCTCGAGCTGCCCCCCGAGCCGACGACCGGGCCCGGCGCGCGCGCAGGCGTCGCGGCGCCGCCGACGAGGCTCGAGTTCCCTGAGGATGCGCCGGGCTCCATCCCCGCCGTCAGGGCAAGCGTGTCGCCTGCGGCGGTCGAGAGCGGCTCCGCGGCGAGGCTCGAACTCCCGCCCGACGACGACGCGGGCATTCCCGAGTTGGCGCCGCTCCCGTTGCCCACCGACGGCGACGCGCCCCCGGCCCCGCACTTCCAGACCTTCGACGACGGCACGATCACCCTGCCCGCGTGGTTGACCGAACCACTCGACTCTGGCGCTCGCCAGGCTGCGGCGCTCACCGCTCCGTTGGTCGTCCTCGCGGCCATCGACGCCGTCACGGCGGGAAGGCCCGAGCTGTCAGCAGGCAGCCTGTGGCTTCAGGCGCTGCTGCTCACTGGCGCGACGGCGGGGCTGGTGATCGGCCACCGCGCCGGCGCCATCGCAGCGACCGGCGCGGGCCTCATCGGCATCTCCTCGTTCGGGCCATCCGGGCTCGCCTTCGCCGTCTGGACCGCAGCCGTGGTGTCGATCTGCGTCACGGTGCGCGGACGTGCGGTCGCGCTCGCCGCCGGGCTGGGAGCGATCGCCGTCGTGGCCCCAGCGATGGTGGATGGAATGATGACGCGGCCAGTGCTCGGCGAGCTCCGCGCAGCACTCGACGGCATCGGCCCCCCGCTGAAGTGGCCGGTGATCGACCAACACCATGGGTTGCAGCTCTCACGGAGCGACGCCTCGCTCCGCATGGTGACGTCCACGGCCGCAGAGAGCCGCCTCACGGACCCGGAGCGTGGGCTCGAGGTCGCCCTTCGCCGGTTGCCGCCGGGGCTCGAGCTGACCGCTGCGACGAGGGAGAGCCAGCTTTGGCTCGAGACGCTGGGCCTGTCGCAGCTCCAGTTCGGGCACGTCGCCGAGCTCCCCGGGGAGTTCGACGCGTCGACGGTGACGGTCGTGAGCGCCCGAGCCCGGCGCGCGACGTTGAGCGGCTTCGTGCGGGTCTGCGTGATCGGCAACGACGCCTTCGCGATCGCGACGTGGACGAGGGCCCACCGCTCCGGGTCCCTCACGCCGGTCATGCAGCAGGTGGTCGACGGCGTGCGCTACCGGCCTGCCGCGCGGCCGCACCTGCCGGCCGATCGGCGCGCTTCCGTGAGCCAGGGCCTCGTCACGAGCAGCGACGGCCGCCTCGTCGGCGTGAGGGTGAACGCGGGCGATCGAACGTTGCTCCTGATTCCCGCTGCGGTCGGTGGCGAGGGCGTGCTTCAGCTGAAGTCCGAGCAGGGCCCCTTCCCCGTCGATCTCTCGAAGGCGCGCGTGAGCAACGGGGTTCGTGTCGCGCTGCTCGGCGGTGGCGCGACGGTGCCGATGCGCGCCGCGATCCGGGCGCCTCGTCTGTCACGCGTCGTGGTGGCGGGCGGCTGGAGCGGCGGCTGGCTCTCGGACGAGCCGGGCGCACCGATTCGAGCGGTCGACCTGATCGACGGCAGGCCCGGCCCCGCGTTCGATCTCGACGGACAGCTCATCGGAATGGTGATCGCGGGCACGAGCGGGCTGGCGTTGGTGACGGTGGACAGCCTCTTCGAGACCATGGTCGCAGTGGCAGGGAGCGCGCCGCGGCTGGCCGAGGCGAACCAGGAACCGCCGCCGCCGTTGTTCGAGCCGCTCGGCGAGGAGGAGCGCCGCGCGCCATCGTCCGCGAGTGACGTGCTGTCGAGCGTGGTGCTGGCACGCTCGGCTGCGGGCCTCACCGGAGCGGTCGTGATCGGCCAGGGACAAGCGGCGTGGGTGCTGGTGGCCGATGCGGCCGTCGCGCCGCCTGGCGTGCTCAGCGTCTCGGTGCGCCTGCCCTCGACAGCGGTGCGCGTCGCCGACGTCGTTCGCGTGGTTCGTGGCGTCGCGCTGCTGAAACTGCCCCGTGAAGACGGCGACGGCCTGCGAGTGATGAAGCTGGTCGAAGGCGCGCCGCTCGCGAGCGCGCGACGGGTGGCCTGGGGGTTCCGCGACGATCCCGCGACGGCGACGGTGGCGCTCAAGTCGACGCACGGCCTCCTCTCGCCGACGGAGTTCGAGCCCGAGCCTGGCCCAGCGCTGTCGACTGGTCCGGTGGTGAGCCCCGACAACCGGCTCGCCGGGCTGCGCCTGAGCGGGAGTCAGTCGATCGTCGAGGGCGCGGCACTCCAGGGGCTGGGCGTCGCCGGCCTGACCGATGTCGTCTGGCGCATCGCCGCAGAACCGACCGGCACCTGCCAGCTCGCGGCGACGATCGAGCTCGAGGACCCGCTGGAGGAAGCGACGCAGGTGCGGGTGCGCGTGGAGCCGGCCACCGACGGTGCAGCGCCCTCGCGCGTGAAGGCGGCGGCGTTCACCGACGTGGCGCCCCTTCATGGCCGGGCGAGCTTCATCTACCGCTTCCCCTGCTTCACCACGCCGCAGTGGCTGCAGTTCGAGGTGCAGGGCCCCAGCGGCGTTCGTTGGAGCCAGGTGCAGCGCGTCCCCGTCGCGACGACGCTCCCGGGGGTGATTCGGGGCCGCGCGGGTGCTTCAGAAGGGGCGAGCCGGGGGCCGAGCGCGCTGGTCGCCGAGCTCTGGGAGCTGCCGGCGCCCGTGACGAACCAGCACCCGTGCCGCACCCAGCCCTCACTCTGCGAGCGCGCCTGCGTGGTGGACGAGCTCGACGCCTGCACGCTGGACGGGCGGCAGGCGCTCGCGACGAAAGAGGTGGGCCGCGCGGTGAGCCGCTTCGACGCGATGTGCGAGGCGGGCGATCTCGAGGCGTGCACGCTGCTGCCGTGGGCGGTCGCCGAGACGAAGAAGCCGGGCCGGGCGCTGCGCTCGAAGGCCGAGAGCCTGCTGGTGCCGTGGTGCCAGGCGGGGCTGCGTCGCGCCTGCGTCGCCATGGCCATTCCCGAGTGGCGCAAGACGCTGACGCTCCGAACGAGCGCGTGCGTCGCGAACCCGCGGGCCTGCGGGGCGCTCGGCGTTCACCTGCTCGACGGACCGAGGCTCGACGCCGAGCTCACCCGTGCCTTGAAGCTCCTCCAGCAGGCGTGCGGAGCGGGCGACGTCGAGTCGTGCGCGCACAGCGGCATCGAGAGCCTGCGCTTCGGCCGGGAAGAGCCGCTCGCCGTGATGCCAAGGCTCCAGCGAGCCTGTGACGCGCGTATTGCCGATGCCTGCACAGCGCTCGCGTTGAACGCCGCGCGGGGGATCACCGTGCCTCGAATGCCTCAGGCCGCAGAGCAGCAGCTCGACGAAGCGTGCCGCCTCGGCTCAACCGACGCCTGCCTGATGACCGGCCGCCCCTGAGCAACTTTGGGGGAAACGAAAGAGGCGCCGACCGAGCCGGAACTCCGGGCCCGATCGCCGCCTCTGGAACGGCTCCGCGCTGAGGGCTGGCTAGATGTGAATCGCCTTGCCCAGCGTCGCTTCGGCCGCCTCACGCATGATCTCCGACAGCGTCGGGTGCGCGTGCATGGTGTGGGCGAGCTCTTCGGTGGTCGTCTCGAGCTTGAGCGCCACGCAGGCCTCGGCAAGCAGCTCGGTCGCGTGCGGGCCGACGAGGTGAACGCCGAGCACTTCGTCGTACTTCTTGTCCGAGACGATCTTCACCATGCCGATGGCCTCGTCGCTGATCGACGCCTTGGTGATCGCGCTGAACGGGAAGATGCCGACCTTGACGTCGTAGCCCTTCTCCTTCGCCTTCTTCTCGGTCAAGCCGACCGACGCCACCTCGGGGTAGCAGTAGGTCGCGTTCGGCACGCGGTCGTAGTTGACGGGGTGCGGGTTCTTGCCGGCGATGTGCTCCACCGCGACGACGCCCTGGGCCGAGGCGCAGTGCGCGAGCCACGGGTACGGCGTGATGTCGCCGATGGCGTACACGTTGGGCTCCGACGTGCGCATCATCGCGTCGATCTGGATCGTGCCCTTGGGCATCAGCTGAATGTTCGTCTTCTCGAGCCCGATGCCCTTGGTGACGGGCGCGCGGCCGACTGCCGAGAGGAAGTACTCGGCCTCGAGCGTCTTCTTCGCACCGTCGGGCAGCGTGACGACGACCTTCACGCCGGTCGCGGTGGTCTCGATCGACTCGAACTTCGTCGACGTCATCACGTCGATCTTCCGGCGCTTGAAGAACTTCTCGAGCTCCTTCGACGCGTCGATGTCTTCGATGGGCAGCAGGTTCGGCATGAACTCGACGATCGTCACCTGGCTGCCGACGTGCGCGAAGACCGACGCGAACTCGGTGCCGACGGCGCCAGCGCCCAGCACGATGAGGCTCTTGGGGATGCGATCGAGCGTGAGGATCGAGTCGCTCGAGAGGATGCGGTTGTCGTCGATCTTGATGCTCGGGAGGGTCGTCACGACCGAGCCGGTGGCGATGATGATGTTCTTGGTGTCGAGCGTCTGGCTGGCGCCGCCCTCGGTCAGCTTGACGTCGACCTTGCCCTTGCCGGCGATCGTCCCGAAGCCCTTGAACACCGTCACCTTGTTCTTCTTCATCAAGAAGTCGATGCCGGCCGCGCCCTTGTCGACGACCTTCTGCTTGTGCTTCTGCGCCTGCGCCCAGTCGACGACCGGGTTGACGACGTTGATGCCGAACTCGGCCGCGTGCTGGATGTGAGCGAAGAGCTCGGCCGTCCACAGCAGCGACTTGGTGGGAATGCAGCCACGGTGCAGACACGTGCCGCCGAGCTTCTTGTCCTTCTCGACGAGCGCGGTCTTGAGGCCGAGCTGCCCGGCGCGAATCGCCGCCACATATCCACCAGGACCGGAACCGATGATCACCACGTCGAACTGGTCAGCCACACAGCCTCCATCGCAAGAAGTTCATGCGCTGAGTAGGCGCACGGGTGATCGTTCGCAAGCCTCGTGTGACCGGGGCGCGCTGCTACTCGCGGCATGAACGCTTCTGCTGGCAACCGGAGCGCGGCGGCGTGAAAAGCTCTGGTTCGTGTCGAAGTTTCCGAACCGGACGATCATCTTGATGGTGCTGACGCTCTTCGCGTTCGCGTGGTTCTTCTGGAAGACGCACCAGCGCAGCGAACGATCGTTCACCATCACGCCGGTGGTGTTCTTCGATGGAGGTGTCCCGTGAAGATCGTGATCATCGGAGGCGGCGTGATGGGCACCGCGATCGCGCACGAGCTCGCGGGCCCGGGCTTCGAGATCGTCATTCTGGAGCGCGCGATTCCCGGCGCCGAGGCGTCGACGGCGGCCGCGGGCATGTTGGCGCCACAGCTCGAAGCGCAGGCACCCGGGCCGATGCTGGAGCTCTCGATGCGCAGTCGCGGGCTGTATCCGGCGTGGGCGAGAACCCTGTCTGCCGAGAGCGGCCTCGATGTCGCGTACCTCGAGTCGGGCGCGCTGCAGCTCGCGTACACCGAGGCACAGGCGCACGACCTCGACGCGCTGGTGGCGTGGCAGCAGGCGATGGGGCTGCGCGCGACGCTCCTCGCAGGGCCCGAGGTCTGCGCGCTGGAGCCGAACGTGTCTCCCGAGGTCGTCGCGGCCGCGCACTTCCCCGACGATCACCAAGTCGATCCGAAGAAGCTGATGCAGGCGCTCTCGGCGGCGGTGGCGAGGAAGGGCGTCACGTTCCGCACCGGGTACGCGCGACGCCTGCTCGAAGAGAACGGCGCCGTGACGGGAGTCGATCTCGACGGCGAATCGTTGCACGCCGATCTGACGATCGTCGCGGCGGGCTCGTGGTCGTCGCTCCTGCCTGGCGCTGCGATCGATCCGAAGCACCTCAAGCCGGCGCGTGGGCAGATGGTCGAGCTCGCGCTGCGACTCCCTCCCGTGAAGCACCTGCTCAAGTCAGGGCTCGGGTACGTGGTGCCGCGCTCCGATGGACACGTCATCTGTGGGACCACCGTCGAGCTCGCCGGCTACGACAAGCGCGTGACGGCGGAGGGGCTCGCGACCGTGCTGGCTCAGGCGATGCGCGCGTGCCCGATGCTGAAAGACGCGACGGTGATCGACTCCTGGGCGGGCCTTCGCCCGTGGACGGAGGACTCGTTGCCGCTCCTCGGCTTCGGGCACCTGAAGAACCTCGTCATCGCGAGCGGCCACCATCGCAACGGCATTCTGTTGGCGCCGATCACCGCGAAGCTGGTCGGCCAGCTGGTGCGAGGCGAGCGCCCGAGCGTCGATCTGAGCCCGTTCCGCCCCGCGCGCTTCTCGGAGCCCGGCCGAACGGTTTCGCCTTCCTGAGACGAATCAAGCGCTTTCACCGCGCGCCCTGCCCTCGTTGGGCTGGATTTATCGGCTGCCTTTCGTCACATTTCGCACCTCGTGGAAGCCCTCCCGCCCCCGCCGGCCCGAATCCTGATTGTTGACGATGATGAGTCGGTGCGCGACGTCATCTCCGTGCTCCTCCGTGAGGAGGGCTACCACTGCGACACCGCGTCTGGCGCCGACATGGCCCTCGACATGGCCGAGCGTGAAGACACGCCGCTGGTGATCTCCGACATGAAGATGCCGGGCAAAGATGGCCTGTGGTTGCTCGAGGCCTTCCGCGACAAACACCCCGACACGTCGATCATCATGCTGACCGGCTACGGCGACACCGAGTCGGCCGTCGATTGTCTGCGCCGCGGCGCCGTCGACTATCTGCTCAAGCCACCCAAGCTGACCGATCTCATCCGCTCCATCGAGCGCGCGCTGGCGAAGCGACGCATCGAGCTGGCCCGGAAGAAGTACCAGAAGAAGCTCGAGCGGAAGGTGCGCGACCGCACCACCGAGCTGCGCAAGGCGCTCAAGGACATCAGCATCACCTACGAGAACACGCTGATGGCTTTGGTCTCGGCCCTCGACGCGCGCGAACACGAGACGAGCGATCACTCGATCCGCGTCGTCGAATACACGGTCGCGATCGCCAACATGCTCGGCCTCAAGGGCGGAGAGCTGGAAGAGATCGGCCGCGGCGCGCTGCTCCACGACATCGGGAAGATCGGCGTGCCCGACGCGGTGCTGCTCAAGCCCGGCAAGCTGACGCCCGACGAGTGGGTCGAGATGCGCAAGCACCCCGACATCGGCTTCCACATGATCGAGCCGATTCCGTTCCTCTCGGTGCCGGCGACGATCGTCCTCTCGCATCAGGAGCGCTGGGACGGTCAGGGCTACCCCCGCAACCTCGCGCGGAACGAGATTCACATCGGCGCGCGCGTCTTCGCGGTGGCCGACACGCTCGACGCGATGACGAGCGATCGCCCGTACCGCAAGGGCACGACGTTCGCGAACGCGGTGGCGGAGATCACCCGGTGTGGCGGCTCGCAGTTCGATCCCGACGTCGTGAAGGCGTTCAACGCGATCGGCGAGGTCGGCCTCATTCGCATCAAGGAAGACATGATGGCGCGTCGCAAGGCGCGTGAGGCGTCGCAGATGACGCCGTCGCATGGCATCCCGGCCGTCTCGGCGCAGCCCCCGACCGAGCCCGACCCCACGAAGCACTGACGTCGACCGATGACGCGCGACACGCTCCAACGGCCCCTCAAGCACCTGCGGCTGTCGGTGACCGATCGCTGCAACCTTCGCTGCAGCTACTGCATGCCCGAGGCGGAGTACGCGTGGCTCGCGCGGCCCGACGTGCTCACGTTTGAGGAGCTGGTGTTTCTGGCCGATCGGTTTGCGGCGCTGGGCGTCGACACCATCAGGCTGACCGGTGGGGAGCCGCTGGTGCGTCAGGAGCTGTCGACGTTGGTGCAGCTGCTCGCGGCGAGGCCGTGGCTTCGTGATCTCGCGCTGACGACGAACGGTGTGCTGTTGGCCGAGCAGGCCCAGGGGCTGAAGGATGCGGGCCTCAAGCGCATCACGGTGTCGATCGACACGTTGGTGCCGGCGCGGTTCAAGGCGCTGACCCGGCGCGATTCCCACGGCGCTGTGCTCGCGAGCATTCATGAGGCGGTGCGCGTCGGGTTTCCTGAAGGCCTCAAGCTCGACACCGTGGTGCTGCGCGGCGTGAACGACGGCGAGCTGGTGCCGCTCCTCGACTTCGCTGGCGCGGTGAACGCGGAGCTGCGGTTCATCGAGTACATGGACGTCGGCGGTGCGACGAAGTGGAAGCGTGAGGATGTCGTGTCACGCACCGAAATTCTGGAGCGACTGACGCAGACCTTCGGCCGGCTGGACCCCATCGAAGGCCGTGGCGCGGCTCCAGCGGAGCGGTTCCGGTTGCCCGACGGCCGGACGTTCGGCGTCATCGCGTCGACGACGCAGCCGTTCTGCGGTTCGTGCGATCGCGCGCGCGTGACGGCTGATGGAACCTTCTTCACCTGCCTCTACGCGACGGCCGGCCTCGATCTGAAGACGGCGCTGCGGCGTGGAGACAGCGTGGAGGCGATGGAAGCGCTGATTCGCGACCGGTGGACGGCTCGGCGTGATCGCGGCGCAGAGGAACGGCTGGCGATGCGAGATCGCGGGCCGCTCGTGTCAGCGGCGCAGCTCAAGCAGGAGCCCCGCCTCGAGATGCACACCCGCGGTGGCTGAACCCTGGAGCCCGAATGCCGAAGTGGCTGAAGGTCGTGCTGCTGACGATGCTTTTGTTGGTGCTCCTGTGCGGCATCGGGGTCGGCGCGGTCGGCTTCTGGTTCAACACCAACAAGGACCGGCTGCGTGAGGACGGGAAGCGGCTGATGGCCGAGGCGAAGGTGTTCGGCGGCGGCACCGATGCCGATGGTTGTGTGAAGGAATCGCTGCGCCGGCTCGACGTGGCCGATGGGTTCGTCGCGCAGGCGGAGCAGAAGGTGTTCTTGCGCGCGTGCCTCGAGAACACGTTGGCCCGGCCGGACTTCTGTGTCGGCGTGCCGAAGATGACCGAGTTCATGGCCGCCGCGTCGTGGAGCGTCGCCAACTGCAACGATCGCGGCGCGAAGGATCCGCAGGCGTGCGGGCGGTTGATGCAGGCCGTGATGGAGCACTGCGAGAAGCAGCCGGCTGTGAAGGCTGAGCAGCCCATCCCGGGCTGAGCCAATCGCTCTGGAATTCAGCGGTCTGGCCGGGTCCGTCTTGCCTCAACTGGCAGCATCGCGTCTGCCACGGTCAAAGCTGAGCAACCGCTGGTACTCGAGCTCGAACAGAGCCCTGAACCGCTCATCCCGATCGTGCCAGCTCTCAAAGAAGCCAGGCACGAGGAACATCCCGGGGCCGCGACGCTCGCCAGACGATAAGACCCAGTCAGGAAGCACAGGATCAATGATCTCAAACCGATCCTTGCGAGCAAGAACGGGCTCACGCTTATCGTCCACGAGACGATAGCAATCGTCATACACAGTACACACGACGTACTCGGAGCCCTCAGAGAAGTTCAGAAACTCGCAGCCATCCGAATCGGGCTCGTGGATGTTGCTCAGCGCTTTCACTCGCATCGACACCTCCGAGTGGTTCGTCCTTCAGCCAACACGCCGCTGAGAATCACTTCAGCGCGGCGGCGACCTCGTCGTGAATCGCCTTCGCGGCAGCCGCGCGATCTTTCGCCTGACTGATCGGCCGCCCCACCACCAGCAACGTCGCGCCTGCTTCGATCGCCGACGCCGGCGTCTCGACCCTTGCCTGATCGTTGCTCGCAGCGCCCTTCGGCCTGATCCCCGGCGTACACAACACCAGCTCCGGCCCGACCACGCGCCGCACGTCACTCACCTCACGCGCCGAACACACCAGCCCGCCCGCTCCGGCCTTCGCCGACAACGCAGCCAGACGCTCGACTTGCAACAGCGCGGGATCCTCGACGCCCACCGACTGCAGCGTCGGGTCATCCATCGACGTGAGAACCGTCACCGCCAGAATGCACGGAGGCGCGACACCCGCCGCCTTCGCTCCCGCCGCCGCACCCTCGACGGCAGCGCGCACCATGTGCTCACCACCACTCGCGTGCACCGTCAGGAACGACACGCCCAACCCACCCGCGGCCTTCGCAGCCAGCTCGACGGTGTTCGGAATGTCATGGAGCTTCAGATCGAGAAAGACCCGCGCTCCGCGTGACGTGAACGCCGTGACGGCCGCGGGCCCATGCTCCACAAAGAGCGACAGGCCCACCTTCACCACGCCGACGTACGCCTTGATCTCCTCGTACAGCGCGATCGCCTCAGGCAGCGGCAGGTCTGCCGCCAGGGCGATCGAGTCCTTCGCTGACAGCTTCAGCGCGCGAGCTCGGCGTCGATGACTTCCTTGAACTTCTCGAACGGCTGCGCGCCCGAGAGCATCACGCCGTTGATGAAGAACGCCGGCGTGCCGTTCACGCCCACTGCCTTCGCAGCGGCCATGTCAGCGTCGACGACCGCCTTCATCTTGCCGCCGTCGAGGCACGCGTTGAACTTCGCGGTGTCGAGGCCGAGCGTCTTGGCGTGGGTCTTCAGGTCCTCGATCGCCAGCGCGCCCTGGTTGGCGAAGAGGGTCTTGTGGAACTCCCAGAACTTGCCCTGCTCGTCGGCGCACGCGGCGGCCTCGGAGGCCTTGAAGGCCTTGTCGTGGAAGTCGAGCGGGAAGTGGCGGAACACCACCTTCACCTTGTCGGAGTAGTTCTTCATCACCTCGTCGACGCTCGGCTCGGCCTTGCTGCAGAACGGGCACTGGAAGTCCGAGAACTCGACGATGGTGACCTTCGCGGTGGCGGCGCCCTTCGACGGGCCCTTCGCCTCGACCGTGACGCGGGGCTCGCTGAGGAGCACCTGCACCTGCGCCTTGGCGCGCAGCTCACTGAAGAGCTTCATCGCGACCGTGCGCTTCTGGTCCTGCTGCAGGAAGCCGATGATCTGCGGGCGCATCGACTCGAGCGTCGAGCCCGGGGGCATCTGCGCCTTGTTCTCTTCGAAGACCTTCGCGATCTCGGCGTCGGCCGGGGGCGGCATCTTCGCGTCGATGTTCGCCTTGAGGAAATCCTCCTCGGACTTGCCTTCCTTCGCCGCCGCTTCCTTCACCAGCGTCTGAACGATCAGCTGCTCGAGGCCCTGCTTGCGGGCTTCGAACTTCTTCTTGTCGAGATCCTTGATCTGGGAGCTGACGAGCTCGTCGACCTGCTTCAGGGTGATCTCCTTGCCGTTGAGCGTGGCGAGCACGGTGGTGGGGCTCTCGGCCGAGACGAGCTGCACACCAGCGGGTGCAGCACCGGCCGGCTTGGCCGCTGAGCCACCGTCTTTGTTGCAGCCGAAGAACGCGCCAGCGACGGACGCGGCGAGGAGGGCACTGCGCAAGGAGTTGGTCATGGGCGGCGCTTAGGCCAGCAAAGGGGGTCACGCAACGCCGAAGCCTGCTCAGTCTTCCTGGTGATCGTGCCCTGCTCCACCCCACGGGCCTGGCCACGGCATCGAGGGCGCGCTGAGCCCGGGCACCGAGACCTCGAAGAAGCGCCCGCGCGTGCCCGCCCACGGAGGATCGCAGTTCTCACACAGGCCTGCTCCGCCCGGCACCGGGTCGGTCATCACGGCCAGGCCGTTGGGCTTCACCTCGAAGGTCACCGGCGCTCCGCCGTCAGGGATCGCGCACGCCCAGAGCGGCTCGACGGTGCCCGACTGAAAGCGCGTCAACGAGAACGCCTCCAGCGTGGCCGTGCCTCCCAGCTCGACGAGCCTGAGCGCCACGGGCTGCCCGTTCCACGTCGCCCCACGGAGCCCGCTGCGTGACGACTGCATGCCCGCCGACTGAAAGACGACCGTGCCCCCGTCCGTGCCTGGCTGCCGGAGTTCCACGTTGACGCCCTTGGGCCCCGCCACCACCCAGTCATCGGCGATCAACCCTTCGCCGAACGGGATCGAGAACGTGTCGACGGCCACTCCACGCGCGGCGTCGTAGATCGAGCGGCCTGCCTCGACGGTGATCAGCCCCCGTCCGACCGCGATCTCACCGCCCGGCATGTTGGGGACGAAGTGCCGCCACCGACGAACGCCGGCAGGCGAGTAGCTCATGATCACCGTTCCGGCCGCGTTGGGATCAGGGAGCGCCGGCGACACCTGCGCGCTCGGTGTGAAGGCGAAGAAGACGTTGCCCTGAGGATCCGACGCGACGCCGTACGAGTGAGGGTGGTTGCACGTCAGGAAGATCGGATCGTCGATGATGCGCGCGACGATGCGCCGGCCGGTGTCGTCGAGCACCACGAGTGAGAAGCGCCGACAGTTCGTCTCTTGCCGCATGTCGTCGATGCGCCGCGACTCGAACAGCACGCCAATTCGCGTTGGGCCCAGCGCGACGAGCCTCGCGAGAAACGTCTCCCAGTCGGGCAAGGCGAGGGCCGGCAGATCGACGAGCACGCGGGAGTACGCCCACGCAGGCAGCCCGGTCGCCGCGCTCACGGCGGTGACACCCTGCGGTGGCGTATCGGCGCAGACGACCAGATCGTTCCACGCGATGCACCGGCGCGAGCTGGTCGGCAACCGTTGCCCTGTCGGCGCCTGCACGACCGGCGGCGTCGCGAAGTAGCTCGAGAGCACCACGCCCGCGTCGCCGTCGATGAACACGTCGGTCCACGAGGGGCCCACCCCGCCGTCCTCGAGCGGGCCACCAGCCGTCCACAGCATCGCCAGCGGCTGCGCTGGAGGCAGCACGCAGACATCGTTCTCGCAGCGCCCTTCCCCACGGCATGGAGACGCCGCCGCGCAGACGAAGCCATCGGGAGGATCGCGCTCGACGCACTGGCCGTTCACGCACACGTCGACCGCAGTGCACGAGGAGCGGCTCACGTCGCCACATCGCAGCCCGTCCAGCACCGGCACCGACTCGCAGCCGCGCTCCTTCGTGCAGACGCCAGCGAGACACGGAGACGGGTCGGGACACTCGCGGCGAAGCGTGACGCAGCCGCGCACGGTCTCACACACGTCGATGGTGCAGGGATCGTCGTCGAGGCACGTCACCGGTTGCCCGACGCACTCGCCATTCACGCACTGGCCGTTGGTGAGGCATCGGTCGCTCGCGCCGCAACTGGCGCCATCGGGCCGCGGCTCCACGACGCACTGGCTCGTCTGTCGATCGAACCGGAAGGTGGCGCACTCGCTGGCCTGACCGCAGTCGGGCGGCTCGAGGAACGTCGCCGTCAACGGCACCACCGCGAGCGCCCTGCCTTCGATCGTCAGCGTGAGGGAGCCCGTGTTCTCGCCAGCCACGCTCGACGTCGCAGCGACGAGCAGCTCGGTGTCACCGGGTGGGAGCGCGACCGACGACGGTGCTGAAAACACCGCGCCCTCGAGCGACACCTCGGCCGTCACCTCGAGCCTGGAGTCGTTGCTGATGACGAGCGACCGCGTCGGGGTGGTGAGCGTCCACTGACGGCCGAACTCGAGGGCCGACGGCTCCACGCGAACCTTCACCTCGATGGCATTCACGCCGGTGGGCCGGCACGCACACAGCCCCGCGATGAGCACCACACATACGCCCCGCACGGCGCGAAAGAGAGCACACGAGCGGGGCAAGCACTACCGACCCTCCGGCACCTGCGAGCGTCAGCGTCGCGCCGCGGCGACCGGTCAGGGTGATGGGGTGACGGGTCAGACTGATGCCAAGACGAGGTGCGAAAGGCCGGAACCCCTGGCCTCCCGATCACTTCGGGCCGCGCAGCCGACCACGTCGAGCAGCGCGAGCAGGTGCGGAAAGTTGATGGGCGACGAGACCCACTCCTTCGCCCCGTGAGCGCACGCGCGATCGCCCTGCACTTCCCACGGCGCGATGGCGACGACCGGCGTGTGGGGGTGCCGCTTCGTCGCCTGAGCGATGAACTCGAGGCCAGCCAGGGAATCGGCCCGCACCAGCACCGCGTCGATGGTGACGTTGCCCGACCTCATGCTTCGCAGCGCCTCCTCGAACGTCACGGCCCAGACCGGGTCGAACCTGTCGAGCAGGCGTCGGTGCAGAACGGCGAAGGAATCGAGGTGGGGTTCGACGACGAGCACGCCAGGTTTCATGGGGCCCCTCCAGGGCTGCCCGCGAGTGGAGCAACCCCGGGGCCACGTGGATCAGCCAGCGCCCGCCTCAGACTGATGCATCGAAGTGACGTCGTCGCGTGACGCAGATCACTGCGAGACGCGTGCGAGCGCCGCGGTCAACGCGGTGATCAACGACGCTTCGTCCCCTGCCTCGAAGGAGCGCCTGGGAACCCCGCCCCGTCGCGTCACAATCGGCCATCGGGTTCATCAGAGAGAGCGCCTGCGCCGGCTCGCTCAAGTGACCAGTGGCACTGGCCTCGTGCGCCGCTGCTCAGGCCGCGTGCGGCGCGAGCACGCCAGCGAGATCGGTGACCTCGAGGCGGGCATTCGAGAGATCACGACCGCGAGCGCGGACGACCTCGTAGTTCGCAGGGTCGCTCAACACCTTCGCGACGAGCCGCTGGTTCAGCGCGTGGCCCGTCTTGTACGCCGTCATGGCGCCGATGACCGGGCGGCCGAGCAGCGAGACGTCTCCGAGCGCGTCGAGCAGCTTGTGGCGCACGAACTCGTCGGGGAACCGCAGCCCCTCGGGGTTCAGGATCGAGAAGTCGTCGACGACGACCGCGTTCTCGAGCGAACCACCACGGGCCAGGCCCATCTGGCGCAGCCGATCGACGTCGCGCAGGAAGCCAAACGTGCGGGCGCGCGCGACTTCACGAACGAACGAGTGGCCGCTGAACTCGAGGGTGAATTGCTGGTCCGAGATGAGCGGGTGCTTGAAGTCGATGGTGCAGTCGATGCGGAAACGGCGCGCCGGAGAGAACGTGGCGTGCTTGTCGCCGTCGATCACCGTCACCGAGCGCTTGATGACGATGAACTGCTTGAACTCGTCCTGCGTGCGGATGCCCGTCTCGGCGATGAGCCTCGCGAAGGGCTCGGCGCTGCCATCGACGATGGGCACCTCGGGGCCGTCGATCTCGATGCGAAGGTTGTCGATGCCCAGGCCGCTCAACGCGGCCAGCAGGTGCTCGACGGTCGCGACGCGCGCGCTGCCGATGCCCAGCGTCGTGGCGAGCGAGGTGTCGACGACGTACTCCGAGCGAACCGGAATCACCGGCTTGTCGGGCAGGTCCGTGCGGACGAAGACCAGACCGTGATCGATCGGTGCGGGAATCAGGCGGAGCGTGACCGGCTGGCCGGAATGCAACCCGACGCCGTCGATCGACGCTGTGCGCTGAAGTGTGCGCTGCTGGAAACTGTCACCGGCCATGACTGTGTGCGCCTCCTCGTGCTGCGGCGCGTTGCAAACGCAACCCATATGCCATCAAAATGGCGATTCGTCTCGCTAAAACCTGCGATTTCGTTGGCTGGAGTGCCCGTGCACCACCACGGAAAACAGACGCCGCGACAGCAATGGCACAAATCCGAGAGGTTGGCGGTCTGACACGCCTGTCGCGGCGATCGTCCAGATTACCGTGCAATAGGAAGTTGGCGCTCAGAAGAGGTCGTTCTGAGGGTCGCGGCGCGGCGTGGTTTTGCCGAAATACTCGTACGCCCGGGCGGTGGCCATGCGGCCGCGGGGGGTCCGGTGAAGGAACCCCTCCTGCAGCAGGTAGGGCTCGTAGACGTCTTCGATGGTCTCTCGCTCTTCGCCGACGGCCGCCGCGATCGTCTCGACCCCGACCGGCCCACCGCCGAACTTGTCGATGATGGTCTGCAGCAGCCTTCGGTCCATCTGATCGAGGCCTGCCGCGTCGATGTCGAGGCGCGCGAGCGCGGTGTCGGCGAGGGAGCGGGTGATCGTCCCGTCGCCTTCCACCTCGGCGAAGTCGCGCAGGCGCCGCAACAGGCGATTGGCGATGCGAGGCGTGCCGCGCGATCGGCGGGCGACTTCCTTCGCGCCTTCGGGAGCCAGCTCGATGTTCAGGATGCCGGCAGAGCGCTTCAGGATCAGCTCGAGCTGGGCGGCGTCGTAGTACTCGAGGCGCTCTTGAATCTGGAATCGGTCGCGCAACGGCGAGGTGAGCAGACCCGTGCGGGTGGTGGCGCCGATGAGCGTGAACGGCGGCAAGTCGATCTTCATCGCGCGCGCGGCAGGGCCGGTGTCGATGGTGATGTCGAGGCGGAAGTCCTCCATCGCCGGGTACAGGTACTCCTCGACCGCGGCCGACAGCCGGTGGATCTCGTCGATGAAGAGCACGTCACGCGGCGCGAGGTTGGTCAGGAGCCCGGCGAGATCGCCCTTCTTCTCGAGCGCAGGCCCGCTGGTGACGTGCAAGCCCGCGCCGAGCTCGTTCGCGATGATGTGCGCCAGCGAGGTCTTCCCGAGGCCCGGCGGACCCGAGAACAGACAGTGATCGAGTGACTCGCCGCGCGCCTTCGCGGCCTTGACGTACACCTTGAGCTTCTCGACGACGCGGGTCTGCCCCACGTACTCGCCGAAGCCACGAGGGCGGAGCGAGGCCTCGAGCCGCACCTCGTCGGTGGCCACGCCCGGCTCCAGCTCGTCATTGTTCCGTTTCATGTCGCTCCGCAGACCCGCCTTCTACCCAAATTGCGCGCCACGCGTGCGCGCGGTTGTAGCATGCGCCGCCATGCGCTCTGGCCTCTCGCTGGTCCTCCCGCTCCTGCTCGTCGGCTGTGTCACGCCGCGCTCGATGACGCTGGGCATGATGGCGGCGCCCGTCGGGCGAGGCACCGAGGTGGGCGTCTTTTCGGGTGTCGGCTACTCGTCTCAGACGGGCCCGATCGTCACCACCACCGGCGTCGGCGGCGAGCAATCGAACCAGCAGACCCAGAACCGCGCGTTCAGCATTCCGGCGTTCGAGGCGAACGTGCAGAAGGGCTTCAACGATCACGTGGCGCTCAACTTCCACGTCTCGCCTGCGGGCGTGCAGCCCGGCCTCAAGTGGACGGTAAACCGCTCCAGGGTCGCCCACTTCGCGATCCTTCCCGCCGTCGGGTTCGGCTACGGCTCGGTCGCGTCGTCCGACTTCGTGGCGCAATCGACCGGCGCGCAGACCGAGGTCAACCCACGCGCGACCACGAGCTTCACGTTCCTGGGCGGCCTCAAGCTGCTCTTCAGCCACACCTCAGGTTTCTACGCAGGCGCCGGCTACGACTTCGTCTTCAACCGCAGCAACTCGAGCTCGGCGCCGAACGTGAACGCCGACCGGACCGATTCGATCACGCAGACGTCGACGCATCAGATCATGGGCGCGATCGGCTTCTCGATCGCCCTGGGCACGGTGTCGCTGCGCCCTGAGATCGCGTTCGCGGTGAATCCAGCGCTGTCGCAGACGATCAGCTCCCGGGTCGGCGCCACCGCGACGGGAGAACAGACGCTCACCGGCGGCTTCAGCTGGGCGATCCTCCCCGGCTTCAGCATCGCCGTCGGCACCCCGCCAACGAAGGTGACGGCCGAGGGTGAAGAAGAAGAAGACCGCCCGTCGGTGCGGGAAGACGAAGAAGACGCCGAGGAGCAGCCGAAGCCGCGCAAAGGCCCCGCTCGCAAGAAGACCGACGAAGACGATGAGGACGACAAGCCGCGCCGCAAACGCGGTGGTGATGACGACTCGGAGGATTGATGTTCGAACCCCTGTCAGGCGGGCTCCGAGAGGCGTGGGCAGAGCGATGGCCGGCGGAGCGCCTTCGACGACTCCGGCACGCCGCAGCGACGACGCGGGAACGGTTGATGACGGCCGGCCCGGTGGCCTCCTGCACGACGCACCGGCTGGTGACCTTCCCCTACCCGACCACCTACGCGTTCTCGAGCGGAGCGCTCTCTCCCGCGCCGTTCGTGATGATGACCAACCGCATGCAGATCGTGCAGTTCGAGCACGAGGGCCGGCGACGCACGCTGCTGTTCAACCCCAGCGACATCGAGTCGAACCGCAGCGCGACCTTCTACGCAGACCTCGCGACGCGCTTCGGTGACTTCCTCTCGAAGAAGGTGATCCCCTCGTTTCACGGCACGGCCGAGGAGCACCTCCGCGCCGTCGGCCTGACGCCCGAAGACGTCGACTTCATCGCGTTCGATCATCTGCACGTGCAGGACCTGCGGCGGTGGTTGGGGCGCACGGCGTACTTCCCGAACGCGAAGCTGCTGGTGATGCGCGAGGAGTGGCTCACCGCTCGCGATCTGCACCCGATGAACGCCGTCTGGTACGTGCCCAACGGCTGCGACATCGCCGAGGACAAGGTGGTGCTGCTCGATGGAGACGTCCGCCTCGGGACCGGCGTCGCGCTCCTGTCGACCCCTGGCCATACGCGCGGCAACATGTCGCTGTGCGTGGTGACGCAGAACGGGCTCTTCGTGGTGAGTGAGAACGGCGTGTCGCCCGAGAGCTACGAGCCCAGCCAGTCGCGCATCGCCGGTGTTCGCGCCTACGCCGAGCAGATGAAGTTCGAGGTCGTGCTCAACGGGAACACCCGGGAAGACTCGCTCGATCAGTACTCGTCGATGATCGTCGAGAAGCTCGTGGCCGGTCCGTGTGCCTCCAACGCTGCCTTCCCCGCGGTCGCGACCTCGTCAGAGCTGACCGCGTCGATCTTCGCGCCTGGCCTCTCGCCGACCTTCACCTTCACCCCGACCGACGTGGGCGTGCACGTGCCCACCGCGAAGTAAGGAATCCCACCATGCGCCTCGACGTGTCAGTCGACATTCCCTTTTCCCGCGAGCAGGTCTTCAAGGCGTACCGCGACGATCTGCCGAAGCTCGTGCCGTACCTCGAGAACGTGCGGGCGATCACCGTGACGTCGCGGACCGAAGAGGGCCCGCTCGTGAAGCTGGTGAACCGCTGGAAGGGCGGCGGTGAGATTCCGTCGGTGGTGCGCAAGGTCGTCAGCGAAGACCTGATGGAGTGGGACGATCTCGCGACGTGGAATGCGAACGAGTTCACCTGCCAGTGGAAGACGATCGTGCCGGCGTTCAAAGACGCGCTCGACGCGCAGGGGACGAACACCTTCACCGTCGTGAGCGACACCTCGATGCGCTTCACGATCCGCGGCGAGCTGAAGGTCGACGCCGCGAAGGTGCGCGGGGTGCCCAGACTCCTCGCAGGCACCATCGGACCGGCCGTCGAGTCGTTCCTCGTGGGCCGCATTCAGCCGAACTTCCTCACCGTCGCGAAGGGCGTGGAGCGGTGGCTTCGCGAAGGCGGCGGGAAGTAGTCGTTACTGCACGCGCAGCGTGAAGCTCCCGAAGCCGTACGGAGCCGAGGCGTCGGCGCTGTCGACGACGAAGAAGAGCGTCTGACCGGCGCTCGCGGTGAAGGTGATCGCCTCTGACGCGCCCGGGCCTGCTGTGTCGGCCGAACGCACGCACTGGCTGGCCGAGCAACTGCCGTTCAACTGCAGCAACGCGGGATCGAACACGCCCTGCGGCACCACCGTCGCGGTGAAGGTCCCGCTCGAAGGCGGCGTGAAGGCGTAGACGAGCTCGCGGCCGCTCATGAACGAGTTGCCACAGGCCGGTGCGTACCGCGGGTTGCTGCCGATGGAGAAGTCGTCGATCGCGCCGGTGGTGTTCCCCGTCACGCCCGTCGCGCCCTGCGTCACCATCACCGGCGCGCTGCAGGTGTCGTTGGCTGGCGGGAGCGAGGGCGGCAGCTGACGCACCTGCAGCGTGAAGGTGCCGGTGTCGTACGAGTTCGAGTCGACGAAGAGTGGATAGGTGCCCGCAGCCTGGTTGGGGATGTAGACGACCGCCGTGCCGGGGCCGTTCGCCGCGCCGCACGCGACCTCGTTCCCTGCGAAGCCCAGCGTGCACTGCCCTGCCCCGCGCACGTACGTCACCGGCGAGTACTGGCTGCCGCCGCCGCTCGTCACCCGCACCTCGACGTCCTTCGCGCTCGTCAGCGTGTACGAATAGATGAGATCGCGCCCCCATCGCCTGGGGATGAAGTCGACACCGCACGCCGGAGCGTTGTCGCTGGGCGAGTTCGAGTTGCTCGCGCCGAACGTCGTGTCCACCACCGTCACCACGTCGTTCGTGAAGCTCAGCGCCTGCGCGCCCGCGCACTCGTCGTTCGAGGGAGGCGTCGTCGGAGCCGAGCGAGTGACCGAGAGCGTGAAGTCTCCGGCGCTGCCGCCTGCGCCGTCGACGAAGAGGAAGTACGTGCCCGCCGCGAGGTTGGTGAGCACCGTGCGAGCAGGCCCGACGCGCTCGAGACAGACCAGCTCGTCCCCGAGCAGCTGCGACGTGCAGGTCCCCCGGCGAACGTAGAGCGCGGGCCGAAGCAACGAGGTCGCCGTGGGGGTGACGTCGATGGTCACGTCTTGCGGCGCGGCGAGCGAGAACGAGTACACCACGTCACGCCCATTCTGCCTTCCACTCGGAGAACACGTCGGCGACACGTCGAAGGGGAAGTTGTCGTTCGCGGCCTGCAGCGTCGAGCCGCTCACCGTCGCGACGTTCGCCGCGAAGACCAGGGCCTGAGGTGACGAGCACGAGTCGTTCGCAGGCGGCGGGGTCGGCGCGGCCGTCACCACCTCGAGTTGGAAGGGCCCCGACGTCTGCGCGGCAGAGTCGACCCACACCACGTACGTGCCGGCTGTCTGGTTCACGAGCGTCGCCCTCGCCTGCATCGACGCGTTGGGGCTGACGCAGGCCACCTCGGCGTTGGTCGCGGCGTTGGCGCACGCGTTTCGAATCGAGAGCACGGGCCAGAACGTCGGGCTCAGGCCGGTCGGCGTCACGCTGACCGTCACGTCTCGCGCCTGAGCGAGCGTGTACGAGAACATCACGTCTTGCCCCGAGCTGCGGGCCGAGGCGGAGCACGACGGCGTCGCGTCGGTCATGGCGTTGTCGTTCACGGCGAAGCTCGTGTCGCCCGTCGCGGTGGCCACCGTGCCCGTGAAGGTGAGCGGCTGAAGGCCCGCGCACGTGTCGTTCGGAACGATCGGCGTCTTCGTCACCTCGAGCTGGAACGAGCCGCTGGTGCCGTTGGCGGAGTCGACCACCACGACGTAGCGGCCTGTCGGCTGGTTCGAAATCGCTGCCGTGCTCGTGTCTCCAGGGGTCGACGCGGCGCTGCAGACGAGCTCGCTCGCCGAGCTGACGCACGCGGGCCGTACCGAGACCACCGGGGTCAACGTGGAGCCCGTCAGCGGACGGACTGTGACGGCCACGTTGCTGCCACCGTCGACGTCGTACGAATAGACGAGATCGTTGCCGGTGGTGTTCGCGGTCGGGCTGCAGCTCGGGCCCAGCCCGTCGTTGCTGCCGAGCACGGTCGAGCCCACCGCCACGGCACGGGTCCCGAAGAACGACAACGCCTCGACGCCGGCGCAGGTGTCGTTCGTTGCCATCGTCGGCTGAGGCACAGCGGTGACGCCAAGCTCGACCCGGCCGGTCGAGCCGACGGGAGACTCGAGGATCACGAAGTACGAGCCTGCTGCGACGTTGCTCAGCGCAAGCGAGGCGGCGAAACCTCCATCACGCACCTGATCGCACGCGACCTCGGCCCCGGATGCACACGGCGCGCTCCGCAACGCGACCGCCGGCACCGCCGTCCCCGCGCCAACTCGCCTCGCGGTGATCGTCACGTCTCGCGGCGCAGAGAGGTTGAGGGCGTAGATGAGATCGGCTCCCGTGCCGCATGAAGTCGACACGTCATCGACCGCGGTCGAGAGATCGACGGTGACGAACTGGGAGCCCCCGGCGTCGGCGATCGCGAGCACCTGCGGAGCGGCGCACGAGTCTGGGAGCACGAAACAGTCGCCAAAGCGCAGGTCGCAACTCTGCCCAGGCCCGCACTCCGCGAGGGTCAGGCAGTCATCGCACGCGCGCGCTCGACAGGTCGGCCGCGGGTTCTGGCAATCGACGTTCGAGAGGCACTCGACGCAGTCGTTTCGAACGACGTCGCACTTCGGAATCGCGCTCGGACAGTGGCCGTCGATGAGGCACTCGACGCAGCGGCCGGTGGTGGTGTCGCAGCGGTTGCGCACGCCCAGACAGTCGAAGCTGTCGAAACACTCGGGAGCGCCTGCGTCGAGGAAACCTGCGTCGCGTGACCCAGCATCTGGAGCGCCGGCATCTGCCCCTGCATCTCGGCCTGCATCGAGAGTCCCCGCATCGACGCCACCATCGACGGCACCGGCATCGATGGAGCCAGCGTCGCGGCCAGCATCGGTGGCTCCAGCGTCCAGCCCTGCGTCGGCGCTTCGGCCCACACAGCTCCCAGTCGAGGGATCGCAGAGGTCGGTTCCGGTGCAGCGCACGCCCTCGCACTTGCTCGCGGGAGGATTGACCGTTCCACCGCACGCGAGGACGAGGAGACAGACCGGAAGCCAGACGCGCGCGAACATGCGTCGAGCGTAGCCCCTCGACGGCCCCTCAGGCCTTTCTCAAGGCCGGCTCGAGCTCGTCGACCTCTTCTGGCTCGGCGGCCAACGCGGCACGCTCGAGCGCTTCGTCCGAGACCCACCCCAGAAACCGGGGGCGGAGCATGGCATCGAGCGCGTGTTGGAGCCGCTTGACCAGGCTCGCCCTCGAGGCCTGCACGTCGACCAGGTACGTCTGCGACATCGCGATGCCGAGGTGCCTCGCTGCGCCGGGCTCGAACAACAGACCTTCGTCGCCGCTCGCCAGCAGCCACGCGTCACACTGCGGAGCCCCGTCTTCGTCGTCGATGCGCACCAACAACCACCCGAGCAGCTCGCGATCGCTCCAGGCAAGCAGGCTCTCGAGATCTCTGGCTCCGAGGAGCACCCGCCCGGCTGACAACAACTGGCTCCGCTCGAGCTCAGTCAACTCACAGACTTCAGCGCGGGAGTTCACCCGGCGTCGAACGTTGGCCCTCATGTGGTGTGTCATGCAGGCACCTGGTGACGTGGATCACGGAAAGTGGTGCCATCGGGCGCCTCAATGGCTGCTCGAAAGAAGTCCGGTCCCGCGCAGCGCCCGAAAGCGCGTGAAATGAGGGTGCCGTACTCACCGGCGCCGCTCGAGGGCACGCAGTGGAGCGCAGTGCTCGCCCGGCCTGACGATCTCTCGGCGCGCGCGGTGCTGGGTGATGTGCTCAGCGAGCAGGGCGACCCTCGAGGCGAGTACCTGCAGCTCGCCCTGAAGGACGCGCTGACGGTCGACGAGGCGGAACGTCGCGACGCGCTGTTCGATCGCTGTTCTCCCGAGTGGCTTCGTCCCCTGCGGCCTGACGACGCTCGCCTCGCGCGGAACGTGCGTTCGCTGAGCTTCGCGAATGGGCTCGTCGAGCAGGCGACGATCCTGCTGCGCGACTCAGCGGTGCTCGACTTCCTTGCCGAGCGAACACCCATTCGTGAGCTCGAGGTATTGGACACCGAGGCCGATCCGACGTGGGTCGAGTGGCTGCCCCGTCATCGAATCGTGCCTGCCCTGCGCACGTTTTCCTTCTCAGGCGCCGACCAGTCCGCGGCTGAACGACTCATGAAGCACGAGACGTTCGGGGGCGTCGAGACGCTCTCGCTGAGCGGAGCACTCACGGCCTCGCTGACTCGAGCCATCGCCGAGCACGCCCCGCGCGTTACCTCGCTCTCGTTCGCGCACCGGGGAGACGTCGTCATCGAGGCCGACGCCATCGCCCCGCTCGCGACCCTGCCGCTGACCGAGCTGCGCATCGAAGGCGCGGCGTTGTCGTCGGCTGCGGTCAAGGCGCTGGCTGCGCTCCCACACCTCGAGCGGCTCTCCTTGCGTCGACTTCCTGGAGACGTTGCACACGAACTGCTCCCAGTGATGCCTCGCCTGACGGCGCTCTCGTTCGACGACGGCGCGATTCCTGTCTCGACGCTGGCGAAGCTGCTCGGCGCGGCGTCCTCGTTGACCGATCTCACGCTCGATGGCGCGGGGCTCGGCAGCGCGTCGGTGTCGCAGGCCCTCGGAGCGCTCCCTTCGAGCCGCCTCACCTCGCTTTCCCTCAACTCGAACCCGCTCGGCGATGACGGCGCCCGGGCGCTCACGACGCTCGGCACGCTCTCGGCCCTGACCGATGTGTCACTGTCTCAGTGTGGCATCACGCCCGAAGGCTTCGTCGCGTTGTCGGCCGCCCGATGGCCGCTGCGGCGCGCCGACTTTGGCCTCAACACCCTCGACGTCGATGGCTGCAGGGCCCTGGCTCATGGACCGCTCTGCGCTTCTCTCGAAGAACTCTCGCTGCTGATGGTCACGGTCGGTTCCCGTGGAGCGAAGGCGCTCTCGACCGCGCCGTGGCTCGAGCACCTGCGCTCACTCACGCTGTTCGGAAACCGCATCGGCACGACGGGGCTCCGTGCCCTGCTCGAGCACCTGCCGAGCGTTCGCGTCCTGATGCTGGGTCGCGAGAACCAGTTCAAGGATGAAGGGCTGAGCTGCGCCGCCGAAGGACTCCTGCCGAGGCTGCGAGAGATCTCGGTCGACGAGGTCACTGCAAAGGCCATCGAAGCCTTCGTCGACAGCGGTCACGCGGACGATCTGCGCACCGCCGCCTTCCGCAACGGAGCGCTGTCGGAGGCCGCTGCGAAGGCGCTGGTGACGCTCCCGAGGCTCCGGTCGCTCAAAGCCACCTGGTCGAAGATCGACCCCCGAGCCTCAGACCTGCTCTCTCATCGCTGGCCCGACTTCTCCGCGTGACGCGGCGTGTCTTCGATCGTCTTCACATCTCCGCTGAACCGGGGGTCACGACACCGTGACGTTTCCGGGGCTTCTCAGACTCGGCGTGCTGGTCGCGGTCATCGCGGCTGCGAACGCCTTCGCCGACAGCCCCGGCAAGAAGGTCGACGCGGCGGCGCGTCGAGTCACCCACATCGCCCAGCCCCTGCAGTCACCCGAAGCCTGGGAGACTGACCTGCAGTCCTGCGCCGTCGAGTTCAAGCTGCGCCCGAAGTGCATGACGGAGCTCCTCCTTCGGGTGCCGCCGCGCCTGCTCCCGACCTTCGAGAGCACCGCCGAGCAGGTGACGACCGAGCTGACGAAGTGGATCGGCAAAGACGAGCTCGCGACGGTCTACCGGGTGAAGGAGCAGACGCTCGGCGAGTGGATGACGGTGCGCTACTTCGTCCTCGAGGACTCGCAAGGCAACGTGCGGCTGTTGCGCATCGCCTTCCGCAAGGTGCTCGGTGAGTGGTGGCTGCATTCGTTCCGCCTGGTCGATCGGGACGACGTCGAGAAGGAGCTGGGCCTCGAGTAGGACGACGGAGCCGGCCCAGAGCAACTCTCAGTCCCCTCGTGGCGGAGCGGAGAGTCGTTCCCAGCTCTCGATGGCCAGGAGCGCGGCCCACTCGGTCTCGGAGTTCTCCGTTCTTCCCTGGCGGGCGGCCTCTTCGACGAAGGCGTCGAGCTTCTCGGCGATCGCCCTCGAGGGAGTCGAGAATCGATCTTCGTGGAGCCACCGCGCGTGGAGCGCCCAGTAAGACCATCGCGACGAACGGGAGGTGCCCAGGGCGCTCGCGATCTCGAGCAACTCAGCCGCCTGAAGCGCCCCGTCCCCCTCCTCGCGGACGAAGGCCTGACAACCGAATGACCGTTCGATCAACCAGGATATCGCCAGGGTCGAGATGACGAACTCGGTGTGAGTCCGCAACTCGGCGAGCGAGAGCTCCTTTGCGCCCCGCACACGCACCAGCGCGACTCGATTGACGCCGAACGCCTCGCCAACGACGTCGAGGCCCGGTCTGGGAACTCCGTCGGGAAGGCTGCTGAGCACGAGCACGAGGCCGAGGAGCACGCCGTGGAGAGTCGCATGGCTCCCCTGCCCATGCACCTTCGCTGGCGTCAGCCTGGTTGGAACAAACGAAAACGGGGCCCCGGTCTCCCGAAGCCCCGCCCGTTGATCACCAGCCCCGAAGGGCCGGCCGACTCACCACCGATAGTGCGAGAAGGCCTTGTTGGCCTCGGCCATCTTGTGGGTGTCTTCCTTCTTCTTCACCGCGTTGCCGCGGTTGTTGGCGGCGTCCATGATCTCGCCAGCCAACTTCTCCATCATGGTCTTCTCGCCACGGCTGGAGCCGTACTCGATGATCCAGCGCATCGCGAGAGCGACCCGGCGGTCCTGACGGACTTCGACAGGCACCTGGTAGGTGGCACCACCGACGCGGCGGCTCTTCACCTCGAGGACGGGCTTGACGTTGTCGAGGGCGCGCTTGAAGACCTTGAGAGGCTCTTCCTTGGCACGCTCTTCGACGACGGCGAACGCGCCGTAGGCGATGTGCTCCGCGGTGGACTTCTTGCCCTTCCGCATGAGGTCGTTGATGAACTTGGCGACGAGCCGGTCCTGGAACTTCGGGTCCGGAAGGATCTTGCGCTTATTGGGTACGCGACGACGTGGCATTGCGAAATCTCCTGATTACTGGGGCCGCTTGGCGCCGTACTTGGAACGGCTCTGCTTACGGCCCTGAACGCCGACGGAGTCGAGCGTGCCGCGAACGATGTGGTAGCGAACGCCGGGAAGGTCCTTCACGCGGCCACCGCGAATGAGCACCACCGAGTGCTCCTGCAGGTTGTGACCGACGCCCGGAATATACGAGGTGACTTCGATTCCGTTGGTGAGACGAACGCGCGCGACCTTGCGGAGGGCGGAGTTCGGCTTCTTCGGAGTCGTGGTGTAGACGCGCGTGCAGACGCCGCGCTTCTGGGGGCTCTGCTTGAGGGCGGGGCTCTTGCTCTTGTAGCGGAGCTTCTCGCGGCCCTTGCGGATGAGCTGACTGATCGTTGGCATTGTCTAAACGGTTCCTTCAGAGGAAAGGGCGGCCCGAGTACATGGCCCCGTTGTGGGTGTCAAGGCGGTCCGACGGTGATCGGCAAAGATCGTGATCTACAGGTCCATGATCATCACGACCGCGTCTTCCTGGTTGTCGTTGTAGTACCGCGGGCGCAGGCCCACCGTGCGGAACCCCAGCCGGTTGTACAAGGCGATGGCCGGCACGTTCGACCGCCTGACCTCGAGCGTCCCGATTCGACACTGGCGCCCACGGCCCACGGTGATCACCTCGTCCATGATCTGCTTCCCGTAGCCCTTGCGGCGGCTGGCGACGTGCGTCGCGACGTTCAGCACGTGCACCTCGTCGGCGACGATCCAGAAGATGGCGAAGGCGCGCAGCTCCCAGCCCCACGGCGTCGACTCCTCGAGGAGCAGCACGTTGGACCACTCCTGGGTCAGCTCCTTCCGCACCATGTCGAGCGACCACGGGTTGCTGAACGCCTCTTTCTCGATCTCCATCACGCCGGGCAGATCGGCGACGGTCATTCGCCGCATTCGCACCACGGGAGCCAGCTGTCTCACGGCGCGCCGCCCTCGGGGAACGCCATCAACAACCGCACGTCGTTCGCCTTGCGGGCCTGCGCGAGTTCCTGCTGAACCAGCTTCTCGAAGCGCTCCTTGGCGAGTAGTTGGCGGACCGTGTCGAGGGGTAAGGAGCGCCAGGCCACGACGTCGGCTTTCGCGCGCCTCGCCTCGGCCTCGGTGACGTTCGCCTTGAGGCGAAGGCGGCCCTCGAGGGAGCGGCCGGCGCGAATGCCCCGGCGCAGAATCACGCCGACGTCGGCCAGATCGGCCTCCTGCACGTCGAGGAACTGCTGAAGCCGCCCTTCCCCGCCCATGCGATCGCGGAACTCGGCGACGGCCTTCTCGAGCTCGCCCGCTTCCAGCTGGTAGGCCTCGAACCGGTCGGCCTCGAGCGTGGCCAGGCGCTGGGCGATGGCGAGCTGCAGCCCTTGTTTGAGATCCTCGGCGTCGAGCTTCGCGAAGGCGGCCTCAGTCCCTCCCCGGTTGACCAGCTGCACCCGGGTCTCGAACTCGAGCTGGGTGAGCGTGATCACCTTCCCGTCGACCGACGCCACGGCACGATCGATCACCACGCCCTGAACCGGTGTGCCACCATCCAGGCTCGGCGCCGATGGAGTCGGGGACGCAGGGCTCTGCGCTCCGGCAACCGTCGAGAACAGCAACGCCACGAGCCACTGGCATCGCCAGACTGGCTGGTTACTGTGGCTCGCGGGTGAGGCCATTGGTGACGGACTATTACCAGCGACTCGGGGTGTCACGGCAAGCGTCGGCGGACGAGATCAAGAAGGCGTACCGCAAGCTCGCCAAGCAGCACCACCCCGACGTGAACCCCGGCAACAAGTCGGCGGAAGAGAAGTTCAAGCAGGCGACCGAGGCGTTCGAGATCCTCTCCGACGAGAGCAAGAAGAAGCTCTACGACGAGTTCGGTGACGACGCCGCGAAGATGGGCTGGGACGAGAAGAAGGCGGCCCAGTACCGCGCCTATCGCAACGGCAGCTTCAACGGAGGCTCGGCGGGTGGCGGCCCCGGCGGTGTGCACTTCGACTTCAACCAGGGCGGCGGGCCGGTCGACTTCGAGAGCATCTTCGGAGAGATGTTCGGCGCCCAGCAGGCCGGGCGGCGTGGGCGGCGCGCAGGGCCCCGTGCAGGCGGAGACCTCGTCGCGTCGATGCAGATCTCGCTCGAAGACGCAGTCCTCGGCGCGACCAAGACCATCACCGTCAACCACAAGCGGCTCGAGGTGCGAATCCCCGCGGGCGTGGAGACCGGGTCGCGCGTGCGGCTGGGCGGTCAAGGCGAGCCAGGCGAGCGCGGCGGCCCTCACGGCGACCTCTTCGTCGACCTTGAGGTGACGGAGCACCCGCTCGTGCGCCGCGAAGGCCAGGACCTCTACCTCGATCTGCCGGTGACGCTGAAAGAGGCGCTCTACGGAGCCGAGATCAAGGTGCCGGTCTTCGGCGGCTCGGGCACCGTCACCCTGAAGCCCTCGACCCAGTCGGGCGCAAAGCTGCGGCTGCGTGGCAAGGGTGTTCCCGGTCTACGCGGCGAGCCGGCAGGCGATCTCTACCTCGTGGTGCAGGTGAAGTTGCCCGAAGGCGAAGGCCCGGGCCTGAAGCACGCGGTGGACGCGATCGAGAGCCACTACGTCGGGCCCGTGCGCGCAAACCTGAAGCTCTGAACTTTCCTTTCACCGACGGGTATGCGAGGCCGCGCGAGCCATGGGTCTTCTCGACATTTTCAAGAGCAGCACGCCGGCCGAAAAGGCCGAGAAGCTGAAGAAGAAGGTCACCCAGAAATACGGTGAAGCGCAGGCGCGCCAGAAGGCCATCGAGGAGCTGGTGCAGACGCGCTCGCCCGACGTGGTGCCGGTGCTGATGCAGCGGTTCACCCTGGTGGTCGACCCCCAGACGACCGACGCCGACGAGAAGGCGATGGTGTTCGACGCGATCGCCACGCAGGGCGAGCAGGCCGTGCCGAAGGTGGTCGAGTTCCTCAAGAAGAACGAGGCGGCCTCGAGTTGGGCCGTGAAGATCCTCGCCGACATCCTCGAAGAGCCGGCGGTCAACACGATCGTCCTCGACGAGCTGCGCCGCCTGGGCACGGAGTACACGCGCGACCCCGAGAAGAAGTCGGTGCTGCTGCACTTCCTCGAGGGCAAGCAGCACGACGGCATCGCGGAGGCGACGATCACGATGCTGAGGGACATGTCGGACGACGTGAAGATGGCGGCGCTGCGCACGCTCGGAACGTTGAAAGACGTGAAGGCCCGCGAACCGATCCTCGAGCTGCTCACGACCGACGAGACGGCGAAGCGCGTGCAGACCCGGTGCATCGAAGTGCTGCATGAGACCGGCTTCGAAGTGCAGGGCTTCCGCGAGAAGGTCGAGAAGAAGCTTGTCGAGCCGTTCTTCGTCGACAAGTCCGGCGTCGTGAAGAAGCGCGGCTGACGTCCGCGGTGCTGGAACGCAGACTCTCGACGCTTCAACAGGTTGGCGCTGGCACGATCGGCGCTCAGTGGCGGGCATCCCTCAACAAGGAGCCCCCACATGGCAGGTCCAGGTCGAGTCGAAACCTCACGTACCGGGTTTGATCCCGTCGAGGAGCCGCAGCAGCAGCCGGCCCCGCGCGGTGCTCCGAAACAGCGGCCCCCGGAGTCGTCACAGAAGAACACGGTCGTGCGCCACGAACAGAAGCGCGACCCGTTCGAGAGCCCGCATCGCCCGCTCGACATGAACGACCTGCCCACGCTCTCGGCGGGTGAACTTCAGGCCCTCAGGGGTGGCGGCTTCATGAAGGAGGTTCTGGCGCGAACCCAGAACGACTCGGCCGACGGCTTCGTGAGCGGGCTCAGCGTGATGTCGCCGCGCGATTTCAAAGAGGCGCTGGGCAAGCTCTCCGACTCGGGCCGGTTCGGTGACGTGATGGAGAAGGTCGGCGCTGACCCGAAGCTGCGCGCGCAGTTCCTCTCGGCCTCGGTGAAAAACGGCTACCTGTCTGCCACGCCGCCCCGCGTGCAGGAGAACCCGGGAGCGGTGGCTGC
>JAUXRI010000115.1 GCA_030681895.1 Myxococcales bacterium | reverse complement strand
CTCGCTGTTGACCTCGTCGAGCAGGTCGGACAATTCACGCTCCATCCCTGCGCGCGCGGCCGCATTGCCCATCTGCGCCTGCGCGTCCAGGCTCAGCATCACCAGCGCGTAGGGCTGCGGCATGCCGGCGCCCGCCACGCACACCGCCTCGATGTTCGGATGGCGCATCAGCCGGTTCTCGATTGGCGCGGGTGCGACGTACTTGCCCTTGCTGGTCTTGAAGAGCTCCTTCACCCGGCCGGTGATGCGCAGCCGGCCCGAGGCGTCGATCTCTCCGCGGTCTCCGGTGTGGAGGAAGCCCTCGGCGTCGACGGTCTCGGCCGTCAGCTGCGGGTTCTTGTAATAGCCGAGCATGGTGCCCGGGCTCTTCACCTGAATCTCTCCCGTGTCTGCGATGCGGCAGGTGACGCCCTCGTGCACGCGCCCGACGGTGCCGGCGTTGTCTTCACCGGGCAGCGCGATGTGCGAGATGGTCCAGTTCTCGGTCATGCCGTAGAGCTCGCCGATGTGCAGGCCGAGGTTGGCGTACCAGGCCAGCAGCTCGCGTGGCGTCGGCGCCGAGCCCGTCACGGACCAGCGCACCTGGTCGAGCCCGAGTCCCTGGAGCAGCTTGCGCTTCACCAGCCGGTTCACCAGCGGCAGCTTCAGCAGCCGGTTGAGCTTCTGCTCGGGCATCTTCACGAAGACCCCTGCCTGGAACTTGAGCCAGAGGCGGGGCACGGTGCCGAAGAGCGTGGGCCGCGCGCGCTGCAGGTCCTTGACGAACGTCTCGAGGCCCTCGGCGAAGAAGAGCTGGTAGCCAACCTTGAAGTTGCCCGTCTCCATCACCGCGCGCTCGGCGACGTGCGCGAGCGGCAGGTAGCTCAAGAGACGATCTGCCGGCGTCATCTTCGCGAGGTCGACGAAGCGGAAGGCCGAGGCCATGGTCCTGAAGCTGTGCATGACGCCCTTGGGCTCACCGGTGCTGCCCGAGGTATAGATGATGGTGGCGAGGTCGTCGGGCGGCCGGGTGACGCGGCCCGCGAGCGGCAGGTGCCTGGTGATCAGCTCCTCCCATCGCGTGGCGCCCGGCACCGGCGGCGCCAACGGGAGCGCGATGCGCTGCACGCCCTCCACCAGCCCCGGCTCCATCGAGGGGAAGCCGTCGAGCTTGCCCACGAAGACGACCTTCGCCTCGCTGTGCTCGAGGATCTGCCTGATGCTGGCGGCAGTGAGCGTCGGGTAGACGGGCACCGACACGAAGCCGCCGAGCCAGATGGCGAGGTCGGCCATCAACCACCACGCGGTGTTCTTCGAGAAGATGGCGACGCGTGTCCCCGGCGGCAGGCCGAGCGACTGGAGGTGAGTGGCCATGCGGCGCGCTTCGTCGAGCGCCTGCCCGAAGGTGTACGTCTTCAGCTGGCCCCCGCCCATGGGCTGGGTCATCCACAGCTCATCGCGCCGCTGCGCCTCGTGGTCCTGGATGAAATCGAGCTGGGTCTTCATCGGGGTCTCCATGGGGGCGTCATAGCAGCCACGGAGCGCGCTGAAGCGCGTCTCGACCCGAATGCGCGGAGCGCTCCAGCGACGCTGATCAGCTCCACCACGCGCGCACGGCCTCTGCGAACGGGCCAGCGAGCTTCGCGCACTCGGCGTCACCGATGCGCATCTGCGCGAACGGCGTCCACGGCGCGGCCAGCAGGTCTCGGCGAACTTCGACGCACAACACCCGGCCGGGCCAGCTCGTCACATGGCCATACGCGAGGGTGCTGGGGTGCATCGGGTAGCTCTCTCCATCGGCGAGCGGCACACCGATGACGCCCAGCGCGGTCTCGAGCGTCGACACCACCTTCTGCGGCGCGAGGGACACGCCCTCGAGCGTCTTGTGAATGACGTCGACCTCGGGGCGCAGCGGCCACGTGGGCTCCTTCTCTGGCGTGTACGCCGCGCGCAGCGACTTCACGATGTCGAGGTCGACCTCCACGCCGACCGAGCGCGGCGCGTAGGTGTGGAGCAGCAGCATCGCTCCGCCCTTCGGCATCACCTCGCCCACCGCGTCGTCGACGGCCTTCACGTAGTCGCGGTAGCGCGAGAGCAACAGCTCGCGGTCGGCCGCGCTCGTCACCCACGGCATCAGGCCCGGCGTCACCTTGCCCTCTTTGAGCTCGGCGGGGTTCGCGTCGATGCGGCGATTGCAGTCGATGAACGTGCGCGGAATGCGGCAGCGCAGAATCGCGACCGACTTCGTCGGCTCGAGCGTGACGAAGCGGTGCGCGAGCGCGACGGCGAGCTCCGGGGCGCCAGCGTCGGTGTTGACGTGGAAGAAGTCGGCGAGCCCCTCGGGGAGCGGACTGGTGAGCGCCTGTTCCACCGCGGTGAAGTCGGCGGTGCGCGTGGCGCCGTGGGGAATCTCGATGATCAGGTCAGGCGTGGCGCCAGCAGAGACGCCGTTGATGCGGAGCACGTCGACCACGTTGGAGGTGGACTGCGGAGCGGGCATGAGACGCTTCTTACTGCCCTTCCCCTGGAGGTCGACGTCAGCCGCGCACGCGACGTCGAGCCGGGTACACCTTTCTGCGAGCCGGGCGATGCTTCCACCCCGTGAAGAGCCCGCGCGCGTGAATCAACACGGCGACGACACGGCCGCGGGCATCGGTGCCGTACGACCACGCCGCGTACTCCTGTGACGACGTCACCACGAGCACGTCGGGCCCGGGCGTCGCGCTGCCGAGCCGCTCCGACGAGATGAGCGCGCCGTCGGAGAAGACATCACCGACGAGCGCCTGAGCGACGTCGCTACCGAAGTCGGCGTACACCGAGAGCAGCCACTCGGCGTCGCCCGCGTAGAGCGCGGTGGCGATATCTGACTGCGGGGTCGACCACCGCACGGCGCGCTTCTGGGACAGCAGCACGACGTCATCGAGCCGGTGCCCGACCAGGCGGCCGGGCTGGGCGAAGCGGCGCTCCGTCACGATGTCGGGGTCGACCGAGGTGTGCATCGACAGGCGTCCCGACGGCAGGTCGAGCTGAAACGCGTCTCCCTTCGACGCGACCTTCTTCGCCAACGCCGCGAGCGATTCTGGAGCGGGGGGCGCGACGTACGGCGGCAGGCGAGCGTCGAGTGACGAGACGTCGACGCGCTTTCGTCGGAGCGTCTCGACCACCTTCATCAACCCGAGCACCGGTCTGTCCTCGAGCCGCTCGAGTCGAGCGGAGCCACTCTCGGTCAGGTCGTGCCCCAGCGGATTCTCGAAGAGCGGCTCTTCGACCTCCGGCTCGACGGCGTCCTGGGCGGACGCGTGCCCGCGCTCCTCCACGAGAACGTGCGCGAGCTCGAGGATGTCTTTGTCGTGCGCCCCCTTTCGTGCCGGGGGCCCGAGCACTCGGGCAAGCTCGCGCGAGAGCCGCGCGTAGTCGTCGGGGTGGAGCTTTCCTGAGCGCGTGAAGCGCGGCTTCGGCAGCACGCTCAAGTTGATGCTCTGCGACTGGGGAGACGAGACTCGAGGCGGCCCGAGGATCGCCGCCACGGTGTCGATGAGGGCCGCGTGCTCCGAGGCGCCGAGGTCGCGCCGGGCGGCGACGGCGCGCAGGAGCCCGACGGATGCGACGCGCGCCGACGTTCCAAAGAGCGCCTCCACGACCTTCAGCGTCACGCCGAGGTGCTGGAGCGACCCGCGACGAACGATGACGCCGAGCGCGCGCGCAAGCGGTCTGGCATCACTTCCGAGGAAGCGCGCGCTCGCGACGAGTTCGTCGAGAAAGAGCGCCTGCACGTCGGCGCCAGTCTTCACCTCGAGTGACAGCACCGCGCTCGCCGCCGTCCAGAACCCGGCGGCGCGTGGATCTCCGGCACGACGCCAGGCCACCCACTGCTCGACGGTCGTGCGCTGCGCGGCAGGCTTCTTCCGGTCGAGGTCTTTGGCAGAGAGCATGCGTGAAGCTGCTCGAAGCGCGAACGCACGAGAGACGCAAGACGGAACCGGCGCTCCGAAGCCCCGAGTGTCGATGGTCGCGGACGAGAGGTTCGCACGCCGCGCTGGCGCGGCCGGTCGGGTCGAGGGGTCGAAGCGCTTCCCGGAACACGTCTCGCGCGCGACACGTGGCGGTTCGAAGTTGACGCGTCTTCACGTCAACCGCGTGCTCACTGGAGTCCCGGAGGAGACGTGTTCTGGGAAGCGCCCGCCTGCGCGCGAGTGACGAACTTCGCCCATTCTGAGTGGCCCTCGCGTCTCGAGGCTTTGCACGCACCTTCACGACGACCTCACTTCTGGCCGCCGTTCCTGGAGCCGTTACTCCGGCATCCAGCCCCAGCTCGGGTTCGGGCCGCCCGAGCCCACCACCACGTCGACGATATTCCCCCGGCCGAAGTCGATTTTGTCGAGGCGGAGCGCGTGCTCGAGGATGACGGCGTTCTCGTACCCAGGGTGTTTGCGGAGCTCCTCCACGGCGCGCTGAATGCCGTCGTTCGTCGGCGGGTAATTCGAGAGCACCGACATCACGAAGTCGCGGTCGGCGTGACCACTGCCACCGACGGAGCCCTTCCCCGTCACGCCGCTCACGCCTCCGGTCCCGGTTCCGCTCCCACCTTCTGACTGCCACGCGAGGGCAATCTGGCTGGGGTCTTTCGAGTCGGCCGCGCGCACGAAGTCGATGACCTCGCCTTGCGGGTTCTCACGCGTGCGCACGAGCGCCTTGTCGCCTTTCACCCAGTCGACGCCAAAGCCCTCTTTCTCGAGGCCGGGCTTGATGTGCTCGGTGAACCACTGCTCCGCCTCGGCCTTGGTCGTCGGCATGGAGCCAGACGCCTGGGCCAGCTTCGCGAAGGTGTACTTCGCCGACTGCGCGACGCCGTCCTTCCGCACCAGGTCGGCGCCCAGCTTGGCCGCGTCGAAGCCGGTGAAGACGGGCGGCTCGCCGGTGCCGATCTTCGAGGCTGTTCCAGTCGTCGCCGACGCAGTGCCACTCGTCGCGCTCGCCGTTCCACTCGTCGCTCCGCGCGCCTGCACCTCGGCGAACTCCGGGCTGCGCGTGAAGACGTCCGTGATCTCTTCGCGGCTCATGCCCCGCTCGAGGCCGCGCAGGTGGCTCATCAGCCCTTCCGCGTCGGGCTCGCGCTTGAGCATCGTGCGGTACAGCTCGGTGACGAAGCCCTTGTCGGCCTCGGCGGTCTTCGCCTGGCCGCTGCTCGCCGCGGGCTCGAAGGCATCACGCAAACGTTCGCCACCGAGGGCCTTCGACGCCTTCTCGGCGAGCTTCTTCTCGACCTTCTCTGCCTTGCTGGTCCCGGCGGTGCGTTCGAGGTTCTTCGCGCGCGTCGCTGCTCTGGTGCGAACTGCGTTGGCGGTACGGAGCTTGTTCTGGATCTTCATGATGGACTCCCGTGGTGAGGTGAACGTCTTCCTGGTTCTCGCAGGCAACGCTGGCGTGGTGTCGTCCCTGCACGGACGCGGGGAGCGGCCTGCCCGTCCCGTTTTTGCGGCCAGCTGATCAATTGCAGCCGATGTGCCCCGGCTCGTCGCACGTGGGCGCGCTCATCGTTCAAGGCCTTCGGAGGCCAGGCTGTCTGCTCGGCAGGACACTGGCGATGCGCACGCCAGCGCACGAGGCGGGCCGTCGAGGGGCAGGTTCATGCAGCGAGATGTACCAGCGCGCCGTTCAGCGGAAGCAGCGCTGGGCGCCAGAAGTACGAGCTTTGGACGCCAACCGCGCGACGACGCAGCTCACGGGTCGAACGCCTCAGAAGTGGGTCAGCTGGTCAGTCGCGGAGCTCGACCTTCAACACGAAGGTGACGCCACCGCGCGCGATGGTGAGCGCCGTGCTCCCACGCTTCAACGCGGCCACGTGCAGCTCGAGGACCTTCTCAGGCGAAGCGAGCGCGATGCCGTCGATGGCGTGAATGACGTCACCGTTGCAGAGCCCCAGCTTCTCGGCTTCGGACGCCTTGCGAATGGAAGAGACCCTGAAGCCTGTCAGGCCCCCATCTGCGAAGGCAGGAACGACGCGCACGCCCCGCACAAGTGCTTCGGCGTCCGAGGCGATGCGGCGCTCGAGGAGCACGGTCTTTCCCGTCGGCGCCTCGCACGGAGCCGCCTCATCGGAGCGCGGGGGAGCCGCTGCCGGATCGACCGGACCGTCGAGCGTCTCGATGACGTCGTCCTCGTCGCGCTGATCATCGTCGCCCTCGGAGCGCACCTCGATGACGCTGGTGGCCGCCGAGAGGACGAACTCATTCCCCCACGCGTCGAGGCGCTGCGGCCCGGGCAACGACAGGTCCTCCAGGCGAACGGGGAACTCGGGGCGCTTCGTCTTCGCCTCACGCGCGAGCTCGACGATGGCCCTCGCGCGGCGCCGCGTCGTCAACACCTTGAGGGGCTTGAGGACTCGCAACACCCCGGCGACCTCGAAGTGGAGCGGCTGGTCGGTATCGATTGCCTGCAGTGTCGTTCGCTGCTCCGGAGTGAGCGCGGCCCAGACGACGGCCCCCTCTGTCTCGAGGTTGCGGAGCGTGTCGTTGGCACCGTCGACCAGCTTCGCAAGCTTCGCGCGCAGGAGCTCACGCTGCATCCAGAAGGAGACCTTCGACAGGGGCTCGCGTTGTTGTTGCTCCAGCTGCTCGAGGTACTCGTCGACGCTCGACGCCGCGTGGGCGCTCAGCTCACGCGTCGTGTGTTCCGTGATGAAGTGACCGACGAGGTCGGCGAGCTGATCACTCGCGAGGCCCACCGCGTCGAGGCGCTTCGCCGTCTCGTCGAACTCGGCCTGCGGCACCTCGTCGAGCGAGCGCGGGTAGCGCAGACAGGGCGGCGGGCCGAAGTGGTACTTCACCGCCATCACGTCGGGTGAGACCGACGTCGCGCTCTCGGTGAGCTGCCGACGACGGAAGTGGGTGCGCACGGCCGCCACCGTTCCCGCGATGGCGAACACCACGAGCAGGATGACGACCGGCCGCTTCAACATCTCGTCACGGCTTCGAGGCGATTTGATTCGCGACGGCCGCAGCGCCTGCCTTCGCGGCTGCCTCGTCGAGGTAGCGCGGCGCCTCGGCGAACGAGAGGTCGTCCTTGAAGCGATAGAGCCGCGGCATGCCGGTGGGAATGTTGAGCTCGACGATGTCGCCGTCGGAGATGCACTCGAGGTGCTTCACCAGCGCGCGCAGCGAGTTGCCGTGCGCGACGACGATGACGCTCTGCCCGGCGCGCAGCTGCGGCACCACGGCGTCGTACCAATACGGCAACACGCGGGCGACGACGTCCTTGAGGCACTCCGAGGTGGGCAGCGCGTCTTGCGCGAGCGAGCGGTAGCGCTTGTCGTTCGAGGGGTGGAACTCGTGGTCGCGCTTCACGGGAGGCGGCGGCACGTCGTAGCTGCGGCGCCACAGCTGCACCTGGTCCTTGCCGAACTGCTGCACCATCTCGACCTTGTCCTTGCCCTGCAGGTCTCCGTAGTGCCGCTCGTTGAGGCGCCAGGAGCGCTCCACCGGCAACCACACCTGCCCCAGCGTCTCGAGCGCGAGGTTGGCGGTGCGCACGGCGCGAGAGAGCAGCGAGGTGTGGCCCACGTCGAACCACAGGCCGGCCTTCTTCATCAGCTCACCGGCGTTGCGGGCTTCCTTCTCGCCCTGCGCCGTCAGGTCGACGTCGACCCAACCGGTGAAGAGGTTCTTCTCGTTCCAGAGGCTCTGGCCGTGACGGACGATGCACAGGGTCGATGACATGGCCGGGCGTTGTAGCAGAGCAGTGGAAGTCGTCAGCCCCTGCGGTTGCGCTCGACACCGCCGATGACGACGAGCTCAACCTTCGCGTCGACCAGCCGGCGAATACGACGCCATCGGCCCGCTGCTCGAGAGGCACAAGCAGGTGTACCTCACGCACCCGTAACGACGCGTCCATCGCGGCGCACACCGGCGGCGAAGCTGTCGGCGACCTACGCGCAGTGGCCGTACCGCGCCCTGCTCGAGTCACGGCTCGCCAACGCCGCCGCGAACGTCGAGGCCTTCCGCGTCGAGCCTCGCGAGCAGCCCGTGCTCGACAAGAAGTTCGTCACCGGCTCGGCCTTCACGTGCACGGTGTGTCACCAGAAGGACGGCGTCGGCGCGCTGTAGAGCGTGATCAGCGTCGCTGCGGCTTCGGCGTCACGCGCGGCTTCGGCGTCACGCGCGGCTTCGGCGTCACGCGCGGCTTCGGCGTCACGCGCGGCTTCGGTGTCACGCGCGGCTTCGGTGTCACGCGCTTCTTCGGCGTCACGCGCGGCTTCGGCGTCACGCGCGGCTTCGGCGTCACGCGCGGCTTCGGTGTCACGCGCTTCTTCGGCGTCTCGCGCTTCTTCAATGTCCCGCGCTTCGTCGGTGTCGCGAGCGTCTTCGGCTTCACGACGCGCGCACCGGCGCCGCTCACGACGACCTGGCTCCCACCGGCCCGCTTCGCCTCGTACATCGCCGCATCAGCGGCAGCGACGAGCGTGTCGGCGGTGCCGTTCTTCGGGCAGAGCGCGACGCCGATACTGGCGCCCACGCGCACCTGAAGACCCTCGAGGCGGTACGGCGCGGCGAGCGCCTTGACGCACGCCTCGGCCACGCGTCGCGGCACCGCGTCATCCAGGAGGCCGCGCAGCAGAATGGTGAACTCGTCACCACCGAAGCGCGCCACGAGGTCGGTGCGCCGCACGCAGCGCTCGAGCCGGCGCGCCGTCGTCGCCAGCAGCACGTCGCCCACACCGTGCCCGTGCTGGTCGTTCACCGGCTTGAAGCCGTCGAGGTCGATGAAGAGCACCGCGACACGCTCGTGGGTGCGCCGGCCGTCGGCGATGGCCCGCGTGAGCGTGGAGAGAAACGCGTTGCGGTTGGCGAGCTGGGTCACCGCGTCGTGGTTCGCCTGGAAGCGCACGGTGGCCTCGGCGGCGCGGCGCTCGGTCATGTCGCTGACGAGCGCGACGTAGCCGGTGACGGCCCGCGCGTCGTCGAACACCGTCGAGAGCGTCATCCACACGGGGAACGTCTCGCCCGAGCGATGACGGCAGGTGCCTTCGCCGCTCCACTTCGGCGCTCCGTCGAGCACCTCCCACAGACGCGCGCGCGTGCCGTCGGTGGCTGACAACATCGAGGGCTCACGTCCCAGCTGGGCTGACTCGGGGAAGCCCGACATCGTCGCCCAGGCCGGGTTCACCGCGGTGATGTGGCCGCTGGTGTCGGCGACGATGATGCCCTCGGCCGAGGCCTTCACCGCCGCGTCGGCGAGGAGCAGGCGGCGCTCGGCGTTCGACCGCTCCGTCACGTCGCGGTCGATGCCGCGATAGCCGAGGAAGCCACCGTCATCGCCGAAGATGGGCACCCCGCTCGTCTCCATCACCACCTCGTGCCCCGCGCGGTGCCGGTTGACGTTCAGCAGGTCGTGGAACTCGGCGCGGTCGGCGACGATGGATGCGAACACTCCGCCCACGCGCTTCGCCTCGCCAGGCACCATGAAGTCGAAGGGCGTCTTGCCCAACACCTCGTGCACCTCGTAGCCGAGCAGCTCGACCACCTTCGGGTTCGAGAAGGTGTAGCGCCCTTCGGCGTCGACCTCCCACAACCAGTCCGAGGTGACCTCGACGAGCGCCCTGAAGTGCGCCGCCTCGCGCGCGGAAGACGGTGCTGGAGTCCCCTGGCGCACGTCGCTGTCCTAGCTCCTCTGTTGCGCCACGCCCAGTCCGGTTGAGGTCCTGATCAAGGTCACGCGCAAAAAAAACAAGAGCAGTTCCGGATACTTGTAGAGTGTAGGTTTTATCACACAACGTAGGATTCAGCCGGGCGATAACCCCGGCATGCCTGCACCCATTGGCCGCGTTCCTTCGACTCCGACGACCTCCACCGCGTCGGTCACCACCGCCGCGAAGACCTGGGCTGAAGGCTTCAACTTCGGCAGCACCTCGGCGGTCGGCCGGCTCGACATCGCGCGCACGAAGGCGCCGACGACGGGCCCTGAGTCGGTGCAGCGGGCGTACGCGCTCTATCGCTCGTGGGAAGACAACGACCTCGGCAGCGTGCGGCTGCTGAAGACGACGGCGAACGGCCAGCCTGTCTACGCGCTCCACACGACGACTGACGGCGACGACGGCTTCCTCGAGGTCTTCAGCGAAAAGGGCGCGCTCCTGGCGAGCGGCACCACGGGCTTCGACGCCGCGGGAAAACGCAACGTCACGTGGGATACGACGCCTGGCGCGGTGCGGGAGCGGGTGGCGCCGCGAGACGTCTCACCCTCCGTCGAGGCGTTTGCGACGGCCATCGACGACGCGAAGCACAGCAGCTCGGCGTCGGGTTCGACGGTCTCGACGAAAGAGCTCCGAGACGCAGCGAAGGGCCTCGTTGGCAACGAGCTCACCATCGCGTCGGTCGACGGCTGGGAAAAAGCCGGCCTGCTGCGTTTGCTCGCCGACCCTGCCTCGAAGCTGACCTCCACCTCGCGCGCCTACGCGGAGCAACTGGCAAACCTGTACACCGACGCGCGCTCCACCACGGTGAGCCGCTTCTCGAGCAAGCCGCTGGGCACTGGCAGCGCATTTCAGACGGGCGCGACGCTGGCCTCGGGCACGGTGGGTGTGACGGGCGCGCCGCCGCGGCTCAATACGATGGTGCAGTTTTCCCAGAAGGCCTTCGGCGTGTTGCCCTCGCAGGTGGTGCCGCTCACGCGCAGCGAAGCACACGCGATGCTCAGGCAGGCTGGAGCCACCACCGCCGAAGCGAAGGCCGCCGTCGACGCGCTCGCCGATGCGTCGGGCACGGTGTTCGGAGGCCGCTCCTACGAGCAGGGCGCCGACTGGATGCCGAAGGCGAAGGGCGTGGTGCTGTTCGGTGTGTCGTCGTCGGGCCGCGAGCTGAAGGCGCTGCACGTGCCGGTCGCTCCTGCGCCGGTGGTTGGCCCCGTGCCGAAGGACCTCATCAAGACCCTGCTCGGCGTCGACCGTCCCGTCGAGGTGACTGGCACGCGCACCACGCCGACTGGCACGCAGTTCGACCTGAAGTGGCTGCCGCCGACTGGAGGCGCCATCGTCGCGAAGTTGAACGTGCCGCGAAACGGCTCCGACGCGACCATCGAAGGGCTGACGCTGCCCTCGCTCGGCATGACAGAGCAGGCCCTCGCCGCCCGCCTCGACACCGCGCTCGGCGTTCCGCAGCAGGTGCTCGGCTCGGGCAGCGTTCGTGCGGCTCCCGGCTTCGGCGTCGGCTTCGCGGCGGCGCACCGGCCCGTCGCGGGCGGTCCCATCACGCTCTCGACGATTCAAGTCGCCAGCGGCGGAGCATCGGCCGAGGTGAAGCCGAAGCGCCTCGGCACCAGCGCGACCGACGTCGAGCTCGCCCGTCAACTCTCGCTCGGCCTCGCGCGCACGCACGCCGAGACGATGGTGGCCGACCCCGGTATCTCGGACGCCGCGCGGCTCGAGGTCGCGTTGCGCACGCGCTGGGCCTCCTTCGCCGACCTGCAGCAGGTCGACCCCGCAGACTCGGCCGTCGGCTTCGACGCCGTGAAGGACCGCGTGCAGTTCATGCTCCCGAGCGTGTGGGGCGACAACGCGGTGTTCGTCACTTTCCAGAAAGACGGGGCCGTTCGCCTCGAAGACTTCAACTAAGGGCCTCTCCATGAAGACGCAGACGTTCGTGTTGGCAGCAGTGATGATGGTCGGGTGTGGCGTTGGCTCCGAGGCGCTCGTTGATGACGGCGTGTTGGTGGAAGAGGCCGACGCGACGGCTGAGGCGTCGCAAGACGTGAAGGCCGACGTGTTGAACGTCGTGCCGATGAACATCGACATCGCGACGGGGAACGTCGAAGGGCGCCTCGCTCGAGTGCTGACGAGCTCCACGGCTGCGAAGGCGTTGCTCGGGCCGACGCTTCCGTCCATCACGTTCAGCCGCAACTGGCTCGTCGCGTACCGGCCCGAGGGCAAGTCGCCCCGCTCGCGCGTCGAGGTGAAGCGGGCGCAACTGAGCGCGACCGGCACGACGCTGACGATGTGGGCCACGGTGACCGAGCCCGGCGCAGGCTGCCAGGCGTGGAGGCCGAACGAGCTCTCGGTGGTGCGCGTGCCGAGCCGGGCGAAGGTGCCGACGTCGATTCGGGTGTACCTCACGCGTGAGACCTTCGAGTGCGGGCTCACGGTGGGGCCGACGTGTACGCCCGGCCCGGGCCCCTCGATGTGCAGCGGCACGGCGACGCCGCTGTGCCTGGGCGCGTACGAGCGGGCCGATGGCTCGTTCACCTCGGGCACCTGCGTGAAGCTGCCGCGCTACGAGAACAGCAGCCACTCGTGCTCCAGCGACGCGGCGTGTGGCGCTGGCGGCATCTGCGCGGGGCTCGCGTACGGACCCGAGGGGCTCTGCCAGCCGTCGTGGATGCGCGGCACGTACTCGATGCCCGAGGCCGGTCAGCTCTCGGCGCCGTTGCCTCGTGATGGCTCGTGGTACCGGCTCATCGTTCCCGTCACCGGCCAGTCGACGGTGCCGATGGACGCGTGGCTGCAGGTGTTCATCGACGGCGCCACGACGAATACGCGCGTGCGGCTCAGCAACCCGTCGGGCACCACCTCGTCGACGCTGGTGCCGGGCGGCGGCGGCGTGCAGATTCCAGTCGGGGTGCCGGGCGACGAGTCCATCAACGGCGAGTGGAGCGTCGAGGTGCAGGACGTCGGCACCTCAGGCGCGCCCGCAGTGCTCCGAGGCGTGCGCTTGTCGGTCACCAGCCGCTGGGACTGAGACACCACACAGCACGGGAGAATCCTCCATGGCGTTCCTGCCGTTCTTCTCGAAGAAGAAGCCGGTCGACGTCGAGCAGCAGGTGACGCGCAGGCCAGACGGCTCGACCACCGTGAGCACGTCGTTCAACGTTCCCGAGACGACGCGGCCCGTGAACAGCGACGCCGTCGACGCGCTCGACGCGGCGCTCGGCACGCTCGGCGGCAACGTGATGCACGCGATGGACCCGCGGCGGCTGATCAGCTTCGACCAGGGCGGGCCTCCCGTCTGGAGCGTCGGCATGGTCGACGTCGAAGGCCCCACGCCGTACACGCTGCTCGTCACCTACGGCTTCAGCCACGCGCTCTCGCCAGAGTCGTTCCGCGAGGGCGTCACGCACGAGTACTCGCTCGCGGTGCCGAAGGGCCTTCCGCTTTCGCCCTGGGCCGACGCGTTCCTTCGGCATCAGACCCGCTACATCCTCACGCAGGGCGCCGACATCCGGGTGAACGACTGCATTCCCCTGCGCGGCGTGCCGATGACGCGTGTGCCGTTTCAGCCAGAGCACCACGCGATGATGCCGAACAGCGAGCTCATCGGCGTGTTGTGCGCGGAAGACCCGGTGCTCCCGACGGTGCAGACGCCGCACGGCGCCATCGTCATTCGCCGGTTGCTGGGCATCGACGGGCTGGAGCTCGACCGCGCCGAGACCTGGAGCCCCGCCGGCCTCATCGAAGCGTTCAAGACGGTGAACCCGCTGCTGCTCTCGGACATCGGCCGAACGAGCTTCATGAAGAACCCGGCGTTCGCGGCGGCGGTGAACGCGCGCGCGGCGGACGAAGGCTCGAGCATGGACGCGGCGCTCTTCGACGTGGCGTGGACGGTCGACGACGCTGGACGAGTTCGAGTGGAGCTGCCGCAGGGCCAGGCTGCGAAGCGGTTGCTCGACGGCATCACAGGGCGCGTGGGCTTCGGTCGACGGCTCGCCGCCATCTCGATGCGCAGCCCGCCGATTCTGTTCGAGCCCTCGGCGACGGGCGTGCAGCCGACGCGACAGGGGCTCGTGCTCGGTGGCGACCTCTCGACGGGAGCGGCCATCGGACTCGTCATGGCCCTGCGCGGCGGCGAGCGTGCCGTCGTCCTCGTCTGACGTCAGACGAGCTGCGCTTCCACCCACTGAATGAAGAGCGCGAACAGCTCTTCCTGACCGGTTGGTAGCTCGTGCTGGCCACCATCAAGGCGAGCGCGACCTCACTCGGCTGCGCGGCAGCGGCATCCCAACCCTCTTCGCGGTGCTCGTTTGTCCACGCGCGATGCCGATTCCAACCGGCCCTCGCCTCTCGATGCTTCGAAGGCGCCATCGCCACTGCCCTCATCAAGAGCCGCAGTTCGGCGAGCGTCGTCCACGCACCCGCGCTGAAGGCCCGCGTGCTCCGTCGCATCACGGCGGCGCACCGGTGCATCGTTTCGCTTCCGCCCGAGTCGGCTGTCTGAGAAGGCCCTGCGCCGCGATGCGCACCTGGCTGGCCTTCTTCACCGTCATCGGCGCCTGGGGCTCGTCGTACCTCTTCATCCGCCTCGCAGTGACGAGCTTCACGCCGGTTGGTCTCGTCGCCACCCGCTTCGGCATCGCCGCCATCCTCTGCGCCATCATCGCTCGGCTGCGCGGCGAGACCTTTCCCCGCGGCATCGTCGCGCTCCGCTTCGCCGCCGTCGGCCTCCTCATGATGAGCGGGAGCAACGCGCTCACCGCCTGGGCGCAGCAAACGGTCTCGTCAGGCATCGCGGGCGTCGTGCACTCGATGAGCTCCATCTGGCTCGCCGGCCTCGCGAGCCTCGGCGCCTTCGGACCTTCGGTGAAGACACCCGCCCGCACGTGGGTCGGCGTGTTCTTCGGCGTGGTCGGCGTCGCAGTCATGCTGTGGCCGCGAGACGGACAGGCCCGCGCAGAGACGATGGGCGTGCTCGCGCTCCTCACCGCTACGCTGATCTTCGCCGGCGCCAGCGTGTTGCAGCGGCGAACCCAGGCGCTCCATCAGACCGGCCTGTTCGGCCAACTCGCCGTGCAGATGGCCGGCGGCGCGTCCCTCGCGCTCGTGCTCAGCGTCTTCTTCGGAGTCCTCCACGCGCCGCTGACCGCGACGTCCCTCGGCGCCATCACGACGCTCACCCTCGTCGCCTCGGTCGGTGGCTTCGCCGCCTACGCCATCGTGCTCCGTGACTGGCCGCCCGCGCGCGCCGGCAGCTTCACCGTCGTCAATCCCGTCGTCGCCGTGCTGCTCGGCGTCGTGGTGCTGAACGAGCCGCTGACGATGCGCACGCTCCTCGGCGCCGGCATCACCGTCAGCGCCGTCGCCTGGGTGCAGTGGACGAGCCGCAGCCGCTGAGCGGGGCGCACGGGCGGTGGGCCAAGAGCGGACCCGACCATCTCCGCTATGGTGTTCGTCATGAGCGCCGACGACGTGTGGAGCAAATGCAACATCTGCAAGAAACCCATTCCATTCAGTGGCGCGTACGTGAAGTGCACGGTCTCGACCTGCAACCGCAAGCGCCTGCAGCTGATCTTCTGCAGCCACGAGTGCTGGGACGCGCACAACCCCGACTTCAACCACCGCGACCCCGGGTACACCGAGCACGTCGCGCCTGCCTCCTGATTGCACTCGCGCCCGGGAACTTCGAGCGCGCGACCTCCGAGTCGAGGGCACTGGCTGGAAGACGAGTCGCGCAGGTGCAGTGGATGAGCGGCTGACGCTGGACCATCCGGGCGGGTGTCTTTCCCTCGTGCATGCCGCACTGCCGGTTACAGTGCGCGCCGCACATGCTTTCGACCCTCCTCGCGCTGGCTCTCGCCGCGCCGACCGCCGCTCCCGCTGAAAACGATGTCCTCCTCGATGCGCTCTCCAGTGAGCTCGCCCGCAGCAAGAAGGGCCTGCCCGGAGAAAAAGACGCGCCGCTCTACTACCTCTCGTACCGCGTCACCGACGGCGAGGCGTGGAGCACCTCCGCCACCTTCGGCGCCCTCGAAGGCCAGGCCGCGCGCGGCGGCAAGCTGACCGGCCGCGTGCGCCTGCTCGACATCTCGGCCCGCGTCGGCTCGCGCGAGCTCGACAACACCCACAAGGTCCGCGGCGGCTTCGACTTCGACTTCGGTGGTGGCGGCCGCTCGCTGCCCGTCGAAGACGACAAGGGCGCCCTCGAGGTCTCACTCTGGAAGGCCACCGACGACGCCGTGCGCGACGCGACGAAGGACCTGCTCAAGGTCCGCGCCAACGTCGCCGTGAAGGCCGCGGAGGAGGACAAGGCCCCCGACTTCTCCACCGATAAGCCCACCGTTCGCCTCGAGGGCAAGAACAAGCCGCTCGACACCGTGCTCAACCGCGACGAGTGGGAAGCGCGCCTCAAGCGCCTGTCGGTGCCCTTCAAGACGCACCCGCTCATCCTGCGCTCGTCGGTGTCGATGCAGGTCTCGTCGATGACGCACTACTTCGTCGACTCCGAGGGCGCGAAGCTGCGTGAGCCCCGCTTCTTCGCTCGCCTCGGCGTGTGGGGCAGCGTTCGCGCCGACGACGGCATGGAGCTCGACTTCTACGACGCCATCGAGGCCACCTCGCCCGACGCGCTCCCCACCGAGGCCGAGTTCGAGAAGCGCGTCACCCGCGCCATCGAGAAGCTCGAGGCCCTCCGCGCCGCGCCCGCCATCGAGCCGTACGTCGGCCCCGCCATCATCACGCACCGCGCCGCTGGCGTGTTCTTCCACGAAATCTTCGGCCACCGCATCGAGGGCCACCGCCAGAAGGACGCCGACGAAGGCAAGACGTTCACCCGCAAGGTGGGCCAGCGCATCGTGCCCGAGTTCATCAGCGTCACCGACGACCCGACGCGCGCACGCTGGGGAGACCTGCCGCTCAACGGCTTCTACCTCTTCGACGAAGAGGGCCAGCCCGCGCAGAAGGTGAACCTCGTCGAGAAGGGCGTGCTCCGCTCGTTCCTCCAGGGCCGCTCACCCATCAAGGGCTTTGCCGCGTCCAACGGTCACGGCCGCGCGCAGCCTGGCCTCGCGCCCGTCGCGCGTCAGGGCAACCTCATCATCGACTCGACGAAGCAGCTCCCGCCCGACCAGCTGCGCGCCACCCTGCTCGAGGAGGTGAAGCGGCGCGGCAAGCCGTACGGCCTCGTCTTCGAAGAAATCTCGGGCGGCTTCACCAACACCCGCGCCGGTGGAGCCCCGCAGGCCTTCAAGGTGATTCCGCAAATCGTCTACCGCGTCTACGCCGACGGCCGCCCCGACGAGCTGGTGCGCGGCGTCGACCTCGTGGGCACGCCCATCGCCTCGTTCGAGCGCATTCTCGCCACCGGTGACGACGCAAAAGTCTTCAACGGCTTCTGCGGCGCCGAGTCGGGCTGGGTGCCGGTGTCGGCCATCGCGCCGAGCCTGTTGATCAGCGACCTCGAGGTGGAGCGAAAGGCCAAGGGCCACGAGCGCGCGCCGCTCCTGGCGCCTCCACCGCTCAGCGAAACGAAGGCCTCGAAGGGCGGTGCGAAATGAACGCGCTCCTGCTGCTGGTGCTGGCCGCCGCGCCCGTGTCGAAGGACACGAAGACCGTCGACCCGGTGATGGACGTGATGGAGGCCGAGCTGAAGCGGGCGATGACGCTCTCGATGCCAGCCACGCCCGAGTCGAAGCCCGAGAAGATCTACTACGCGCGCAGCTACGTCACGGTGGAAGACGAGTTCGGCGTGTCGGCGAACTTCGGCGCGCTCTACCCGCCCGGTGGTGGGCGCTCCTTGTCGGTCGAGACGACGGTGCGCGTCGGCAGCGAGAAGTTCGACAACACCAACTTCTCGTCTGGCGGCTACGGCTTCGGCTTCGGAGGCCGCGGCCGCTTCCCCGCCGAAGAGGACCTCGACGCGATTCGCCGCTCGCTCTGGTTGAGCTTCGACGGCAACTACAAAGCCGCCGTCGAGGCCATCGCCCGCAAACGCGCCTTCCTCCAGGCCAACCAGGTGAAAGACGTCATCCCCGACTGGAGCACCGTGAAGCCCGAGGTCGTCATGCAAACCCGCGAAGAGCCGCCAGCGCTCGACGCTGATGGGTGGGCCGCGCGCGTGAAGAAGGCCTCAGCCGCGTGCCGGGCCTCGAAGCAGGCGCACTCGTGCACCGTCGCGTTCCGCAGCCGCCACATGTGCCAGCGCTTCGTGGCCTCGGACGGCGCGAAGCACCGCTTCTGTGAGACCAAGCTCGAGCTCAAGGTGAGCGCCAGTGGCCAGGCCGCTGACGGCATGCCGGTGGGCGCGGAGTGGAAGACGCAGGGGCGCTCCGAGAGCGACTTGCCGGATGAGGCCGGGCTCCTCGCCGCCGTGAAGGAGACCGCCACGATGCTCGAGAAGAAGCTCGCCGCGCCTTCGGCCGTCGAGGACTACGTGGGCCCGGTGCTCTTCACGGGCGCCGCCGCGCCGACGTTTTTCCTCGCGACCCTCGCAGGCCCGCTCAGCTTTCCGCGTGAGAACCTCGGCCAGCGCCAGCAGGGGCGCCTCACCGAGCGACTCGGCAAACACGTCTCCATCACGCAGCTCGGCGCCATCGACGACCCGACGCAGCGCACGTGGACGTCGCCCACCGGCGTCGTGGTGCCGCTCTTCGGCCACTACCCGGTCGACGATGACGGCGTGACGCCGAAGGCCATCACGCTCGTGAAAGAAGGCGTGTTGCAGAGCTTCTTCATGTCGCGCATCCCCACCAAGCCGTTCGCCGCCTCCAACGGCCACGCGCGCGGCAGCCAGGCGTCGACGGGCAACCTCTTCGTGACGACGTCGAAGCCGCAGACGCTCGCGGCGCTGAAGAAGCAGCTCGTCGAGCTCGCGAAGGAAGAGGACAGCGACTTCGGCCTGATGGTGTCGGTGTTGCCGCAGAACCTGAACGACCGCCCCAACGGCTCCACGGTGACGCTGCCCAACCTGCCGCTGCTCGTGCACCGCATCTACGCCGACGGCCGTGAAGAGCTGGTGCGCGGCTACGGGTTCAAGCCCACCTCACAGCGCGTGCTCAAAGACATCGTCGGCATGGGAGATGATCCGACGGCCCTCAACACCGAGCAGTTCGGCCAGAACGTCTCGTCGGTCGCGCCGTCGGTGCTGGTGAAGCTGCTCGAGCTCAACCGTGCGCGTGACGACTACGGCAAGCCGCCCGCGCTGCCGAGGCCCGCGCTGTCGGCGAAGTGATGGCCCGGTCACTGAGGCAGGGCGCGCTGCACGATGGCGCCGTCTCCGCCGCCGGCGAACAACCGGCCCTTCCAGACCGTGAGCGCGAAGAGCGAGTTGCCGATTCGGCTCTCCGTCACGTCGAGCGTCGGGGGCGGGCTCGACAGTGGAATCAGGCCGATGCCGTTGAGCGCCACCGCGAGGCCGCCCGGGGTGAGCGCGAACGCCGAGGGCCAGGTCTGCTCCCTCGCGAACGCCACCGTCGTCGGCGCCACGCCATCTCGAATGAGCGTCACGAAGGCCTCGCCAGCCGCCGCGCGACCGCCGATCGCCCAGCCATCAGGGAGCGCCAGGATGGCACGACACTCTCGTGCCTCGAGGCCTGAGAGCACCGTCGCGGTGGGCGAGGGAGCCGAGAGGTCGACGTCGACGACCGTCGATTCGGCGACGCCCACGCCGCACAGGCGCGCAATCTCGCCCCGGCCAGACACGCCCCTTGCGCGGCCCACCCCGGCGATGGGAGTGAAGGCCGTCTCTGCGGGCCGCTTGAAGAACGCCCCCGCGTTCGAGGTCGCCACGATGGTCCCCGACGGTGAGCGCCAGAGCCTGTAGGCCTCGGTGCCCTGGTTGAGCGTCCGCATCTGGGTCTGACGAAACTGGGCGTCGAACCACACGACGCGGCCATCTTCCGAGAGCACCACGAACTGCGAGCCATCGCGCACCGCATCGACCACCGCGAGGGCTTGACGCGACTTGACCTCCCAGGCGGAAGCCCTTCGCTCGAGCAGCTCGCCAGCGCCAGTCACGGCCACGAGTGAGTCGCCATAGGGGAAGATGGCCTGCACGGTGCTGCGCGTGGGTAACCCGGTCAGGTCGGTCCAGGTGCCACCGCGACGACGGAGCACCAGCCCGCCTTCTCCGACGGCCCAGGCACTCGTGCCATCCTGGGCCATCGCAGTCACCCCACTCACGCGATACTCGAAGGTGAAGCGCCCCCCATCGAGCACGCCAACCGAATCGACGGTCGCACCGAGCGGCACCAACCCGGCCGTTCCCGCGCGGAGGGCCGGCATCATCTGCTCGAAGGCGATGGGGGTCGCAGGGCTGAAGAAGCTCGTCTCTCCCGTCACCCAAAAGCCCGCGTCCGTCGCGAAGAGAGACCTGACTCGATCCACCGTGGTCGCGACGCCCGCGTCGACATCGACGAAGAAGCTCGCTGGTTGGGACGTGACGCTCACGGCGAACAGCCGGCCCCGCGCCATCGTCAGGTCCGTCACGTCGCCAAGCGCCGAATCCAGGACCGCATGGCCCACGTGCTGCTGACCATCGAAGCGCGTGATGGAACCGGCGTTGCCGAAGAAGGTCCGCGTCTCGTCTCCCGTGACGGCGTCGTACGGCTGGTCGGCAGGTTGCCCGACGCCGCGCCACCCACCATCGGAGCGAACCCAGGGCTGAAACGCACCCGCAGCGTAGGCGTCGTCGAACGACCGCCCCCACAGCCGGGCCCATTGGACGCGAGGCGTCTGCTCCTGAACCGAACGCCAGACGCCAGCCTGGAACTCAGCGAGCATGCCTTCTTCACCTGCCACCAGCACATCGTCTCCGAACGCCGCAACCGCGTTGAGCTTCGTGCCGTGTGGAAATGGTGATTCCCAGCACCACTCGCTCGCGCAGAAAAAGCCGGCGTCGAGCGGAACGAAGAGGCCCGCGTCTGCCTCCGCACCGCCGTCCGCGCCACCATCGGAAGGCTGAACGCACCGCCCACCGTCGAAGCAGTCGTCGACGCGGCGCTGAAAGTCGAAGCAGCCCGACGCGAACACCAGCACCAGCAGCGACGCGCGCTTCAAAAGACACCTCCGACGCCGGCGACCGCGCCGCCGCTCACTGGAGCGACGGACACCGTGGCTGGCGGAGGCGCGCCGAGCAGGAACATCAGCACCGCCGTGACGCCCGCGGCGCCCGCGACGGCGAAGGCAGCCCAGGCGAGCCGCTCCCTCGACTCTCCCTGCTGCACGGTGGCGCCGAGGCTGTCCCTCATCACGCCTGGCTCCAGCTTGCGGTCGAGTTCGGCCGAGCTCGCACTCGCGAGGCCGAGGAAGACGCCACCGACCACCACAAAAGCGCCAGCGCCGGCGGCGGGAATCCACGCGAACGAGCGGACGCGCGCGCTCGCTCGAGGTGCTCCGGGCTGAAGCTGAGCCGCCAACGAGGCCGCCGCGTCATCGAGTGCGACGAGCAGCTGCTCTTGCGACTCCGCCCCCACCGCCTGCTGGGCGACCACCTTCCCATCGCTGCTCTGCAGGACGCGCAGGTTCACCCGGTACGTCGTCTCGAGCTTCGCGATGGAGCCGCTCAACACCAACTGCGCCCCGAGCGCGCTGGCCAGCTCGACCATGCAGTTGGAGCTGTCTTCACCGCAGCCGAGCAGCTGCTTCTGCCGCTCCACCCCGAGCAGCGTCGCAATGTCTTGCGAGGAGATGACTGACAGCCCGCGGTCGCGCAGCGCCGACGAGAGGTGGAGCGCGAAGAACTGTGCCTTCTCGGGGCTCACCTCGACGGCGTTCCACGACGGCGCGGCGAGTTTCGGCGTCTGGCTCAGGAGGAGCGCGAGCGTCAGCGAGAGCATCTCGTCACGCTACACCTCGCGTCACCCCTCCGCGCTCCATTCATCGGCGTTACGCTCAGTGCTTCGCGCGCTTCGAGAGGTCGGCCTGCTGCAGCTCGGTGACGGTGAACTCCTCACCGGCGTGGAACTGCACCTCGAAGATGGGCAGGCCGGCGGCGAGCGCGCCCACCGTCGCCCCGAGGTGCTGCTGGCCCATCTCGTACACCGTGTCGACGAGCGCGCTGCGCTGTCTCGGCACGGCCGGGAGCAACGACTCCACGCGCAGCAGGAACTCGGCCACGTGCGAGCGCAGCTCCTTGGCCACCTGCGGGTGGTTCACGAACATCTGCAGCCCGTCGACGCTCGGTGACAACAGCGGCACCTTGCTGAACGTCCACAACGCCTCGTCGAGCGTCACGTTCACCACGGCGCCTTCACCGTGGCTGCCGCCGAGCACCACGTACTCGGGCTCTGGAGCGCCCTTCCACCGCGTCGTCCAGAACGCGCGCATCACCTGCGGCACCAGCGTGCCTCGAACGCCGTAGCGCTCCGGGTGTTGCGTCATCAGGCGCAGGTGCCCGCAGCCCATCGCAGCGGGCTTCGTGTACCAGTCGAGCAGCGCTTCCTGCGCTTCGGCCGGCGGCGACTTGAGGAAGGTTCGCCACTGCATCGGCTGCGACAACGGCTCGAGCAGCTTCGTCAGCCGTGGGTCCGCGCGCAGCTGTGGAATCAGCGCGTTGATGGTTGGCGTGTCGTTGTGCAGATAGAAACGGCCGAAGGTGTCGACCCACGCCTGCACGAGCGCGTCGATGTGGTGCTGCTCGAGCTCGACACCCGTGGTGGCCTCGTAGGCGCCGAGCGCCAGGGCGAGCTCTCCGGTGTCTCCGCCCGGCGTGCCGATGACGCCGTGGTCGTCGCGCCCGTCGATGCAGCTGCGCCGGCCCCGCATCAGGAACGCCGCGAGCGTCATCCACTTCACGCTGCCGCGCCGGCCGACGTGCGTCGCAATCATCTCTTTCGTCAGCAGCCCATCAGCCGGCGGCGGCGGTGGCGCCTCGAGCTTCTTCAGCGGCCGGCCCTTGTAGAGCGTCAGGCGCGACGTCGAGAGCCCCATCGCCTTCCAGACCGACATGCCGCCCTCCATCGCGGCGACGTACTTCATGCCCAGCGCCTCGAGGAACATCGCGGCCCGGCCCGCGCGGTCGGTGTGGTTCGAGATGAGCACCGTCACCTGCTCGTGCCCGAGCACCTGGGGAATGCGCGCGATGTCGGCGAGCGGCACGTGCACCACGCCGGGAATGTGACCGAGCGGCCCGGTGAGGTCGGCCTCGTCACGCACGTCGATGAGCGCGACGCGTTTGCCGGTGTCGGCGGCGTACTCGGGCGGCACCACAGGCACACCGGCGGCGTTGCGGTTGCAGCGCTCGGTGAAGTTCACGCGCACCAGGCGCTCGGCGAGGGGGGCTTCGGGGGTCATGGGGAACGCTCCAGGCGCTACATGAGGTAGCCGTCGACGGGCAGCATCGGCGGCGGCACGTCCTTCTCTCCGTTGAGCTCGCGCAGGTTGATCTCGATGGTGCGGCACAGCGCCGTCATCGGCGTGTCCTGCAGGCGGTTCTCGAACGGGTCTTCGTTCACCGACGCGACACCTTCGAGCGCGAAGAACAGGAAGCTCGTGGGCACGGTGAAGAACGGCGTCGCCCAGCCGAGCGCCTCGAGGTTCGTCGTCGGGAGGATGAGGACGAAGAAATAGACGAAGAGGCGCGTGAAGTACTCGTACTGGCGCGGGAGCGGCGTGTTCTTGATGCGCTCACACGCGCCCTGCACGTTGGCGAGGTCGGTGAGCGTCTGGTCGAGCTGAATGGCGCGGAACTCACCGATGGCGCCGGCGGCGCGCAGCTCCTTCAGCCGGTCGGCCTGCCGCTGCATCAACGCGAGCGGCACGTTGCTCGACTTGCGCACGACGTCGAGCTCTCCGTGTGGAAGGAGCGGCGCCAGTTCGTGCAGCTGCTCGGGTTGTTTCCGCAGGTGCAGCCGCAGCGCGTGCACGAAGGCGATGTGCCGGTGAATCAGCTCGCCGTGCGCGGCGGCCGTGTCGATGAAGCCCTTCACCTGCCGCGCGAACGTTCGGCTCGAGTTGACGAGCTGCCCCCACTGCTTCCGCGCTTCCCACCAGCGGTCGTACGAGCCGTTGTTGTGGAAGGCGAGGAAGATGGCCAGCGCGGCGGCCATCGGGCCCACCGCCGCGTTCGGCACCGCGAGGAACGTCGCGCCGTTCTTGTAGGCGAACACCAGCGCCAGGGCCCAGGCCGTCGAGAACGCGACGCGGGGCCCAGAGACGCGCGCGACGACGGAGAGCTTGAGGTTCTTCCGGACAATCATCGACACGCCCTCCCACCGAGACGAGTGGCGCCATGTACCACCGCGCGCGTCGTCTTCATGTCGAGGAGGTCAAATGCCAACCCAAACGGCGGGCTCCTGCGCTCAGTTCTCGATGGCCAGCTTGAGCACGCCCGCCCGCGCGGACCCATCAGCGGTGTTCGCCACCCGGTACGCGATGACGCGCTTGCCGGTCGCGAAGAAGCCGAGCTTCGGGCTCCAGCCACCTTCTTCATCGACCGTCACCGGTGTCTGCCATCGCCCACCACCGCGAGACACGACACGCAACGCGTCTTGCGACGTCTGACAGCCGGTCACCGCGACGCCGCTCGAGCGGCTGCACGCGTAGTAGGCGAGCGACGGCTCGTGCGACACGGGGTCGATGGCGAGCGACGGGTACCAGCCTCCCGAGCCCTCCGAGACGACGGTCTCTTCGTTCTCCCAGGTGCTGGCGTTGGCCGACTGGCGGTAGGCGAGAATGCTGCCGCGAACGACGGCCACCGTGTAGCCGAGCATCGGGTCCCACGCGACCTGCGGGCCCGTCTGCGTGTCACCGCTCGAGAGCACGACGGTTGGAGGCGTCCACCCCGTCGCGGTGCGCCGCATCAGCACCACGTCTTGCCCGACGGTGTCAGCGCCAGTCACGTTCTGATCAGCCACCAGCACCGTCTCGTCATTCGGCCCCGCCACCATCATCAGGCGCCCGCCGATGCCGGGCTTGGTGTTGAAGCCCTCGAACACGCACCGCGGCGTCAACGCGCTCAGCGGACCCTCGACGGACTCGAGGTCACTGCCCGTGTAGTCGGTGGTGTTCTGGGCGAAACGAATGTCGCGGTACGCGAACACCACGCGGCCCATGGCGTCGAAGCGCAGCGCTGGCCACAGCCCGACGATGGAGCCGTTCGCCGGCGCGCCCGCGTTGGTGCAGACGTCTCCATCGGTGCGGGCGGCGACCTCGGTCCACGTGGTGCCGGAGCGGGTCGCGAGCGAGGCGTCGTGCTGAAACCAGAACACCGACGGGCCCGTGGGAATGAAGCGGTCGGGGCCGCCCATGAAGGCGACGGTGGGCTCCTTCGTCATCGGGTGCAGCGCGATGGCGACGCCGGGGGCGCGCTGCATGAACCGAATCGTCTGTGGCGGCGTCGTCACGCCGTTGCGCCACTCGACGACGTTCAGGTTCAAGTCGTCGGTGCCCACGACGGTCTGCGTGTTGCGCGGTGTGAAGTAGGCCACGACGACGCGCCCATCAGCAGGGTCGACCGCCATCGCGAGCGAGAAGAGGCCGCGCGAGTTCGCGTCGAGCTCGACGATGGTGAAGGCAGCCGCAGCACCGCCGCCGGCCCCGCCACCACCCCGGCCACCACCAGCGCCGCCGTCGACCGTCATCATCATCTGCGAACAGCCGGAGCCCACCAGCGCAAGCACGACGAGTCGGAGCATCTCGGTATGCTGCCACAGCTCCGACGGCTTCATCACGAGCAGCGACAGCCGTGGAGCCGGCACGCCGCGCTGAGCGTCTCTGCCACGCGCTCCGACGAATTCGTCACCAGCAGCCGGCCCTGGAGCGGCACGCGGCGTTCAGTCTGTCGAAGCTGAGTAGCGCTGCGAGAGCTCCGACGAATTCACCACCAGCAGCCAGACCTGGAGCGGCACGCGGCGTTCAGACTGTCGAAGCTGAGCAGCGCTGCGAGAGCTACGACGGCTTCATCACCAGCAGCGGCTGGCCCTGGAGCCGGCACGCGGCGTCGAGCATGTCGAAGCTCAGCATCTCCTTGAGGAGCGCGTCGCTCACCGGCCCGCGCAGCAGCCGCAGGTTCTCGAGCGGCACGTTCTTCTTGAGCCAGTCGACCCAGACCCGGTTGCGCGGGCCCACGCCCAGCACCGTGCCGTCCTGCAGGCGCATCAGCACCACGAACTCTTTCGGCAGCGCCTTGGGAGCGCCGCGCACCACGACGACGTTGCGGTGCTGCGGGCCGGCGTCGGCCTCGTCATCCTCGTCGGGCTCGACCACCGGCGCCTTCTCGACGGGCCGCTGCTGCTTGAGCGCGCCCTCCATCGCCTGCACGGCCTGGCGCTGCGTCACCTTCGCCACCGGCACCCACAGGCCGACGGCGCTCACGCACGTCTCGTAGTCGAGGTCGTACGACGCCTTCCCGCCTCGCTTGATGACGGGCTTGCTGGCGATGGGGCCGAACCGGGTCCACCGCAGGCCGCGCGCGTCGTCGTGGAAGGAGAGGTCGTGCGGAATCGCCTCGGCGATGGACTTCACGGCGTGGTGCAGGTCACCGATGCGATGCAGCCCCGCGGGCACCACGTAGCTGCCGTCGCGCAGGCGCTCGACCTCGCCGTCGTCGCTCAGCCACGACGGCACCTCGTCTGGCGACTTCGCGCGAACCACCACCACGGCACCACGCACCCGGTCTGCACTCATGGGGGCGGCTCCCTACTACGTGGCGCCCTGCGCGCTCGTGTGTTTGTTCCAATCGCGGGTTCGGTCACACTGCGCGGGTGACTGAACGTCCTTCGGTTGGGTGGTGGCTGGGCTCCGGGCTGGCCCTCGCGGCGACGTGCGCGAGCCTCTTCGTCACCAGCTTCATCACCACAGTCTTCATGAAGCCCCACGCCTTCGGCAGCCGTGATGGCCAGGGCGCCGCAGGGCTCGCGGCGTTGATTCTGCTCGTCGGCGCGGGGGCCTCGCTCGTCAGCGGCGTGGCGCTCGTCGTCGTCACCGTGAAGCTCCGCAGACGTTTCGACGTCCCGTGGGCCTGGCCGGTCGCGGTGGGAGCCCCGCTCGTCATCGTGGCGGTAGCCATCACGCTGGCCATGCTCGACGGGTGAAGGTGCCCAGGAAAGTCGCGACGGCCCCTGCACCTGCGTAGACTGTGGCCCCACGTGAGCAGCCCGTTCTCTGAAGCCAGTTACACGATTCCCAACGCGCTGGGCCTGCACGCCCGCGCCGCCGCGCAGTTGGTGAAGGTGGCGAACCGGTACTCGTGCGAAGTCGACGTCGAGTGCGAAGGCCAGAGCGTCAACGGCAAGTCCATCATGGGCGTGCTGATGCTCGCCGCCGCGCAGGGCATGGTGGTGAAGGTCTCGTGCCGTGGCGAAGGCGCCGAGGCCTGTCAGGGTGAAATCAGCGCGCTCATCGCGGGCAAGTTCGGCGAGCCGCGGTGACGGGCGTCGTCGAGGCTGTTGGACGCAGTGGGTTGACGAGGTGACTTCCATGAAGCGTTTCCCCTTCGCGCGTCAGCTGTGGCTCGTCCTCCTGGTGTCCTGCCAACCTCCGGCGCCGGTGCTCGAGCTCAGCGTCAGCACCCTGCGCGTCGACGGCGAGGCCACCGTCACCGTCACGGCCACCAACGGCGACATGACGCCCGGGACCGGCACCGTCGCGCTGTCGAACACCCTCGGCATGCTGGACTCGACGTCGCTCGCGCTGACGGAGGGCTCGGGGCGCACGAAGCTGCGCTGCCCTCGCGCGACGCCCGGCTGTGCGGCCAACGGGAGCCTCGAGGTGACGGCGCGCTGGACGAGCCCGAGCGGCGCGCTCACCCAGACCGTCACCGTGAGGCTGACGGACCCGCCCCCGAATGACGGTGGCCGCGTCGACGCCGGGGTGGACGCAGGACGAGACGCGGGCGTGGACGCAGGCGTGGTCGATGCCGGCCAGACGGACTCGGGGGTCGTCGTCCTGGGGACACCGCTCACCGGGTTCGGAGACGCGTTCGTCTTCGGCCGGCTCGGCGAGCCACGCACCATCGGCTTCACGCCGTTCTCGTCGCCGGGCACGGTGCTGCTGGGCTTCGACCGCATGCCGGAGCACCCCGCGCTCATCAACGACCGGCTCGTCTACGTCCGCGATGGCGTCGCGTTCGTGTGGAGCGAGGACTTTGTCGACGGCGGGCCGCCTGTGCCGGTCGATGCGGGCGTGCCTGATGCCGGTGTCGTCGATGCAGGCGAACTCGACGCAGGTGAGGCCGATGCAGGTGCGGTGGACGCCGGGGAGCCCGACGCGGGCGTCGATGCTGGCGCTCCCGACGCAGGGGCCGATGGCGGCGTCGAGAACAGGTTCGGCGCGTTCCCGCTCTTCGGGCCGGAGCGCAATGACCCGGTGGTGTTCAACTGCCGCGGCCGCCTCGGAGAACCAGACGCTGGCGTCGTGGTGGCGCTGCTCCCCACGCCGGCCGGCAGCCTGTGGGTGGGCTGCGGCCTCTCGTCCACCGCTGGCGTGAGCCGGTACTTCAAGGGAGTGACGTCGTTCGAACCACCGCCGCGCATCACGCCGCTGGCCGCCAACAACGACACGGTGCTCGGCGGCACCACCGATGGCGGCATGTACCTGCTGAGCGCGTCGCCGCTGAACGCGCTCATCACCCGGCCTCGGCTCTTCTCCCGCTCCGCGCGCTCGACGGTCACCGGGTTCGAGCTGCTGTCCTTCGACCCGGACGTCGCGAAGTGCAACCTGGCCACCATCACCGTCGGCGGCGAGTTCTCCGAGCTTCCCCTGCCGGAGACCTTCCCGCAGGGCCTGGGGTGTCTCGACGGGGTGCTCTTCGGCCGACGAGACGCGGTGCTCTACCCCTCGCTCGGGCCGCAGCTCGGCTTCCGCGCGTTCGCCTTCACCCGACCCGTCATGAGCGACGGCGGCGTCGACGGCGGCATCGATGGCGGCGCAGCCGATGGCGGCGCAGCCGATGGTGGCAGAGACGCGGGTCCGGTCGACGCGGGCGGCCCGGCCGTCACCTTCCCGTTCGTCGAGGGCCCGCCGTCGGACTTCGACGCCGGCACCATCTCCATCGACTTCACGTTCCCCGTCGAGCTCGTCATCAAGCCCTGACGGCTTCGAACGTGACCGGAAGAGCGCGAGCGACCGCCCGCTCGTGCCCCTCGCGCCCTCGACTCGAACCGACTCACGCGACCGTCGTGCTGCCGTCACTGCCCGGGGCTGGACGTCGCGCTCACCGCAGACCGCGTCGATGGCCGGGGGAAGTTCGGGGCGCACCCGCGAGCTCCCGCCACACCCGCGTCATTTCTCGACCAGGCTCCTCAGCAGCAGCGTTCGACGCTCGACGGGGAGCTCGAGGATCTTCCGCAGCCGCAGCCGCTCCGCGTCGCAGACCGCGTCGTCCGGAGCGCTGTCGGCCTGACGAAGCAGGTCGATGGTCGCCACCATCGCCTCGTCGTTCCCCACCAACTGCGCGATGGCGGCGTCGACCTCTTCTTTGGTGGGCAGCACTGGCGGGCCATCGGCGCTCAAGCCGAGCGACAACGCGATGCGCGTCAGCTCGACCCACCGCGCGGCCTCGGCCTCGGGCACCAGCTCGAGGATGCGCGAAGACTCGTCGACGCGATGACGCACCAGCGCCGCACAGTCGGACGGCGTGAGCGCGTCGAGCAGGCGCAGGCGCAGGGTGAACCGCTCGGCGAGGAGGTCGGGCGGGAGCCTCACCAACGCCTTCTCCATCAAGACGAAGCCGGCGAGCTCGGCGTACCCGCCATCGTGCGCGCTCGCGAGCCGGGCCTGGGCCGCGGCGTTCTCCCGCAGCAGCGCCGTGAGCGCCGTCAGCTCGGCCATCACCTTCGGCCGAGACCCCGCGAAGGAGAGCACCGTCTCACGCAGCCGTTGAGCGAGCCCTGCGCCCTGCTTCGGCCCCCAGGCGTGCACGTCGCATCGAGACGCCACCACCCGAAAACGCCCCTGCGCGTGCTGCGCTTCTGACGTCGCCCACTGCGCGAGCGCCCCGTCGAGCCACGGCCCTTCGAGTCGCGCGAGCGACACGTCCTGCAGCACCTGACTGGCCCGAGAGCGCTCGAGCTCGGCGCGCAGGCTGGGCTCGGCACCCTCTGACGTCGTCTTGCACTCCACGGTGAGCTGCACGGGCCCATCGGGGTCGACGGCCCAGCCCTGCGCCGAGGGCTTGAGCCGAAGACGCGTGCCGGCCTTCACGCTGAGCCAACGCGCGTCGAGGGGCAGCGCCCACCCGTCGGCAGAGAGCCCGCCGTCGTGCGTTTCGGTGTCGCGCTCCGTCAAGACCGGGGCAGGCGTCGGAGCCTTCGGCTCACGACAGCTCCCACACCCCGTCACCACAGCGACGATGAGGCAGACGAAGACTCTCGTCAGAAGCAATCTCCGTAACTGCCCCGGCACGTCGTCTTGTTGCCGCTGCCCATCTCGACCTCAGCCTCCAGCACGCTGGTGACGAGGGACGCAGAGCCGAGCGTACGGCCGTAGTACCCGGTCGTTCGAACGACGTAACGCACGGTGGGGGAAGCCCCCGCTGCTGCAGTCGACGGGTCGGCTTCGGCGCGGCGGTAGATCATGAACTGATAGAGGAGGCCACCGCCCGTGAGCGGGTTGTTGTTCGGGCCCGAGATGATGCCTGACGACAGGCTGCCGCAGGTGTTGTTGTCCACATCCATCTGCAGGCACGGGGTGATGAGGGCCGTGTCGAACTGCGCGCTCCGCACCCGCCTGATGGCCTCTTGCATGCCCATCTCGGCATTCGTCACGGCGACCGACTGCCCCATCGAGATGTCGTTGAGGCTTCCCGAGTCGCGGGCCTGGAGGAAGAACCCCGACGCGAGCGTGGTCAGCAGCAACAGCGCAATCAGCACGGCCACCATGGCCACACCACGCCGGGGCTTCAGTCGCGTCTTCATGGCGTCACCATCACGATGTTCTGGGGAATGATCATCGACTCGACGACGACCCGCTGGTTCGCGCTCGACGTCGACGAGGTAGGGCTGGTGTCGATGGCCCCGACCGGGTGGTCGAAGAGCGCCGGGCGCACCAGGGTCTGCTGGTCGGAGAAGCCTCGAGCGCGAGGCGAGATGGTGGTGACGGCGACCCGATAGGCGCGCTGCGAGAAGGCCGTGCGCTGTGGGATGGTGCCGGCGCTGTTCAAGATGCCCGTGGCCGTCGCGTCGGGGTTGTAGTTGGTGCAGTTGGCCGCCGTCAGGTCGCACGCGCAGGTCCGGGTGAGCCCTGTGCCGGTGCAGCCCGTGCCGCTGACGTCGCCGTTCCGGTTGTCGAGAATCGTCACCACCTGCAGGTCCTCAACCGCTTCCTGCACCTGCACATAGCCCCCTGCCACTGGGGTCATCGTTCCATCGAAGACCTGGCGGAAGAGGCCAGGGCGCAGCAGCGGGCTGTTCGCGGGCGGCTGGCACACCAGGTAGCGCGTCGCTCGTCCGAGCGCCGTCACTGCCATGTCGCCCACCGGGCACGCGCCAGGGCCGGTCCCGGTGACGTAGGTTCCGGCGGGAGCGTTGGTGCGAAGGTCTTGCCTGAGCAGCTGAACGTTGGGACCCGCCATGAGGGCGCCGGCCAGTTTCCCGGCGCAGCTGGCCGTCGCGTTGCTGAAGAACACGACTCTGTTGAGCCCATCGCCGGGCAACTCGAAGGGGTTCGGGTAGGCCCCGAAGTTGATGGACATGCTCGAGCACAGCCCGCTGGCGCAGCCCGTCAGGCCCGTCGGCACCCTGCCAGGCGCGAGCGAATTGGCGAGCCCCTCGCGGAACTCGATGACGTCGGTTTCCGGCATGACCGTCCACCCGGCCTGGCCACCGCAGGGGGCAGCGCCCGTCAGCTCGACCTCGCCACCCGTGACGTTCTGGAGCACCCGTACGGCGAAGGGGGGCGCGCCGAAGCGGAAGCCCGCGTTCGCGGCGTCGAACTGCATCATCGACAACGCCAGGCGCCCATTGGTTCGAACGTCGACGAGGTTGGAGGTCTCTCGACGCTGCCTCGAGATGGACACCACGACCGAGGTCACCGCGGTGAGAATCACCGAGATGATGGCCACCGAGACCATCAGCTCAATCAGCGTCACACCACGTCGTGCGTCAGAAGTTCGCATCGGGGAACTCGGAGATGATGACGGTGGAACGCGCGGTGCGGAGCAGCGAAAGGGGGCCGATGAGGTCGCGCCACTCGGTCTCCACGACGACCTGACGGGCCCTGACTCCACCGTCGCCGATCTCCGTGACGGTCCGGGTGCGCCCGAAGCGTCGATTGTCGCCGTCGAACAAGATGCCCGCGTCGGAGACCCCAGCCGGCACGGCGTCGAAGTGCAGCGACATGGCCTCGGCGACACCGGCAGACGACATGTCTTGTCCCGTCGCCCGGGCGCTCGAGATTCCGAACTGCGTCATGCCCGAGATGAGCAACTGGACGATGCCCACCATGCCCAGCAGCAGCACGGCGCCCGCAATCATCGTCTCGAGCAGGGTCGACCCGCGTCGCCTCGTCACGGCGCCACCGCGGGGCCGTTGGCCGGAACGCTCACGATGCGGCTGGGCAGGGCATCGCCTCCAGCGAGAACGCTGTCGCCCAACCCCTCGAGCGTGAGCGCCACCAGGCCACCTGCCGCGATGCCCGTGTCGTCCCAGTCGCCGTCGGCGTCGGTGTCGGCCCACACCATGCGCGTGCCGTCGCCCTGCCAGCCTATGGAGACAGACTGCGTCGTGAGCAGATTGCCCGCGACGATGCCTGGCGAGAAGTCGATCTCGGTGACGAACTCGGTCATCGAGTAGTCGTTCACCCGCCGGTCACGCTGGTTCACGGGGAAGCCCGTCTCGTAGGCGCCGACGTTCGAGCGGCAGTTGTTCTTGCGCCACACGATGATGGTGTTGGCCGAGCGCGGCACCTCGAGTGGCGCCGCGAGGGGCGCGTAGCGAGGGCCGTTGAACTGGACGTAGTACGTGCAGCGCTCGGTGATGGCCCGGGCGCGCGCGCTGCGGAGGATGTTGGCGATGCTCTGCGCAGCTCCGTTCACCCGGCCAATCTCATTCACCGCCGACAGGCTGTACGCCCCCATCGCAGCGATGATGCCGACGATGGCCACCACCACCATCAACTCGATGAGCGTGAAGCCTCTTCGACTCACTTGATTCTCCGGTAGCTGCGAACGGCGCCCGGCCTCGGCGGCACACTCACTGGAGCCTTCATGAGGCCGTCTCGGCTCGTCGACAGGTAGATATTGTCGTTGATGACGACCAGGTCGGACGGAATGCCGACGCCCGGCATCTTGAGCACCGACGTCGTCTGGCCTGCGTAGGGGCTCGGCGCGGAGTAGACGAGGCACTTCTTCAGGTCGCCAGAGAGCGGGTCGAAGCCGTACAGGGTGGTGTCACCCTCGCGGTTGCAGCCGGCTCCTGCCAGGGGAAGCGTGTAGGTGGCGACGACGACGCAGCCCGTGATGACGGCCGGCTCGCTGACGACCTGCTCGGGCCGGTTGACGCCCACCTCTGGGAACTGGTTGATCCACAGCGCGCGACCGTCGTTGTTCGGGCCGCTGAGCTGCTGGTTGAAGTCGTGAATGGCGTAGAAGTAGTTGGTGCGGAAGAGCGCCAGGTTCGGCTGGTTGGGGTCGCGGACGTCGCCAGTACCCACCAGCAGGTCGGCCTGGGCACCGCTCGGGACGAGCAGCGGCGCGATGCGGGGCCGGTTGAAGATGGGCGGCGCGTTGAGCAACGGCAGCACGCCGCCAGGAGACGTCCCCACCGACGCATTCTGCAGCGCATAGACTGGCGGAATCGGCGTCGGCATCGCCAACGGGTCGCCAGGGGTCTGCTCGAACACGCTGCGAACCTGCACGACGCTACACGGCGGCGTGCCGCAGGTGGCTCGGTCGGTGTTTCGGGCCGAGGTCGGGTCGAACACCTCGTCGGGCTTCCACTTGCCATCGTCGGCCTTCTGCACGCCCGCGGTGTCGGCGAAACGAAGGGCGAACAGCGTCTCACCAGCCGAAACGAAGGCGCTGCTGAGGTAGGTGAAGTTCGCGCCCGGTCGACGATGGATGGCGGGGCGGGCGACGACTTCGGTCATCAGGTCGATGTCCACGCTCGAGCCGCGGTCGAACTTCCTGAACTTCTTGATGAGGTTACCGGTGAGCGCGTTGACGATGAAGACCGAGCGGCCTTCGAACTCGCCACCGCCGGTGGTGCCGGGGTCGTCGAAGCCACCGCCGAAGATGGCGATGAACTCGTCGTCGCCGTCATCGTTCGAGACACGACCGACCGCCGGCGCGCTGAAGGTGAAGCCGAGGTCGCCGTCCCAGAAGTCCCAGAGGAAACGAGAGAGGTTCGGCGCCAACGCCGGGTTCGTCACGTCGACCGCCGCGAGACCTCGTCCACCTTCGCGCTGCGAGATGATGGCGATGGTTCTCCAATCGCCAGAGGCGCAGTTGATGGCCAGCCGGTCCACTCCATTGCCGCACACGTCGACGACTGACGCGGTGTTGTTCAGGTAGAGCGCACCCCAGCCACCCTGCTTGAGCTTGAAGAGCGACTGAACCAGCGACTCGTATTCGCCGTTCGAGCCAAGGTACAGGCTGCCCGGAATGAAGGACCAGCCCTCGCGGCCGCTCGGGCAGCTCGGGTCGGCTTCGCCAGGCACCGTGCACGTGGGCGCGGTGTCAGCCTCGATGACCGAGTGGAGCATGCCGTCGGCGGCCTCGACGAGCACTCGCGTCGGGCGCGTGTCGGTGAACGTGCGGAAGGTGGCGAACCCCGACTTCTCACCGGCCGTCAACCCGCCGTAGTCGGAGTCGAACGGCGACTTGCCGACGACGACCGGCGCCGAGTGCGAGATGGGGCCGAGTTTGCTCGAGCGAATTCCGACGCCCGTGTACGCCTCTCCCTTGTTGGTGAGGAACGAGATGACGTTCGCGGGCGTGACGCCAGCGTCGGCCGCCGCACCGAAGTTCGGGTTGTCGTCGAGCTGGTCCACCAGCTCGGCGTTGCCCGCGCTGAAGGGAACGAGCATCTTGTCGTACGGCGAGTCGTTGTCGCGCAGACCGACGACGATGTTTCGAGCCGGGTGCGAGGCGTGGTTCAGCTTGCCGCCGTGCTCCCACGCGATGGAGAAGGTGCCGTCGGTCGGGTTCACCTTGTAGGCGGTGAGCAGACCGAACTGGTCGGGGCCCGTGCTCACGCCAGCGTCGTTCGGCCTGACGAACTGCGCCGCGTACAGGCGCGCGCCGTCGCTGCCGATGGCCGGGCGAGACCTCGAGAAGACGCCCTGGGTGATGACGGTGAAGACGGCCTGCAGCGCCGCTTCGAGCTCGGCCAGGTTGGTCGCGTTGAAGGCCTGCGTGGTACCACCGGCGTTCGCGACGGCGTTGAGCGCGGGCTCACCGGCGGCTCCCGTGCCGAGCGCGATGACGAAGGTCTTCACGTCGGGGCGCGTCTTCATGGGCACGTTGTTGCGGAAGCTGCCGACGAGGCCCTGCACGCTGGTGGCCGGGCTGACGCCACCGACCGTGTAGCCCTTGGGCGTGTTCTCGAGACCGTCCGTCGCGAGCACGATGAAGTACTCACGGCACTGCTGGTCGGTCTCGTCGAGGCGCCAGCGCTCGTCGAGGTAGTCGTAGGTGTTTCGCAGCGAGCCATACAGCGGCGTGAAGTCACCCGTGGGGCCGCAGTTGCGGCCGGTGATGTTGTTGTCGACGCACGGCGCCGGTTCACGCACGCGCTCGTCGGCCACACACGCACCACCGTCGAGCATGCCATCGGGACCCGGGGCGCTCACCGACGGCGGCACGCAGGCCCGCATCGCGCGGCGAATCGCGGCCCGCTGGTCGGCCGGCACGTACGTCGCGTCATTCGGAATCGGAACGAACAGGGTGCGCGCCGACATGTCGCCGGTTCCGAGGGTGGCGCCAGCGTCGATGTTCGCGCTGAAGCCCTGCGCCTTGTACGGCGTGTTGGTGGTGGTGACGGTCCAGCCCGAGATCGCCGGGTAGGCGGCCGCGTAGGTGGCGCCCATGGTGTTCACGTTGGTCATGGTGGCGCCGTTCACGTCGACGAAGGGCGCGTCGGCGTAGTAGTCCGAGATGAGCTTGCGCTCGGTGATGGGCCCCGCGCCCTTCTTCGCGCAGAAGCCGAGCGGCGCCACCGACTCACTCTTGTACGTGTCGGGGTCGGCCGGCGGAAGTGCTGCTTCACAGGAGCGGTGCGACGGGTCGACCGCAGCGCCAAGGGCGCCACCGAAGGGCCGGCTGCCGCTGGTGAAGTTGGAGAAGCGCCCGTCGTTCTGACCCATGAGGCGAAGGGCGTAGGGTCCGAGGTCGGGGTGGGCCATGCCGCTGCTGAGGTTGCTGGTCGAACCGCCGACCTTCAGACGGCAGGTGCTGGAGCCGAGGTGGGGCGTCGCGGCCATCGTCAGCGAGGTCAAGCCGCCGCACCCGGCGACCGTCTCAGGACACGCCGTTTCAAAGCTGTTCCCGGCAACCCACGGTGAGGTGCACAGGTTGCCCGCGGTGTTGGCCGACACGGCGCGGCCGATCGGCTCATTGCCCTTGGTGAGGTACTCGTAGGTGTAGAGCGTGCGCGGCGACTCGAAGTCGGTACGAATGGCGAAGTACTCGCACCAGGTCACGTTGGGCTGGTTGAAGTCATACCGCGCAGCGCCGACCCGATAGGTACAGGTGTGGGTCGTCGGGTCCTGCACCTCGGTCTCCCACTGAGGCCGGGTGTACTCGCAGGTCTGCGCCGTGCGATCGACCGTCCACTCGGTGCGCGTCGACGAGTACAAGCAGTTCTTCGTCGGGCGCTGCCAGGTGTACTGACGCGGCTGGTATTGGCAGACGAAGCAGGGCTTGTTGCGCTCCGAGAGACCGCAGATGGAGCTGACCTGCACGGGCCCGAGCACCGTCAGCGTGCAGGGGGTGGTGCCGGCACAGAGGGTGTTGTTGTTCGACTGCACCGACGTGCCCACCGGGCCCAGACAGCCACCGCTCGGGTCGCTCGGGGCGCCGATGAGGGGGTTGGGCAACTGGGTCGAACCTCCGCGGGGGAGGTCGGTCGCGGGCGGGTTCATGTAGCCCGGCTCGGGGATGAGCGCGTTGACACGCGGCGGCATGGTGTCCGAGCTCTGCGGCGGACCCGCGCTCTCGCTCAGGTACGTCAGCATCGCGTGATTGGGAGCGGCGCTCGCGCTGATGTTCGAGTTGATGTAGCCGCTCATGTCGTTGACGGAGAAGGTGCCCGTGGTGCACATGTCGGTCGCCGGGATGTTCTTCGTCGCGCGGTAGGGGTTGCTCATCGCGTCGTTGACGAAGGTCGTGCTGGTGTACGTCTTGCCGTTGAACGAGCAGATGCCACCCGCGATGATCGACGAGCCACTCGCCGCGTCCGGAGTCGCCGAGTTGAAGCGCGACAGCGGTGAGTTGCAGTGGCCACCGGAAGCGGTGGCAGGCATGCCGACGACGGGCGCCGAGAACGTACAGGGCCCGTTCACGTTACAGCCTCCGGGCGTGCCGCTCGTCCAGGCGATGGAGGGCAGCGCGAGCACCGGGTTGGCCGACGTCGTGCCAATGGCGGGGCACGCCATCAACGCCGGGTCGATGATGCGCAGCCTGTAGGTCGGCGACGACGTCGGGGTGACTGCCGTCGCGGGTGCCCGGAACCGCTGGTTGGGCGGCATGAGGAGGCCGGGGTTGTAGAGGGTCGTGCTGGGCGACCAGCCCACGATGTCCGCGACATCGCTCACGAGGGTGACGTCGCACGGCCATGCGCCGGTGCAGTTGGTCTCGGCACCGCTCGTGGTTGGCGTCTCGTCGGCACGGCCGCCCAGGGCGGTGCTCATGTTGGTTGCAGCGGTCGCGCGCGCGCCAGCGATGCCGAACGTGCCTCCAAGGGTCTGGCCGCCTCCGTAGCGATTCGTCGCGAAACAGGCCGTCGCCGTGGGGATGGAACGCGTGCCAGTCAGGCCGGCGATGATGGGCTGGTAGCCGGAGCCGGGACCCACCGACGTGCTGAAGGCGTAGCTGCTGGGAACGGTCCAGGCAGGGCTGGTGACGGCCGAGCCAGGAAGGCTCACGGAGTTGATGACCGGCGCCGTCACGGGGTTGAAGAAGCCGTACCAGGCGCGGCCCGTCGTGCTCGAGATGGGGTCGCTGCTCCGGTACAAGGCGCATGGCGCCACGCCGGAACATTTGCCCCACAGCGGACCAAAGTTGTCCCAGTTGCCTGCGGCAAGCCCGATGGTCGGGTTGGCGTTCAGGGATTCAGCCGCGCCTGCCGGCGCGTAGTTCGTCGCCAGCACGCCACCTGGCACCGGGACGAGCGCCGCGGCGCCTGAGCACATGGTGGCGCCGGCCGCCTGGTACTTCCGAATCGCAGCCGCGCCCGGCCGAATGACAGTCTTTGCGGCGATGCTCGAATACACACCGTTCGTGGAGCAGGTGGGCGTCGAGTACGTCTGCGGCGGGGTGATGGTCGAGTCGTTGTAGAGCGAGCAGATCACCGGCATCGCCGGGGTCGCGAGGGTCTTCGTCAAGAGGTAGCAGCCAACCCCGGCACACGGCGGCGGCATCGCGTTGGGCAAGGTCGCCGGGGGAGCGTACGTATTGGTGACGCCGCCGGACTTGCAGATGCCATCCATGCCGGCGCCGGTGCCACTGCCTCCTCGGTCGGGGAAGTTCAACCGACGCACGGCGCCGACGCAGGTGGCGTCATTTGCGCCGCCCACGGGGCCAGTCGTCGGGCAGACGGTGTTGCCGCTGCCGGTGAGGTCGATGGGGCTCGTGAAGCGGCGCAGCTGGCCGGCCGGCGCGAGCACGTCGTAGATGCACTGGGTCTGCTGGTTGTCGGCCTTCTGGGCCGTCAGCAGGAACTGGTAATACGTGGTCAGACCGATTCGAGCGTCGGCGGTGAACTGCGGAATCACCGTGTCGACGACCTTCTTGGCCGTACAGAACTTGTTGGCGCAGACCGGGTTCGTGTTCGTGTCCCAGTCGCCGCCGGCCTCGGACATCTGCGTCACCGTCAAGTCGCTGTTGGTGGGCTCGAGCATCGAGCGCGAGGTGTCGAGAATCACCATCACGCGCGGCTTCGGTGGATCGGCGCTGGCGAATGCAGCGCTGAAGAGAACGGCGGCGATCAGGAAGCGGGAAACGTTCATGGTAGAGCCCTCGGATTGGCGATCAGGCGCAAGTTTCGTACCGGTCAGGCAGGTCGTGATGTCAGCGGGTTGCGCCACATCGCAACTTCTTGCGATCTGCAGCCCGCAAAGCTTTCAGGGTGTGCAGGTCACTGGTTGTACTGAAGGGTGGGAGCGACGAAGGCGAGGTGTGCATCGAGCTCGTACTCGCTGCCTTCGGGAAATTTCGTCACTACGCCGTCGGCCGTCGGGCTGCGTTGTTGGCCTTCGAAGGCCTGGGTCACGCACTCCATCATCTGCTGCGTCCAGGCGCTCTGCGTGAAGTGAACCTTCGACAAGGTGATGACCTGATTCTGCACGTTCACCCTCGCAGTGACGTCGGCTTCCTGGCCTCCGAGCTCGACGCCGCAGCGGGTGACGGCGGTCTTCGAGAGCGACTCCATCGACTGGTACGCGTAGTCGATGACGAGCTTGTCGATGGCCTCGCCAGCGCTGACCGCGGACTCCGCCGGCTTCGGGCGGCGCTGGACGATGAGGACGGTGGCGATGGCGACGGCGGCCAGCACGACAGCCGCGACGCCGAGAGTTCGGGAGTTCATGAGTGGGGACCGGGAGCGAAGAGTATGCCACTGGGCGCGCTCCGCAACGAAGTGGCCAGCTTCGTACAGTGTGGGTGTCTTTCGGATCAGCTCGACGACGCCCACCAGCGCTTCACGTCGTCGAGCCGCGTGAAGCGTTGGGCCGGCGGCAGGCTGGCGACGAGCTGTTTGCCGTACCGCTTGGTCAACACGCGGGTGTCTCCGAGGGCGACGATGCCGCGGTCGGTGCGCGTACGAATGAGGCGGCCGAAGCCCTGACGCAGTGAGAGCGCGGCCTGCGGCACCTGGTACTCGTCGAAGGGGTTGCCGCCACTGGCGCGAATGGCCTCGATGCGCGCGGCCTGCAGCGGCTCGTTGGGAGGCGCGAAGGGCACCTTGTCCATCACCACCAGCGACAGCGCGTCGCCGGGCACGTCGACGCCTTCCCAGAACGACGCCGACGCGAACAACACCGACGGGCGCTCGCGGAACTGCTCGAGCAGCACGCCCTTCGGGGCCTCACCCTGCTTGAGCACCGGCACGTCGATGTGCGGCGAGACGAGCGCGTGCACCTCGTCGAGGTGGCGCAGGCTGGTGCACAACACGAAGGCCCGCCCGCCCGTGAGGCGAATGAGCCGGAGCACCTCGCGGGAGAACTCGAGCGTGAAGGTCGGCGCGTTGGGCTCGGGCAGGTGCGCGGGCACGTAGAACGCGGCCTGCGTCGGGAAGTCGAACGGCGAGTCGACCGACACGCTGGCGGTGGCCTTCGGGTCGAGGCCGAAGCGGCGCGCGACGTACTCGAAGGAGCGCTGCTGCCGGCCTGTCGGAGAGGTGAGCGTGGCCGAGGTGAAGATGACGGCGCCGACGTCTTCATAGAGGAAACGGCCCAGGCTCTCGCCGACGTCGATGGGCGCGGCGCGCAGCGCGAGGGAGCGACCTCGGGTCTCGGCCCAATACACCTGCCGCGTGTCGTCGGCCTGCACCACGTGCTCGAGCGCCGCCGCCGTCTCGACCGCGCGGCGGTTGAGGGCGCCGAGGTCGGGGTCGTCGTCGCCGGTGATGGCCACGATGGCGGCCAGCGTCTCGAGCACCGCGGCGGCAGGCGGGCGCAGCAAGTCCACTACCTCGGGCGTCAGCGTGAAGTCGTTGCCGCGCCGGGTGTCGAGCGCCTCGACGGGGAAGGCCAGCGACAGCTCGCGGAAGAGCACCTCGCCACGGCTGCGCAAGGTGATGGAGAGCGCGCCGAGGTGGCTGGCGCGCCCATCGGTGACGGGCAGCACGCCGAGCAGGTCCTGCGCGAGGCTCGTGAGGCGGCCCGAGGACACGGAGACGCCGAAGTGCTCCGTCGCGACGTCTTCGAGCGCGTGCGCCTCGTCGAACACCACCACGTCGTACGCGGGGAGAATGCCCAGCTTCTCCTCCCCTCCCCTCGCGCGCAGCGAGAGGTCCGAGAAGAACAGCGCGTGGTTGACGACGATGACGTCACACTCGGCCGCGGCGCGACGGCCGCGCGTCACGAAGCACGACTCGTAGAGCGGGCACTTGCTGCCCAGGCACGCTTCGCTGGTCGTCGAGACTTGAGGCCAGCCGCTCCAGTTCTCTGGCACGCGCGTCTCACCGCGGTCGCCCGTCTGCGTCGCGAACGCCCACTTGCGGAACTCGGGCCAGTGCGCGGCATCGTCCTGAGTCGCGAACGTCGGAGATTGGTCGAAGGCCTCGAAGCGCTGCGCGCACAGGTAGTTCGAGCGGCCCTTGAGCAGCGCGGCCTCGAACGGAAGCCCGACGACATCGCGGAGGAGCGGAATGTCTTTCTCGAAGACCTGGTCCTGCAGCGTGCGCGTGGCGGTCGAGACGACGACACGTTTCCCCGACAACACGGCGGGCACCAGGTAGCCGAGCGTCTTGCCCGTGCCGGTGCCGGCCTCGGCGAGCAGCGGGCTGCCAGTCTCGAGGGCAAGCTCGACGGCCTTCGCCATCTGAAGCTGCGCGGGCCGGTGCTCGTAACCCGAGAGCACGGCCGACAGCGCTCCGTTGGGCCCCAGCACGCCATCGATGGTGGCCTGGTGGAGTTCGCGTTTCCTCGAGGGGCCCGTCACGGTGTCGGCGTTCCCTTCGAGCTACTGCGCCAACAACCGCAGGAGCATCGCGGCGGCCGCGACGGTGTTGAGCAGCGCGACGCCGCCGACGAAGACCTGCACGGCGATGGGCGCGCGCGCGGGCTCGCCAGCGCCTGGCCGCGGCACCAGCATGACGGACGACGCTGCCGCGAACACCTCGTCGCGACCGCGCTGCGCGAGCGGGTCTTCGGGCATCGCGGCCAGCCTCAGCCGGTAGAGCCTGGCGAGCGCGGGCAGTTGGTTGCGCTCGATGCAGAGCCTGCGAATCGCCGCGTGCCGGCTCTCGTCGCCCCAGTCCCGCAGCAGCTCCCGCCACATCGCCGCGAGGTCTGCGGGCGGCTGCAGCACCTCGTCGGAGGTGTTTGCGAAGATGAGCCCACAGGTGTGGCACGCGAGCGCGGTCTCATCTCGTTTCGAGATGCACTTGGGACACAGCCCCTCGGGCACCTCGAAGGGCTCCCGTTCGGCGAAGAGGCGGGCCGACTCGACGGCGGCAGCGGTCGGCGCGCGCAGCATCACCACGTTGCTGGCTTCGGCAGACGACGCGAGCACCAGGGCGCGCGGGCCCGGCGTCTTGCGCGAGTTCATCGGGAGCGGCGGCGCGGCCTTCGGCGTCTCGGTGAGCGCCGGGAGCTCGCCAGTCGTGATGGGCAGCGACGACTCGACGCCGCACTTCGGGCAGCCGACGAAGGCATCGGCACCGACGACCTTCACGGCCGTGACGTCAATCATGCGCTCGCAGCTTGGACAGACGGCTTTCATCGCGGCGCACGAGTCTACCTGCGCGAAGGCCCGTCGTGGTGATCCGTTGCGCAGTCCTCCGAACGCCCGGGCCGTGGGAACTGTGGTGCACCGCCTGGCCTTCGCGCGCTACGGTGCCCTCGTGACCGCACCGGTGTCGTTCCAGGGTATCGGAGCCAGTCCCGGCGTCGCCGTCGGCCATGCCTTCGTCCTCGATGCGCGAAAGGTGCGCACGCCGAAGGTGAAGCTCAAGCCGGAAGAAGCCGACACCGAGGTGATGCGCTTCAAGACGGCCATCACGCTGTCCGACGTGCAGCTCGAGGACCTGAAGGTGAAGCTGGCGACGGGCGCCGAGAACGAGCACGGCCTCATCCTCGAAGCGCACCGCATGATGCTGCACGACCCCATGTTCATCGTGGAGGTCACCCGGCTCATCAAAGAAGAGACCATCAACGCCGAGTGGGCGGTGCGGCGCGTGTGCCGCCGGCTGCGTCACCAGTTCGACAACCTCGAAGACGAGTACTTCCGCGAGCGCAAGAGCGACATCGAGTTCGTCGCCGACCGCATCGTGCGCAACCTGATGGGCGAGGTCGTCGACCAGGAGCTCGACGTGCCGGTGGGCTCCATCGTCGTCGCGCACGACATCAGCCCTGCCGACGCCGCGATGCTGGTGAAGACGGGCAAGGTGGGCGCGTTCGTCACCGACCTCGGCGGCCACACCAGCCACATGGCCATCGTCGCGCGCGCGCGTGACGTGCCGGCGGTGCTCGGCCTCGGCAAGGCCGCCGACGCGATTCGTTCTGGAGACACGGTCGCGGTCGATGGCCGGCGCGGCCTGGTGCTGGTCAACCCGTCCGAGGAGCAGCTCGCGCTCTTCCGCGAGACGATGCGGCGCCAGCTGGCGAGCGAGGCCATCGCGCTCAAGACCGCCGAGCTGCCGTCCATCACCATCGACGGCCAGCGGGTGCGGCTCAACGGCAACATCGAGTTCGTCGACGAAATCCCCTCGTTGCTCGCACACGGCGCCGAGGGCATCGGGCTGTACCGCACCGAGTTCCTCTTCCTCGACCGCCCTGCCCCGCCGACCGAAGAGGAGCACTTCGAAGCGTACAAGGCCGTGCTCCTCGCGATGGGCGATCGGCCGGTGACGATTCGCACGCTCGACCTCGGCGGCGACAAGATTCCGGGGAAGAAGTGGGAGAAGGAGATCAACCCCGCGCTGGGCCTTCGCGCGATTCGGTACTGCCTGCAGCACCGTGAGCTGTTTCGCGCGCAGCTGCGGGCGCTGTTGCGGGCGAGCGTGTTCGGCAACCTGAAGGTGATGTTCCCGATGGTGTCGGGCGTGTCGGAGCTGCGGGAGGCGCGCAGCGAGCTCGAGGCGTGCCGCTCCGAGCTGTCACGTCAGGGCGTGCCGATGGGCCGCCGCTTTCCCGTGGGCATCATGGTCGAGACGCCGAGCGCCGCGTGGATCGCCGACCGCCTCGCGCAAGAGGCCGAGTTCTTCAGCATCGGCACCAACGACTTGATTCAGTACTCGTTGGCCATCGACCGGCAGAACCGCGACGTCGCGTATCTCTATCGGCCGCTCCACCTGAGCATCTTGAGAATGGTGCGGCACATCGTCGACGCCGGGAAGGCCGCGGGCATTCCCGTGTCGATGTGCGGCGAGATGGCCGGTGACTCGTCGCTGACGCTGGTGCTGCTCGCGCTCGGCCTCGAGGAGTTCTCGATGACCAGCGGCCAGATTGCCGTCGTCAAGCGCATCGTCCGCAGCGTGTCGATGAGCGAAGCGAAGCAGTTGCTCGACAAGGCGATGCAGTTCTCGACGGCGGAGGAGATCGAGCGCTTCGTGAAGAACGAGATGGATCAGCGGTTCTCGAACGGCGACGTCTGACGACGCGTCACCAGGTCAAGACCGCGCCGACCCCGAGGCCTGCAGCAACGACTCCGGCAGCGACGGCAGCTCCGGTGAGCGTGTTCGCGGTGTCGCGGCGTTGCGTGGCCTCGGCCTGACTCAACGACGAGAGCCTGAGCCCTTCGGGCGTCGTGGTGACCTGGTTGAGCGGCGCAGCGGTGATGGTGGCACCGACGGCGAGGCCCTCCGCGACGGCGGCGACGACGGCGCCGCTGATCAACAGCACCTTCGGGAGCGGACGTGAGGCCTCGGCGACGACCGCGGGGTTGGGCTCGGGAGGAGGAGGCGGCGGCGTGGGGTCGAGCTTCACGGCGACGGGCGCGTCCTTCACGACCAGCATCGGCGTCAGGCGCTTCACGAAGCTCGACACCTGCGCGCTGACGTCGGCGTTGGTCTCGTCGAGCCACTCTTCGACGGTGAGCTGAGTGCCCGACACGCTCTCGACGGCGGCGAGGGCCCAGGCGCGGTCTCGGCCAATCTTCGAGACCGACACCGTCACCAACCAGCGCGCCTTCACCTTCGTCGCGAGGTCGAGCAGGCAGGGGAGCTTCCCCGCACAGGAAGACGTGTCAGCGGGAACGGCCTTCAGGCGCTTCTGCGTCTCGTCGAGCGACCACGCGCCCGGCAGGCGAGCGAGCTCGAGGTCGAGGGTGGTGAGCGCCTTCTTCAGCTCCTCAGGCGGCATGCCCGAACGGCTCTGCACCATCACCGCGGTCGGGTCGGCGGACAACACGCTCAGGAGGGACGCGAAGACCAGCATCGGGCGCGGAGGATGCCATGGAGCGATGCCGCGCTACAGCTTGCTGGCGAATTCGTCGATATCTCTGGCCAGCTCGAGGCGATCCTCGTCGCTCCGACTCTCTGCGAGCCTCTTGCGAAAGCGCTCATGGAGCAGCTTGACCGTGCGGTCCGTCTTGCTGGCCGCATCGACTCTGGGCGCCAGCCGGTCGAGCCGGCCTTTCAGGTCAGCAACCGTCGGGACCTTCCGCGCCTTCGGAGTCGGCTTCGGTTTCACGTCCGTCGGTTTCACGTCCGTCGGTTTCACGTCGGCCGGTTTCACGTCCGCCGGTTTCACGTCGGCCGGTTTCACGTCCGCCGGCTTCGTCTCGACGGTGGGGAGCGTTGGCACCTCGGGCCGGACCGGCGCGTCGGGCTTCGCCGCAAGGGGCTCGACGGGGGGCTCGATGACGACGGTCTTCGTGCCGCCAGAGAAGACGACGCCGAGGCTGACGACAATCACCACGACGAGTACGCCACCGATGACGAGCGGCAGCCGAGAAGACGAGACGGGACGAACCGAGTCCTCTGCGATCGCATCGGCCTCGAGTGAGGTCTGACGAACGACCGCCGCGTTGAGGGCCGTCTGGTCTTTGCTCACGGAGTCAGGCTTGTGCTCCCGCCGCTTGTGGCCCGAGGTGGTGCGCGGCGGCGCGGCGACCTGCTTGAGCGACATCGCGGTGTCGGCAGTACCCTGGTCGGCTCCTGGCTCGCTCGGCACCTCGGCGATGACCGTGCGGTCGGCCTTCGGAACGGGCTCGAGCTGATCATCCGTCTCACCGCTGCCAGCTGGAGCCGAGACGGGCGTGAGGTACGCAGGCGTTGCCTTGAGCTGGGCCGGCATCGGCGCCGTCGGAAACCCGTTCGGGTGCGTGACGCTCTGGGCCTTGAGTACGGCGCGAATCGGCTCGAGCGACTGCGGCCGCTGCGCCGGCTCCTTCGCCATCATCTGCTCGACGAGGTCCGACAGCTCCGTCGGAATCGCCGGGTCGAGGTCGGCGAGGCGGGGCACGGGCGCCGACAGGTGCTTCATCACCAGGTCGACCGACGAGTTCGCGGTGAAGGGGAGCTGGCCCGCGAGGAGCTGAAACGCGAGCACGCCGAGCGCATAGATGTCGGTTCGCGCGTCGGTCGGCTGCGCGCGCGCCTGCTCCGGCGCCATGTAGTCGGGCGTGCCGACGATGAGCGACGCCGAGGTCATCGTCGACGACGTCACGCCGGGCGTGGTGCGCTTGGCGAGCCCGAAGTCGAGGAGCTTGAGGAAGCGCTCTCCATCGTCGTCGACGCAGAGGAAGAGGTTCGACGGCTTGAGGTCGCGGTGAACGATGCCCGCCTTGTGCGCGGCGAACAGCGGCCCGGTCGCCTCGAGCAGCACCTTCACGGCCTCGTGATGCGAGAGCCGGCCCTGTCGGGTGAGCAGCTCGTGCAGCGTCTCGCCGTGGAGCATCTCCATGACGAGGTAGGGCCGGCCATCGGGCGTACGCCCGTGCGCGTGGATGTCGACGATGCCGCGATGGCGAACGGCGTTGACGGCCTGCGCTTCGGCCAGCACGCGGCGCACCAGCACCTCGTCACCTGCGAACTCCGCCTTGATGACCTTGATGGCGACGCGCTTGTTGATGACGGTGTGAAGGCCCTCGTACACGACGCCCATGCCGCCTTCGCCGAGCGGGCCGACCACCAGGTAGTCGTCGAGCTTCGCGCCCAGCAACGGGTCGCGAATTCGCGTCGAGTCGTCGTGCTCTGGTGAGGCCCCGCTCATCGAGCCTCCGACGCTATCTCGCCTTCCGGGCCGCGGCGAACGTCTCGACCTGCCTGGAGTGACGTGTGTCGATGATCAGTCGGCGGGCCTGGGCTGGTGAGGTGCACGCATGCCTCCGGGCCCTGCGGAAGGCAGGGTTTCGACGCACGACCCGAGGGAGATGCAGCGGCTGAAGAAACCGTGCGTCGCACCGATGCCGGCGGCCATCAGAAGTGACGGCTGGGCGGCAGCGCCACCGTCTCGAGATAGCTGACGACATCCGGCTGGACGAGCTCGTACTCCAGGGAGTCCGGGGTGGGGAGCGCATCGGCCCGCCGGTTGAGCTCACGGGCCTCCGCCACCCTCCCCTGGCGTCGGCGGGTGTCTGCGAGCGAGGCCAGCACCCTGCGCTGCGCCTCGGGTCGCGGTGGCGACAGCGCCTCAGCGCGCGCGAGGGCGTCAGTCAGGAGCCGCTCCTCATCCCTGGGGTCGTTGCGCCTGAGCATCAGCGCGAGGTCGAGCATCGTCGAGATGACCTTCGGGTGGTTCACCGTCAGCACCTGCTCCTCGATGGCCAGCGCGCGGCGGTACAGGGGAATGCTCGACTCGAGCTGGCCGTGGCGGCGCACCGAGAGCGCCAGTTGGTTCAGCGTCGCGGCGACGTGGACATCGTTCGCCCCCAGCTTCTCGGCCTCGGCGAGCGCCTTCTGGTACGCCGCGCTCGCGGCCTTGCCGTCGCCCCGGTTCATCGCCTCCCACCCGGCCTTCATCTGCTCGAGCCAGGCCGGCGGGCTCTTCACGTCGAAGCTCGGCTTCCACGGAATCTGGTGAATCACCATCAGCGGCACGCCGCCTTTCAGGTTCGCCCAGAAGTTGTGGCCGTTGTACCCGGCGCCGATGAAGGCCGGGTGCGACGCGACGAAGTCGGCGACCGCCTTCTTCACCGCGAGGGGTTGGGGGTCGGTGAGGCTCCTCACGTAGACAGAGAACGCCTCGGTCGCCGCGGACTGCGACTCGAACGGCAGCTCGGACCGCTCCGCCTCGGCCTGTTGCGCGGTGCTGAGGGCGCGCAGCTCGGAGACCTTGCTGAGCAGGCGGGTGTCATCCTCGTACTCGGCCTCGAGGGCGAGCCGCACGGGCCCCGGCTCCTTCACGGTCAGCTCCACCGAGGGGCTGCACCGGGGGTCGTCACGGGGCTCGAACACGCACGGCGCGAAGCGCTCGACGACCTTTCCCGAGGCATCGACACGCACCGGCCTGAGTTGACGGAAGGTGGGCTTCCAGACCCGGAGCAGGAACGGGAAGAACTCGATGCGCTGCTTCACGCCCGCGGTGAAGGTCGGCGGGCTGGCGCCGGAGTCCGTGCCGCCGAACCGCATCACGCTGGTGAAGGAATTGGGGCCCAGCTGCCTCGAGCTCTTCGTGCCCAGCAGCCCGTTCTCTGCTTCGTCCGAGGGCCTGGAGACCCGGCAGTCGACGTCGAGCGATGCGGTCTGCTTCTTCCGGAACACGCCCTTCGGACACGAGAGCTCGAGCGACATGGTGACCGAGGGCACCTTGACGCTCCCGTCGGCGCGGCACGCCGCCTTCACCTCGTCGATGGGCCAGAGGAAGAGCTCGACCTCGCGCGCTCCGCCGTGGGCGCGCTGCGACGTCAGGTCGATGGTGTGCGGTCTCTGGTTCGGGCCGCGGTCTGCGGACAGCCGCAGCGAGGTGGCGACGCCGTCGGAGCACGCAAAGCGCACGCTCGCGAGGCCGACGACCCACCGTGAGGTCAGGGCAGCCGACCCGTCGGGCCACGCCACGCTCCTGGTCGCGCCGTTGCCGGTGACCCAGGTGGCGACGTCAGGGAGCTCCAGCTCGAGCTCGTCCTTCAGGGCCCACGCAGGCGCCGCGGCCAGTGCTGCTGCCAGGGACAGGGTCCACGCAGGTCGCATGGGCGCATCAAGTCAGCGGCGCGCTGCCGCGTCAAAGGCGCGGCGAGGTGAGGTGGCGGCGCCTCCGAGTGCACGACCGAGCTCCGAGGCGAGAGAGCGGTGAACCGGAGTTGGCTCGATCATCTCGTCGCAGGTCGGCTTCTCCAACTTCAAAGAGATCTGGAGCGTTCCGCACCGTGCGCATCCGGTTCTGGGCGTGAGCCCGCCTCCAGCGTTCCCGCGAACCGCGACGAGCGCATCGCGTGGCTCCAGCACTCGTGGCCCTCGATGGTGGAGCGTCGCGCTTCTTCGACCTGCCCGGCCGTCTCTCTGACGCCCGGTCTGCGCCTCGTCCGCTTGTGCGGGCTGATCACCCGCGCGCGTAGACGACGTATTCGCCCTGCGGCGGACGAGCGAGGAAGCCAGCCGACGCGGCGGCCGACGCGACCGCGCGGGTGCACTCGGCGCCGTGGAGCTCGACGAGCATCGCGCCGACGCGGCCGAGCCACTGGGTGTCCTGGGTGAAGAGCTGCGTCTCGCCGCCTTCGATGTCGACCTTCAGCAGGTCGATGGGCTCGCCTTTCGAGAGCTCGTCGATGGTGAGGCCGCGCATGCCTCCGGGGCTCGAGTCGCGGGGGCGCTCGCGCATGCGGAAGGCCCAGGATTCGTCGGTGGGGTTCTCGATCTCCAGCATCACGGGGCGGGGCCACACGGCGCCTTCGACGATCTCCACGCCCGGGTAGGTGGCGCAGTTCTTCCGGGCGAGCGCGGCGTTGGCGGCATCGGGCTCGACGGCGACGATGTGCGCGCCGGGGTACGCGTTCGCGAGGAAGACGGCGGTGCAGCCGATGTTGGCGCCGGCATCGACGATGAGCTTCGGCGGCGCCCGGAGCGGCACCGCGCACTGCCGCAGCCCGAACGTCTGCCACAGCACCAGCACGTCGGGCTTCGTCGGACGGATCACCAGCGGGTGCGGAACGTTTGGCAGCGTCACCTCGAGCGTCGCCGTCTTCGTTCGGAGCACGCGCAGCAGCTGTCCGGGGCCGAGCTCGAACAGGAAGAATCGGATGGTGCCGACGATGTAGCGCCACACGTTCGCGAGCATGGGGAGCCTTTACGCATCACCGCGGCGGGGCTCAACCCTTCAGGCATCCGGGTGCCCTGACCGCCTCGCTCGTCGCGACCTGACCAGCTCGAGGTGGTCGACCTCGGCGGGTCTAAACGGAGCGGCTCAGATGGCGGCGTCGTACGACAACACCAGCGTCGCGGGCCGCTCGGCCTCGTCGCCCTTCTCTTCGTCGGGCGCCTTCGCGTCCTTCGGGTCGGCCTTCTTCGGCGGCGGCTTCTTCGCGGCCGGCTTCTTCTTCTCTGGCAGGGGAACGAGCTCGAACCGGCACGAGCCGGGGCCGCACGAGAGCGTCGCGGGCAGCGAGGTGAAGCTGCCTTCGTCGATGGCCGTCAGGAGCACCTTCGGCTCCGCCATCGCGTCCTTCGACATCGGCAGTCCCGGCAACACCCGCCGCGCGACCGCCATCGCCTCGGCGCCAACCGTCTTCGTGGTGAGCCCCTTCGCCTTGATGCTGAAGGCGTACTGCACGCGCTCGCAGCCGCCGAAGTCGACCGTCACCTCGACGCCATCGGCCAGCTTGAGCACCTGCTTCACCTTCCGCTTCTCCTTCTTCGTCGACAACACCTTCACGCCCTTCGGCAACTTCGCCGAGAACTGCGCGGTGATGGCCTTCGTGTCGAGCGCGCACTCGTCTGCGAGCGCCGCCGACGAGAACACGGCGATGAAGCACGACAGGAGTGGTCGGAGCATGGATCCAGTATGCATGCCGCGCCCACGCACCGCACGCCGCGTTCGTTCTCGGCGCCAGTCACGTTCACGCTGCGTCAGAACGCGCGCCCTCACCTCCCCGACCAGCACGGTGTCTGCTCGAACGCCAGTCAGGCTCACGCAGCGTGAGAGCGGCGCGCCGTCACGTGATCGCAGACCCTGCGGTGGAGCGTGCGGCTCGAGGTGATCTCAACACGGCGTCGGCGCCAGTCACACGCGTCGTCAGAACGGCGCGCACCTGCCCGCGTTCAGTGGAGTGTACGCCTCGAGGTGATCTCACACGGCGTCGGCGCCAGTCACCTTCACGCATCGTCAGAAGGGCGCACACCTGCCCGCGGCCGGCGGTGGCAGTCGTCCGGATCCGAAGTGATCTCACACGGCGTTTGGCGCCAGTCACCTCGTCAGAATGGCGCGGCTCTCTCCTGCCCGCGGTCGGCGCTGCCAGCTCGTACGGCTCGAAGTGATCTCACACGGCAGTGGCGCCTTCACGCATCGTCAGAACGGCGCGCCTCTCACCTGCACGGCACCGTCCGCGCGATGTGACCATTGGAAACATTGAGCGCGCTCAACCCGGGTGCGGTACGTGCGCGAGGCGTTGACGCGGTCGACTTGAAGAAAAGGGAGTTTCACGTGGAACACGCCACCATCGTCGCCATCGCGACCGCGCCAGGCCGGGGCGCGATCGGTGTGATTCGCGTCTCGGGGCCTCGCGCGAAGGCAGTGCTGCAGCGGCTCGCGCCAGGCCTCTCCCCAGTGCCACGGGTGGCGACGTTGAGCACGCTGCGCGTCGACGAGGCAGTGGTTGATCAGGCGCTGGTGCTGTTCTTCCCGGGGCCGAAGTCGTTCACCGGAGAAGACGTGGTCGAGCTGCACACGCACGGAGCGCCCCGGCTCCTGAACGTGGTGGTGCAGGCGGCGCTGCGGGAGCCCGAGGTGCGGCTGGCCGGGCCCGGTGAGTTCACGCGGCGCGCGCTGATGAATGGCCGCGTCGACCTCACGCGCGCCGAGGCCATCGTCGACCTCGTGGAAGCGCGCTCCGAGGCCGAGGTGAAGTCCGCCGCGGCGCGGCTCGAGGGCGCGTTGGCGCGGGTTCTCGAGGAGCTGTACCAACCGCTCCTGCAGCTGTCGGCGGAGCTCGAGGGCACGCTCGACTTTCCCGACGACGCCGAAGACGTCGGCTCGTGTGCGCCGGTGCTGAACCGGTGTCTCGAAGGCGCTCGAAGGCTCGAGGCCAGCGCGCGCGCCGCCACGCAGGTTCGCCAGGGTGGGCTGGTGGTGTTGTACGGACCGGTGAACGCGGGGAAGTCGACGCTGTTCAATCGGCTGGTGGGTGCCGCGCGCGCGCTGGTCGATGACGAGCCCGGCACGACGCGCGACGCGCTCGAGGCGACGGTGGAGGTCGGTGGCCAGTTGGTGACGCTGGTCGACACCGCGGGCCTGCGGGAGGGCGCGGGCCGGGTCGAGGCGTTGGGCATGGAGCGCACACGGCAGGTGCTGCAGGAGGCTGATGTCGCGGTGCTGCTGCGTCCTCAGGATGCCGGAGCCGAGCTCGAGACCTGGCGGGCTGAGGTGCCCGACGAGCGGCGCCTCGAGGTGGTGGGAAAAGCGGACCTGCTCGACCGGGCTGGAAGCGTGCCGGCGGTGAGCGGGCTGAACGGGACAGGCGTCGAAGCCTTGTTGGCGCTGATCAGCGCGCGGCTCGGCACGTTCGATGGTGAGGCCCTGGTGGCCGGAGCGCGGCACCTCGAGGCGCTGATCCGCGTTCGGGAGGCGTTGGAGCGAGCACGGGACGCGCTCGTCGGGTCGACGGTGGAGGTCGTCGCGGGTGAAGTCTCACTCGCGTTGAGCGCGTTGGGAGAGGTGATGGGGCTGGATGTTTCACAGGCGAGATTGGATGCGTTGTTCGCGCGGTTCTGCATCGGGAAGTGAAGCTCGTGTCTCACCCCGTCGGAGCGCAGCTGAGGACCAGTCTGCGGCTGATCATCTGCGACCTGGTCGGACGACCAAGCGGGCTCCTCGAAGCCGACGCCTGCGCGGGTTTCGACACCGAGTTGGGGTGGGCGGACCGTGCAGGGAGGGGCTGCTCTCGAGCGCGAGGGCGGCTTGAGGGCGCTCCGAAGCCTCGAGTGCTGGTTGGGCGCGAAGAATCTGCCCTCGTCAGGGTCCAACCGACCGATTGGGGCGAGGGAGCCGGTGACGGAAAGGCGACGTGAACTTGTTTCCGCAGAAGCGTCACCCACTTCCCAGCCGAGTCCCAGGCAAGGACGCCGATCCACGCACCGCCATCCCTGCCGCCGACAGTTCCGGCTTCGGGGGCCCGCACTTGCGTCCATCACGTGAACGTCGTGGCGTTTCCCACAGCCGTTTTCCACAGCGAAACCGCTCGCACGCGCTCAGCAAGTGGGTCCTCACAACGGTTCTCCACAGGAACTCCGGTTAGCGAATCGCTGCGGTTCTGCGCGGCCTCGGCGGCTCGTCCTGGCGTGCTCAGAGCCGCAGCGCGGCCTCGGCGTGCTCTCGAGGTGCAAGACGCGCGTTCTGGGCGTTCTGAGAGCCGCGGGCTGCGACTTCACGAGCACTCTTGCGGGGGTCGGCGAGGCGTTCGTCGAGACGTTCTGCAGGGGGGTTGTCGAGACGTTCTACGAGACGTTCTGCGGGGCTCGTCGAGACGTTCTGCGCGTCCTGGTCGAGACGTTCTGCGCGTCCTGGTCGAGACGTTCTGCGCGTCCTGGTCGAGACGTTCTGCGCGTCCTGGTCGAGACGTTCT
>JAUXRI010000111.1 GCA_030681895.1 Myxococcales bacterium | reverse complement strand
GTACATGTCGCCCGAGCAGGCGATGGGCCAGCCGCTCGACGCCCGCAGCGATCTCTTCTCGGTCGGCACGGTGTTGTTCTGGCTGCTGACCGGTGAGCTGCCATTCAAGGGCCCGGCCGATCAGGAATACCTCGCGCAGATCATCACCACCGACGCGCCCTCCCCTGCTTCGGTGCGGCCCGAGATTCCTGCCGAGATCTGCGCGGTCGTGCAGAAGGCGATGGCGAGAGATCGCGCGCAGCGGTTCTCGTCCGCGCGCGAGCTGCTGACGGCGATCGAGCAGGCCCAGCGAACGAGCGCGAAGGTGGCAGGCCGCTCGGAGCTCGAGACGTGGCTGCGCACGTTGAGCAGTCGTGATGGAGAGACGCCGATCAGCCGGCAGACGATGCCGCCCGCGCCTGCGCCGGCCGAGGGAGAGTGGATCTCGCTCTCGGCGGAGCAGGCGATCCTCGAGGATCAGACGGCGACACAGCGCGCCCTGCCCGTCTTTCCGCCGGGCACGCCTTCGTCCTCGCGTCGGTGGCCGATCGCCGCCGCAGCGATCGTGCTGGTGGTGCTCGGCGTCGTCGCGGTGGGCGTCTTGTCCGAGCCGGCTCCCGTCGAGCCTCCGCCGGTCCGTCAGGAGACGCAGCCCGTGGTGCTCACCGATGCGCCGCTCCTGCCGCCGCCGATCGCAGCGGAGGTGCCTGCGGAGGCCAAAGAGCTCGTCGAGTCGGTGGTGACGCCTATCGACGCAGGCGAGCCCGTCATCGATGCAGGCCTCGAAGAACCCGACGAGCCCACCACGCCGCAGGTGTCGAAGAACCGCGACGGCGCGTGGACGATGACGGCCCGCCTCGCGCCGAAGCAGCCGGCCCGGCCGATGTCGGCGATCCTCCTCGAGAGCGTGCCGTCAGGGCTCACCGTGAAGGTCGACAAGCACGCGCTCGGCAAGACGCCGGTGACGATCAAGTTCCGCAACGGCATCACCTACGACGTGTGGTTCGAGGGCAAAGGCCGGCCGCCGCTGCGGCGCTGGTTGATGCTCACCGAGCGCGCCGATGGCTCACCGCGGGTGACGTTGCGGGCGCCCGTCGAGCAACCCTGAATCACATCAAATTGATGGAGTGCGAGATCGACCGCAGTCCGAGGGGCCAGGCTGTTAGGCAGGCCTGTGAGCGACAACTTCCTTCAGCGAGTCCTGGCCCCACCTCCGTATGGTTGGACGCGCGACTCGAAGTTCTACAAACCGACCGTGCGCGAAATGCTCTCGCACTGGTTCGCCCGGATGAACCTCTTCCGCGATCGCCGCAACTGGCTCGCAGTGACGGGCTGGGCGTGGCCGCTGGCGCTGCTGCCGTTCGCGGTCGTCTTCTTCACGCGGCTCTTCTCGTGGCCGTTGGCGCTCGCGGGCCTGGCGTACGCGATGGTCGGGCTGGGCACGGTCAACATCGTCTGGCTGCACCGGTTCGGCACCCACCGCGCCTTCACCTTCAGCCACCCGTTCTACCGCTTCGTGATCCGAAACCTGACGATCCGGCTCATCCCCGAAGAGGTCTACATCGTCTCGCACCACGTGCATCACACCTACTCGGAGCAGGCCGGAGACCCGTACAACGCGCACGGCGGTCGTCTGTATTGCCTGCTCGCCGCGGAGCTCCACCAGGGCATCGCGCAGGACCTGAGCCCGGCTGACTACACGCGCGCGGTCTCGCTCGTCGCGCACACCGGGGTGATCACCAACAGCTACGAGCAGTACCAGCGCTGGGGTTCCATCTGTCACCCCGCGTGGACCACCCTGCACTACGTGCTCAACTGGGCGTTCTGGTACGGCGCCTTCTTTCTCATCGGCGGTCACGGGCTCGCGTGCGCCATCTTCGGCATGTCGGCGATCTGGGCGGTCGGCATTCGCGACTTCAACTTCGACGCGCACGGCGGCGGGAAAGACAAGCGGCGCGCCGGCATCGACTTTCACCGCGGCGACCTGTCGATCAACCAGTTCTTCGCCGGCACCGTGTCGGGTGAGTGGCACAACAATCACCACCTGTACCCGAGCGGCGCGCGCTCCGGCTTTCTCTGGTGGCAGCTCGACACGGCGTGGTGGCTGATTCGGTTGGTGAAGCTCCTGGGTGGCGTCTCGTCGTACCGCGACTTCAAGGAGCGCTTCCTCGAGAAGCACTACCGCCCTTGGGCGAAGCAGCACGCCGAGCTGTTGCATGGCGTGGTCATCGCGCAGAAGGCTCCGCCGCCCCGATGAGGAACCAGGTCGTCGCCTGGCCAACGCCGCGGAGCTCGATCGCTCCACGCGGCTCGAAGCGATAACGGGGCTCGAGCGCACGCCGGGTGGCATCGGCGACGTGCACGCGGCCGGGGAGGCCGTGCGACTCCAGCCGGCTCGCCATGTTCACGGTGTCGCCCCAGAGATCGTACGCAAACTTCCGTGTGCCGATGACGCCGGCGACGACGGGGCCGCTGTGCATGCCGATGCGTACGGTGAGCGGGTGGCCCAGCTCGGCCTGAATGCGCGCGACGGCGTCGATCATGTCGAGCGCCATGTCGGCGGCGCGGGCGTGGTGATCGACGAGCGGCACTGGAACGCCGGCGACCACCATGTACGCGTCACCGATGGTCTTGATCTTCTCGAGGCCGTGCCGTTCGGTGAGTTCGTCGAAGGCGGTGAAGATGCGGCGGAGCACGTCGACGACGCGCTCGGGCTCCAGCGCCGAGGCCCAACGAGTGAAGCCGGCGAGATCGGCGAAGAGCACCGTCACCGCATCGAAACGATCGGCAATCGTGCGCTCGCCCTTCTTGAGCCGCGTCGCGACGGCGGCCGGGAGCACGTTGAGCAGCAGCGCTTCGTTCTCGTCGTTGGCAGCCGAGAGCTCGCGGGTGCGCTCGGTGATGCGGCGCTCGAGGTGCTCGTTGAGCTCTTTCAGCTCACGTTCGACGCGAAGGCGCTCCGAGATGTCGCGCAAGACGAGCGTGGTGAGCGGCTTCTTACGGGCCGAGACGCGTGACGAGGCAATCTCTGCGGGGAACCGGTTGCCACCTTTGCGCAACCCATCGAGCACCACGAGGCCGGCCGGGAGCGCGTCGTCGAAGCGCCAGTCGGGCAGCAGCGTCGAGACGGCCGTGAGCAACACCTCTTCGGGCTCACGGCCGAACACCTCTCGCGCGGCGCGGTTGAACGAGACGACGCGGCCTTTGGAGTCGAACGTGACGATCGCGTCTTGCGCGGCCTCGATGATGCCGGCGGTGAGGCGCTGCGCGTCGCGGAGCTGCTCGTCCATGAAGGAGCGGCCCACGCGCGAGGCAGTGATGGCGGCGATGGCGATGAAGAGGCGCTCGTGTTCTTCGGTGAAGAAGTCCTTTCGCGAATGTTCGGAGTCGATCACGCCGATGACGCGCTCGCGGAAGAACATCGGCACCGCGAGCTCCGAGAGGCGGGCCTGATCGTCGGTGATGTAGCGGGGGTCGGCGCGGACGTCGGCGATGCGCTCGACGGTGCCAGTCTGCGCGACGGTGCCGACGATGCCGCGACCGAGGGGAAGGATGATCGGCGAGAGGATCTCGCGCCCGCGTGGATTCTTGGGCCCGAACGCCGCGCGCTGCACGAGGTGGCCCGCGGAGTCGTCGAGCAGGTAGATGACGCAGTCCTCGAGCCCCAGCTGCGCGACGGTGCCGTTGGCGACGTCCCACAGCACGTCGTCGATGTCAGCGGCTTCACCGAGCGTCGCGGCGAGCGAGGTGATCACGTCGAGCGAGAACGCACGGGCCTCGAGCGCTTCGAGGCGGGCACGCAGGGCGTCGGCGTCGTCCGGCATTCAGCGCTTCTGAACCCAGATGGAGCCAATCCGCTCGGGCATCGAGGTTTCCCGTGCGCTGATCGTCTCGACGCTCGTCACGGAGAAGACGTGCTCCTTCGACCCCTTTGCCCAGTGACCGAAGAGCCAGAGGGTGCAGGTCTTCTGATCGCCGCAGTCCTTCCGTGCCTGATCGGCGAGCGAGATGCCGAGCTTGGTGTCGTCAGCGCGGAAGGTGAGCGCCCCAGCGGACACACCACTCGTCGCGAAGCCGACATCACCCCGCTTCAAGGTGGAGGGCAGCTTGACCAGGCCGTCGTGTTTCTCGAGGAAGCCGAGCGCCGCCTTCGCGTCAGACAGCTTCGGGCCCATCTCGTAGACGCTCCCGGGAATCGCAGAGTCGATGAACGACTTCGGTTCTGGTGGCGGGGTCGGCTCGGCGAAGGCGGGGCCGCGTTTCTGGAGCGCGCCCTTCGCGTCGACCTCGTACCAGAAGACGGCGGGGCCACCCGTCGGCAGCGCCTTGGCGTCGATGACCTTCGATTGAAACGACTTCACGACGTACGTCGAGCCGTCGACGTTGCCCTTCATCCAGTCGGGGCCGCCGTAGAGCCTGGCGAGCAGCGCGTCCTTGGCTTTGCTCCCGAGGGCACCCTTCTCGACCCAGTTTCCCGGTGCCTTGATGAGGATGACGAGCGGAGTGCCGGGCGGCGTCTCGAAGCCGCTCGGCAGACGCAGCGCGTCCTGCATGTCGACCCGGACGATGGTTGGGGAAGCGGCGAGGGACAAGGCAAGCACGCTCATGATCATGGCGGCGGAGTGTGCCACGGGGCGGCAAGCGCGAGGTCAGAAGTCAGCGCAATCACCTTGCAACGACGCGACGACCTCTCCACGCTCGCCACCTTCGAGGGGTGACCTATGCGGAGTTCCTGTCTCGTGGTGATGGTGGCGCTTTCGGCATTCTCAGGCTGCGGCACACGGGAGCCCTGCGATGCGTCGAGCTGTTCGATCGGCTGCTGTGACTCGTTCAACCGATGTCAGACGGGCAACTCGTCGACGGCGTGCGGAGGCCGCGGCGATCGCTGTCGGTCGTGCAGCGTGACCGAGGTGTGCAGCGCGGGCTCGTGCATGCCGAATGGCACTGGCACGGGAGGCGGGAGCGCAGGTGTTGGCGGCGGAGCTGCAGCTGGAGGGAGCGCAGCCGGAGGGAGTGCGGCCGGCGGGAGCGCAGCCGGTGGCGCCGCTGCGGGCGGGTCGCCTGACGCCGGCATGACGACGTGCGTGCCGGGGAGCTGCGGCGCGAACCAGATCTGCGACCCCATTTCGCAGCGGTGCTCGGCGCGAATGAGCTGCATTCAGCAGAACCCGCAACCCGACACGTGCTCGTACGGGCTCGTCTGCGCGGCGCCCGGCTGCGGTGAAGCGCCTCGCACGGGCGTGGGGTGTCAGAACTTCTCGAGCCTCGCGACTCCGACGCTGTGGAACCCGGCCACCGTCACCCCTCGCGGGCCGGTGACCTGGAGCTTCCAGTCGATCGCGAAGGACACGAACACACCGCTCTGGTGCTCCACACGCGCGGCGGACTTCAGCGCTGAGGCCAACCTGTACTCAGGCTCGACGAACTTCCCCTCGATGCTCGACCTGCTGCCCTCGGGGTTGATCAACTACGTCCGGACTGACGGGCAGATCATCGACCTCGCTACAGCGGGAGCCGGGGTCCGTCCGACGGCCGGGTACGCGAGCGGGTTGACGAACAACAACAAGAACCTGCGGCTGCGCTTCAATCTGTGCGTGTCGGGCACGGTGCCGGCGACGATCAGCGCGGGCTTCTATGCCGAGGGTGGCAACGCGATGTGCGCGACCCTGCAGTGAGACCGCACCATCGGCAGTGCTGACTGCTTCACCGCGTCATCGGCAAGCGGCCGCTGATACGCTCGCCTCATGCGCGTCGCCTTCGTCGCCCTCGCTCTGTTCTGCGCTTGTGGCCCAGCCCCGACGCCGACCGACGCAGGCAGCACCAGCGACGGGGGCGATCAATTCCTCGCCTTCACCGAGCTGCCTCCCGAACGTCTCGCCTTCACCTGCCGCGAGATCGTCGGTGGCTCGTACGTCTCGATCGATCCGGCGACCCCCTCGCAGTGGCGCGCGCACGCCAACGGCGTCATCCTCCACAGCCCCGACGAGGGCCGCACGTGGACGCGGGCTCCGGTGCAGACCAGCCTCGCCGCCAACAACCTCTTCGTCGGCCCCGTCATCCTCGCGCAAGCCAACACCGACCCGCAGGTCGCCGACGCGGGCCTTCGCGTCAGCATCGACCGTGGCCGCACCTGGAGCATCCCCTCCTTCGCCGTCGTCGACGACTCACGCCTGCCACCCGCCACCGCCGTCGCCACCATCGGCACCACGAAGATCGCCTGGAGCCCCTCTGGCCTCGTGCGCGTCTCTGCCGACGACGGCCAGACGTGGCGCAGCGAGCCCAACGCCATCGCGAATCGCGACACCGAAGATCTCCGCGTCGCGCTCGACGACCGCGAGTGGTTCCTCGACGCCCAGGAGCAGCAGCTCTTCCGCTCCCGCGACTCGGGCCGCACCTGGCAGAAGCTGCCCTTCCGCCGGTTCCGGTTCCTCGAGCTGCTCGGCAAGACGGGCGTCGTCGCCGCTGACCAGCCCCGCACAGGGTTGTGGATCTCGCAGGACGACGGCGACACGTGGGTCAACCGAACGGGCCTCACCTCGGTCCTCGCGGTCGGGCCTGCGGATGGCGAACTCTGGGGCGTCACCGCCGTCGTCGGCGCCGACAAACCCCGGCTGATGCACTCGATGGACTGGGGCGCCTCGTTCGCGCCCGTCGAGCTCTCCTACGGGGCCAGCGGAAGTGGCCTCGGCATCGAGCCCGGCGTCGCGCGCGTGTTCGCCACCGCCGACGGCCGACGGGTGATGGTGCCGCGAACCGAGACGGTGCCCCTCAACCCCTTCAGCCGCATGGTGTGCGTCGAGACGACTGGCGAAGGCGCGATCGAGCAGGCGGTTCCAGCGAAGAGCGACGCGCCCGGCACGGCGACGATGTGGGCCCTCGGAAACTTCGGCTTCGCGCTCGGCGCCTTGCAGCAAGCCGTGCCGTTGCGAGCACCCGGCCGCGCCTTCGCGATCACCAAACAGACGTTCCCAGACACGGTCGCCATCACCGGTGGCACACGGCTCCCCAACGGAGACGTCGCCGTTCTCTTGAAGCCCGCCGCCGTCATCGACCCGAACGCCGGTCCTCCGATGCGCGTGCAGGTGCTCGACGGCACCTCGCTCCAGAACGTGCGCGAGCTGCGCTTCACCAACCTGCTCCGCACCACCACCGGCCGCGAGACGAAGTACCTCGAGAGCCGCTGGCTCCAGGGTCTGCCCGACGGCGGCCTGCGCACCGACACCAGCGAAGGCGACTACCCCATCGGCGCCGACTCGGCCGTCTGGGCAGAGTGGCCCTCCAACGCGCGCTGGGGCCGCGGCGGCAATGGCGCGCAAGTCGTCACCTCGGAGCTCATCGGCGCGACGCGGTTTCTACGCTTGAGCAACGAGCTCATCGAGACGCGCACGTTCTGTGTCGAAGCCGCTGGCGCGACCGATCGCTGCATCAGCTACGCAGGGCAGATTCAGGACTGGGGCGTTCGCGACGGCCGCCTCTACGTGCTCGACGCGTGGAAGGGCGAGGTGCTCGAGGCGAACTACGCGAGCCGCGACAACGTCTTCCGAACCGTCCTCACCGGCCTCGCGCTCCCGACGAGCCTCTACGTGCCGACCGATGACGACCCCGGCGTCTACGTCGTCGACACGCACCTGTACCGCGTCGTCCCGGGCTCGATGCCTGCGAGGCGCCCATGAGAACGCTCGCCATCGCCTTGCTCTGCTGCAGCTGCGTTCCAGCCCAGCCCACGACGCCCAACCCGTGCGTCGACGATCCCACCACGGGCATCACGGTGCGGCCGAGCGACGTGAAGATGCGGCCTGGCGATCGCCTCACCTTCGACTTCGAGATTCGCAGCAAGCGCGGGAGCGCGACGGCCGAGGCGTCGATCGCCGCAGGGACGCTCGAACGCGTAGGAAGCAGCGCCGTCGCGCTCACCGCTCCGCCCGTGCCGGGCACCTATCAGCTCGTCGTCTCGCGCATCGGCTGCCCGATGGACACCGGGAGTGCGACCATCACCGTCGAGCCGATCGCCTCGCTTGGGAAAGCCCCCGGCCAGCAGCCGGTGCCGTCGGGCGTCGCGTGGTCTCCCGATGGAACGACCGTCGCGGTGTCGGGTCGCGGTGGCGTGTGGCTGTTCCGCGCCGATGGCTCGTTCCTCGACTCGGCGAAGGTGCCTCATCAGGGGAAGACGTCCGTCACGTATTCACCCGACGGCGCGTACCTCGTCGTCGGCGGCGACGTCGAAGAGCGCAGCTGGGTGCTCGAGGCGAACGGACTGAAGCCGTGGACGAAGTTCGGAGTCAACCGAGGCAGCGCGGGCGCCTTGTTCTCGAAGGACGGCGCCGAGCTCTTTCTTCACGAAGGCGATCGCCTCCGTGCGTTCTCGATGGCGAACGGCGCGATGCGAGACATCGGGCCCATCTCGGAGGCCCTCGCGACCCAGAGCGTGCCGCGCCTGAAACAGGGGCCACTGGGGAGCGTGCTGGTCACGGTGCCCGGTGAGCTGCGAGAGGCGAGCACCGGTCGGCGGCTCGCGCGGTATGGCTCGGTCGACGGCATCGCGATCTCTCCTGACGCGAACTGGGTGCTCACCTCGAGCGGTGGGCTGCGCCTGCCCTTCATCGAGCAAGGCATCACGAGCTCGGGCGCAACGACCGGCCCGGGAGGCACCTTCTTCTCGAGCGACTTGTCACGCGACGGCACCCTGCTCGCGACGGGCGGCACCGGCGGCGTGAACGTCTACCGCAACGACGGCGCCACGCTGATCGGCGTCGGTGGAGCGCGATTCATGAACGCTCCGGGCCCCGTCCTCGACGTCGCGTGGAGCCCCGATGGTTCGAAGCTCGCCGTCGCGAGCAGCACGCGCCTGCAGATCCTCACGCGCCAACAACTCGGGTTGTGACGCTAGAAACGCATTCCGAGTGAGAGCCCCATTTCGGCGAGGAGTTCCTTCACCTCCTTCAAGTGCTGGCGGCCGAAGCGGTTCAGCTTGAGCAGGTCGGCTTCGGTGCGCGAACAGAGCTCACCGATGGTCGAAATCTGCGCGGCCGCGAGCACGTTGGACGCCGCGACTGACAGCTCGAGTTCATCGACAGAGCGGTCCAAATCCGGGTTGCGACTCCCCGGCGCAGCAGCAGGCTTCGGCTCCTCGAGCACGGCTGCCGCTTCGCGATCCCGGCGCTGCTGCTCCCACGCCTCGAGCGCCTCGGGCGCGGGCGACAGCGGCGCTCTTCCCAGCGCACAGCCCAGCACCGGGTCCGTCACCAGCTCGCGCTCACCACTCGCCGCTGCGCGCAGGACGTTCACCAGCAGCGCGCCCTCGGCTTTTGCGCGCGACAACCAGCTCGTGACCTCGACCGGGAGGCGCGTCGGACGGTCGGTGAGCTGCTCACACTCGATCGCGCCCTGCGTCGTCACCGGAACGTGGACGATCACCGTGTGGCCTCCAAGCATCCGTGCGGTCTCTTCGTCGACCGCGATGGCCGGTGCGTCCCACGCCAGCGGCGTGCGCGAAACCGCGTTCGACCCCGACACCAACAGCAACGGGAACCCGTCACTCACGGCGTCGATCGCCCGCATCGCCTCGGGCCGGCGCTCTTCGAGCATTCGTTTCGCGCCCTTGATCGTCGTGGCGAACCCACGCTCCTCGAGCAGGCCGTAGGCGTGCGGCTTGAACAACTCGACCAGCATCGGCCTCGGGAGCCGGCACGTGCCCTTCGGGAGCGACGGGTCGACCGTCAGGTGCGCGACGCCGGCGTAGTCGACGACCTTCTCGAAGACCGTCGTGCGCCAGGCCTCGTCGAGCGCCGAGGCGAGCGAGACGAAGAGCTCGTCGACGGCGTGCTGGACCTCGTCCACGCCTCGTGCCGCCAGCACGCCGCGATACGACTCATTGAGCGGCGAGGCCTCGAGGCGCAGGTCCGGCGGAAGCACGGCGATGACCTCGAGAGACGTATGGAGCGCCGACGGCTCGAGACGTCCGGCCAGGCCGAGGCGCTGCTGCACGTCAGAACGCCGGAGCGGGTGCTCCACCGGCGTTGCCAGCTCGATGTGGCCGAACCGTTCACGACGCACCTTCGACTGGATCACCTCGACGCCGCACTTCTCGCAGACGATGCCGCGGTGCTTCATGCGCTTGTACTTGCCGCACTCGCACTCGTAGTCGCCCAGCGGCCCGAAGACCTTCTGAGAGAACAGCGACTCGGCGTCGACCGCGCCACTCGAGTCGGCCCGAACCTGATCGGCAGACATCACTGTCGCGACGATCGCTTCGGCGTCGAACCGCACCAGCAGCCCCAGCGCGCGCAGCCGGGCCGTGAGGTGAACGACCGACTCTGGCAGCTCGGCGTTGACGAAACCGGGTGGCACTGCCTTCGGTGCCTCGAAGAAGCTGAAGATGTCCCGCATGCCTGTGGCTGACGGGGTCGCGCGGGCCGGCTCTGGCGGCGCTGAGAAGGCCTTTCCCGGGTTCTCGCGCTTGATCAACGCCTCGAAGGCGCGCGTGCGCCCGAGCACCGCGTCGGCCTTGATGGTGAAGAACTCCCACACCAGCCAGGGCGCGTGCGGAGCGAGCGTCGCGACGAGCTCCGAGGGCACCGGCTGGCCACCGAACTGGTCGCGAGCGCGCAGTGGAACCTGTGTCTCGAGGTCGTAGGGCCCGATCGATCTCGCGTGCAGCGTGTCTCGTGCCATCGCGTGCTTCGTCACCTGCACCCGTGACGGTCTGCCGGCGCAGGCGAGATCGGCGCCGATCGCCCGCACCGCCGAAACGACCGCGAGCTGACCGCTGAGGTCGAGCACGTCGCCAACGTCGAGCGTCCTCGTCCACGAGACCTGGACCCGCGCGTGGACGCCATGGAGTTCCGCTTCGGTCACCTCGCCGAAACAGCCGACCGGAGCACGAAACGAACGGTCGACGAGGTCTCCGACGGCATCCCCGAAGATCGCGCGCAGGAGCTTCTCTTCAGGCGACAGCGCCCCTTTTCCACGCGGCCCCACCAGGCCGATCAACAGCGTGCCGGGATTGATCGCCGCCCCCACCGTCGCCAGCCCCTGCTCATCGAGGTGCGCGAGCGCGTCCTCTCCAATGTTCGGGACGTCACGAGAGAACGCTTCCGGCGCGACGGCGTCGAGCTCGAACCAGCGCGAGTGACGCGTCGTGAGCTTCTCTGCGAACGCGGGGCTGACGATCACGAAGCCAGGGTCGAGCGAGCCCGCCTCCACCGTCGCCTCATGGCTGGCCATCATCGTGCCGCCGGTGGTGGGCAATTGGCCGGGGTACGCGGGGACTTCGAACGAACGCGTCGTCATGCGCGCCAGCCTATTCCGAAGGCGCCGGCTTTCAGCGCGAGGTCAGCCGCCAACCGTCTCGGCGAGCACCCGGCCCCACTCCGTCGCGCGCTCGAGTTCTCCTGCGAGCAGGGGTCCATCGACGTCCTTCACGTGGAAGTGTTGCGGCCGCACCTGCGCGTCGTAGCCCTTCGCCTTCAGCGTCGACAGCTCGGCGCCAGCCGCAGAGCCGATGGTGAACCAGCCAACCTTCACGGCCGTGTCGAACGCGGCAGCCGCCTGATGAGTCGTGCTGGGCTCGAGCTGCTCCAGCCATTCTCTGACGCCGAGCGTGTGTGGCACCACGGGAACGCCCAGCGCCACGGCCTGCTTCACGGCGTCTTCGCGCGTCGTCGCCCGGCTCATGCTGAACGCGTGAATCGGGCCGCCGACGACGAGCAGGCCCACTTCACCGGGCGAAGGTTTTGCGTCGAGCACGTCGACGACCGTCACGTCGAAGCGCTCCGTCAGGCCGACGCCGACGGCCTCTGCCACCTTGCGGGTGTTCCCGAAGTACGACTCGTAGATGACGAGTGCCTTTTTGCGCGGCTCAACCATGACGTCGCCTCCGCTGGGAAACGAAGCAAGCCGCGTGCTCGGGCGCGGGTGGCGTGCGCTGGATCAGCGCTTCCGGCGGTACTTGCGGGGCTGGCTCTTGCGTCCCATCGGCCGCTGCTCCTGCTTCTCCGTCGCCTCGCTCAGCAGCGCCTTCACTGGAGGCTTCACGCCGAGGTCCATCTCGCGCAGCACGATCAACCGATCGCGCTCCGCCGCCGCCTTCTCGAACTCCATGTCGTCGGCAAGCGCCATCATGCGCTTCTCGGTGTCGCGGATCAGCGTGCGCAGCTCGTCCTTCGTGAACAGCGCGGCCCCACCCTCCGCCGCCATCGGCAGATCGAGCGCATCGGACGCGTAGACGAAGCTCTTCAGATCGTGAATCGCCGACCTCACCTGCGTCGGCGTGATGCCGTGTTCCGTGTTGTACGCCGCCTGGATCTCACGACGACGGGTGCACTCGTCGATGGCCTTCTGCATCGAGTCGGTGACCTTGTCCGAATACATGATGCAGCGACCTTCGAGGTGGCGAGCCGCGCGACCCATGGTCTGAATCAGCGACACGTGGCTGCGCAGGAACCCTTCTTTGTCGGCGTCGAGGATCGC
>JAUXRI010000100.1 GCA_030681895.1 Myxococcales bacterium | reverse complement strand
GGGCGTCGGCCGCCTTCTTCGAGTGCAGCTGGGTGCCGTACATCCTCGGGACGAGCCAGTAGAACATGCCGGCCGCCATCAGGCCGTTCCAGCCGAGCGCGCCGCCGTGCACGTGGCCGATGATCCAGTCCGTGTAGTGGGCGAGCGCCGAGACCGACTTGATGCTGAGCAGCGGGCCTTCGAACGTCGACATGCCGTAGAACGTGATTCCTGCGACGAAGAACTTGAGCACGGGGTCTTCGCGCACCTTGTTCCACGCGCCGCGCAGGGTGAGCAGGCCGTTGAGCATGCCGCCCCACGACGGAGCCCAGAGCATCACCGAGAAGACCATGCCGAGCGACTGCGCCCAGTCAGGGAGCGCCGTGTAGAGCAAATGGTGCGGGCCGGCCCAGATGTACATGAAGACCAGCGCCCAGAAGTGCACGATGGAGAGGCGGTACGAGTAGACCGGCCGCTCCGCCGCCTTCGGCATGAAGTAGTACATGATGCCGAGGATGGGCGTGGTGAGGAAGAAGGCGACGGCGTTGTGGCCGTACCACCACTGCACCAACGCATCCTGTACGCCTGAGAAGACCGAGTAGCTCTTGAATAGCGTCAGCGGCAGCGCGAACGAGTTCACGATGTGCAGGACTGCGACGGTGAGAATGGTTGCGATGTAGAACCACAGCGCGACGTACAGGTGCTTCTCGTTCCGTTTCGCGAGCGTCCAGAAGAAGTTGATCGCGAACACGACCCAGATGAGCGCGATGGCGATGTCGATTGGCCACTCGAGCTCGGCGTACTCCTTCGAGGTGGTGATGCCGAGCGGCAGCGTCACGGCGGCGGCGACGATGATGAGCTGCCAGCCCCAGAAGTGAATCTTGGACAGCAGATCAGACGCCATGCGCGAACGCGTGAGGCGTTGCGTCGAATAATAGACACCCGCGAACATCATGTTGCCGACGAACGCGAAGATGACGGAGTTCGTGTGCAGCGGACGCAGCCGCGAGAACGTGAGGTACGGAATGCCGAAGTTCATCTGCCACCAGGCGAGCTGGCTGGCGATGATGACTCCGACGAGAAGGCCGACGGCCCCGAACAAGACGGACGCGAAGATGAAATTTCGGACGATCGCGTCGTCGTACTCGATGCGCTTGGTCTGCATCAGAAAGACTCCTGGTTGGACTTCGGTGATGGGGAAACGGGCGGGGCAGGCGGCGCGTTGACGTCGTCTTCCTCGAGCGGGGTGAGCGAGAGCCGATCAGCGTGCTCGAAGGTTCGGGATTTCACGGTGAAGATGAACAGCACGACGGAGCTCAAGACGAGCATCAAGCTCACGAAGACCTGCAGGATCATCACGCTCACGGTCGGGCCTCGGCCATGCGCGAGTTCTGCGTCATCGAATTGTCAGACGCAGTGGTTGCGCGGGCGTACGCCTTCAGCCCGACGATGGTGATGACCAGCAGCGTCAACGTGCTCGCAGGCATCGTGATGGCTGCCAGCAGGGGTGACATCTTCCCCAGCAAGGCCAGACAGATAGCGAACGCGTTGTAGGTCAGGCTGACCATCAGAACCCTCTTCACGACGGCGCGCAGATGCGCGGCGCGTGCCAGCGATTCCTTGATTGGCGACAAGCCTTCACCGACGAGGAAAAAATCGCTGCGCCCCGGCATCACCGGTCGATCGATGGCTGGCGTGCCCGCGATGAGCGCGCGTTCGAAGGCCAGCGAGTCGTTCACACCGTCGCCGAGGAAGAGCGTGTCGCCCGCGTCGAGGCGCGAGACGGTCTCGGCTTTCTGCTCGGGTCGCTGCCCACCCAGCGCATGATCCGCAGCGACGCCGAGCGTCTCGGCCATCGCGGCGACGCGGGCGGGTTCGTCTCCGCTGATGAGCCACACGTCGAAGCCGTGTTCGGTCAGCCACGCGAGCTCCTTGCGCGCGTCGGTGCGGAGCGCTTCGCGGGTCTCGAGGCGGGCGACGAGGGCGCCGTCGCGTGACAACAACGTCACGTGCTCCGTCGTACCCGGCACGGCCCAGCCAGCCCTGCCCAGCCGCCACAGCCCATCGGCGCGGCGCCACTCCATGCCCTGCCCCTGCACCTCTTCCACCGAGGCAGTCAGCTCGTACTTCACGCCGTGGCCCTCGAGCGAACGGGCGAGCGCGCCGCTCACGGGGTGACTGGAGCGCACGGCGAGGTTCCAGGCGATGTCGCGCGTGACGGCGTCCATCGTCGTGAGGACGGAGGCGTCGACGAGCTCCAGGCGGCCCAGCGTCAACGTGCCGGTCTTGTCGAACAGCACCTTCTTCACCTTCACGAGGCGGTCGAGCAGATCGGACGAGCGCACGAAGAAGCCCGCGCGGCGCAGGTGCGTCTGGGTGATCTCGTACGCCAGCGGAATCGCGATGCCGATGGCGCACGGACAGGTGATCACCAGCAGCGAGGCCGCGACGTTGACGGCCTCGTCGAAGCTCGACGGCAGCCACACCAGAAAGCCGGCCCCCGACACGAGCAACACCTTCACCACCCACTTGCGGGCCAGGTCGTTCCAGAGGTGATGGTGCTCGGGCACCTTGCCCTCACGCGACGGCGGCTGACGGAGCAGCTGCACCAAAGGCGACTCCAGGAAGCCGGTGCGGGTGAGCACGTGGAAGGCGGTGCGGCCGGCGTTGAAGCTCCCGGCTGGCACCTCGGCGCCCACTCCCAACTGACGGGGCTTCGACTCTCCGGTGATCCAGTCGGTGCTGACGTGCGCCGCGGCGTCGAGCAGCGTGGCGTCGACCGGCACCACGTCACCCGGCGCGACCAGCAGCACGTCGTTCGCCAACACCTTCGGCGCCTTCATCGGCACCAACTTCTCGCCGACGACCTTGCGAACGACGAGGCCCTCGGCGCCGTCGTCGTCGAGCAGGAAGCGGCGGTTGCGCTCGAGCAGGCGCTCCTGAAGGAAGCGGCCCAGCAGCATGAGGGTGATGAAGGTGTTGAGCGTGTCGAAGTACGTGAGATCGCCGCGCCCGGTGCGCATCTGCACCAGCGACATCGCGTAGACGAGGATGATGCCCACCGCGATCGGCAGATCGAGGTGCAGCATGCCCGACTTGAGCCCGCGGACCGCCGCGTTGAAGAACGGCCAGCCGCCGACGAAGACGGTGATCGTCGAGAGCGCGAGGGACAGCCAGGTGAAGAGCGAGAAGACGCCCTCGGCGTCAGGCGCGAGCCCGAAATAGAAGCTCACCGAGAAGAGCATCACGTTGATGGTGATGGCGGCCGAGACGCCGAGCCGCAGCGGCAGGTCGATCGACTTCTTCGAGGTCTCTTTGCGAGCGGGCCCGAACTGGTAGCCGAAGCCCTCGACGTCTCTGACCCACCGCGCGAGATCGGTCTGGCCCTTCTTGAACAGCAGCCTGACCTTGCCCAGCGCGGGGTTGACCGTGATCTCCGCTGCGCCCTGCTGCCGGCGGAACGTCTCGTTCATCAACCAGACACACGCCGCGCAGTGAACGCCCTGCACGTCGAGGGTCAGGCTGCAGATGTCTCCATCAGCCGTGGTCTGCGCCTGTTCGATCAGGGGATCGAGCCAGGTGTGGGAGCGCTGCGCCGGAGCGGTGGCAACCGGCGTCACTTCTCCGCGCGCGAGCTCGTAGTAGCGGCCGAGGCCCTGCTCGAGCAGCAAATCGTGCACCGCTTCACAGCCATGGCAGCAGAAACGCGCATTCCCTGCGCCCGTAGGAACAGGGGTCCCGCAGTGTTCGCAGGCTCGGCCCGGTGCACTCGTGGCTGTTTCGCGGGGGACGTCACTCACAGAGCCCGTCGCCTGTGCAGACGGCATGCCCATTGAACTCGTGGCATGCGTGGACGTGATGACCTCCCCGCTCGTCATCGCCGGCGCCTCGAGCGCGCTGGTCGCCGGTGCCACCGGGAGCCTGCATTGCGCGCTGATGTGTGGGCCGCTGGCGTGCGCGGGGCTCCCCGCAGGCGAAGGCCGGCGCGCGGCGGCTGCGGCGTGGAACGTCGGGCGAATCGCTGGCTACGCCCTCGTCGGCCTCGGCCTCGGGCTCACCGGAACGGCGCTCGCCGGGCTGCTGACGTTCTCGGTGCAGCCCTATCTCCCGTGGGTGATGGCGGCAGGGCTCATCGCGACCGCGCTGGAGCTCGGGAAACACCTGCGCCCGCTCCCGCTCGTCGGCACGATCTCGCGAAAGCTCGTTCGGTTTTCAGGAGCCCTCACCCCGATGCGCCGGAGCTTCGTGATGGGGCTCGCGACTCCGTTTCTTCCGTGCGGGCTGCTGTACGGCGTCTTCCTCGCCGCGATCGCGACCTCGAGCGCCGCCGGCGGAGCAACCATCATGGCGGCCTTCGCGCTCGGCGCCGTCCCTGCCCTCGCGGGAGCTCAAGCCGGTGCGCACCTGGGTCAGCGGTGGCCGAACGTCGCCTGGGCGCTCCGGAAAGCGGTGCCGCTCTTCGCCGCGGGCGTGCTGATCTACCGCGCGGTCGTCGCTGCGACCCAGGGCCCGGAGTGCCACTGAGCCGGTGACCCGCACGTCCGTCGGGGCGCCCGCATCTCCCCCTCGTGGTGCACCG
>JAUXRI010000095.1 GCA_030681895.1 Myxococcales bacterium | reverse complement strand
GCGAACTCCTCGATGCGCTTGATGGTCTTCGCTTCGACGCCGACGACCGAGGGGCTGAAGCTGCGCCCGCGCATCTTCCCGTACGAGAAGTGCGTCAGGTACAGGAAGCGATGGAGCCGCTCGACATCGGAGCTCGGCGTGGCGTCGAGCAGGCCCTTGAACGTCTTCTCGTCGCCGACCCAGGGCAGCTTCTTGAGACGCGCGAGATCGGCCGGCGTGAGCTTCTTAAGGAGCTTGTACGCCTCGGCGATCTCCGGGTCGGCGTCGTTGATGACTTCGACCGGAACGGGCTCCTTCGCGAAGAGCACCGCGGCGCTGCCGGCGAACGGCTCGACGTACGTCTTGTGCGCCGGGAGCATCGCCGCGAGGCGCTTCGAGAGCCGCTTCTTGCCCGCGGGCGAACCCCAGATGGTCTTCTCGACGTCCTCGGTCGTCGCGGAGCGAAGGACGGCGCGCGAGCGCGCGATGGCGGTCTGGAGTTCGGTCATCGAAGCGACAAAGGCCCACCGACCCAGGGGCGGGGACGCGACCGCTATCTCATCTTCACGCTGATCTTGTGCTTCAGCAGCAGTCGCGGAAGGTGGTCATCGAGGTTTCGCAGGTGTTCGTCAGTCAGCTCGATCAGCGGAATCCCCTCGCTGCGGTAGAGCTTCAACTTCTGCTCCTTTCGCGCGGCGTAGGCGGGGTCGCTCTCCATTCCCCAGTACTCGATGTAGACCTTCCCCTCGGGGAGATAGAAGTCGCTGAGGATGTCTTCCCCGATCGGCACGCGGCGCTCGAACGCGTGAATGACCATGTTCATGTAGAGCCAGTTGTCGATTGCGAGTTCGGCGCGTGAACGAACGAAGTGGCCGTCGGCGGCCCGGTACTCTGCGCGGAACTTCTCCCGAGCAGCGATTGATGCCATCGACTCCGAGTCCACATGACCGAGAGGGGCTGCGGTCGGCAAGGACGGTACAGGGGGCGCCACGAGGGTGGGCGGCACGACGGTGGCGCCAGTCGCTTTGAGCGTCTGCAGAATCGCAGTGGCCTCAGGGCCAGTGGCGAACTCCGCAACCACTTGGGCGAAGAACTCGTTGCTCACAATCGTCTCGGGCCAGACGACGTAGGGGACGCCGCTCTGCGCGTGGTGCTTCTCAAGCGCGCCCTGTTTCTTCCCAAGGTCCGTCGCGATCCAGCCCTCAACGTCTTTTTCGATCCAGCCGAGCTCGGCCAACACTCGGTTCACTCCATAGGCCTTCAGCCCGATGCGCTCGCCGATCTGGGTGGCGGTCCAACGAGCTCCCTTGCCACCAGCGGACGTCGAGCCAGAAGCCGGACCTTTGCTTGCTCGGTAGCAGGCCAAGCAAAGGGGTTTGCCTGAGTCGAGTAGAGCGTCGCATTCGTGGCACTTCGTGAGCGAACCCTCCTTGTTCTCTTTCCAGTGCTTGAGACAAAGGGGGTACTTCGATTCCTCGTCGCAACCATCAACTTTGCATCGCATGCGCTCAGCTCCTGCAGACGTTGAGGCGCGACAGTATCCCGTTCGCACCAGAGCGGAGCGATGGTCCGACGTGAGAGGCCTACTGCGCCGATACACTGGCGGAGCGACAGAGCGCATGGAACGGCGGGAGCCCGAGGCCGGCGTCGACCAGTCGTTCGTCCGAGAGGTGTGAGCGGAACTCGCCCACATCGTCTCGGTTGCCCAAGGCGGAGCGGGTCACATCCGCGATCCGCACCCCGCCGCCGTGAAGTGTGAGCCGGTCGCCATCGCGTCGCTCGCGGACCCACGGCAGCAGGCGCTTGATGGCCTCGGGCTGCTCGAGTCGGTCGACCTGTTCGAACTTTCGGAGCGCATCGGCGACCGAGAACGTCTTCCCGTGAAGGAAGCGGCAGATGTGGGTCGTCCGCTCATCGAGCACTGCCTCGATGCGGTACCGCTGAACACCAGCCTCGGCGTAGCTGCTGACCTGCGCGAAGGAGCGCCCCTGGCCGACGAAGGCGCTCGCGACGACCTCCCAATAGAAGGGTGCACGGTCGATGAGGGCTACTCGAGCTGCGGCTTCGAGCTCGCCTCCGATGTCGACGCGCCCCAGTCCCCGCGCGAGCCCGGAGGCGACGACCCGTCGTGCCTCCCGTCCGAACACATCAAGTCGGCGGCCGTACTCGTCGCGAGCAAAGAGCCCCTGGGCGTTCACGATGTGCCGAGCCACGCGGTGGTCGAGCGCGTTGAACTTGGCGCCGATGGCAAGCTCCTGGACCTGACGGGAGTGCGTGCGCGTCGCGTTGATGACCGCGGTGGCCGCATCCCCGAGTCGGGACTGAATTCGCTGCGGAATCAGGGCGGTCGAACGGCCGGCCGCGACGAGGGACTCCGCGACCAAACGACGACGCTGGGCTGCCGTGGTGCGGCCCCAGTCCACGTCGAGCACCGCCACAGCCTCGCGAAGAGCATCCACCTCCGCCGGCGCCGCAGACCGCCGCAGCCTCGCCGCCAACAGCGTCGACGCCCGGTCGAACCCCTGTGGACTCCCGAGGTCCATCGCCTTGGCGATCGGCGGTCTCAACACCTGCTCGAGCAGCTCATCGGCGAACACCCGTGCGTCATGGACCTCAAGCAGGCTCACGCTGCTCCCCGAACCACGACTCGAACTCCTGCCGCGGGACGGCGACGCGCTCGGGCTCGAGGTACCTCCGTGCGAGCTCGGCGCGCTGAGTGGCCAGGCGGTCTTCCTCGGCGCGCAGGTCCTCCCTCAAGGTCAGCAACTGCTTCGCGCTCTGCGCCAGCGTCGACGGCGGCCGCGCGGCGGGAGTCAGGTCCACGCTCTGCGTCTGCACTCCGGCCAGGGTCAACGTGATGGGGCGCTTGGTCCAGTCGTCGCCGATTTTCCGGAACTCGCGGTTGAAGATGTCGCCGGCCAGCACGCGCCCCTCCTCGGGAGTCAGGACGCCGACGCGCACCAGGCGCTCGACCATCTCCGTCATGCGCTCGGGGTCGCGCGTCACCGGCGTCTGCGAGCGGAAGCGCCAGAAGCGAATGCCCATGTCGGCAAGCACCTTCCGATTCATGAGGAAGTCGAACTCGTCGCGCTCGGGCTGGAAGACCTGGTCCTCGGCGAATCGGAGCGCGCTCTCGGCCGTGGCGCGGTTGAAGTCCTTGCTCTCGCCGCGGAGCATTCGCGGCAGGCGGAAGGCACCGCCGACCTTGTCGATGTTCCGCTCGTCGTAGACCTGAAAGAGCGAGTCGTGCTGCTGCGCGTCGGTGAGGGGGCGGAGCTCAATCTTCGCGCGCCCGCCGTCGCCGGTGCCCGCGCCGTCCGCCTCGAGGATGAGGATCTTGTGGAAGTTTGCCTTGCCCTTGAGGTTCTCCTCGATGAACCGCTCGATGCGCGGCACCGACGCGTCCGAGAGCCGGCCACCCGAAATCAGCAGCGCCATCGGCGGCACGCTCTTGTTCTCGAAGTAGAGGTAGTTGACCTCCTCCATCTGCCGCGACCCGAGCACCGAGAGGAGCGTGCCGACCCAACGTGGCACTCCGTAGGGCGAGCGCGGGGAGTGGATGGCGAAGTGGAGCAGCTCCGTGGCAGGCCCGTCGGTGGGGTCGGCGCTCTTGAGCGCCGCGACGTCTGGGAAGGCGGCACCGGTGTTGCGCGAGATGACGCGCGGGTCGCCGAAGGACTTGAAGAAGGCGCGCTCGCTGCCCTGGATTTGCACGTATCGGCGCAGGCGCCGGCGAGCGGCGACCGTGTCGAAGGTGACCGGCGACACACGGACCCGCTCCTTGACCTCGACCGGATCGCGATCGAGCGGAAGGAGCCGCACCGTGTACGACGGGACGTAGACGAAGCGCGCGAGGTCGCCCTTGCCGTCGCGCAGGACCTCCCAGAAGGCGTTGCCGGTGACCTCGAGGTCCTGGCGGGTGCGGCGGCGGAGGTCGACGAAGGAGTGGTCGAAGCAGGCGAAGTCGAAGAAGGCCTCAAGGCGGGCGCGCTCGACGCGAGACTGCTGGCGGAGTTCGTCGAAGCGCGTGTTGGCCTCGTCGACTGTCGGCGCGACGTTGGTACCCTCGGCGAGCGTGCCGGCCTCACGAGCGGCCAGGCGTTCGAGGACCAACGTGTCGCGGACCTTCTCGCGGGCGTCCTCAGCCTCGAAGTCGATGGCCGGGTCGAACCGGAAGCCGAAACCATCGATGTTGGTGGCGTACGCGTCGACGTTCTGGCGGAGCGAGTTCGAGTGCTCGACCAGAAGGCACATCGCTTCGGGGTCGTACGGCGGCGCAAGGGCCCCCGCGGTCGCGAAGGCGGATGAGTGCTCCTCGCCGCCCCCGCGGCTCGACGGGTCCTCAACCCGCGAGCCGACCACCACCGCCTTGAGGAGCGTCTGCACCCGTTCCTTGCTCGACGGAATGGGGTCGCCCGGCGTCACCATGGCCGCGCAAAGCGGTCAACGGCCCCCACATGGGACAGCCTTTGTCGGACGAGATCGTTCGGTGCACTGCGGACAACAGTAGAGTCAGTCGCTGTGGAAGGAGGTCGTTGGATGAGGAGTGACGCCATCGATGAGCTCGCGAAGCTCGGCTCCGGGCAGGTGTGGAAGGAAGCGGAGCAGATCATCCTCTCTCTCGAGGAGAGACGGGGGCGCGAGTACGCCCAGTCGACGCGCCCCAACAAGATCCAGGAGATTGTCGCAGCGATTGCCTCGTTGGTTCGCAAATTAATCGAGGCGTACGACCACGGGACTGCTCCCCCCGCAGTCCCCGAACAGGCCATCAAGGAGCACGAGGGGAAGCGCTACGGGTACGAGTACGCCATCTTTAAGGGACGCTTGGACCCCTCGGTGCCGGCACCTGAAAAGCCGGCAGCGCTCACTAACTACGAACACGATCTTCGGCGGTGGGCCGAAGGCGTTCGCGATTCGGCGCAGAGCCAAGGTGTCTACTGGTTCGCATCGCCAGCATTCGACGGACTGGTCGAACAGGTGGCAACCAGGTTCTTGGCTTCAACGAGGCGAGCACCCACTGAGAGGCGTCCGCGTCGCGTCAGCACCCAGCCTCTTGAACACATTAGCCTGGAGGGTGAATACGACTGGCCCTTTGAACGACCAACGAACGCGCTCACCAAAGACGATGTTCGGCGCGCGCTTCCTCAGCTCGATCTGGTCTTTCTTGATGAGGTGGGGCTCCAAGCGCGCGAGCGCGAGACCGAGAGCAATACTCATCGGGACTTGGTCGAGAAGATGGCGACCGGTCTTCTGCGCCTGGGCTGGTCCACGTATCTCGGTGGCGCAGGAGTTCGCGGGGTCATGGCCATGGCGGACTTGGTTGCCTTCGATGGTGCGACCCATTTGTTTGTCGAGTGCCTCACCAAGTCCGCGATCAAGAAGTTCCGGAAGCATGAGACGAAGCGTGAGCTTTGCGAGCGAGTCCCGTTCCTTTTCGTCGGTGAGCTCCCCGAAGAATTCCATTCGACGTTGCCATCCGAGTGCTGGGCGATCGCGTACCCGGCCAGCCCCCGAACTCAGGCTGGCATCTGGGTGCCACCTCACTTCAGAACGGCTCCTTCAGCGCCAGTCGAGATCCGGGTTCTGGCGAAACGAGGTCGGGTCAAGACTTCACTGTCCTTCGAGGCCACTGGTCTGCGCCTCCAGGAAGACATCAGTGGATTTCTGTTCACGGCGCTAACCGAACTTCTCCGCAGGCGCCAAAGCGACTGGCGCGAGGTGCGTTTCCCACGGGTCCCGGTTGGTTGCGTGCCGTTCCTTAGCCACGGGCAATCGGGCACGGTCATGGAGTTGGAAAGCGGAACCGATCGGCTGAAGCTCCTTCTTGGACGACTTCCCCTCTCAGCCGAGCTTCGCGGCGAAGTCGAGTCGCTCCAAAGGCTCTTCGCCCAACTGAACGAGATCGGTCTTTCCATTTCGCTATCTGGTCCAATCCGATGAACGACCGGTGAGTCGCGCCAAGTTCAGCCCAGGACGCGAACTCCGATCTCGCCTGTTCGTAGCGGCGCCGCCTGCCGCTCTCGCTGGCATGCGAGCGCGACCGCCCAGAACTTGTCGGCGTGACCGCGAGCGTTCCGCTCGGCATCGAAGCTCACCTTCCCCGACGGCAGCACGCGCCGCTTGATGGCGTGGATCTGCGCGACCACGTCGCGGTCGCGCGGCATTGTCACATCGCGGCGCTGGAGCAGGATCTTGAAATCGGTCGCCCAGCGCTCCTTCGCGTCGTTCGTGAAGTTCTCACCGACCACCTGCGGGAAGTCGCGCGCGAGGTTCTCGGCGAGGTTCATGCCGATGCCGCTCCGGTCGATAGAGAGCCTTGCGACGGGCAGCGTACCGAGGAGGCGTCGCAGTTCAGCCTCCTGCTCGGCGAAGGGCGTGCCCTCGAAGCTCTTCAGCATGCGGCAGGTGAAGCGGCCCTCGATCTCCTCTAACACCGCGAGCTCGGACCGGTCTCGAGTGCGGCCCACGTCGAAGCCGGCGACCAGCCGACCCTGCGGAGCGCGCATCGAGGTCGGGTCGTCGACCATCACAAGGTCATCGGTCGTGCACGGCAGGACGAGCTCGTAGGGGAAGAAGCTGTACGTCTCGTCGACGAACCGCCCCTCGAACTCCTGCTGAAAGTCGTCGAGCGGGAGTGAGTCGAGCTGCTCGAGGGAACCCGTCAGGGAGGGCGACGGCGCGACGAAAATCGGACCCGCCCCCCTCCCTGGGGCGGACTGGGGAAGTGTTCGGCCGTCACTCGTGCACCAGGGGCGAGGAAGGGCGCGCTCGCAGGGAAAGCGGCCGTTCGCGACCCGAACCGAGGGCCCGAATCGAGCCAGCAACCTCGCGAATCCTCGCGTCGTCTCGCGCGCGAACGGCCACTTTTCTCTCTTTCCGGCCGTTCGTGCCGCCGCGCCGGTGGCGAACCTCACCAGGTCTGACGAGCTCGAGCTCCTCGAGCACTGTGAGGTCACACCGCACGCATCTCCGCGGACTTCCGACGCGGTGCCCGTTTCGGCGTGTGCTTCCGCGGCGACGTTCTCCTCTCCCTGGTGCTGGGCGCACCTCATGGTTGGCCTCGGTTCGCGCCACGTGGGCCAACGTCGGCCGCCTCAGCAGCCTCTTCGTCGCGATCGGAGCCCATCGGTTTCTGTGCGGCGGCCTGGAAAGTGAGCGGCGGGGGATCGTCAATTGAGCGCCCGGCCGAGAATTGAGCGGGGTCGGAGGGCCGCTCAGTTTCGACGACACCCGTGAGCTCCGGCGTGGCCTCGTTCAGCTCCCGGAGCATCCGGGCGTGCCGCTGCTGCAGGCTCTCGAGCGACAGCGCCGCATGGAGTTCTTGCCGCGAGTCGGGCCCGCCGAGCACGTACTCCTTGAGCCGGACCATCGTGTTGAAGTCGGTCGGGTTGTCGAAGCGGACGCGCCCCTCGAGGAGCGCCTTCTCGTAGTTGAGCAGGTAGCCGTCGATCATCCGCACCGTGTCGTCCTTCGACACCGCGAGCGCGCTGGCCCGCGCCTCGATGAGCTTCTCGTCGGCCCGAGCGGAGATCCGCACAACGGCCTCTTCGCGCCGGCGCGTGCAGTTGTGGCTCTTCGCGTAGCTGGCGATGACGCTGGGCACGACGCCGTACCGCTCCGCGAGCGCGCGGTGGGTTGGGTAGACCGTCGTCGAGGAGCCGTCGTCGAGCTGCTTCACCTCTCCGAAGACCAGCAGTCGGTCGAGTTCCTCGAAGGGAATGAGCGGAGCGTCGGCCTTGTGCGGTCGGCCTGGCTTCCGACGGGGCTTCGGCTCTGTGGGCGCTGGCTCAGGGTCCGGCGTCGGCTCTACGGCGGGCGCTTCGGAAGGGACTTCGCCGCGCGCCTTGAACTTCTCGCGACGCCTCGCGCACTCGTGCTGGCTCGCGAAGTTGGCGACCAGGCTCGGCGCGACGTCGTACCGGCGAGCGAGCTCCCGTTGCGATGGCCACACGCGAACGCCGTCGACCAGCTCCCCTTCGACGAGGAGCCGGTCGACCTCGAGGTACGGCATCTTCGGGCCAGCCTCTCGACGAGGCCGACCAGCCCGCTTGCCGTTGTGTGCTGGCTCGCGCTTGGCCATGCGTCAGTTCGGCAGCGTCTTCCCGGTGGCGATGGAGCGGAGCCGCTGCACCACGCGAGTGCGTTGCCGCTTGAGGCGCTCGTAGAGGCGCTCCGATTCCTCGCCGTCGATCGGCCCGACTCTGGTGACGTAGTTCCGGAGTAGCTCAGAGCGCAGCGTCGTCGCAGCAAGGACCTCGAGCGAGGCGCGAGGCACACCGTCGGCTGCAGCTCGCTCCAAGAGGTGTGCGAGCTCGACCCGGTCCTCGAAGCTGGACCGGTCAACGCGAGCACCGATGACGCGCTCGAGTTCGTCACCACGCTGGTCGTCATCGAGGCTCGGGTGCTGTTGTTCGCGCTCGTGGCGAAGACTCTGGAACACGAGGCGCTGCGTGCGCTGGCGCAGCCGCATTGGGAGCCGGTCGCTCCCTCGACCCGCCACGGGAATCTCGGAGAGCGCCGACCAGAACGAGGCCAGGACGAGCTGGTCGAGTTCATCGCGCGGAACGACGTCGCCGACGATGCGGTTCCGCAGGCGACTGAGCATCGGAAAGAATGCGACCGCCAATACCGAGGACCAAAACGGAGTCTTCGTCGTCCGATGCATCGAGAGGAGCGCGTTGGCGAGCGCGTCGCGTGCTGGGTAGCTGGCCTCTCTCTCATCGGCGAGGGTCGCGAGGACCGCAGCGGCATCCGGGTGCACCGCGAGGAGCGGGTGTTGGTTGCGCCCGTGCTCGAACACGCTGCTCGGGGCGTTGAGCACCTGCTGGCGAAGCTGTTCGATGAGCAGCTTGAGCGTGCTCATCGCGGCCTCCGCTCCCACCACTCGCGGGTGAGCTCGAGGAAGTCTTCGAGCTGCATGGTGACGAGCGCCGGCTGGTTGTCGTCCTTGCAGACGGCCAGCGGCCACTTGCCAGGAGGCGCGGCCGCAACGGCCTGGCGCATCGCCGCGCGAACGTTGGTGCGATGGTGGTGCTTCGCCTCGAGCCAGAAGCACGGCACCTCGACGTCGGGAAACTCGTCGCCTGAGCGGTACTGGAGCCCGCGGCGAATCCCGCCGTCCGGCATGATGTCGCGGAAGCGGTGCACGAGCAGCCGCTCGAACTCCGCGCCCTTCCTTCGGGAGCGAGCGCCACTCATGCGGGCGTCCTCCCCTCGAAGCGAACCGGAATGCCGTGGCGGGCGGCGTACTGGAGCTCCCGCTCCATGCCCGACGTGATGCGCCCGCCGAACACGCGTACCTCGTCGCAGGTGCCGAGCAGCTCGACGCAGAGGTTGAGCGCGCGCTCTCGTTGCGTGGCCTCGTCGACCAACTGCGGCAGGTAGAGATGCGGCGCGATGGGCAGCACGCCCTCGGCGATGAGCGCCCGACTGATGCGGTGAACGCGGCCGATGTTCGCCGCAGGTCCGTCGCTGAAGGGATGGCAGACGTAGACGCGCTTGAGCCTTCCGACGGGACTCGCCTGTCGCATGCGGTGCGAGAGCCGACGAGCGACCTCCAGCGAGCACCGAGCATCAGCCAGAGCGCGATGCGGGCTGGGTCGCTCGAGGCCGAAGTGCGCCGCGACCGAGTTGAGCGAGAGTGACGTCAGCTCACCCGATGCGACGAGCGGCCAGGCGAGGCTGGCGGTGTCGAGGCGGTGGTAGTCGACCTCGGGGAGCGGCAGCTCCTCTCGGCGGAAGGCCTCCTCGAGGAAGGCCCAGTCGAAGCCGACGTTGTGCCCGGCGACGAGCGCGCCCTCGAACAGCGGAGCAACCCGGCAGAGCGCGACCTCGAGCGTCGAGGCCTCGACCCAGTCAGCGAGTGAGTACCCGGCGATGGCGAGCGCTTCAGGGGACGCGTTCTCGAGACGCTCGGGGCAGACGCGCACCTCGCACTGCGCGACGATTTCGAGCGTCCTCGCGTCTGCGCGGATGACGCCAATCTCGAGAATCTCGTGCTTCCGGAATTCGAGGCCGGTCGTCTCCAGGTCGACGAAGGTGATGGCCGACGCCGGCACCCGCTTCGTGGGCGTCACTGGAGCCGGAGGAGGAGGAACGAGCGCGAGGACGGCGCGCTCCAGCTCGGTCGCGCGTTCCATTACGCCACCTCCTTCGCCCAGAACCGCGGGGAGTGCGTCTTGTCGGCCCGCGCCTCGAGCTCGGCCTTGAGCAGCGCGACTCGGGAGCGATCGAGCGTCTTGCCCAGTCGCTTGAGCTCAGCGTCGAGGGCCTTCTTGTCGATGGTGCCAAGCTGGGAGGTCAGCTCCTCGCGCGAGCGACCGGTCGCCTCGGAGAGCACGTCGAGCGTCGGCCCGAGCGGGTAGTCGACGCTGGTGGTGTTGAACATCCGGTAGCGCACGCCACCGAGCACCAGCTCGTCGCGATGCTGGAGGTGCGTCTTGAGAATGCCCTCGAGCTCGGCCTTGCGAGCGGAGAGCGCCTTCGTGAGGTGAGCGACCTCCTCGCGCTCGCGTGCGACGGACTCGAGGTCGTCGAGGTTGATGCAGATGAACTCGCGCTTCCCCTTGAGCGCGTCGGCGTACGCCGGGCAGTGCTGCCGGTGGTCGCAGTAGCTGCAGTTGGCGTTGAGGCGCGGAGGGAACTCCGTCGCGGTCTCGGTCTGCTTGCCGAGCAGCTCGGCGTAGGCCAGCGCGTCGGTGAGCTGCTCCTCGGTGCGGGTCGTCTCGAGCCGCACGCCATGCCGGAGCATGAGGAAGGTCAGCTTCACCTTCTTCGCCCACGGCCAGAGCCGCCTCACTGCTGCGGCGTAGAGGCTCAGCTGCAGCGAGGTGTCGACCTCCTCGCGCGTGAAGAGCTGGCGGTTGGTCTTGTAGTCGATGACCTCGATGGTCTGGTCGTCGACCCAGTCGACGCGGTCGATGAATCCGAGCACCTCGAACTCGCCGACCGGGAGCCAGAACTCCTTCTCGACCGCTAGGACACTGCGGTGGTCGAGCACGCCCTGCGCGCGAACGAAGTCGCGGACGATGCGGAGCGCCTCCTGGAAGACCTCGACCCCGACGAGCTCGCTCGCATGCCAGGCCTCGCGGAGCAGCTCGAGCGCGCGCTCTTCTGAGAGCGGGCCAGTGAGCTCGTCTTCGATGACCTCGCGAACGAGGTTCTCGAGGACCGCGTGGACGAGCTTGCCGAACCGGAGCGGAACACCGGGCTCAGCGTGAAGCTGGTCGATGTAGTGGAACCGGTACGAGAGCGGGCAGGTCTCGAACCGCGAGAGCCTGCTGAAAGACAGATGGGTGTTTCGTTTCGTCTCTGGAGTCATGAGCGCCTCGGAAGGCGCTCTCGGCGCTCAGGGTTGGTGAGCCGGTCGGCGTCGAGGCCGTTCAGCTTCAGCCACTCGACGCACATGAACTCGGAGGCCAGCGCGCAGGCACCGCTGGCCAGGTAGTGCGCGCACCGTCTCCCCTCGGACCGCAGGTACTTTTCGCAGCTGATACCTGGCGGGCGTTCCGCGGCTGGCGTCGGGGTCAGAGGGATGAGGTCCTTCAGCGCCATCGGTTCCTCGCGCGGCGCCGTTCATGGCCCGCACAGGAGAAACGCGAATTTGCTCAGCGCGAGAGGACAGGTCGGCGTCGAATGAGGAACGCCCTCACCCGCTCGAGGTCGATGACGACGTATCGCCGACGGGACACTCCCTCGAAGGCAGCTCGTGTTCCGACCGAGACGACACCGGCCGCTGGCAGCGCCGCAATCGCCAGAAGGAGCGCGTCGTGGGCGCTGCGCAGGCCGAGCGCCCTGAGTTCGTCGACCACCTGCAGCAGCGTCTCGAGGTGGAAGCACTCGTGAAGCCCGTGCCGGCGCAGCTCGAGGTGGCGGCGATCGACGGCCATCACCACCGCGTCGAGCACCGCGACCAACGTACCCGCGAGTTCGTCACTGCGTTGCAGTTCAGCCCTTAGCGTCCTGGTGACTCGGTCGGCCCCCGCGCGAGCGAGGCGACCCGACTGAACCAGCGGAGCCAACGAGCGAGCGAGTTCGGCCAGGGCATCAGCGTGGGGTTCCATGCCCAGAGAAATGCGGTTCCTGACGGGCACAGAGGACAACGGGACGGCGCCACGCTGTCCGCGGCCACAGCCTGTCCCGGTAATTCGTCAGGAGGCTCGCGAGCTTGCGAGCCGTGGTCAGTTGGACGGCTCAAAAGCGCCATGCATCGTTGAGTAAGAGGCGACGCACCGACGCTCGACGCCACGCAATAGGAACCAACGTCGCCCTCAATAGACCTGCCTCAGAATTGACTGTCCAAGCTGTCCAGAGAGAGATCCTTCAGAAGAATCAGAGATGTAACGATGGACAGGCCGTGGACAGGGACAAGCCGGAGCTGTCCTTCCGTCCCTCGTCGTTTGTGTCGTCCGTGAGGTTTCGGACGAAGGCGTTCCCATGCCCTACCCAGATTGCCCTCGCGGTCTTTCAACGTTGTGAAGCGAAGAGTCGGCGCGGCGCGCGCCGTGGACCACGAGGAGTCATCACCCACGAGCCTGGGGTGTAGAAACGGAACGATCCGAACTCGAAGGGCGGAGCGAGATCGAGCGCGGGCATTCCGCTCAGCAGCCGCTCCCCCTCCTCGGTCAGTCGGTACTCGAAACGCGAGAATGCCTTGTCCGACTGAGAAGGGCGGTGCTCGACGTACCTACCGCGCTTCCACCGACTCCACGCGTGAAGGCGCTGATGAATGGTCATGTCGCCCCAGACCTGCATCAGTCGGTCGTCGGGGCTCCGAAGGAGCCGCACGATGGCCGCGAGCGTCGAGGACCAGTCGGTGCCGAGCAGTTTCAGGAGCTCGTAGTCGTATGGGGAGAGCTGAGGTGGAGCCCCGAGTCTTGGAAACAGGTCGTAGATTGGCTTCGGCACCTCACCCACCCATTGGGTCTGCGCGAGCCACCCAGGGAGAGCTGCGGGTCGGAAGCCCGCGTGCCCGCGCATCCACGCTCTCCAGTTCGTCGCAAACCGAGCGACCTGTCGTGCTGTCAGCCGACGGATGCCCGGAGCCGCAGACATGAGTTCTCGAGCGCTGCGGATGCTACAGACCTCTTCCTGAGTCGGACGGTCCCGAGGAATTGGTACGACCCAGACCTTCGCGCGCGGAAACGAAGCGCTCGCCCACCACAGGGCCAAGCGCGAGCGGGCAGCGAACTCCATCCAGACGATCACGTCGCGCGGCCGGAGCCGGGACGCGGCAGGGATGTGGCTCCGAACGAACGGAGTGGCCACGGTCGGGAGATCGAGTTCCCGGGTAGCGAACTGCCCAACGTGGAGTGCCCGCTCGAGGCCAGCCGGAAGCAGCAGTCTGGCCACCCGGGTCTGCTGCGCGCCACGGTGGTGCATGACGACTTCGTGAGGAGCGACGTCGGCGCTGGTGATGTTCTCGACCCACCAGTGACTGTCTCGCTCGAACTGCAGGGAGACCGTCGTCGCGGGGCCGTGCGGGCCGACGCTACGCAGCCGAAGGACGAGCTCGCTGCGCGCGGGCGCGTCGCGCGAAACGCAGACCAAGCCTTCGCCCCAACGCTGTAGCTCCCGCCGTGCGGCCTCGCTCACGTGACGGATGGTAGGCCGGGCAAAGGGCTGGCGAAACGATGGCTTGCGCGAGCCGCGCCCCTCCCCGGAGTCGAGGCTCAAACCTCCCCGGAGTGGGCTTCGACTCCACCCCTTCTCTCCCCCATGGGTGGCTCACCGACTGTGCGTCCCATTCGCGGATGACCCGCGCGTTCGAGGACCCACCGATGAGCACCACCGACCTCCGCTGCAAACACTGCAACACGCTGCTCGCCAAACAGGACCGTGACGGCCTGTCGATCCGCCGGGGCACGCTCCAGGCCACGATCACCGGCGCCGACACCACGGTCTCCGTCACCTGCTACCGCTGCCAGACGCTCAACGTGCTCCGTCCCACCCCGCCGCCGCGCGCTGCGTAGTCGCCCTCCCCTTCACCAACCACCGAGCGCATTGACGCCCTGCTTCGGCCCCTTCGAGCGCACTGACGCCGGCCGGGAAACGACACCGCGTCATGCGTACCACCTGGGGTCAGGTCCGAGAGGGCCTGCTCCGCTCCATTCAGGAGCTTGGTTCGTCCCAGCAGTTCGAAACCCTCCGTCGCCGTCACGCCCCGCTCAACGTCTTCGACGCACCAGCCGATGTGGTGGCGTTTCTCGCAACACCCGAAGGGAGCCCCCAGCAGAAGAACGAGCTGCTCGGGCTCCTCGTCGATGTCGTGCAGACCCGCTCCGACAACGGGCTCGCGCTCAAGATGCTGTGGCTCGGCCTGTGGCCCGGGTTCGACGGCATCTTCCGCCGCCGCGCTCGCCTCTTCGATGGCGTCGACGAGTTCATCTCGACCTTCACGCACGTCTTCCTCCGCCTCGTCTCGTCGATGAGCCGCGCGAGGGTGTCGCGCGTCGCCGCCCTCCTCGTCCGAAGCACGGAGCGAGACCTCCTGAGCGAGCGCCGCACAGCCTGGTTCGAGCAACGACACGTCGAGGTCGTGCCCGATCCGGTGGACGCCGAGCTCAGCGCACCTCAGCCAGAGGATCCGGCCGAGCTGGCGAACGTCGCGAGACTGCTTCGCCTCGTCGGTGGCCAGGACGGAGACCTGCTGTTCCGCGTGCTGGTGCTCGGTGAGGAGCAGGGCGAGGCAGGGCTCAAACTGGGCATGACGAAGTGGCATGCCCGGAAGCGCTTCTACCGAGCCTTCCCGCGCGTGCAGGCGCGACTGCGCCGGGTCCTGTCCTCCAGCGCCTCTCGATTTCGCGTTTCTGAGGTGTCCACCCGCAACGCCGGAGCCACGAGATGACCAACCGCAGCACCACGCAGAGCGTCGACGAAGACGATGACTTCATTCGGCTCCCCGGCCTCTTCCGCCGCTGGGAAATCGAGCAGGTCGTCGACCCCGACGCCGAGTTCCACATCGAGGGCGCGGGCACGTCGTTCGACGGCACCCACCTCTTCGCCGTGTACCGCCGAGACAAGACCCAACCCCTCACCCCGAAGGAGACCTGAACCATGGCAACGAACATGTGGGAGCAGACCGAAGAGATGGCGAAGAAGCACGACGCGGACTCGAGCACCTGGCTCAAGCTCGCGAACGACCAGGACACCGCGGTGGTGGTGTTCCTCGGGGAGCCGTTCCCTCGGGAGGTCAGCTTCGTCGACGGGAAGTACGTCCCGGCCGACGACGCGGTGCGCGCGGCGGGCCACAAGGTGTCGCTCCGCGTCGCCTACAACGTCGTCGTCCCCGACACCGGCGAGATGAAGGTGCTCGAGCAGGGCGTGATGTTCTTCAAGGACCTCGTGCAGGTGCGCGGAAAGTACGGCCTGGAGAAGTGGGCCTTCGAGGTGAAGCGCCACGGCGCCGCCAAGGACCCGAAGACGACCTACTCCATTCTCCCCGAGCGCCAGCTGACCGCGGAGGAGCGCAAGACGTTCCAATCCATCGAGCTGCTCGATCTGCCCAAGCTCTACGCCGGCGAGGCCGAGGCCGCGACCGCGACCGAGGAGCCCACCCCCACCGGCCCCATCGACCCGAAGCTGGCGACGGCCATGGTGACCCAGCTCAAGGCGATGCCGCGGCAGGCGGTCGACCGTTTCCTCGAGCAGTTCGGCATCAAGCGCATCAAGGACCTCCCGGCAGCGCAGTGGGAGCGCGCGAAGGCCTTCGTCGAGAAGCTCGTCGCGGAGTTCGACGCGCCAGCCACCACGCCGGTCGAGGTCGACCCGTTTGCCTGAGCCGGTGAGACCCGTGCGAGTGCGAGTCGACGCGGGTCTGACCTTCGAGTCCGGCCAGGTCTCGGCGAAGTTCGTCGAGCGCCTGCGCCGGGCTTTGTCTTTTGAGAACCCGCAGGTGCGCGCGAGGCAGCGCCTCGGACTGCGGCGGACAGCCGACGAAACGCTCTGCTTCCTTGAGGAGGCGAGCGGCCTGCTTCGACTCCCTCGCGGGGCAGTGCATCTCCTTCGCAGCGAGGCTCATCGTGAGGGAGTGACTCTGGTGTTCGACGACGCGCGCGTGTTGCCCAGCGAGCAGCTCCAGGTGCCCGACGTCGCGCTCCGCGACTACCAGGCCCGTGCGGTCGACGCGCTCGCCAAGGTGACGCAGGGGACCGTCATCCTTCCCTGCGGCGGGGGCAAGACCAGGGTCGCCCTCGGAGCCATCGCCCGGCTCAAGACGCCGACTCTGGTGCTGGTGCACACGCTCGACCTGGCGGAGCAGTGGCGCTCGGAGCTTCGAACGCAGCTGCAGCTCGAGGCCGGCCTTGTCGGTGCTGGCGAGGTGTCTGCGGCGCAGGTGACGGTGGCTCTCATCCAAGCGTTGGCCCACTGGCCGAGGGCCGAGCTGAAGGCGTTCCTCGCAGGCTTCGGCCTGCTCATTCTCGACGAGGCACACCACGTGGCGGCGAACACCTTTCACGCCATCGTCGACCTCTGCCCCGCGAGGTACCGGCTCGGCCTCACCGCGACGCCCGAGCGCGAAGACGGGCTGACTCCGCTGCTCGAACTGTTCCTCGGCAACCGCCTGCTGCTCGTCACCCACGATGAGCTCGTGGCGGCGGGCGTCCTGACCGTGCCTTCCATTCGCATCATCACGACCGACTTCAACCACCGGTACCGCGGCGCAGAAGACTACCCGCAACTGCTGAACGCGGTCGCCAATGATGCCCCGCGGAACGGCGCCATCGTCGACGCCGTGGTGGCCGAGGCGCGAGCCGGGCACACCTGCCTCGTTCTCTCGGGGAGGGTCGAGCACTGCGAGTTCCTCGCTGAGGCGGTGCGAGCGAGTGGCCTCTCTGCCGCGGCGCTGACTGGCGCGGTCGACCGCAGCCGGCGGAAGGCCCTGCTCGATGACGCCCGCGCTGGCGACCTGCAGGTCCTGGTGGCGACTAGCCTTGCCGATGAGGGCCTCGACCTGCCCCGGCTCTCGCGCGTGTTCCTCGCTTTCCCAGGGCGATCCCGAGGTCGGACTATCCAGCGGCTCGGGCGCCTGATGCGGCCGCACCCATCAAAACAGACCGCGGTGCTGTTCGACTTCGTCGACAAGCGGGTCCGGATTCTCAGTCGGCACCACCTCGAGCGTCGAAAGCTCTACTCCGAGGTGCTGGGCATTCCGGCCTCGGCCTTGAGGGCGCAATGAACGCGCCGGTACCGAACCCCGAGTCGATTCGGGCGACCTGGCGGTGGCTCGCACACGCACCCCACGGCGTCTCCGAGGTCCGCGCTATTCGCCCATCGGGCGGCGTCGTCGGTATCGGCTTCTTCGACGACGAGGATGCCTTCGTTCGCGAGTGCGTGCGGGTCAACGCGACGGGCAACGTGTACGTCGGCATTCAGCCACGGCCGCGCCGCCTGCTTGAGACCGCGCGGAACACGGTTCGGCCGCTCAAGTCGGGCGCCGCGAAGAAGGACATCGAGGTCCTGACGGCGACAGTCATCGACCTCGACCCAGTGCGCCCGAAAGACACCGCGAGCACAGACGCGGAGCTGAATCACGCGATGGCGGTCGCGACTGAGGCCGCTGACTGGTGCGAGGTCGAGGGGCTCGCTCGTCCGCGGCTCATGATGAGCGGAAACGGGGCCCAGCTCTGGTTCGCGTTGCCGCCGACTCGAATCGACGACGTGCTCCAGGACGGGCTCAAGGTCTTCGAGGCCGGCGTGCGTGAGCGCTTCCAGCGCGCGGGCGTCCACATCGACTCGATTCACGACGCCTCGCGCATCATCAAGGTCATCGGAACGGTGAGCCGGAAGGGCGATGGGCTCGGCGAGCGCCCTCACCGACTGAGCGAGGCACGCACCGGCTTCGAGCGGCTCGAGGACCCGAAGCTGCTCGAGAGCCTCAAGACGGCGTCGAGCACCTTGCCCCTGGTCACTGCAGCCCGCGCGCTCGCGAAGGCTAAGCGCACGTCCAACGGCAAGTACGACTGGGCAAACCCCGTCGACATGTGCCCCGCCGTGCGCCGGCTCTGGCAGGAAGGCGCGGAAGACCGCAGCCTGGCCATCTTCAACATGGTGCGCTTCTTCGCGCACAAGCGGCTGGGGCTCGACGAGGTGACGGAGCTCATCCTCGAGTACGACCGCCGAGGGCTGGGCAAGCTGAACGGCCGCGACGGGCCGGCCTACGTCCGGAAGGCCTGGGAGAAGGTCCAGGCGACGGCTGACAAGGACGGCGCGGTGGCGCCGCCGTGCCAGGCGCTGCGCAAGCTGGGGCTGTGCGCGGAGGCCGCCCTTCGATGCGACCTCGCCCAGCTGACAGTGAAGCTCCCGCCCCCGGCGCCGCCAGCCCCTCCACGCACGCCCCCACGCGTCGAGCGCGACGCCGAGGAAGCGCAACGAGACGACGCCATCGAGGGCGAGGTGTACGAGGACGCCCGCTGCTACTTCACCATTTCGGCGCGGGGGGAGACCAAGGTCATCTCCTCGTTCGCCATCACGCCGACGAGCCGGGTCGCGACGGACGAAGGCGAGCTCATCATCGGAGAAGCGCACGCCGACAATGGCTCGACCACCCCGCTCCGCCTGCCGCTCGCGGCGTTTCATTCAAAGCGCGACTTCCTGCGCCACCTTCCGTCGGCGGACCTCCAATGGACCGGCACCGACAACAACCTGCAGGGCGTACTGCGGCTGCTCTCGCGCCGACCCGTCCCTCGAATGCCTGGTTCGTCGATGCTGGGTGAGTGCCAGCACGGCGAACAGCGGCTGTGGCTCGCGCCCGACGGCGCCATCGATGCGAACGGCTTCATGGAGAACCCACCGGTCACCTACGTCCCGAACGGAGCCTCCCTCGCCAAGCGCCTCAACTACCTCCCGACTGACGACGACACCTTTCTGGCCATCGCGAGGGTCGTCTTCGAGTGTCTCCCGAAGGTGAACCAACCGCAGGTGGTGCTGCCGATGCTGGGCTGGTTCTTCGCG
>JAUXRI010000087.1 GCA_030681895.1 Myxococcales bacterium | reverse complement strand
TGGGCATCGTGCTGTTCGAGCTCGTGACTGGCTCGCGCTTCTACGAGGTGGCAGACGACCACGCGATTCTCCTTCGCCTCGCGATGATGGAGTCGCCGCCGCGGCCTTCGGCGCGCGCTGCGGTGGCAGCTGACCTCGAGGCGCTCATCCTTCGTGCGCTGGCGCCAGAGCCGAAGGACCGCTTCGCCGATGGGCAGCGCTTCTTCGAGGCGCTCGAGGCGTGGCGGCTCGCGAACCCGATGGCCCCGGGAGAGCCGTCGCTGCAGCAGGTGATGGCGAAGGTGTTCACGGCGGAGCTGAAGGAACTGGGCGAGCTGCATCGGCAGGCCGTGCGAACGCCGATGGGCTCGTCGCCCGTCGCGAGAAAGCCGGCGGACTCCGAAGAGACGCGCGCGAGGCCGGCCAGGGTGGCGACCGCGCCTCGTGCCGCCGTGCCTGCGCCGCCCATCGCCCAGAACAGGACCGTACTGGAGGTGCACACCGAGGAGGTGGCGCCGCCCGCGCAGAAGAAGACGGTGCTCGACCGTCCCGCGCGTTCGGAGCACGGCGAGCCGCCGGCGGTGGTGCCGAAGAAGACGGTGCTCGATCGACCGTCGAAGGCGATCGAGCGGGAGGACGCTCCGGTTCCGAAGTCGTCGGCTCGAGGCCTCGCCTTCTCAGGTCTGGCGGTGGTCGTGTTGCTCCTCGTCGTCGCCGCGTGGGGCCTGACGCGCCCGGCACCGGCGGTGGTCGCGGCTCCGCTCATCGCGCCGAAGCCTGTCGTCAGTGCTCCGCCGGTCGTCGTCGCTGAAGTACTGGAGCCGCCCGCGGTCCCGGTCGCCGTCGTTCCCGAGCCAGCACTGCCGATTGAAGTCGTCGTCGATGCAGGGCCGCCTGTCCTTCCGCCACCATCGGGCCATCGGGTTGCGGCGACCGGTCTGCTCTCGCTCGACTCAGACCCGTGGACGAGCGTCTTCCTCGGGAAACGGGCGCTGGGCGACACGCCGCTCGTCGAGGTGCTGCTCCCGGTGGGCCGTCACCGGCTCCGGCTCGTCAACGCGGCAGAGAAGGTCGACTCGTTCATCGAGGTGACCATCAAGGCGCGGGAGACGACGGTGAAGAAAGTCGCGTTCTGACCCGGGCTCAGTGAGCACCCGTCAATTCGGGTCGAGCGTGATGCCTGCGTACAGCTCGTCGACGGAGAAGCTGGTGCCTGGGTCGGCAATGGCGACGCGGGCTCCGCTGCGCAGCTCCGTGGTGACCCACTCAGCCTTTCGTTCGACGAGCGTCACGTGCCGCTCTCGATGCGAGACGAAGAGGACGGCCTTGAGAGAAGGCAGCCGCTGGTAGTGCGCGAGTTTCTCGCCCCGGTCGTACTGTTCCGTCGAGCGGCTCGTGACCTCGACGATGATGGTTGGGTTGATGAGCGCGTTGGCATCGATTCGCGAGGTGTGTCGTTCGCCACAAACGACCGTGGCGTCGGGAAAGCCCGCGAAGTCTGAGGTCTCGACCCGTACCTTCGCGTCTGACGTCAGCACCACGCAGCGACCCAGCAACGTTTGACCGAGAATCCGAATGGCCGCCGCGCTCAGTTCGGCGTGGGCGAGTGTGCCTCCGGCCATCGCGTAGATCACGCCAGCGCAATACTCGAGCTTGAGCTCGCTACCGTCGAGCGCACGAAGGTAGTCCTCGTACGAGAAGTGAAGTTGGCGCGCCGTCGTCATGGCCCAATCCTATCGCTCACCACGCCCGAGGTCTTGCTGGGGACCATCCTGCCATTCGCCGCACGGGGCCGACGAGCTGTGGCGCGACGGGTCGTCGGCCCGTCACTCGTCCACGCCGTCGAGCCACTTCGCCAGGCTCAGCGCCACGCGTGTCTCGAGCTCGTCGAGCTTCACATGCCTCAACCCCGCGCGGCCCGACTGCGCACCCTGCAGCGTGCCCGGCAGCTTCAACGTCCTTCGGCCCAGCTTGAGTTCGAGGACCAGCGACTTCTCTTCGAGCGCCGCAGCGAACGTGAACGACGCGCCGCCGAGGCCGATTTCGCCTTCGACCTGGTCCCGCGAGTCACCGTGCGCCACCACGAACGAGACCTTCTTCCGCAGCGAGTCGCGGCGATCGCCCTGCCGACGCTCCTTCTTCCGCTCCAGCGGCTCAGGCACTGCGGGGTTGTTGCGGCGGTTCTGGTGACGGCGCTCCGACATGAGGCACACGGTGCCACGCTGGCCGGGCGTTTCAACCGCGACGCGATTGGCATCGCAACCGCGAGCCTGTTACTCGGCTGCCGCGATGGAGCGCGGCTGGCTCAAAGAGGTCGTCACCGAGGTCGTCAGGCACCACGCGCCCGACGTGACGAGCCAGTCGTACCGTGAGGCCGTCTCTCTTCCTGCAGGCCCCGGGCGCGCGCGTCGCTACTTGCGCGGCATTCTGCGTGAGTCGGGCCTGCTCTACGGCACGCCTTCGCTGACCGGCGCGGAGGAGCCGAAGCCCACCGCGCTCGCCCGTCCGTCTGGCCCCGAGGAGCAGCTGTTCCTCGCCGTCTTGCGCACCATGTGTCGCATCGCCCTCGACGTGGCGACGCTCGTCGACGCACCACCCGGCCCTCGCGCGGAGCAACTGCTCGGGCTGCTCGCGGCCTGGAGTCACCGCGTCGACGACGCCGAAGACGTGCACCGTCGCATCGAACGCCTGCACAAGGTGTGGCCGCTCCCCGCGAAGGTGTGGACCCGGGTCGAGGGCGCGTTGGAGGAGCGGTCGCTCTCGCTCGCGGCCGACCCGTATTACGGGCTCGTGTTGCACAACGGCGCCATCTTCGCCGACGCCACCAGCTTCGGGCGCATCGCCATCGCGTGGTTCCGTCGCTCCCGTTTTCACCGCGCCAGCATCGAGCGGCACAACGCGTTCGCCGACCAACAGAAGGCGCTGCTTGTCGACGTGCTCATCGGCCTCGTCTGCGCGGAGCGGAAGCCGAGCTTTCCGGCGCGCCGCGCGATTCTTCGGCAGATCGACGACCTGCACCTGCCCGACCCTCTCGCCGACTCGACGCGGGAGTTCGCCCGCAAAGCCTTCGAGCGCCCGCCCTCGATGAAGAAGGTGCTGGCCGGCGTGCGCAGCCGCGACATGAAGCGGTTCCTCATCGACCAGACGTTGCTCGCGTCCATCGCCGATGGGCACCGCAGCGCGCAGGAGCAGGCGTGGACGCGGTCGCTCGGCGCCCGGCTCGGGTTCTCGGCCGAAGAGGTGAAGAAGAGTGAGCTCGAGCTCGCCGAGTTCTACGCGAAGCACCGCCACGTGATGGATGTGTTCACGCTCTCGAGCGGCGCCGACGTGATGGGGGAGGAGCTGGTCGACTCCATCGCGCACCAGGTGCGGAAGAACTCGCGACGCCTGTGGCAGGAGATTCGGGAGACGGGAGAGCTCTCCGTGCTCCTCGCGCGCGCGGCCCGGGGGCAGAAGCTGACGAAGGACGAGAAGCGCGCGATGCGGGAGCAGCTCATCGACGTCGCCAAAGCGATTCCCGCGCTCGCCATCTTCACCGCGCCAGGAGGAATTCTCCTGCTCATCGCGCTCGCGAAGGTGATGCCGTTCGACCTGTTGCCGAGCTCGTTCCGCGACGAGCCGGTCGAGGTCGACGACGAGCCACCGTCGACGCACTGAACGTCAGGCGATGAGACTGGTTGCGTGGAAGGTCGTGTCACCCGAACTTTCGCACCACTCTCACGATGGTGTTCCAGTTGCGGGTGGTGGCGGGCAGACCCAGCAGCTTCTCGAGAAAGGCGTTCGGACTGCCTGGCGACTTTCCGACGACGCGGCTCACGCAGAAGACTTCGGTCTTCGTGAACCGCAACACCTCGACGTCGCCGCGCGGAGTCGAGCCGGGACGCGCACGAGGCAGCCGGGCATCGGCGTGAAGGAACGTCACGGAACACTCGTGGACTGAGTCTCGGTCGACGTCGACGAAGGGGTCCACCGTCAGCAGGTGCGCCAGCGAGTCCAAGGTTCGAACGAAGCCTGGCTCGTTGAACCCCGAGTTCGCCCGCAGTCGCTGGCGTGCGCGAGCGAGCACCCGCTCCGGGGTCGACCTCGCTCGGCCGACGAACACGACGGTGCCGTTGGTCAGGAACGAGGTGGCCTCGAGCGCTCCGCCATCGATGAACGCCTGCTCGAGCTGCGACTTGCTCGGGCACGTGCCGCGCCCGAGGTTCAGATTTCGAAAGAAGGCGACGGCGCGCATCAGTCAGTGCCGTCACGCCTTCAAGAAGCGCGCGGTCAACACCGGGTCGACCCACGCCACGAGGTGAACGAGCCTGTCGCCCTCGGCTTCGACGAGCTGGAGTGCGACCGGCTCCCACGGGCCACCCGGCGTCTTCCTCGTCGAGATGGCGAGCGCGAGATGACCTGCGGCTTCGACCGGCACTGCGCGATATCGACCCGCCTCGACGCCGGGCCCGAAGAACGCTGCGCGATAGAAGCCGATGACGTTCGCAGCGCCGGAGAACCACAGCCCCATCGGCGGCATCGTGAGCGTCGCGTCTTCACGCAGCAACGACACCAGCCCGCTCACGTCCGACGATTCCCACACGCGCAGGTAGCGCCCGAGCAGCTCGCGCTCCTTCTCTTCACCGGCGCGGCGCTTCCACCTCGGCGACGCTTCATCGAGTGACGCCCGCGCACGCTGGAGCAGGCTGTTCACTGCCGGCACCGTCGACTCGAGCTGCTGCGCCGTCTCTTCTGCCGAGAAGCCGAGCACGTCTTTCAGCACGAGCGCCGCGCGCTGCGTTCCCGGGAGCGCCTGCAGCGTCACCATGAACGCGAGCGCCACGCTCTCTCGCCGGCTCACCACCGTCTCAGGCCCGGGCTCGAGGTCGAGCGCCGAGGCTGGAGCGGGTTCCAGATAGTCGTGGAGTGGATCCGCCGTCGGTGCGTCACCGAGCGTCGCGGCCGGGTGCACCTCATCTGGCAGGTGGCGGCGCTTTCGCTGCGCGATGAGGTCGAGGCACGTGCGCGTGGCGATCTGAAACAACCACGAGCGCAGCTGCGAGCGCCCTTCGAACCCGGCGAGGCCCTTCCACGCGCGCACCAGCGCTTCCTGCACGGCGTCTTCCGCGTCCGACCACGAGCCCAGCATGCGGTAGCAGTACGAGAGCAGCGCGCGTCGATGGGGCGCGACCTCGGCCTCGAAGCTTGCGGACGATGCGAGTTCCATGCGGCGCTGTCTGGCACAGTTCGACGGCCTCCCGCAGCCCCTCCCGCCCACTCGGGCGGAGCCACCTGCGCTACGGTGCGCGCTCCATGGTTCGTCGCCTCGCGCTGGTCTCGCTCGCGGTCGTTCTCCAGGCGTGCCCTGCGCCGATGCCGCCGCCCGATGCTGGAGCCGATGCAGGCACCATCGACGCGGGCACGGCGTGGCGCGTCGTCCTCGACGAGCTCCCCGGCGCGCTGCTCTCGGCGTGGGAATCGGGTGACGGCGTCCTCTATGCCGTTGGTGGAACGGCGAACCGCGCGTTGGTGCTCCGGCATGACCGCGACGGCTGGTGGCAGATGGACCCCGGAACCTCGCGCGCGCTCTGGTGGGTGCACGGCTTCTCGGCGAACGACGTCTACGCGGTCGGCGCGGGCGGCGTGGTGACGCACTTCGATGGAACTCGCTGGACCGTCGAACGTGAAGAAGGCACCGCGACGTTGTTCGGTTCGTTCGGCCTCTCTCCTGACTCGCTCATCGCCGTGGGGGGCGTGGTGAGTGTGAGCGCGCCGAAGCCGCTCGTCCTGCGTCGCACGGCGCAGGGCTGGCGCGAGGTGCCTGCGTTCCCTGCGTCCGACACGCGACCGCTCTTCAAGGTGTGGGGCCGCTCGACCGCTGACGCCTTCTTCGTCGGAGAGCGTGGGCTCATCGCGCGTGGGGCTCCCGAGGCGCTCACCGCCGAGACCTCGATGCTCACCGACCGCCTCACCACCGTGCATGGGAACGCGAGCGAGACGTACGTCGTCGGCGGGCTCCAGCGCCCCGTGCTGCTGCGGCGTGGCGCCGCGGGGCAGTGGGTCTCGCTCGAGGTGCCCGGCTCACCGCAGTTGCTCAACGGCGTGGCAGTGAACGGTGCGGGTGACACGGTCATCGTCGGGTTGAACGGCTACGTCGCTGAAGGGCGTGGCGCCGCCTTCGCGCAGCAGCGACCCGTGACGGACTTCGGGCTCCACGCCGTCGCCGTCACCCGCAGTGGCTTCGTGGCGGTGGGCGGAGACCTCGTGCAGACGCTCGGCCGCGGCATCGTGCTCGCGCGCGGAGAGCTGCCGGGTGGCGCTCTGCGACAGTGGCCGAACGGCGGCGTTCCGTGGGACGCAGGGGTCGATGCAGGCGTGATGGATGCGGGTGTCGCCGATGCAGGGATTGACGCTGGTGTCTTCGACGCAGGGATTGTCGACGCGGGCCCTGCAGATGCCGGAGAGGCAGACGCAGGACCCGTCGATGCCGGGACGTTCGATGCCGGGACGTTCGACGCAGGTTCGACGGACGCAGGCGAGGACGGCGGCGTTCGCGATGGCGGCTCCCTCGGCCCTGGCGCGAACTGCTCCGACGCACCCGCCGACTGCGCCCCGGGCACGGACTGCTGGTTCGTCTTCGGCCCCTTCCGCTCGTATTGCGCGGCGACCTGTACCGACGTCGCGCAGTGTGGAGCGTATGGCGTAGGTGCCTGCTGCCGGCTCCCCGGTCCGCAGGCGATGGAGAACGTCTGTCTCACCGCCGAGGTCTGCGACGGTGGAGGAGTCTGAGCGCATGACACCAATCCAACTTCTATCGGCCGCACACTGGGGCTCGGTGTTCCTCCTGCTGGCGGCGCCGCTCGTCTTCGTGATCCTCGGCTCGCCCCTCGAACCCGTGCTGATGGGCGCGGCGCTGTGTCTGCTCCTCGCGGCGCCTCACCTGTACCTCGCGCTCAACGTCGAGAAGGGCAGGGGCCGAGGGCTCGAGACCGTGCTGTCCGTGCTCTCGTTGGGTGCCTTCCCCATCGGGACCTTCACCGGAGCGCTGGGCCTCTGGGTCTGCTGGTTCGGCGAGACGCGCGCGCTGTTCGATGACCCTTCATCGGCAGCGTCACCGATGAACGACGGGCCCGACCTTCCTCCGTACCGTGAGGGTGAGACGGCATGGACCTACGGGAGCCGCCTCAAGGCGGCGGGCTTCGATGCGCAGGAGATCGCCCAGGGGCTGCAAGACGCCGAGTTCGATGACGATGCCGTCGAGACGACGCTCGGAGCGTTGCAGCTCGGTCGGAAGAATCGCCCGCCTGGTGTGCGGCGAGCATCTCCCGAGGTCACGCCAGTGCGGGGGACATCACCGCAGCGCCGTCGTCGATGACGCGCGGTCAGGCCTCGTCCTGGCCCGTGAGCGGCTCCTCGACGTCACGCTGAGGTCACGTCTCCTGTCGCCTGCCGTTGCAGCACGTGCGCGCGCACCGCGACCCGGGCCCGGTGGAGCCGCGTCTTCATCGCCGCCTGCGTGAGGTTGAGCCGCTGCGCAGTCTCTTCGCCAGAGACCCCCTCGAGGTCGCGCAACACCAACACCGCGCGCGAATCGGCGTCGAGCGTCGCGATGGCGTCGTGCACCTGCGTCACCAGCTCGAAGCGCTCGAGCGCTGCTTCGGTTGTCAACGCGGTGTCGGCGACGTCGAGCGCCTCGCGGCTCTCCGTCAGCGGCGCTCGCAGCCGAACCGTCAGCGGCCGGAGCATCGCCGTGCAGGCGTTGCGAACCACGGTGTACAGCCAGAGCAGCACGCCGTCGGAGCGCTGCACGTCGGGCCTCCGCGCCAGGGTGACGAACGCCATCTGCACGGCGTCATCGGCGTCGAAACCGTCGCGGCAGACCGTGCGCCCGAAGCGATACGCGCGGTCATGGTACCGCCGCACGAGCTCCCGCAGCGCCACGTCATCGCCGGCAATCGAGCGCTCCAGGAGCACAGGCGAGGTGAGGTCGCCCTGGCTCATCCGCCCACGCGCTGCTGCTTGATGGGGCAGGTGGACACGCCCATCAGTTTGTGGCCCAGGCACGTTCCGACCAGCGACGAGCCGAGCAGGTACACCCCGCTGACGCCCATCGCGACCTGCGCGAGCAGTGGGACGGGCAGGGTGACGGCGAGAACGAACAGGGCGATGGCCGCGATGACACGGCCGGCGCGGTCGAGGTTTCCGAGGTTCTGCAGCATGGGTTCTCCGGGGTGTGGGGCGCTTCGAGACGGAAAGGGTCCCAGCCCGGAAAAGGATTCAGAAAAAGCGCATCACCGGCGTCGGCGCGCTCGCGTGGCCAGCATCAACAGGCCCAGCAGCCCCCACGGCGCAGCGCCCACGCCGTTGCACCCGCAGCCGCCGAGGACGAGCTCCTGAACCCCTGGTTGCTGGGGCTCCTCGGTGGTGCCTGCGTCAGCCGTCGACGTGCCTCCGTCGGGCTCCATCGTTCCGGCGTCAGGCATCGGCATCGTGCCCGCGTCGGGCGTCGAGGTGCCGCCGTCTCCACCATCGTCGACCGCCGTGAAGCTCACCGCCGTGCTCCGGGTGAACTTGCCCGACGCGTCGAAGGCGATGGCGACGAGCGAGTGCGCTCCGGCCGAGACCGACACCGTCGCCTCGTACGGCGCCACCGCGTCGGAGTTCACCTGTGCCCCATCGAGCTCGAAGTCGACGCGCGTGACACCGACGTCGTCGCTCGCCTCGGCGGCCAGCACCACCGACAGCGTCGTCTGCGCGCCGGCCGTCGGCTGCCGAATCGTGACGACCGGCGGCGTCTGGTCGACCATCACCGTGCCGACGATGACGATGATGACGTCGCTGGTGGTGGTGTTGCCGGCGGCGTCGCTCGCCTTCGCGGTGAGAGACTTCATGCCGTTCGTCCACGGCGTGGTGTCGACGTCGAGCTGCCAGGGCGGCGCCGTGACTTCACCGAGCTTCGTATTGCCTTCGAAGAACTCGACCTTCGTCACCGCGACGTTGTCCATCGCCTGCGCGACGAGCATGACCTGGCCGCTGACGCGGGCGTTGGCGACTGGCGCGATGAGCTGCACCTGCGGCGGCTGCGTGTCGACCATCGCGTTGACGGTGATGGTTCCCGTCGCGGTGACGGTGCCCGAGGTGGCCGTCAAGGTGTGCGGCCCGCCCGCGACGGCGCCCGCCGTGAAGAGCCCCGTCGTGTTGACCGCTCCGCCACCAGAGACTGCCCACGTCACCGCCGGCTGAGGCGTGATGGCGTCACCGAACTGGTCCTCGACGACGGCGCTGAACTGCTCCGTGCCCAGGGTCGTCACCGTGACGATGCTCGGCTGGAGCTGCAACGTGGTGCGCACGGCCTGCACCGTCACCCGCACGACGCTCGTCACCATGTTGCCTGCGCTGTCGATGATGGTGACGAGGAACTCGTAGTCGCCCGCCTGCGTGAAGGTGGCGGTCGAGTCCTTCGCCGCGTTGCTGGAGTTCGCCGAGAACGTCACCGGCGCCGGCGCCAACGTCGCCGACCACGTGTACTGGAGCGACGGCTCGCCAGCGTCGTCCGTCGCGCGCACCGAGAGCACCGTCGTGGTGCCCGTCACGGGAGACGGCGTCGCGCGCGCGGCTTGCGTCACCGTGGGTGCTCCACTGCCGACGACGGTGAGCGAGGCCGAGCCCGTGCGCCCGCCGGCGGTGGCGGTGACGGTGAAGGGGCCACCCGGCGTGGTGCCTGCAGTGAACTGGCCGTTGGTTGCGATGGTGCCGCCGCCCGTCACCATCCACGTCGCGGTGCCGAGGAACATGAACCGATTGAACTGGTCGCGGCCCTGCGCGCTGAAGCCCTGCATGGCGCCCGTCAACACGCTCGCCGAGGTGGGAGACACCTCCATCGCGGTGCCGACCTGCGTGACGGTGACCGTGACGGTGCCGCGCACCGAGAGCCCGCCCGCGTCGGTGACGGTCACCTCGAAGGTGTACGTGCCCGCGCCAGTGAAGGTGACGGTGACGTTCTTCGCGCCGTTGCTCCCGTTCGCCGAGAAGCTCGAGGGCCAGCCGCCGTTCATCGCCAGCCACGTGTACGTGAGGTTTGTCTCTCCACCGTCATCGGCGCCCAGCGCCGAGAGCTGCACCGTGGTGCCCGTCGTCGTCATCGCGCTCGCCGTCGGGCCCATTGCCAGCGTCGGGGGCGCGTTGACGACGGTGGTGTCGAAGTTGATGCCGAGGAGATTCGCCGTCGTCACTGTCACGGCGCGGGTCGCGGGCGCGAACGTGTAGCCCGCGCGGGTCGGCGTCAGCGTGAACATGCCGGCCGGCACGCCGGTCAGCACGTAGTTGCCGAACGAGTCCGTGGTCGACGAGCGCGTTCCATCAGACACCACCACGCCAGGCAGCGGCGTGCCTCCGGTGCGCGCCGTGCCCGAGACCTGGAACGTCGTCGTCGCGCCCGCCACCTGGAAGTTGGTGTTGGAGCGCCCCATGTTGGCGATGGTGATGGGGTTGGTGAAGTTCGCGGGCTCGAGGGTGACGCCGGGCGAGGTCGCGATGAGGTTCCACGTGCCGTTGGGGACGCCCTGGAGGAAGTAGTTCCACGCTTGCGTCGGGGAACCTCGCGTCGCCGTCACCGTGCGGTAACCGTCAGTCACCACCGGCGCCGTCGTGATGGTGGAAGGCAGCGTGCCGTTCACGTACTGGCCCTGCGCGGAGAAGTTGATGGCGGTCGCGTTGCCGCCCATCACCTCGATGGGGTTGCGCACGCCGCTGAGCACGAACTGCCAGCCCGTCTTCGTCGCGGTGACGGTGTAGCGGCCGTTGGGCACGCCGGTGAGCGTGTAGTCGCCGTTGGCGTTGGTGGTGGCGGTGCGTGAGCCGTCGGTGACGGTGACGCCGGCCACGCCGACACCGTTGGCGGTGATGCGGCCTGCGATGGAGTAGCCGGGCTTCGGCGCCGCCGTGAAGTCGAGGCTCGCGGTGTCGGCCGTGATGGCGAGGGGGGCAGCGAAGCCGCGCGTCATCGCGAGGTCGAACTTCGCGGCGCTGATGGTGTAGCTGCCCGCCGGAACGTTGGTGAGCGCCCAGGTGCCGTTCGAGAGCGAGAACGTGGTGCGCGTGCCGTCGGTGATGCGCACGCCCTCGACGCCGACGCTGGCCATCGTCACGGTGCCGCTCAGCGTGAAGGTCGTCGGCGTGCCGACGGTGACGAAGACGGCCGCGGTCGCGGTGCCGCCTTTCATGTCACTCACCGTGCAGCGCACCTGGTGCACGCGGTTGCCGGTGAGCGTCTTCATCGCCGTCGCTGCGTTGTTCACGCTGAAGGTGCCGTCGTCGAAGTCCCACGAGTACGCGAGCGCGTCGCCGTTCGGGTCGCTCGCCATCGCGGTGAACGTGACGGCAGTGTTCGTCGCCACCATCGCCTGCGACGCCATCACCGTCAGCGTCGGGGGCTGGTTGCTCGGGTACGGGCCGAAGTTGACGACCACGTCGAGGGACTCGGGCGTGGTGCCGCCTTTGCCGATTGGCGTGAGGTGAATGTTCGACGCGAAGTCCGAGAACGTGCGGCCGATGACGAGCGGCGAGTTCTGGGTGTTTCCGCCGGGCGTCATGTCGAGCAGGTGGCTGCCGGTGCTGCCCGAGAAGGGGAAGCCGAAGTTGATGCTGGCGCCGCTCATCAGCGACGCGTTGCTCGTGATGCCCTGGCGGAACTCGAGCCAGTAGTCGCGGGTCTGGCTGTCGTTGCGCGGCACCTTGAGCGCCTGCATGCCGCCGTCCGGCGTCGCGACCTCGAGCGGGTAGATGCGGTACGTGCCGCTGGTGGTGACGGTGTTCACCTGCGCTGGCGTCACCCAGTCGAAGACGCGCTTGAACCAGGCGTTGAAGTGCGACGCGCCCGAGCTGCCCATCTTGTCGAACGGGTTGCCGTACTCCTGCACGGTGCCGGCGCCGATGATGCTCTCGCCCGCGTTCCAGAAGTTCGCGTGGTACACGCCGTAGTTGTGGCCGAGCTCGTGGGCGGTGACGCCGACCCCGAAGCTGCCGTTGAGCCAGGTGCCCTTCGAGCCGACGTAGCCGCGCCCCGACCAGCCCGAGAAGAGGTTCGGGTGGGCCACGATGTCGAGGTTGTAGGCGTTCAAGTCGTAGCCGGCGTCGCGCGCCGCCTGCCGCGCGTCCTGCAGGAGCTGAAGGTAGATGCCTCCGTCGCGGTACTCACCGGCGGTGCGTGGCATTCGCAGCGTCGGCGGAAAGACGCCCGTCAGGTTCGTCTTGTTGAAGCTGCCCGCGACGAAGAAGTCGTTGGTGCTGGTGTTGATGAGCGTCTGCGCTGCTGCGAGCGAGAGCGGGTCGCCGACGCGGTCGTCGAAGTCGACGCGCATGAAGAGCACCGTCTTGGACCCTTCGGTCCAAGCGCTCGCGGCGGTCTCGTCGAAGGCGGTCTCTTCGTCCATCAACGCCTGCGTCAGCTCGTCGGCGTGCAGCGGCTGGCAGAAGCCGATGGCGGTGTCGCCGTCGTGAATGACTTCAGCCGCCGTCGAGGCCTTGCGGCTGGTGGGGCAGGGCGAGCCGGGCACGTAGTCGAAGAAGTTCGCGTCCTCGGGGCGCACCTTGCGCACTGGCAGGTCGAAGAGCGCGAGGACGCCGTCGAGCTCGATGCCGTGAAGGCGGAGCCCGTCGCGCGTCTTGAGGCCTTCACGGCGGCCGTACACGCCCGCGCGCAGCACCGCGTCGCGACCCTCGAAGGTGATGAACTTCTCGACCGCGCGCGGCGCGAGCGACGACTCGTCACCGACGGCGCCGATGACGTGCAGCATGCCGCGACCGTCGCGCCACTGCTCCACGTGCACGGCGATGTCGGTCGGCAGCATGCGACGCTCGGCGGTGGTGAGCGCCATCGAGAGCGCGAGCTCGGGCTCGGCGAGCATGAGGCCAGCGAGGTGACCGCGACGCTCGGCGGCTAGCACGCGCCCTTCGTTCAGCAGGCGGCTCTGCGCATCCGGTGGGGTCTGCTTGAAGGTGTCGACCCACGCGCGAAAGGCCGCGTGCGCCGCGACGGCCTGCGTGCCGCTCGACGGCGCTGGCTCGTCGAGGAGCGGCGCGAACTGACGCTCCGACTGGCTGGCCTGTGGTTCGCGCGCACAGCTCGCGGCGATGAGGGCCAGCAGGAGCGTTCGTCCGACATTTCGCGACAGTGAGGACATGGCCGCTGAGAGGAGCAATTGCCACGCCACTGAAGGCCGCAACGTCACGACTTTCGGAGGGGATTTCAGGGCTCAAACCACGTGGATTCGTTGCGCGAGTGGATCACCGCTCCAGTGGGTGTCGGAGGCGCGGTCAGCATTCGATGCGAGGCCCGCAGTCATTTCACAGCGGGTTGGGGGCCGAACCCCTCACCCCGGTGGGCGTCGGCAGACTCCATGGTGTCGAGCATCGCGGCGCGCAGTGTACTCGCGCGAAGTGCGTACGCCCCGAGATGGCCCGAGTCGACCCAGGTCGGCGTGACGCTCCAGTGCGTCGCGAGCGCGAGCATCGACGCTGGCGGCACGATGCCATCGCGGCGCGTCGCCACCACGGCACGATGACGTGAACGAGGCGGCGGTTGGCTCAGCACGGAGAGTTTCTGCAGCACGGCGGCGAGCCGCGAGACCGCGTCGTCACCGAGCGCGCTCCAGCTGACGCTCTTCGACAACGGCCCGGAGCAGAACACCACGCTCGCGTTCTCTGGAGGCGCCATCACCGTCACCGGGACCTCGAGGTCGAGCGAGGCCGCGGCGTGCGCCGACATCTGCCCTGCCATCGAATAGCCAGCGAGCAGCACGGGCAGTCGTGGCTCGCGCTCCAGCGCCGTCGCCACCAACGCGCGCGTCTCGTGCACGTTGGCGAGGCCCATGCGCAGGAAGTCGCCGACGGTGTGCAGTCCGACCTTCACCTGGCCCGCCGCGCGCCGGCTGCCGAAGTACGCGCCCTCGAAGAGCCACACCTCGACACCTCGGTACCGAAGCGCGTCGACGAGGTGCCTTCGCATCCAGAAGCCCTCGTCACCCCACGACGGTGGCACGATGAGGCGCGCGCGGGTGGGGCCCTTCGCGCGCAAGCGCACCACGTGGAGCGGCCCCATCTGCGGGTCGAGCAGCGGCGCAGGTGACGCGACGAACGCCTCGTCGATGCGCGGTGAGGTCGGCAGGAACTCGAGCGCGAGTGGGCGAGGCACCGAGCGGGTGAGGAGCGCCGGGACTTCGTCGAGCGGACGCTCCACGTCACCCCAGCCCCGTACGAAGAGCGGCTGTCGCGCGGTGAGCTTCAGGTAGAGCGCGTCGAGCCAGTGCATTGGAGCGCGAGAACAGCCTCGTTTCGCGCTCGAAAGTCAACGCGCCTCGATGCTCCAGATCCACCCCTCACCTGCCACCTCAGGTGAACAGTGGAAGCCTCCAGTTGCTCAAGAATGTCATCTGGTTGGCGCGTTGCAGGGGCGGCCATTGGGTTGCATCCTCCGCCTCCATGCGACGCACGGTTCTGGCGGTCAGTCTGGCGGTCTTCGGGTGTGAAGGCGCCATCGTGAGCGGCTTCGGCGTACCGGGTGAGCCGTCGATTCCGGGCACGGGTGGTGGCGGGGCGACGAATGGCACTGGTGGTGGCGAGCCTGTCACCTGCGCGCCAACGGCGACGCTCGACCCGGGCCGCGTCACCATGCGCCGCCTCAACCGCGCCGAGTACAACAACACCGTTCGCGATCTGCTCGACGACGCGACGAAGCCGGCCGATGACTTTCCCGCTGACGACTACGGGCATGGCTTCAACAACCTGGGCGACGTGCTCTCGACCGCGCCTGTGCTCGTTGAAAAATACGACCTCGCGGCGAAGGCGCTCGCCGAGGCCGTCATCGCGAAAGAAGCGACGCCAGGCCAGACGACGCGTGTGCAGGCTGAAGACGGCGCGAAGTCGACGGGCTCCGCTGCTGGCGAGTTCTGGAATCTGTATTCGAACGGCACCATCTCGTCGCAGGTGAACTTCGTCACCACCGGCCGCTACACGTTCCGCGTTCGTGCGGCGCAGCAGGCGGCAGGTCCCGACGCGGCCAACATGGTGCTCACGCTCGATGGCCGGCAGCTGAGCGCTTTCACCGTCACCGCGCTCCAGGCGTCGCCCGCCATCTTCACCGTCGAGAGCGACGTCACGCAGGGCAGCCACCGCGTCGAGGTGGAGTTCACCAACGACTACTACCTGGCGCCCGCCGACCGGAACCTGTTGGTCGACTGGTTCGAGGTGCAACGCCCTGGCACCGTCGTCTCGCCCGCGCTCGCGAAGGTGATGGTGTGCGACCCGGCGACGGCAGGGTGTCCACGCACCATCCTCACGCGCTTCGGCCGCAAGGCCTGGCGCCGGCCACTCACCACCACCGAGGTCGACCGCTACGAGCGCATCGTCACGCTCGCGGTCGCCGACGCCGAGACCCCGAAGGCTGCGTTGGCGCTGGCGCTCCAGGCGATGCTGCTGTCTCCGAACTTCCTCTTCCGCGTCGAGCTCGACGCCGACCCGACGTCGCTCGACGCGCACCCGCTGAGCGCGCACGAGCTCGCTGCGCGCCTGTCGTACTTCCTCTGGGCGACGACGCCTGATGACGCGCTCTCGCAGGTCGCCGACGACGGCATGCTGACCGAGCCCGCGGTGCTGCAGGCGCAGGTCGCGCGCATGTTGGCGGACCCGAAGGCGAAGACGCTCACCAGCCTCTTCGCCGGCCAGTGGTTGTGGTCGAACCAGGTCGAAGACGCCGCGCCGTCGTCGAGCACCTACCCGAACGTGACCGCCGCGACGAAGACGGCGATGAAGCTCGAGACCGAGCTCTTCTTCGAGCACTTCCTGAACCAGGACGTGAGCGCGCTGGGGTTGCTGGGCAGCGACTTCACGTTCCTCAACGACACGCTGGCCGACCACTACGGCGTGCCGCGGCCCGGCTCCGCGACGATGCAGCGGGTGACGCTCGACAACCCCGAGCGCGGCTCGGTGCTCGGTCAGGCCGGCGTGCTCACGGTGACGTCGTTCCCCATGCGCACCTCGCCAGTGAAGCGCGGCGCGTGGGTGATGGCGAACCTGTTGTGCCAGGAGCCTCCTGCGCCGCCCCCCGGCGTCGAGGCCTTGCCGCTGCCCGTGATGCCCGACGCGACCCTGCGCCAGCGCATCGAGCGTCACCGCGCAGACCCCTCGTGCTCCGGCTGCCACTCGATGATGGACCCCATCGGCTTCAGCATGGAGTCGTTCGATGGCGTCGGCCGGTGGCGCACGATGGACACGGGTGGCTTCCCCATCGACGCGGCCGGCACGCTGCCTGACGGCCGGGCGTTCAGCGGGCCCGCCGAGCTGTCTTCCCTGCTCAAGACCGACGCGCGCTTCACGCACTGCATGACCGAGAAGCTCTTCACCTACGGGCTCGGCCGCGCGCCGTTGCGAACCGAGTCGTGTCAGGTCGAGGCCATCACCCATGACTTCGCCGACAAGGGCTATCGACTGTCGGCGCTCGTGAAGAGCATCACCACGAGCCGTTCATTCACGCACCGTCGCGGAGAGACGCCATGAAGTTCCCCAGCCTTTCACGTCGAACCCTGCTTCGCGGCGCAGGCGCTTCACTCGCGCTCCCGTGGCTCGAGGCGATGCTGCCAGGCATGGCGCTCGCGCAGGCCACGCCGCCCAAGCGCTTCCTCGCGTTCTACGTGCCGTGCGGCATTCGCATGAACCGGTGGACGCCTGCAGAGACGGGCACCACGTGGACGCTCCCGTCGATTCTCGCCTCGCTCGGCCAGCGCGGGCAGGACCCGTCGATTCAAGGCGACGTCAACGTCATCACCGGCCTCTCGAACCGTCCCGCGCGCCCCGACGGCCCGGGCGACCATGCGTCAGGCACCGGCGCGTTCCTCACCGCGGCGCACCCGTTCAAGACCGAGGCGGCCAACATTCGCAACGGCATCTCGCTCGACCAGGTGTTCGCGAACGCGTGGCGCGGCCGCACCCGCTTCGCCTCGCTCGAGACGGGCACCGATGGCGGCGGCGCGTCGGGCAACTGCGACTCGGGCTACTCGTGCGCCTACGCGCGCAACATCTCGTGGGCGAGTGACACGCAGCCGCTCGCGAAAGAGACCAACCCGCTGGTGCTCTTCGACCGTCTCTTTGGCGGCCTCGACCCGAACCAGAGCATGCTGGCCGTCGAGAAGCGCAAGCGCCTCAAGCAGTCGGTGCTCGACGCGGTGAAGGCCGACGCCGATGGCCTCAAGCCGAAGCTGGGCAAGACCGACCAGCGCAAGCTCGACGAGTACTTCACCGGCGTGCGCGAGCTCGAGCGCCGAGTGCAGTCGGAGCAGGTGATGGCCGTGTGTACGCCCGGCAGTCGTCCGGCCGCGGTCGGCGACCTGCGAGACCGCTCGCGCGTGATGATCGACATGCTGGTGTGGGCGTTCCGCTGCGACCTCACGCGCTCGGCCACGTTCATGCTGCAGAACGCCGGCAGCGGCTACGTGTACAACTTCCTCAACCTCACCGACGGGCACCACTCGTATTCGCACCACGGTGGGAGCGCGACGAACAACGACGCCATCGAGCGCATCAACACGTGGGAGGTCGAGCAGTTCGCGTACCTCGTGCGGCAGCTCAAGGCCGCGCAGGACATGAACGGCACCTCGGTGCTCTCGAACTCTCTCGTGTTCTTCTCGAGCGAGATTGAAGACGGCGACAGCCACAGCCACAACAACATGCCCATTCTCGTCGCGGGCAACGCTGGCGGCCGGGTGCAGAGCGGGCGTCACCTTCGGTTCACCAACGCGCCGAGCGTGGCCAACCTGTTCTTGTCGATGACCGACGCGCTGGGGGCTCCGCAGACGTCGTTCGGTGACTCGACCGGCGCGCTCCCCGGGTTCATCACGAGCTGAAGCTCGTCGCCCGATGCGACCGACGTCGGACTCGATGGCTTCGCTCTGTACGCCGCACAGTTGAAGACGGCGCGGGAAAGAAGTGCTCGCGAAGGCGCGGCGAACGGCAGCGAGAACGCGACCCTCGTGGCTGGCGAGTAGCCGAACGCGGCGCATGCCTGGGCTGCCGTGGTGTCCGATGCGCGTTTCGGTGGCTCTGCGGCTGCAACGCCAGGCGCGAGCCGCTAGTTCAGCGGGAGCAGGAACGCCGTTCCGTTCGACGTGCCCGACCGATAGCTCAGTGGTGCGCCGATGATGATGGCGGGCGGCGTCGAGAACATGGCCGACGGGGCCGTCGCGGCGAGGTCTTGCCCGAACGAGGCGCGCTCGCGCTGGTCAGGGAAGATGGTGAACGACGACTCGTTCTTCCCGGGCGCCACGGTTCCGCCTGCGAAGACGAAGACCGCACCCGTGCCGTCGCCGTTCACCGACGCCGTGGGCGCCGAGACGATGAGGTCGGGCCGGCTGTCGCCCACCACGTTCACGCCACCCCACAGCTGCCTGCCGAAGCCCGGAGCGCGCTCCAGGTACACCAGCGGGACCGGGTCGACGCCGTCGCCCAGCGCGCCCACCATCACGCCGCCCGACATCGGCCGGCGCGCGTTGAGCTGGGCCACGTCGTAGAGGAGCACCGTCGGCTGCGCGACGCCCTGGTACGAATAGAGGTCGGCCGTCACCGCGATGAAATCGCGCGAGTCGTTCACGAGCAGCTGGCCCGCGCGCGCCATCGCCACGCCGAGCCGAATCGTCGGCAGCCCGGCCTCGGCGTCACCCGAGAGCCGCACCCACGAGCCCACGGTCCGTCCACCACACCGAGCGCCACCGGGGTCGAACCCGTAGACGACGATGACGCCGAGCCGGTCGCCGTAGCGCAGGCCGAGCTCATGGCAGCCATCGCCGTCGAGGTCTCCAAGCGCGCCGAGCAGCGTCGTGCCCTGCGGCACACTCGGCAACGAGTACCCCATGTCACACGCGATGGAGGGCTTCGCGAGGCTCGCGTCGTCGGGCGCGCGGCCGAAGGCGACCTCGAGGCCGTTGGTGCGGGACATCGCGAGGTCCTGCGTGCCGTCGCCGTTGAAGTCGAAGCCACCCATCACGCCGCTTCGCGCGATGGCCGAGCGCTGACACACCGCCGCCGCGCCGCCGTCAGGCACGGTGCAGCCCGCGATGGCGACGGGTGCCCAGACTCTGAAGCCCTCGGCGTACGTGCCGTCAGCCTTCTGCAGGTGAACGAACGCACCACCGGGAGTCTGTGCGCCAGCCTGGAAACACTGCGGCCGATGGCCGGCGTACTCGGTGTTCGGCACGCCTCCGTCGGCGAGCCGCGCGGGAACGCTCAGCTGCGGCGCGGCGAAGACGGCATCCGGTCTTCCATCACCGTCGAAGTCCGTCATCGCGACATCGGCCCCAATGATGCGGCCTCCGAACGCGTTCACCCCTGCGTCGGTGACGTACCTGGTGTTCGCGCCCTCTTGCAGAATGCGCGGTGCGTCGGGGGCCGCCGCCGTGAAGAGGTGCACCTGGCCAGCGCCCGTCTCGTTGCCGGAGTAGTCGGCGCTGGTGCCCGAGATGTTGGGCACGCCCACGAGCGCTCGAAGGCCGCCCAGGCCCGGCGCCACGTCGACGGCGAGCCCGAAGCCCTGTGCACCCGGAGCGTTCGGCGTCGGCGATGAGGCGCGGGTCCACGTCGAGAGGTCCGTCCCGCTCCCCGTGAAGGTGTCGAGCCGGCCCGTGAAGAGACCGAGGGCCGTGGTGGCGCGGCCCGCGTAGCCGATGAGCGAGGTCTGCGTGCCAGAGGTCCACACGGCCGAGGCGATGCCGAGCACGTCGGTGCGCAGCGCACCGTTGCGAACCATCGTCGTCTTGTTCAGCTCGGCGCCGCGGCTCAGCGTGCCCAGCGAATAGACGAGCAGCCGGCCCGTGTTCGGCGTCGACACCATCATGCCGTTCACCAGCTCGGTGGAGGTCGCGTAGGGAGCGCCCAGCACCAGCTCGGGCTTCATGTCTCCGTCGAGGTCGCCCACCGCGAAGCTGCGCGCGGCCTGAATGTTGGCCTGGTCTCCGTAGAGCTTCGCGAACGCATCGGCGCGGCCGAGCTGGGTGGGCCTGTCGCCGGCGGCGCCCGTCGCCATCAGCGCGCGCAGGTCGAACAGCAGCGCGCCGCCCGCGTTGGAGCCCGCAGGGTTTCCGCCCATCGCCATCAGGTTCGGTGAGTCGGCCTGGTCTGCGGCCGCGATGAGGAACGGGCCGACGCCCCCCGAGGCCGGCACGAAGCCCAGCCGCCAGGTGCCTTCGCCCGAGTCCATCGGGTTGATGGGCAGGATGTACGCGTCGGGCTTCGAGTCGAAGCGGGGCGTGCCTTCACGGCCGAGGTGCAGCTGAATGGCGTTCTGACTGCGTGCGAGCGCGGTGCCGCCGAGCAGCGAGTTGTTCACCGTGGTGAGAATGGCGAGGTCGACGCGCCCATCGCCGTTGACGCCGCGCGCGACGATGGAGCGGCCCGCGCGCAGCTGGGTGAAGGGCCGCAAGGTGCCGTCGGCCGCGAGGTCCTGGCCGCCGATACGAATCGACCCGAGGTCAGGCACGGGGCGGTCGCGCTCGACGAGGAAGATGTCGACGACGCCGCGGCCGTTGATGGCTCCGGTCGCCGCGAGGTCAGCACCCGGTGAGCCGACGATGAGGTCGAGGTCTCCATCACCGTCCATGTCCGCGATGTCGAGCGAAGCGCCGAAGTTGCCGCGGCCCAGGCCCGTCAGCGGAGGCCGCATCAGCTCAGGTCCGTTCTCTCCGATGCGGTACAGGTCCACGGCGCCAGAGTCGGCGATGGTGACGTCGGCGCCGGGCTCCGAGATGGCGAGGTCGTCTTTGCCGTCGCCGTCGAGATCTCCGACCGCCATCACCGAGCCCAGCTGGCCCGTGTCGGAGGTGCCGCGAATCGTCCACGTCGGCTCGGCGGGGAACCCCGTCGCCGTGCCCTTGTAGATGAACACCGCGCCGCCCTGCGGCTTCGAGAGGTCGCTCTCAGGCACCCCGAGCGCCACGTCCTTCACGCCGTCGCCGTCGAAGTCGCCCACCACCATGTTCGCGACGTCACCCCGCCGGCCCTGCGCGCGGTTGGGCCGCGTCAGCTCGGTGAGGATGCGAATCGACGCGACCGCCGTCTCTCCCGTGAAGACGTCGCGCACCTCGAGCGCCGCCGTGCCGCCGCCGGTGTCGGGCGCGCGCCACGTGGAGCCCGTCAGGGTGCCTGGCCCGCCCGTCAGGCGCCAGGTGACGACGCCCGAGCCCTCGGCCGTCTCGAGCGGTACGAGGCCGCCCGTCGGCGCCGCCATGAAGGCAGGGCGCGGCCGAAACCGTGCCGAGGCAGCGACGGTGTACTGGAGCAGCGCCTGGTCTCCCGAGACGCTGTCTCGCGCGACGATGAGGTCGAGCCCGGGTGTCGCTCCGGCGATGTACTCGCCTGCTGCCGAGATGGAGCCGCGAGACGCCAGCGCAGCCTGCGATGGCGCGAACGTCACCGTGCCGGTGTTGCCCGTCACCTGAATCGTGAAGCGCGTGCCGGGCCGCACCGACGCGCGCAGGGGCTGCACGTCGAAGGCGGGGCTGACGACGAGCTGCAGGTCGGCCGTGGCGCCGCAGTCATCGGTCGCGCGCACGATGTCGAGGCCTGCCGTCGTTCCAGCCACGTACCGCGTGCCCGCGACGGTGCCGCCCGAGGCGTTCGCCTCGAGGGTGAAGGTGTACCGGCCCGAGCCGCCCTTCGCCGACAGCGTCGATGCGCCACTCGCCTTCACGGTTGCTGGAGCTGCAACCACCTCGATGGCCGCGAGGTTCTCGCAGCGGTCGATGGGCGGCGGTGGGGTCGGTGGCGTCGGGGTCGGTGGCTCACACGCCGTCAGGGTGAGCAGGCAGCCGCAGGTGACGAGTCGCGCGCGAAGGTTCATGGCAGGGCGCCTCCGTTGACCCAGCGTTGCATCAGCTGAATACCTGCGGCGTCGAGCGGCCCGTCGGCGGGCATGCGCCGGTCGCGCACCGCGGTGGCCGAGGCCTCGGCGTTCGTTTTCCACTCGTCGTAGGTCGTCATCTTCGGCTCGGTGCCGGTGCCGTGGCACTTGCTGCAGCGCGCCTCGACGAGTGGGCGAATGTCGCGCTGCCAGGACACTTGAATCGACGCCGACGCTTCGAGGTCGAAGTGCAGCAGCCGTTTCGTCTCGACGCCTTCGGTGGTGCGCGCCGTCACCTCGAGGGTGTGCAGCCCGTCGGTCAGCGCGGCGAACGAGATGAGGCGCAGGCGGCCCGAGGCCTCGACGCCGCCGAGGGAGTGGAAGGTGAGGTTCTGTTGTGGTGGCAGGCCCACCTGGCCCTTGGTGACGTCGACGGCGCGCGCGTCGTTGTCGTCGAAGCGCCAGCTCACCGCCTCGAGCGCGGTGCCCTGCGGCACCACCAACTGCACGACGGCCTCGGGCTCGTAGACAATCTGGTTCTGGAAGAGGCCCGTGAGGCGCAGCGGCAGCGACGGCGCGACCGAGACGGTGCGGTCGCCCACACGAACCCAGGCGCTGCCGGCCGCGTCGACGGCGAGGAGCGTCGGTACGGCCTCGAGGCCTTTGGCGAGGCTCCACAACTTCGCGTCGGCGTCGTAGCGGTAGAGCCCATCACCCGACTGGAGCCAGAGGAACCGGCCCGCCGACATCACCTGCTTCGGGGTTCGGCCCAGCTCGTAGCGGCGCCAGCTCACCAGCGTGCGCTGCAGCAGCACCTTCGGCGTGATGACCCAGACTTCGCCCGCCGAGGTGCGCGAGGCGGTGATGCCCGCGATGCCGCGCACGCCGCCGGTCAGCTCGTCGGCCGTCAGGCCGCTGTCGCGAATCGAGAAGACGTTGGCGCTCGTCTGCGCCGCGACCGAGACGGTGTTGCCTTGAGCGAACCACACGCCGGGGCGCAGGTCGGTCGCCGGAGCGATGGCGAGCGCCGTGATGCCGGTGATGGGCGCGCCGTTGGCCTTGAGCTCCTTCAGTTCGCCGCCCTCGACACGGAACAGGCCGTCTTGATGGGCAATCCACGCGATGCCGTCGATGCCGGTCGCGCTCGAGAGAAACCCTTCGGCCGAGAGGCGCGTCTGCCAGGCGGGTGCGATGAGCCAACCGCCGTCGGCGACGTAGAGGCCACGCTCGGTGACGACGAGCGCGGTGTACGGGCCCAGCGGCCAGATGCTGCTCGCAGCGCCGGGCGGGGTGGGGTTCTGCGGGTGAGACTCGAGCGCGGCGCGCGTGCCGTCTCCGCGCAGGCGAACGACGCGGCCGGCGAGGTCGATGAAGAGGCCACCGCCACGCTCATCGGCGAACGCAGGCGTCGCGGCGACGTGCACCATCGAGTTGATGGTCGAGACGTCGACGGGCGCGGCAGTCAGCGCTTCGGTGATGGTTCCGCCACAGCCCAGGTTCCACACCAGCACTGTCGTCCAGAAGAGGCGACCCCGCATCACATCGTCCTTTCGTCTCTGCGTGCGTCGCCCGTGAGGACTCACCGGCGTGCGCTCACCGAGCCAAGAAGTGTAGCCCAACGAAAAGGGGCTCCGGAGAAGTCTCCGAAGCCCCCGTGATTCTCTTCCGAGCTGACGCGTCAGCCGGCCAACAGGCCCTTCAGAGGCTCGACGCGCATGATGCTGTAGTCGAGCCCGGCGCCAGCCATCACGGTCGCGATGACGTGGTCGGGCAGGTACTGGTAGCCCTTCGGGTCGAGCAGGCCGGTGTCGTGGTTCGCCACGCCCGCCGCCATGCCGACGTTGCCCGACGCGCCGAACACGTGGTTGTGCTTCACGCCCTTGCCGATGATGGCGCAGGAGTTGGTGATGTGGTGGTCGCGGCCGCCCGACGCGTTGATGAGCGGGGTGCGGCTGAACTCCGAGAACACCACGATGGTGGTGTGGTCGATGAACTTGCCGCCCGACGGGTGGTCCGACTCCTTGAGGTCCGAGATGAGGTCGGCCAGCGCGTTCCAGCCGGCGCGCTGGTTGTTCGCCTGCGTCAGCTGCGTGCCGAAGTGCGTGTCGAGGCCGCCCGCGATGTTCATGCTGACGCACTGGCTGACGCCCTTCTTGAGCGCGGTGGCCACCAGCGCCGCGCGAGCCGCCGACGAGTTGCGCGGGTCGTTGGGCAGGCCGTTGCTGCCGACGCGCAGCTTGTAGCGGGCGACCGTCGCCGACTTCTCCATGGCCACCTGCATCGGGTCGCCGGTGGTGGAGTCGAAGCGGAAGTAGCGGTCGAGCGTCGCGTCGAGCACCGTGCGCACCTGCTTGCGTGCGTCCTGGTACTGGGTGACGAGGCCACGCGAGTCGTAGAGCTGCGCCTCGCACGTCACCGGCTGCCCGCGCATGTCGAGCAGCTGCTTCTCGATTTCACTGTCGAGCGCCGTGGGGCTGGGCGACAGCGTCAGGAGCAGGTCGTTCGCCGACGAGACCCGCAGCGCGTTGGCGTAGCCGCCGTACCGGTCGTTGTACGACTCGATGTTGAACGCGAGGTTCGGCACCGGCGGCTTGTTGGCCATCTTCGGGTACATCTGGCCGACGACCTCGGTCGCGGTGGACGAGTTGCGCGCCGCGCTGCCGTTGGGCTCCTTGCCCGTGAGGAAGTAGCGGAAGCCGACCTCGTGCGCGACGGTGTTCATGTTGATGCCGCGCACCACCGACATCACGTCGAAGTGGTTGGCGAAGTTACCCACCGCCGGGCCGAACGCGATGTTCGAGCCGGCAGGCCTGATGGGCATCGTCGGGTAGCTCGGGTCCTGCGAGAGCAACGAGTAGCCCGGGAGGATGCGCGTCTCGCTGATGCGCTCCGGGGTGAACTCGGTGGGGTCGCGCGGGTCGAGGTTGAGCAGCTGGTCCCAGCCACCGGAGAAGTAGGCGAAGACGAAGCAGTGGTCGGCGGGCGCGAGCGCCTGCGCCTGCTGGGCGAAGGCCTTGAACGACACGCCACCGAACATGGTGGAGCCGGCGAAGGCCGAGGCGGCCTTCATGAAGGTGCGGCGGGCCAGCGCAGGGTTCTTGTTCACGGAGTTCTTGGACATGGTGGTTTCTCTCCGTTCAGTAGGTGATGAAGCGCGGGTCGGTCATGAAGGCGACGCACATCGCGCCCCACGCCTGCTCTGGCCGGTTGATGGTCTTCGCGCGCGCCGCCACCGTCTTGAAGGTGGTGGCCCACGAGTCGCGCTCCGCGTCGGCGAACGGCTGACCCCAGAAACGAACCGCCAGGTACGAGAGGTTCGTCTTGATGGCGCCGTCGGTCATGGTGGTGAAGTCACGGTTGGCGACGGTGACGTCGGGGAAGAGCACGCGGTCGGCCGCGTTGGTGCGGGCGAGGTCGGCGGTCGCGACGGCCAGGCAGACCTCTCGGGCGCCGTCTTCGACGAACTTGGCGAACACCAGGTTGGCTTCGGTCGCCTCGCTGACGGTCAGCGCGTAGTCGGGCTGGCCCAACGACGCGGCGAGGTTGTTGATCTGCGACCACTGCCGCCCCGTCGTCGTGAGAATGGACTCACGCAGCTGGGCAACAGTGATGCGGCGGGGCTTGCGGCCGACGTGCCCCTGGTTCTGCTCGGGGTCCGGCAGCTTGACCGTCGGTGGGTGGTTGCCCATGTCGACGGTCTCGAGCGTGCCCTCCATCGCAGGCTTCTCGACGGGCTTCGAGGTGCAGGCAACGAGGGCGAAGACAGCGGCGAACAACGCGCTGCGAACCAGTGCGGTCTTCATCAGTCGATCCTCCGGTAGGCCTCAGTGGCCACGATGCGCTGCATGAGCGCTTTCAGGTTGTGGCCGTCAGTGGCGAAGCCCTGCGAGAGCGGCGTGAGGTACAGCGACTCCTCCTGGCTCGTCATCGGACGGCCCAGCAGGTGGTTCCAGATGTTGCGCACGGCGCACTGCTCGAGCTCGCCGGTCTGCGAGAAGCGCTGCACCATCAGGCGGGGGCCACCGACGATGTTCGGTTCTTCGTCGGGCGTGCGGTACAGGTACGTGCGGAGCAGGCCGAGCGAGTTGGCGCCGTCGCCGTCGAAGGCCTGCATCACGTAGTTGCCACACTCGTTGTTGCAGGTGGTGTCGCCGGCCAGCGCGCAGTCGCGGCAGCGGGCGTCGAGGCGGGGGAACGTCTCGGGCGCGAGGTACTGCGCGTTGCGCTCACCGAAGCGGCCCCAGTGGGCGCCCATCGGCTCGACGGTCGCGTGGCAGTACGAGCAGCCGCAGCGCTTGGCGAGGTTGTTCTCGCGGTTGCAGCTGTCCTCGGGCGGAGGCGCGATGGCGCCGGCTTCGGGCGCGAAGTGTTTGCAGAGGAACACCTCGTAGAACTGGTTCACGCGCGAACGCTGGGTGGGGAAGCGGTAGAGCCACGAAGGCGTGGTGAGCACACCCGACGCGTAGTCGTCGCGGGTGTACTCGGCCCAGGTGGTGGTCTCGGTGAGCGGCACGTTGGGAATCGCGTCACGCGCCGTCGGCGGCGTCACCAGCCACGAGAGCGGCGACTGGTTCTGCCGGTACAGCTGCGAGAGCGAGCCGTTCACGAAGCTGCGGCGCGTGGTGAGGATGTTGAAGTAGTCCTCTTCGCGGCGGAGCACCGAGTCGGCGATGAGCACCGGCTCGTCGTTGAAGGCGGCGAGGCGCGCGTTGTGGAGCGAGGTGTTGGCCGTCTCGCAGCGGTTCGACTTCACGCCGCAGCCGCACGAGCGGTCGCCCGTGAAGCGCGTCGTGGTGCACGACTCCATCGTCCACGGGTTGGTGTCGCGGGTCTGTGCTTCGACCGCGCACATCGGCACCTGGCCAGTGGTGACCGTGTCCCAGTAGGGGGCGTCGGTCATCACCACGCCTTCGCGCTGGATGCAGCCCATCGGCACCGCGTACCGGCCGCGAATGTTGCCGGTGAGCGTCATGTCGAGTGAACAGCGATCGAGGCGGGCGACCTGGCCGTTGGTGGGCGCGGGGTTGGTGAAGGCCACGACGTTGGCGCCATTGAGGATCTCGTTGGTGAGGCCAGCGGTCTGCGGGTTGCCCGGGTTCGGCAGGCAGTAGTGCGGCACCAGCCCGACACCGACGCGGCGCATGTCGCAAAAGAGGAGGTGCTTCGCGGGCATCACCCGGCCCGAGGCGTCGGTCTGACCGACGGCGGCGTTGCAGTCGGCGACGCCCGTGAAGGCCTCGCAGCGATACTGGTCAGGGCTGTAGTCGACGCTGACCGGCAGCGGCACGTTGTACTGGTCGCGGCAGCGCTTGGTGGCGGGCTCGAGGTGCGGGTCTTCGCTGGTGGCGTTGCAGGTGTCCTGCATGATGAAGGCGTCACAGCCGGCGCCGTTCTGGCCACGAATCGGCCGCGACGGGTTGCCGCGAATGCCGAGCGGCCGGAAGCCGACCGGCACGTCTGCGAGCCGCATGTCGCCGTTGATGTTGATGCTGGCGCTGATGTTCGAGCGGAGCAGCGCGCGGTGGTACGTGCGCATGCGGCCGTAGAACTCTTCCTTCTGCATCAGCCCCGCGAGGTCTTCGGGGAGGATGGCGCCCTTCGCCAGATAGAACTTGTACTCGGGCATCGTCGGCGGACGACCGAGGATGTCGAGGTACACCTGCCGGACCTGTCGTTCGATCGACATGCCCGACGTCGAGGTGTCACACGCGGGTCCGTCGGCGAGCGACGGCAGAGCAAGCAGCGCAAGGCAGCTACTCACGATTCGAGTCAACATACGCATCGGGCACCTCTCGAAGACCAGAGAGCGGAACGGACAGCACCGGAAGGAAGAACCGCATTGTGCGTTGATCGGCATCAACCAGCAATGTGCGAGTGCGGAGCGAATGTAGGCGGTGTCGGCATGTCCTCTCGTGGAGGACACATCATGGATCAGACCAGTGAAGGTTCTGGCTCACGGTGGCCAACCGCGAGGGGCTGAGGCAGAGAGCGCGCCATGCAGACCGCCGAGGCCGCGCCCCGCAGTGACAAGCCGTTCTTCATCTTCAACGCGGTGGTGTCGGTGCTGGCGCTCTCGCTGCTCGGGTGGCTGCTCTTGATTCACGGCGGCATGCAGAGCCCGACGGTGAACCTGCGCTTCATGCCGATGGTGAACGCCGTGTTCAACGCGACGGCGGCGAGCCTGCTGGTGGCGGGGTGGGTGGCCATCAAGAAGCAGCGGGCCGACCTGCACCGGTACTTCATGGTGGCGGCTTTTGCGGCCTCGGCGCTGTTCCTGGTGGGCTACCTCGCCTACCACGCGGTGCACGGCGACACGAAGTTCGGCGGCGAAGGTTCGGTGAAGGTGGCGTACCTCGTGTTGCTCGCCAGCCACGTGCTGCTCTCGATGGGCATCGTGCCGATGGCGCTCGCGGCGTTCTACTTCGCGTGGCGCAAGGACTTCACGAAGCACACGCGGGTGACGCGCGTGCTCCACCCGGTGTGGCTGTACGTATCGGTGACGGGCGTCATCGTCTTCCTGATGCTGCGGCCATACTACCCTGCGGTCTGACTTCGACCGTCGCGCCCCGAGCGGCGTGCTACGCGGAGCCCCATGACTCCAGCGGACCTCGAAGCACTGCAGGCGCGCCTCACGCACCTCGAAGAGCAGGAGCGTCGGCGTCAGGCGGGGCGGCAACAGGTGAAACGCGCGGCCCTGATGGTCGGCGTGCTCGGAGCGTTCGTCGGCAGCGTGGCATGGGCGGCCAACGGCAACTGTCCCAACGGGCTCCCGTTCTGCTTCAGCGAAGACTCGCCCGCGGTGGCTGTGCAGGTGAACCACAACTTCTCGCAGCTCAAGGAGTGGCTCGAGCAGAAGGTCGGCACCGTCGGGACGGCGAACGTCACCACCACCGGCTCGCTCTCGTCTGCGTCGCTGACCGCGACGGGCGCAGTGTCGTCGGCGTCCGTGACCACCGGCTCGCTCTCGTCATCGGGCACGGCGACGGTCTCGGGGCTTCTGACCAGCGGCCCCCACACCGTCAACGGTGACCTTGGTGTCACGGCCAACGGGTGGGGCTCGGGGCCGACACGGGTCGGGCCGTTCAATCGCACCACCTGCGTTCCCGAGTCGGGGGTGCGCTGCCCCAACGGACAATACGTGTGCGGCCTCATCACCGGGCACACCTGCGGGCAGGGCTGGTTCGAGGCGAACTGGTGGATCGAGTGCTGCGCGCTCTGAGGCCGAAGCTGTTGGTCGCGCGGGTGCCTCGTGAGAACGTGGCACGGTGAGTTTCTGCTTCGTTCCTGACTTCGCCGTCATCGAGGGGCGCCTCGTCGAGCAGCCGTCGGTGTTCGTCGATGACGCAGGGAAGGTCTCGAGCAGCTCGGCTGGAGCGCCGGTCCGCAGGCTCAGTGGCAAGCTCCTCCTTCCTGGCTTCGTCAACGGCCACAGCCACGCGTTTCAGCGGGTGCTGCGCGGGCGAACCGAGCTGCGCGCCGAAGGGAACGAGGCTGACGACTTCTGGTCGTGGCGCGAGCGCATGTACCAGGCGGCGACGGCGCTCGGTCCGGAGCAGCTCTACGCAGTCTCGAAGCAGGCGTTCGTCGAGATGGCCCTCGCCGGCGTCACCACGGTGGGCGAGTTCCACTACCTGCAACATCAAGCCGACGGCACGCGGTACGACGACGAGTCGTTGCTCGCGAAGACGGTGATTCAAGCTGCGCGTGACGTGGGCCTGCGCATCGTGTTGCTGCGAGTGGGCTACGCACGCGCCGGGTTCCAGGTGGCCGAGAATCCCAGGCAGCGTCGCTTCATCGACGGAGACGTCGAGTCGTTCCTGCGGAGAGTCGACGCCCTCCGCAGCTCGGTGAAGGACCCGCTGGTGACGGTCGGCGTGGCGCCACACTCGGTGCGCGCGGTGCCTCGCAGCTGGCTCGAGGCCATCGCGAAGGCGGTGACGCAGGGTCCGGTGCACATGCACGTGGCGGAGCAGCCTGCCGAGCTGCGCGCGTGCCTCGCGGAGACGGGGCGACGGCCCATCGAGCTGCTCGCCGAGGTCGGGCTCCTCAGCCCGCGCTTCACCGGCGTGCACGCGATTCACCTCGAGGCGAACGAGGTCGAGCTGCTGGGCCAGTCGAAGTCCCTTGTCTGTGCGTGCCCGTCGACGGAGCGGAACCTGGGCGACGGCATCGTGCGCGCTGATGAGCTGCTGAAGGCCGGCGTCGAGGTCTCCCTCGGGAGCGACAGCCAGGCGCACATCGACCTGCTCGAAGAGGCGCGTCAGCTCGAGGGGCACCTGCGCTTGTTGCGCCTCGGGCGAGCGGTGCTGTTTCCCGGCGTCGTCGAAGGGCCGAGGGAATCGGCGCTTGGCCAGGTGTTGCTCCGTGCGCTGACGACGGCGGGCGCGCGCTCGCTCGGCGTCGACACCGGCTCGCTGCGAACGGGTCAGCCGGCCGACTTCGTCACGATCGATCTCAACCACCCGTCGATGGTTGGCGTTCCGCGTGAGGCGCTCGTGTCAGCCGCGATGCTCGGCGCCTCGAGCGCCGCGATTCGCGACGTCTGTGTTCAAGGGCGGCTGATCGTCGAGGACGGTCGTCATGCAGAGGCCGAGCGGACCGCCGATGGCTTTCGCGCAGTGATGGCCGCGCTCGCGTAGTCGGGCCTCAGTCCGGCCCATTCGCCTCGCTCGAGCAGCGCGATCGCCGTGCGGATCTCCTCAGTGCTCCGCGCCCGAATGCCCGGCTCCTTTCTCCGAACGTCGGCGTCGGTGAACCAACTCCAGATGGTGTTTGAGACGACGTTCGCGACGTCTGGTTCGAGATGTTTGACGAGGTCCTGCATCTTCGCGTTCCACTCCTTCAGGCTGACGTCGGCCAACTCGTCGTCGAGCAACTTCCGCAGCTCGGCTCCAACGTGCTTTGCGCGCGCATCGGTCATCGAGAGGCAGCCTGACACGCACGCACGCAGAGTTCGCCATGTCGCTGGCCAGGCCGCGTCACGTACGCGAGGCTCCGAACGATGAAGCTCGTCGTCGTGCTCCCGGTGCTCGGGCTCTCATGTATTCCTGCGCTGCCGCCGCTGCCGCCACCTCAACCACCCTCGGTCGTGACCGCGCTCTCGCTCAACCTCGCAAACGGCGCAGGCGACGAGTACCGGTCAGCGGCTCAGCGCGCCGCGCAACGGCGGTACCTCGACGCGAGTGGGGCCGAGCTCCTGGCGCTGCAAGAGGTCGATTCCTTCGTCCTGCGCTCCGGCGACGTGGACGTGGTGCGCGAGGTGACGCCCTTCGAGTGCGAGCCCGGCGACTGGAGCGCCGATGGGGTGCGTCGCTGTGTCGGTGATGGCGGCGTCTCGCTGATGGCCCGCGCGATCTGCGGCCCAGACCCCTATGCCAACAACGCGCAGGGTGTGCCTGCAGGCATCCCCGGAGGTGGGACGACCGATCGCCGCGCGACGGCCTGCTACGGCGTCGCGCTCGTGGTTCGAAACCCACTGAGGGTGACGAGTGCCTTCACGCTCGGGCTCCCCAACTCACTGGATGGCGGCGTCGTCGATGACGACCTCGACGCGCTGTCGACCGGGCCGGAGCTCAGTCCCTCGGCCATCGAGCGCCTTGCCGCTCACAACACCGGAATCCGCCGCGGCCCCGCCATCGAGCCCCGCACCGCGCTGGTGGCGCACGTGGCCCGCGCCCACGGAACACCGCTGGCGGTGATCGCCATTCACCTCGAGCCCGTTCGCTCGGGAGACCTGGCGCAGCATCAACTCGCTCGCGTTCGTTCGTTCGTGCGATGGGAGCGTGAGCGCGGTCGGCGCGTCATTCTCCTGGGTGATTTCAACCTGACTCCCTCGCAAGCGAGCGATGTGCTCTCGGACGCAGGCCTTGTCCGCGCACGTGAAGCCTCGGCGATGGAGGTGCCACGCATCGACCAGGTGTGGCTCGACCCGGCGTTGACCCCGGGGCGCGTCGAGCAACGGTCGACCGATGGAACCAGCGACCACCCCACGGCTCCCTTCGTCGAACTTCGATGACGCACGTCTCGAGAGTCGACGACCCGCGAGGCGCTTCCTTGTTCTGCCTGGAGCGCCGCAGATAGCCTGATCGCGTGCCGACGCTCCCGCACGACACGCGGTTCCTGAAACGAGCCATCGAGCTGGTGCGCGAGGCCGGCCTGATGCGCGAGCCCCGCTTCGACGCGGAGTCCTCGACGTTGATCGAGGGGACGATGGCACTCGATCTCCTCAACGTGTGGCACCACTCGCACCAGCTGAACCACCCCAACACCGATGCGTTCGTCGCGGAGTGGCTGCGCCCGTCGACGCTGGCGACCGCTGCGGCCTTCGGTCGCCTCGACCTGGTGAAAGCAGCCATCGCGAGTGGGGCGCCGCTGGTCGGGCCCACCGCTGGCGGCGACCCGCTGCAACTGGCCATCGGCGCGTTCTGCTTCACGCGGCTCCACCTCGAGCTCATTCGCTGTCTCATCGCGGCGGGCGTGCCGGTCACGAAGGCGCACTTCTCGACGTGGAAGGTCGAGTCGATGGGCACTCCGCTCGACTTCGAGCTGCTCGCGTTGCTCGAGGCGAACTCGACTGTAGCGTCGCCGCCGTGAGCTCGACGCCTACGGCTGCTCCATCACCACCAGCGCGTACTCGCCGCTGCGCTCGGTACCTGCAGAGACATACGTGTCGACGACGAAGAAGTACGTGCCAGGCATCAGCGCGCTGGTGACCGTCTTGTCGTTGCGGGTGATGCACGCCGAGCCCGCGACGGAGCCGCGCAGCAGATGAACGTCGAGGTCGGCGGTTCCGAGTGACACCACGGTCGCGCGAACCGACATCGGCCGGGTCACCTCGAGCCGGTACACCACCTCGGCGCCGCCTTCGTTCGCCGTCGAGCACGCGGAATACGTGTCGATGACACGCGCGCCATCTCGCCTGGTGTCGCGAACGTCGACGAAGGGCAGGGTGTCGACGACGAGCGGATCCGCCGTCGTTCCATTGCCGGTCCGGAGCGTCGCCGTCGCGTCAGCGGCCGTCTGGGTCGTCACCGCGCTCCACGTTCGAGAGAGCGCCTCGAGCGTCAGCAGATTGCGAACGTTGTGGCCGTACCTCAGGCCAGCCGTCGTGAGCAGACAGCCACGAGAGGAGCCCGCCGGGACGTACGTGTTCAGGTGCACGCCATCGGCCGTGGTGATGCCGTGGTTCGGAAGCGGCAGCAGCTCGCGGTGAAGGTCGACGTACGGAATCTGCCTCGACTGCGCGAGCGCCCGCGTCACGCCGTTGTACCAGGGCACCTGCGCGTCGGCGGTCGTCGAGTCGTCTCGCGGAGGAATGCTGCTCACGATCGGCACCACCCCGCGGGCGAGCAGGCGGTCGACCAGGGTGAACATGTTTCGCGCGTACGCATCGAGGTTCATGAAGCCGATGTCGTTGGTGCCGAACATCACTGTGGCGAAGCGCGCGTTGGTCGCCGTGAGCTCCTGCTCCAGCGGAGCGGGGTTGCCGTTGATGGCCGACTGCGTGCTCCACCCGATGGTCGCGGCGATCGAGACGCGCGCGAACGGCGAGGTGCCTGCGATGCGCGTCGTGTTGAAGGCGTCGAGCGTGGGCTGGAGCGTGGTGCGCCCAGCGAGGTCGACGTTCGTGCCCGCGAAGCACGCCAGGTGGCTCGAGCTCACGGTGATCGAGTCGCCCACCTTCATCAGCGCGTCGTCGTCGTGCGCCTCACGCGCAGCGACGCGGCGCAGGTGCTCGACGAGGCCTGCGGGGAGTGGAGAGTGCGTTCGCCCGAAGGGGTAGACGACCAGTCCGCCATCGACGGTTGGCCGGCCTCCGTCGGTGCCCACGACGCCACCGTCGAGCATGGGCCCGGCGTCGCGTTCGGCGCCGGCGTCGGTTTCGCCCGCGTCGAACGAGCCCGCGTCGGTCAGGGCACCTGCGTCGGGGGCTCCCGCATCGACGCTCACGCCTGCGTCGAACTCGTCGTCCACGATGCCACCATCGGGAAGCGTCACGGGCATCGGCCCACAGGCCACGAACACCGAGACGAGGACGAGCCTTCGCATGACCTGAGGTGTCGCAGACCTGCGCCGCCGGCGGAACTGCTCACTGCGCGTCGTCACTCCGGAGCGACAGGCGGTCGAGCCGTCGCACGCGAGCAGGCGCCCATCGTCATCGATGGGAAGGCGGTCGAGTTCCCTGCATCGGCGTCCTCGAATCAGAAGCGAAGCAACGTGAGGGTCGCGTCTGGGCCGTCACTGGGTTTGAGGGCCTGCACGAACAGCGGCACTCCAACGACCATCAAGCCGCCAGCGATGACCGCCATCGGCACCAGCAGCGGCGGAACGAAGAAGCCGACGAGGAACAGCAGGCCGCCAGTGACGGCCGACAACATCGACACCACCAGCGCGTCGACGAAGTCGTGCCGGTAGTCTCTGCCGAACATCGCCGCCCCGAGCGCCGTGCTCAGGCCCACCAAACCCGCTGCCAGTACCCCTCCCGCCCCCAGCACCACCGGCGTCGCGCCCGCGTACACGAAGACCACCAACACCGCTCCAGTGAGGACGGCGCTCGTCCCGAAGAAGAGCAGGCCCATGCCCATGCGGCCGAGCAGGGCGCCCGGATCGACGCGCGGCTCCTCGAAGAGCCCGGCGCTGCGCATGGGCGCGTTGGCGTGCGGCACGTCGACGGCATCTTCAGTCGTCAGCGTCGCCGCGCTCGCATCCTTCACCGGAGTGCGGGGCGCGTTGGCATCGACCTGTGCGAGCGCGAGCATCACAGAGACTCCAACGAGCAGACCACTCATGCGCAGGTACCCACTTTCATGATCCGCCCATCAGCAAGCCGCTGGCCACGAAGAGGTGTTGTGGTTCTGAAGGGTTCCAGAGCGCGCGAGCTTCGTCAGGCTTCCGCCAGGGCCTCCATGTCACGGGCTCGAGGACTTCGCAGACCCCGCTGAAGTCAGTGTCTGGGCGACGGGACGCCATCGCAAACGCGCTCAGATCGATTCGAGCGTGAAGCCCGCGGCGTCAGCCAGCGATGACTTCATGCGGTCGTCAGCCGGACGCGACAGCGGGCTTCGGGCGATTGAACCACCGCACCACGTCGAGCGCCGTCAGCACCCCGAGCAGTCGTCCCCGGTCATCGACGATGGGGAGGCGGTCGAGCTCCCGCGTCGCCATCACGTGGGCGGCCTCGACGACCGTGAGCCGCTCGTTCGCCGCGACCGCATCGGTGACCGCGTCGTCGACCTCGGCGTCGGGGGTCTGCGCGAGGGCCGCGAGAGAGGACGCGAGCGTGAGCCCGAGCAGCAGCCGGTTGTCGTCGATGACGGGCGCCGAGCTGAGCTGCGACGCCTGGAGCATCGCGAGGCCCTCGGCGGCGGGGAGCTCTGCGTCGAGCACCAGCGTCTCACGTGGGAGCAGGTCGCCGCAGAGCGCGCTGGGGCCCGCCACGGCCGCCGGCACCAGACACTCGAGCGTATTCGGATGACCGGCCAGCAGCCGGGAGCACGAGCGACAGCTCTCGACCGTCTGGCCCGAGCACTTGATGGGGCAGTGAACCGACACGGCCGCGACGTCGGCGCCGTAGGGCGTGACCACCACCAACCTGCGCTTGAGAAGGTGAACCGCCCGGTCGTCACTCTCGTTCGGCGCCATGGACTGCCTCGGTGCGAACCGCCACAGAGGAGTGTGCGCCTTCCTGGCCTCGCGGTCCATGCCCGCGTTCGGCGTGATAGAGGCCCTCGCCATGTCCGACGTGATTGCGCTCCTTCGCGAGCTGGTGGCCATCGATTCGACCTCGACGAAGTCGAACGGGCCCATCATCGACGCGCTGGATCGGCGGCTCACCGCGATGGGGCTCACCACGGCTCGCCAGCGGTACGTCGACGACGCAGGCGTCGAGAAGCAGAACCTCATCGCGACGACGGCGCCGGGGCTGCCCGAGCTCGCGCTCATCGGCCACTCCGACTGCGTGCCCTTCGACCCCGCGTGGAATGAGGCCCTGTCCCTCACGGAGCGGGGCGAATTTCTCTACGGCCGCGGCAGCTGCGACACCAAGGCCTTCATCGCCTGCGCCGTCACCGCGATGGGCCGCGCGAAGAGCCGGCTCACGAAGCCCGCGATGCTCATCTTCACCGCCGATGAAGAGCTCGGCTGCGTCGGCGCGAAGAAGCTGGTGGAAGGCGGGCTCGGCAAGACGAAGCGCGCCCTCATCGGAGAGCCCACCTCGCTGCGGCCCATTCGCGCCAACAAGGGCTACTGCCTCGCGGAAGTGGAGATTCAGGGCAAAGAGGGCCACTCCGCCTATCCCGACACCGGCGCGTCGGCCGTCTTCCGGGCGGCGAGACTCCTCACCCGCCTCGAGGCGTTCAGCCTCGGCACGTTGCGCGAGACGACCGACGCGGCCTTCGTGCCTCCCTTCGCCACGCTCAACGTCGGCCTGCTCAGCGGCGGCAAGGCGAAGAACGTCATTCCCGGCGCGACGCGCTTCACGCTCGAGTGGCGGCCGCTGCCGGGCCAGGACGTCAACGTGGTGCTCGAGGGCCTCGAGCGCATTCGCCGCGAGTGCGTCGCCGAAGACGCGTCGTTCTCGATGACGGTGAAGCCGCTGCGGCTCGACCGGGGCTTCGCGACGGACCCGTCGGCCGATCTCGTCACTTTCATCACGAGTCAGACGGGCAAGGCCTCCGACACCGTGTCGTTCGGCACCGAGGGCCCGCAGTTGGTGGCGCTCGGCGCCGTGCCGGTGGTGTTCGGCCCGGGCGACATCACCGTCGCCCATCAGACGGGCGAGCACGTGCCGACGAAGGAGCTGCTGAAGTGCGCCGAGGTGATGGAGGCCGCGCTCCTGCACTTCGCTGGCTGACGTGGGCGCGAGGGTGAGTATGCTGACGCCTCCCGTGCTTCGCCGGCTCTCGACCCTCTCGCTGCTCGTCTTCGCTGCCTGCCCGGCGCCGATGCCCGTCGTCGATGCTGGCCCGGTGATGATGGTCGTCGACGCTGGCGTCCCCGTCGCGTGCACGAAGCCCGAGTCGTGCCGAGACCTGGGCTTCGCCGCCGCCGTCTGCCGTGACGGGTTCTGCAACACCGACGTCGCGTGCGGCAGTGACTTCGAGTGCAGCCTCGGCGAGCGATGCGCCCGCGGCCGCTGCGTCTTCACCGGCTGCACGAAGGACGCCGATTGTGCGACCGGCCGCTGTCTCGGCGACACGTATTCCTGTGTGGAATGCTCTGCGAACACGGACTGCCCGCGGGACCGGCCGGTCTGCGACGTGATGCGCAACGTCTGTCAGAGCTGCCGCACCGACGCCGAGTGCACCGTGCCCGGCCCTGCGCGCTGCGGCCCGGCCGGCTCGTGTGTGCACTGCCTCGTCGACGACGACTGCCCCAACGGCCTCACCTGCGGCTCCGGCAACGTCTGCGTCGGCGCGCGCAAGGGTCAGCCGTGCCCGATGGGTACCGCGTGTGGCGAGGGCCTCTCGTGCGTGACGCTCAACGGAAACCCGGTGTGCCTGCCGTCGTGCAACCTGTACCAGCCGCTGTGTGAGACGGGCGAGCTCTGCTACCGCCTCACCTACGCGACCTCGAGCTCGCTGGTGTTCGAGTCGCAGGGGCCCATCGGCGTCTGTTTCCGAGAGCAGACGGGTTTGCGAGGCGCGCGCGAGCTGTGCCAGCGCAACACGATGGGCGGGAGCAACTGCCAGCCCAACCTGCAGTGCGTGCCCGAGACGGCGTCGACCGCGCTGTGCCGCACCTACTGCAACCCGCTCGTGTCGGGAGGCGGCTGCGTCGCGCCCGAGAAGTGCGTCTCGTTCCCCGGTGACTTCAACGGCCGTCGCTACGGCCTGTGTCTGCCGGACAACGGCTTCGGAACGGTCTGCACGCGCGATGGCCAGTGCCGCGCGAACAGCTCGTGCCAGCCGTACGACGACCCGAGCTCGAGCAACGACATCTCGAACATCTGCCAGTTCAACCTCGGCACCGCGCCCGGCCTCTCGCCGTGCAGCCCGCGTGTGTTGAGCGACGGTGGCGTCATTCCTGCCGACCTCTCGTGTCGGAGCGGCGCGTGCCGTGGAGACCCGCTCGCGTCCAGCTCGCCCAACTACTTCTGCTACGCCGCGTGCGAGCAGGACTCGGACTGCTCCATTGGCGGGCGCAACGGGTTCTGTGACGCCGACTTCTCGTTCACGACGGCGTTCGGCACCTTCGGCACCGTGAAGGGCTGCCGGCCCGAGTGCGACTCCGAGGCGTCGTGTTCGGGCTACGACGCGGGCGTCACCTGCCGGGTGCGGCTGGTCTCGAGCGCGACGACACCAACGCTGACGACGACGTGCTCGCCTCCGTTCGGGGTGTTGCCCTCTGGCGCACCGTGCGTGTCGTCGACGCAGTGTCGCAGCGGCTTCTGTCAGCTCGACGACTCCCGGGGCGCGCGTCGCCAGGGCGTGTGCCTCGACCCGTGCACGACGGCGTCGGGCTGCACTGCGCCGGCCGCTGACGCTGGCGTCTTCCTCTCGCTCGGTTGTCAGCCCATGACCGTGCTGGCCTCGCGTGGGTTCGACGGCGTCGCGAACACGAACGATGACCGGCTGCTCCAGAGGCCCTTCTGCGCGGGCCCGGCGTGCACCACCACCGATGACTGCCGTGCCGACGCTGGCGTGTCGTCAGTCTGCGCGCTGATGGTCGAGCCGATGGGCCCCACGGTCACCTCCCTGCGCTGTCTGCCGAAGACGGCGGGCGTCAAAGGCGCTGGTGAGACGTGCCTTGGCGACAACGAGTGCGCGACCGGCGTGTGCGGGACGCTTCAGAGCCCGTCCACCGGCGCTGGCAGCAGGTGCTTCGAGGCGTGCACCGCGACGTCGGTCTGCGCGGCCGGCACCACCTGTCGCGTGGGCGGCATGCGAGTCACCACGACGCGCGGCCCGGTGAACGTCGATTCGTGCGCGCCGTGAGCGGAAGAAGACCAGGGCGGAGGACGTGATGTCGCGGGGACCGACGGTGAAGAAGTCGAAGACGAAGGTGACGAAGGTGACGAAGGCGAAGCCGCGCGCGACGGCGAAGAAGAAGACCAGCCGCGAACCCGAGGCCGCCAGTGAGGGTGATGTCTACGGCGCCGCTGGAGGCATGCCCTTCGCCTCGAACTCGGTGATGGGCGACCGCTCGAACTCCCGGCACTCCGCGCAGGAGATGACGTGGGCGGAGTTCGACCGCCAGGTGCAGGCGCTCGCGAGGCTCGCGTACCCGTTCAAGCCAGACGCCGTGGTGGGCATCGCGCACGGCGGCGTCTTCGTCGGCGGCGCCGTGGCGAGCGCGCTGAAGGCAAAGTTCTTCCCCGTGCGGCTCACGCGCCGCAGCCGCGACAGCGAGACGCGCGCGCCTTCGGGCCTGCAGGACGACATGCCGACGACGCTCCACGGCAAGCGGGTGCTGGTGGTCGACGACATCTGCTCCTCGGGGGACAGCCTCGAGATGGCGGCGCTGCTCGCGAAGGCGGGCGGTGCGTCGAAGGTGAAGACGGCGGCGCTGGTGACCCGGCCCGAAGGTGGCGGAAAACCCGACTTCACCGCCATCTCGTCGCAGACGTTCTTCGTCTTCCCCTGGGACTACCAGGCCGTCGTCGAGGACGAGCGCTTCGACTCGCGCAACGCCGAGAAGGGCAGCAAGAAGAAGTCGCGCAGAGGTGGCCCTGAGGGCACTGGCGGCGACGACGTCGTCCTCGGAGTGTGAGGTGATCGTCGGCACCGCTGGCCACGTCGACCACGGCAAGACGTCGCTGGTGAAGGCGCTGACGGGCATCGACACCGACCGGCTCCCCGAAGAGAAGCGCCGCGGCATCACGTTGGAGCTCGGCTTCGCGCACCTCGACCTGCCGTCGGGCAAACGCCTCGGCGTGGTGGACGTGCCGGGCCACGAGCGCTTCGTGAAGGCGATGACGGCGGGCGCCGGTGGCATCGACCTGGCGCTGCTCGTGGTGGCGGCCGACGAAGGCGTGATGCCGCAGACGCGCGAGCACGTCGATATCTGCTCGCTCCTCGGCGTGCGGCGCGGCGTGCTGGTGGTGACGAAGGCCGACCTGCTCCCGGGCCTGGGCGACGGGTGGCTCGAGCTGCTCGAGGCCGAGCTGCGCAGCCTCTGTCAGGGCACCTTCCTCGAAGACGCGCCGCTGGTGGCGGTGAGCGCGAAGACGGGGGAAGGGCTCGACGCGCTGAAGGTGCAGATGGAGGCGCAGGTCGACGCGCTCGAGCAAGACGGCGCCGTTCGCTCGGTGGACGGCCCGCTCTTCCTGCCCATCGATCGCGCCTTCACCATCAAGGGCTTTGGCTGCGTCGTCACCGGCACGCTGCTGTCGGGGCGGCTGTCGCTGAGTGACGAGGTGTCGCTCGAGCCGGGCCTCGCGGGTCCGTTGCGGCTTCGTGGGCTGCAGGAGCACGGCAAGGCCGTCGAGCGCGCGGCGGCAGGCGAACGCGTCGCGGTGAATCTGCTGGGGGTCGAGACGAGCGACGTGCGGCGGGGCATGGCGCTGGTTCGTGCGGGAGAGCTCCGCGCGGCGCGGGTGTTGGACGTCGAGCTCACCCTCCTGCCCTCGGTGGAGCAGCCGCTCGGCCGGCGCACGCGACAGCTCATCACCATCGGTACGGAGCAGGTCGAGGCCGTCGTGAAGCTGCTCGACGTCGACGCACTGCGGCCCGGAGAAACGTGCTTCGCGCAGCTCCGTCTGGCGCAACCGGTCGCTGCGGTGCCGCAACTGCGCGTCATCCTCCGGGGCTCGAGAGCCGTGGCCGGTCGCGGCGCGACGCTGGGAGGCGGGCGCGTGTTGACGCTCGACCCACCTCGACGGCGAAAGGGCAGCGCCGCGATGTTGAAGGAGCTCGCCGCCGCCGACCTCGAGCAGCGCGTCGGGTGGCTCACCTCGCAGGCGGGCTACGGGGGCCTCACCGAGAAGGAGCTGTTCGCGCGGGCCTCGGCTTCTCTCAAGGAACTCACGCGTACGCTCGAGACGAGCGCGGCGCGGGGGAAGGTCGTGCTGGTCGACAAGGAGCAACGCCGTTTCCTGGCCGGGCCTGTACTCACGGCGCTGCAGCAGCGGGCGCTGAGCGTGCTCGACCGCTTCCACGTGGAGCGTCCCGAGTCCGACGGGGTGCCGCGCGAAGAACTTCGCCAGCGCCTCGGCGTGCCGCACGACAAGACCTTCGGCCGGGTGCTGACGCCGCTCCTCGAGTCGAAGGCCATCGAGGCCGACAAGGAGCTGCTCCGGTTGCCGGGCCGCGGCCGCACGTACACCGAGGCGGCGAGCTCACTGCGGGTCGAGGTGCAGAAGGCGCTGTCCACCGCCGGGCTCCAGCCGCCGCTCGTGGCCGACCTGGCGTCGAAGCTGCGACTGCCCGTGCCTCGCATGCTCGAGCTGCTGCAGGGCCTCGCGGCGCAGGGCTCGCTCGTTCGCGCCGGAGAGCTCTTCTTCGACGCCGCGGCCATCGCCACCCTGGAGCAGAAGCTCGTCGCGTTCCTCGGTGAACATGGCTCTATCACCACGCAGCAACTGAAGGACCTGGCTGGCCTGTCACGAAAGTTCCTGATTCCGCTCGCGGAGCTCTTCGACGCACGCAAGGTGACGTTGCGGGTCGGCGAGACGAGGGTCTTGAGAGGGAAGAGCGCATGAAAATCGTCGCAGCCGTGCTGGCGCTGGGTCTCGCAGCCTGTGCCTCCCCGAAGGCCGCGGAGCGCGCGGCGCCCACCGAAGTCGAAGGCCTCGTTCGCCGCCGCGACCCGTCGTGTGGGCCACGCGGCGAGTTCGTGATGGCGGTCGCCTCGACGCCCGTCGGTGGCCGGCGCTTCTCGATTCGCACGCAGGGCGTCGACGGCGCCGAGGTCGCCTCGGTGGTGACGTCGGACGAAGGCGCCTTCCGCGCAATCTTGCCCGCAGGCCGGTATTGCTTCGTCGACACCACCGAGCCCGGCGTCGAGACCGGGTGTGTGGCCGTGCTGACGTTCGACCCGTCGGTCGAATCCATTCCCATCGTCACGTTGCCGCCGACGCCGTGTCCGGGCTGAAGCTGCGTACGTCGCTGGCAGTCGGGCCCCGCATCAGTCAACGTCCGGGCATGCGTCCTCTCCGTCTGCTGGCAGTCGCCCTCACGGCGGGGCTCCTCTCGTGCTCTTCGCCCACGCAGACCGGCGCTGCGTTCCGCGTCACCATCGGCCTCGGCGAGGGCGTGAAGTCGCGGTGCGTGCTGCTCGAGGTGAAGGACCCCTCGACGGGCGCGGTGCTCAAGACGAGCCGAGGCGCGCCCATCACGGACAGGCTGGCCATCCTCGCGGCCGTCTTTCGTGACGACCTGCCAGAGACCATCGCGCTCCAGGCCATCGGGTTCAGCGACGACGCCTGCACGAGCGCGATGAAGACGGTGCCCGCCGAGGTGTCCGAGTTGCTGCAGGAGACCTTCCCCGCGCTCGGCGTGAAGGACCTGTCGGTGACGCTGAAGCGCGACGTGACGGCGAGCACCGACATCGACAACGACGGCTCGCCCGAAGGCGTGGACTGCAACGACCGCGACCCCCTGGTCCGGCCCGGCCTCGTCGAGGTCTGCACCGATGGGAAGGACAACAACTGTGACGACTTCTCGGACTGCGGCGACGGCACCTGCACCGGGAAGCAGTGCAAGCAGGCAGGCTCGGTCTGCACGGCCACGCCGGCCTGCACTGAGGTGACGTGCGCTGATGCGCTCGACAACGACAGCGACGGCACCGTCGACTGTGGCGACTCGGACTGCGACGGCAAGGCGTGCGCCGGTGGTGGCACCTGCGCGGCGGGCTCGTGCGCCAACGCGACGAACGAGCAGATGCTGTGCAACGACGGCGTCGACAACGACAACGACACGCTGACGGACTGCCTGGACCCCGACTGCAACCTGCAGCCCTGCCGCGACGCGCTCTCTTGCAACGTGGGAGAGGTCTGCACCAACAGTACCTGCGGCGGTGGCATGCCCGCGGTCTGTGCGCAGTCGGCCAACACCTGCCTCGCGCCGGCGGGCGCCTGTCGTGAGCCCGATGGCGGCTGCGACTTCACGCCGCTCGCGCCGACGGTCGGCTGCGACGACGGCCAGGCGTGCACCATCAGCGATGCGTGTGACGGCGACGGCGGGTGTGCCGGCACCGCGAAGGAGTGCCTCACGCCACCGATGGGGCCGTGCTGGGAGTCGCAAGGGACGTGCGACGAAGCGAACGACGGCGGGTGCACCTACGACATCGCGGTGGGCCGGCTCTCGTGTACCGACACCGACGACTGCACCACCAACGACGCCTGCCTCGAAGACGGTGGCTGCGTTGGCTCGCCGGTCGACTGCAGCAGCGCAGTGCCCCCCGATGAGTGTCAGGTCAGCGTTGGGCCGACGTGCGTCGCGGGCCGCTGTCCGTTCATGCCGAGAAGCGGGAGCTGTGACGGCGGCGTCTGCGCGGCTGGCATGTGCGTGCCCGTGGTTTTGGATGCGGGAGCGGCCGACGCCGGTGTCGATGGTGGCTCATCGTCGGTCGACGCGGGCGCTGCAGACGCGGGCTCGATGGATGCTGGCCGGGTCGACGCAGGCGCCATCGACGGCGGCCCCGCATTCATTCAGCCCTCGAACGTGACGCTGGCCACCATCAATGGCGCTACGTCACTGGCGCACTTCAACGTCACCTGCAGCTCCATCATCAACCTGAACCCCGTCGGCATTCAGGCGACTGGGTTGTGCGGAGCGCCGACCCTGCCCACATTCACGCTCGTTCCGCAGACGAATGGGCCGACGCTGGTGCTCTTCGTGATGGACCGGCTCACCATCGCGCAGGGCGTCACCTTGCGGGTGAATCGCGGCTCGATGGGCGGCACGGGCGACCGCGCTGCGGTGTTCGCCGTGAAGGGCGACGCCACGATCAACGGGACGCTCGACGTCAGCACCCAGGATGGCTTCGTCGGGCTGACCTACGTGCTCGAGTCAGGCGCCGGTGGTGAAGGCTCGTTCTGCCCCGCAGCGACGGCCGGTGGCTCGATGTCGTCGCGTTCAGGTGGTGGGCACGGTGGCGCGTTCGGAGAGAGCAGCGGCAGTGGCGGTCGTGGCGCCGACAGCGGTGGCTCGGCGGCTCCGGGCCGCGTCGCCGCCGCTGGCACCGAGGCGTTGACGCCGCTTCGTGGAGGCTGCCCGGGTTCGCGAGGCGGCAATGGCGCTGCCGCTCGGTACGGGCGCGCCGGTGGCGCCGTGCAGCTCTGGGTGCGTGGCCAGCTGGTCGTCAACGGCGCCATCCTCGCGTCGGGTGGCCGTGGCTTGTCGGCTCAGTCAGAAGGTGGTGGTGGCGGAGGCGGCGGCTCGGGCGGCGGCATTCTCATCGAGGCGACGTCACTCACTCTCGCGTCGTCGGCCATCGTCGCGGCGAACGGCGGCAGCGGCGCTGAGGGCTCGTCGTACGGCTACGGGAGCAACGGACAGAACGGGACGGTCGGCGTGTCGACCGCCGCGGGAGGGACTGGCGCGAACATCTGTGGCGGCTTTGGTGGCCGCGGCGGCGCGCGGGCTGGCGGGTCCACGGGAGGCCAGAACGGCGACCCCGACTCCAATTGCTCCAACCTCGGCGGTGGAGGCGGCGGTGGTGGCTCGATCGGGCGCATTCGTATCAACGCGCTCAACCCCTGCCTCATCGTGTTTGGCGCCCGCATCAGCCCTCGCGCGACGTCAGCGTTGCCGTCGTGTGCGATGTAGCGCGTTCGTCGGAGCTGCGAGGGCGTGCGCTGCGCTGACTGGCGAAGGCGGGAAACGTGAGCGAGTTCGCCTGAACGTCGCGGGGTCAGGTTCGCCGGCGTGCGCGGAGCACCGAGAGCAACGCGAGCAGCATCGCTCCCGGCGCGCTGGTGCACCCGACTGGCGCGATGGGCCCCTGCCATGACGTCCCGGCGTCGAGCGTGATGGCGGGCATCGGCACGCAGACGCTCACGGTGCCGAAGCGGCAGCGCATGCCCTCGAGACAGTTTGCCTGTGAGGTGCAGGTACGAAGACACCGGCGCTCGGTGCCCAGGTCGCTACAGGCCGTGCCCGTCGCGCACTTGAAGAGCGGCCCACACACCGCACCTTCGGCGACGAGCGGGCGTGGCTTGAGCACGCAGACGCTCCGGGCGCTCTCGCAGTTCATCGTCTCGGGGCAGGGCTGCATCGCGTCACAATTCTGCGTGCAGTAGCGCTGGGTGTTCTGCGGGTCGTTCACGCACTGCCGGCCGCCGCACTGCCCGGCGCTCAAGCACGCGTTGCCTTCGAGAATGCAGTCGCCATCGCCCATCGGGCACATCGTGCGTGGGGAGCAGACACCGTCGACGCGGCACTCTCCGGGGCAGTCGGGGTCGTCGTTCTCTGGGCACTCCGCGCGGCAGACGCCATCGCTCCCGCACAGGCAGTCGGGGTCTTCGGGCGTGCAGTTGGCGACGCAGCGGCCATCACGCGCGCAGTCGGCCGGCTCGTTGGTGGCGAGCCAGCTCTCGATGAAGCGGCGGTAGGGGAACACCATCACCGACGACGACACGCCCTCGCCGCAGGTGGTCGCGATGAAGCTGTGCACCGCGATGAGGCGCTCGCCTGCGTCGGTGGGGCCGAGCGCGGGGCCTCCCGAGTCGCCGAAGCACAGGCCTTTTCCGAAGTCGCCCGACACCAACACCATGCCCGAGGTGCGGTTCTCGACGGCGCCGCTGGTGGTGGTGTCGACGCTGACGCGGGCGCCGGGCGGGGCGCTCTCGGTTCGGCCGTAGCCGACGTGCCGAATGGGCGACTTCTCGGGCGGCGGCGGGCCCCACCAGGCCCACGGCCTCGGCGTGACGGGCGGTGCGCGGTCGAGCAGGAGCAGCGCGAGGTCGGCGGTGCCTCCGTCGGTCGCCTGCGAATACGTCACGCGCTTCACCACCGTGTACATGCCGCCATCGCCGGGCACGTCGATGCGCTCGTGGTTGAGCGCGAACATCGGCACCTGGTCCTGCACGCAGTGGGCGGCCGTCAAGAGCGTGCGCGGCGCGATGAGGGTGGCCGAACAAACGCCGGCGTCGTTGTCGATGAAGAAGACGGCGACGTCATCGGGGGCCGGTCGTCCTCCGAAGATGGCGTCGTGGTGTCGGAGTGTCAGCTGGAGCGGCTCGCTGCAGGCGACGACAAAGACCATCGCGATGAGGAAGACGCGCCACACGCTGCAGGCAGTGTCCTCTACAACTCGAGGCGAAGCCAAAGCCGGTTGCGCTGGCGCTTTCGGTGACGCCCGCGGTCGCACCGCCTCCTCTCGTTCCGTGCTCAGGTCCGGCCCCGATGCGACTCCACCTCGCTGTGCTCTGTCTGATTGCCTCGACCGCCATGTCCGCTCCGACGACGAAGAAGCTTGCCTGGGAACTCGACGGCGCCCCGTACGAGGGCGTGCTGATCTTCGACGCCAAAGGTCCCGCGCGCCCTGCGCTGGTGATGGTGCCGAACTGGCTGGGCGTGACGCCTGAGGCCGTGAAGCAGGGAGAGCTGGTCGCGAGCCGCGGCTACGTCGTGCTGGTCGCTGACGTCTACGGCACGAAGTCACGCCCGACGAATCGCGACGAGGCGGGGAAGGCGGCCGGCGGGTTGAAGGGAGACCGGCCTCTGCTGCGAAAACGCATGGCGAAGGCGCTCGAGGTGTTGCTCGCGCAGAAGGACGCGAAACTCGACGCGACGAAGGTGGGCGCCATCGGGTTCTGCTTCGGAGGCACTGCAGCGCTCGAGCTGGCGCGCGCCGGTGCGAAGCTCGCTGGCGTCGTGTCGTTCCATGGCGGGCTCTCGTCTCCAGCGCCAGCCGACGCGAAGAACATCGTCGGCAAGGTGCTGGCGCTCCACGGCGCCGACGACCCCTCGGTACCGCCCGACGAAGTGGCGGGCTTCGAAGCCGAGATGCGCGCGGCGAAGGTCGACTGGCAGCTCGTCGCGTTCGGCAACACCGTGCACAGCTTCACCGACCCGGGAGCGAACATGCCGGGGCGTGCGCAGTACTCACCGGTCGTCGCCGCGCGGGCCTACGCGTTGATGGACTCGTGGTTCGCCGAGGCGTTCACGCCAGCGAAGTGACCGTCGTCCCATGACGAGTCACCGCGCCGCGACCGTCCCCAGGATGCGCCGTTTCGTCGGTTCGGGTTCCGTCCTGCTGCAGAGAAGGAGCGTGCCTTCATGGGAAAAGTCGACGTCGCCGGAGTGACGATCAGCACCGAGCGCCAGGCCGTCACCGCGGTCGAGGCGCAGCTGCGCGGCACGGGACCGTGGAGCGAGAAGGAGGACCAGACCTCAGCCGATGGTCTCGAACGCGCGCTCTCCGCAGCAGGCCCGTGGCTTCCGGTCTTCGCTCGCACCCTCGTCGCGCACCTCGAAGACCCGAACGTCGAACAGCGCACGCTCGCCGTCTTCCTCCTCGACAGCGTGGCGAAGGAGGTCGGCGCCGCGCCGATGCTCACCGCGCTCGAGCGCTCGCCGGCGCTCTTCGATGGCGTGAAGCCCGCGGGCCACCCGACGAACCACCCGGACCTTCGCTGGAGCCTGCTGATGGCGCTGGGCTCCGCCGTGACGCCGAACGACACCGCCGCGCTGGCCGTGCTTCGACAGGCGGCGCACGAGCCGCGAGGGTTCTGGCTGCTGGGCGCCTTCTGCCGCGTCGACCTGGTCTGGCTCCTCGTGCACGCCCGAGAAGTCGTTCCGAAGACGGCGCTCGGTGGCGTGCTGCGCGCGATGCCGGACACGCAGGCTCGCCTCGCGCTCATCCACGCCCTCGCGCCATGGACCGCCGACGAGAAGCGGGCCGCGCTGGCCGGGCCGTTCTGGGGACTGCTCGACGACGCGCCGCAGGTGCGACAGGCGCTGGAGTGACGCGCGAGTGCTGGAGTGACACGTCGCCGCTGGAGTGACGCGTCAGCCGCGTTTCCGCGTGAGGCCTTCCTGCGCGGTGCTCGCGACCAGCACGCCGTCACGGGTGTAGACGCGGCCGAAGACGAGGCCTCGCGAGCCCGACGCGTTCGGTGAGTGCATGACGTGCAAGAGCCACTCGTCGACCCGCACCGGCCGATGGAACCACACCGCGTGGTCGAGGCTGGCGACCTGCATGCCACCGGTCCACCACGTCGACGCGTGCGGCTTCATCGACGTGGTGATGAACGCCGAGTCCGACGCGTAGGCGAGCAGGGCCTGGTGGAGCGCGATGCCGTCGGGCAGCCGGTGTTTCGCCTTCAGCCAGACGTGACGGTCGGGCGCGCGAGGCACGGGGTTGAACGGGTCGTCGTCTTCCACCGTACGCGTCTCGATGGCGCGTTCGGCGAGCGCCCAGCTCTTCATCGCCTCGGGCACCTTGTCGCCGTAGCTGGCGAAGCGGTCGCGGTCGCTGGGCAGCGACTCGGGGCCGGGCACCTGCGGCATCTCGTCCTGGTGAGAGAAGCCCGGCTCGACCTTCTGGAACGAGGTGGTGAGGTTGAAGATGGGCTCGCCGTGTTGAATCGCGACGACGCGGCGGGTGGTGAAGCTCGAGCCGTCACGCAGGCGGTCGACCTGGTAGACGATGGGCGCCTTCACGTCGCCGGGCCGCAGGAAATACGACTGGAGCGAGTGCACCTGCCGCTCCTCGGGCACCGTGCGCATCGCCGCCGTCAACGCCTGCCCGAGCACCTGACCGCCGAAGACGACGCCCCAGCCGAGGTCCTGGCTCTGCCCGCGGTAGAGGTTCTCTTCCAGCGTCTCGAGCGACAGCAGCCAGACGAGCTCATCGAGGATGGACGGCATGGCTCAGTTCAATACGCGGCCAGCCTGAGTCGTTCCAGTGACTTGGCGAACGCGTCGAAAATCGTCGCGCACCACTTCCCACCTTTCGCGCCTCGTCCGGTCTTGTCGTCATGAACGTGCGAACGATGATGACGACGGTGGTGCTGGCGATGGTCGCGGTGAGCGGGTGTCTTCGCCCGGCTGATGACGGCAAGCCCGACGCGGGTGGTGGCGCGGGTGGAGGCACTGCTCTCACGGCCACGCTCGAGCTGACGCCCGGCACGCTCACCATTCCGCTGGGCTCGACCGCCACGGTGCGCGTCACCCAGGTTCAGCCCGACGGCGCCTCGCAAGACGTCACCGCGACGGCCGAGCTGCGCGCAGAGCCCGAAGGCGTCGTCACCATCTCGCAAGGCACGGTGCGCGGGGTCGCTGCGGGCTCGGTCATTCTCATCGCGAAGCTCAACCAGCTCGAGGCGCGAGCGTCGGTGGTGGTGCCGCAGGCCTCGGTGCGGTCCATCGAGGTGTCGGTCACCGAGCCCACGGTCGCGAAGGGCTCGCTCTTCACCGCCGCGGCGCTCGCGACGCTCACTGACGGCTCGTTGCTCGACGTGAGCAGCACGGCGCAGTGGTCTGTCGAGAACCCGCAAGACGTCGAAGAGGTGCTGCGCCTCGTCGGGCCGGGCCTCGTGCTCGCGCGCAATGGTGGAACCGCGCGCGTGAAGGCCACCGTCGGCGCGCTGACGGGCTTCGCCGAGGTCATCGTTCGTGACGTGCAGGTCGTCTCGTTGATGGTCACGCCGGGCATGTCGCCGGTGCCGGTGAACAGCTCGCTGCAGCTCTCGGCCGTGGCGCGCTACTCCGATGGCACCGACGTCGACGTCTCGCGTGCAGTCGAGTGGAGCTCCAGCGCGCCGACCTTCACCATCGACGCCAGCGGGCTCGCGCTCGCGAAGTCGGCGGGCTCCGCGACGTTGACGGCCACGTTGGACGGCCAGACCGCGACGGCGATGCTGACCGCGACCGACGCGACTCCGACGCAGCTGACGTTCATGCCGGGCTCTTTGAACCTCGGCGTCAGGGCGTCGGCGCCGTTCCGCGTGGTGGCGTCGTTCTCCGACGGCTCCTCGGCTGACGTGACGGCGCAGGCCTCGTTCACCTCCTCGCGGCCCGCGGTGGCGTCGGTCTCGACGTCGGGTGTGCGTGGCGTCGTCTCGGCGCTCTCGGCGGGCTCGGCTGACATCACGGCGCGGTTCGGCACGGCGTCGGCGACGGCTCCGGTCACCGTGACGGCCGCGGCGCTTCAGGCGGTGGAGCTCACGCCTCGCACCGTCACCATCTCGGGCAGTGGCGTCGTGTTGTTGCGCGCACGCGGCACCTACTCCGATGGCTCGCAGTCCGACGTGACCGACCAGGCCATCTGGTCGAGCGCAGACGCTGCCATCGCGTTCGTCTCCAACGCCGCCGGCTCGCGTGGCCAGGTGCGCGGCCTCAACGGTGGCAGCACGGTGGTGTCAGCGCTGCTCGGCGGCCTTCGCGCGCAGGCGGACATCACGGTGCAGGCGGCGACGCTGACGTCCATCGAGCTGGCGCCCGCCATGGTGAGCGTCGAGGCCGGCCTCACCACGCAGCTGCGCGTCATCGCCTGGTACTCCGACAACACCACCCGCGACGTCACCACGCAGGCCATCTGGACGAGCCTCACGCCGATGGTGGCAACCGTGTCGAACGCGTCGGGCTCGAAGGGCCTCGTGCGCGCGCTGGTCGACGGCTCCGCGTCGATTCAGGTGACGGTGCAGGGCCAGACCGCGATGGGCACGGTGACCGTGCAGCCGCCCACGCTGACGCAGTTGTCCATCAGCCCTGGCGCGATGTCGGTGCCGCTCGGGTTGCCCGCGGGCTTCGCGGCGACGGCGGCGTACTCCGATGGCTCGGCAATTCCCGTGACGGAGCAGGTCTCGTGGACGTCCTCGAACCCCGCAGTGGCCGAGGTGTTGATCTCCCAGGGCTATGCGTACCTCGACAGCAAGCAGGCCGGCACCATCGTCATCACCGCGACGATGGCGGGCGTGGCCCCGGCGCGCGCGACGGTGACGGTCACCACGGCGACGCTCAGCCGCATCGACGTGACGCCGGCGCGGCCGATGCTCCCGGTCGGTGCGTACGTCGAGCTCAACGCCTCGGGCATCTACAGCGACCTCACCACCCAGTACCTGCGCTACGCCGTCTCGTGGACGTCGTCGGACCCGTCGGTCGCCACCGTGGGCAACACGTACCAGGACAAGGGCTTCGTCACGGCGCTGCGCTCGGGCACCACCACCATTACCGCGACGTACAACGGGGTGTCGTCGACGACGCTGCTGACGGTGACGAGCGCGACGCTGACGCAGCTCCAGGTGACGCCCTTCTCGCCGCGCCTGCCCATCGGCTTCGACACGAACCTTCGCGCGACCGGCCTCTACAGCGACAACTCCACGAGGGACCTCACCTACGCCGTGTCGTGGACCTCGAACGCCCCAGGCACCGCGAGCATCGGTCTGTACGCCGACCTGCAGCCGATTCAGGCGGGCACGGCCACCATCACGGCGACCTACGGCGCAGTGCAGGGCACGACGCTCGTCACCGTCACCAGCGCGACCTTGAGCAGCGTGGTGATTGGGATGCCGTCGTCGATGCCCCTGGCCGTGCAGGCCACGCGACAGCTCACCGCGCGCGGCACGTTCTCCGACGGCTCGATGATGGACGTGACGCCGTACGTGACGTGGCTGTCGAGCACGCCCGCCATCGCGAGTGTCAGCAACGCGTGGCCGTCGAACGGCGAAGTGAAGGGCCTCTCTGCGGGCATGGCGACCATCACGGCCGTGCGCGGGTCGGTCGTCGTCACCAGTCCGATTCAGGTCCAGTGATGTGTCGGCTCGGGTCTAGAACCTTCGTCACCTGACGTGACGAACGAGGCGCTCGCGAAGCTCTACACGCAGTACGGCGCGCTGGTGCATCGGCGCTGCCGTACCCTGCTGGGGAGCGAGACGGACGCCAACGATGCGCTGCAGGAGACGTTCATGCGAGTTCAGCGCTACCCACCCACCGACGTCGCCGCGCTGCTGCCCTGGCTCTACGGCGTCGCCTCGCGGGTCTGCTTCGATCACCTGGCGCTCCGGAAACGTTCGCAGCCGACGGCCTCGCGCGTGCTGGGCCGCTTGAAGGAGTTGATGGGCGCCGTGACGCGTGACTCGGCCGAAGAGAAGCTGTGTCTGGGCTCCGAGCTCGCGCGGCTCGACGACACGACGAGAGAGATGGCGCTCCTGCACTGGCTCGATGGACTCACGCAGGAAGAGGTCGCCCAGCGCACCGGGTATTCGCGCAAGACGGTGGGTGTGAAGTTGAAGACTGCAGAGACGATGCTCCGCGCTGCGTTCGGTGACGGAGCGGTTGGAGGTGCTTCGTGACACCACTGCCGTCGTTGCCAGCGCGGAGCGCCTCGTGTCCTCCCGCGGTGGAGCTCGAGCGCGTGTCGGCAGGAGAGGACGTGCCGGCCGTCAGCGCGCACGTTTCGACATGTGAGGCGTGCCGGACGTACGTCGAGCGCCTCACCCACGAGTCCACCGCCTTCGTCAGCGCCAGACCCGCGGAGCGCTTCCTCTCCCAGCTCGAGACCCGCGCCACGACGCCAGCACCGAAGAGGTCTCGCGGGCTCCTCGTCGTGTCGCTCGCGTCCGTCGCGGCGCTGCTCCTCGTGCTCCTGTTGCCGCGCATCCCGAGTGGACCCGCCGTGCTCTTCAAGGGGTCCCTCGTCTCCATCTCGCTCAAGCGCGGAGATCAGGTGACGGCGCTGCGTGACGGAGACGTGCTCCGTGAAGGCGATGCGCTGCGCTTCTCGGTGAAGTCGGAGCGCGCGGGCCATGCGCTGGTGCTCAACCGCGACGGGCAGGGAAAGGTGACGGTCGTTGCTCCCTTCAACGCGCGCGCGCCGCAGGGGGTACCCGAAGGCACGACGGTGCTCGATGATTCGGCGGTGCTCGACGCCACGAGAGGGAAGGAGACGTTCGTGACGGTGTTCGCGCCGACGCCGTTCGACGTCGCGTCGGTCGTCAAACAGCTCGAGGCGGGCCAGCCCGTGACGTGCACCGGCTGCGTGGTGGAGGTGTCGACGTTCGACAAGCCGTGATGCGCTCTCCGTGTTGCGTTCGTGCTGGTGTCGTTGTCAGTGGCTCTCGCCGCGAGGCCTCTCGGCGGCAGTTCGTGATTCGTCTCTGCGCTGCGCTCCTCCTGGTGTCATCGTGCACGTCGTTCGCCGCCGAGCCTGTTCGTCTCGTGGTGAGCCTCGGCAGCAACTACGGGCGGCCCGACGACGTGGTGCTGCAGCACGCCGAGGACGACGCGCGCCGGGTGAAGGACGTCTTCGTCGAGTTGGGTGGCGTGGAGCCGGGCCGCGCGGTGGTGCTCACCCGGCCGACCGCGACGCAGGTGCGCGAGAAGTTCGCCGAGGTGACGGGCCGAGTCGTCGAACTCAAAGCGTCAGGCCGCGTCGTGCAGTTGTTGGTGTTCGCGACCTCGCACGGGAAGAACGGCGTGCTCCACCTCACGGGCAGCGATCTCCCTGTGTCCGAACTTCGCGAGCTCGCCACCAACACCGGCGCCGAGCTGCGCGTCGTCATCGTCGATGCGTGTGAGTCGGGGCTGCGGACCAAGGGCGCGAAGAAGGGGCCCGCGTACGCGCTGACGCTCACCAAGGCGACCGTCAGCGGCGACGTCTTCGTGTCGTCGAGCGGCGCGCACGAGGCGGCCCAGGAGTGGGATGCATTGGCCGGCTCGCTCTTCACGCATCACCTGCTCTCGGCGCTGCGCGGCGATGCGGATGCAGATGCCGATGGCCGCGTCTCGTTGATGGAGGCGTACGGCTACGCAGAGCGCCGCACGGTGGCCGAGAGCGTCGACGTCGGCCAGCACCCGCAGTTCGACGTGGGCCTCTCGGGCAGCTCCGACGTGACGTTGACGGAGCCGAGCAAGGCCCGCGCGCGCGTCACCTTCGACGACTCCCTCGAGGGTCGCTACGTGTTGGTGAGCCAGCCGCGGCCCGATGTGGTGGTCGAGGTGAACAAACCGCGGGGCAGGGTGATGTCCGTCGCGGTGCCGCCAGGTCGCTACGTGCTTCGGCAGACGCGCGGCTTTTCGGTGGCCATGCAAGAGGTCGAACTCCCGTTCGGTGGCGTCGCGAACGTCGACGCGCGGCGCTTCGTCACGCGCGACTTCGGTGAAGTGGCGCTGAAAGGCGGCGAGCTCGAGTTCCATCCACACGCGCTGCGGCTCACTGGAATGCTGCTGTCGTCACCCATCGTCGAGACGCCGGCGCGCTGGAGCGTTGGGCTCTCGTACCGGCTGTCGCTCGGCGGCTGGTGGGCACTCGTGGCTGCGGCGTGGGGCACGACGAACTATCGCGGCGCCGCGCTCGGCATCACCGACCACCGCATCACGACGCGCGTGTCGGGCGGAGCGCGCTTCTGGCTGGGGCCCGTCATCGTGATGGCCGGCCTCGTCGGCGAGCTGTCGCTGCTGCGGCAGAGCTTCACGCGCGAACGCGAAGACGAGATTCGCAGGTCGTACCCCGCGCTCCCGGTTCGCGTGACGCCAGGTGGAGCCGTCGGTCCGCAGGTTCTCGTCGAGGTGCCCATCGTCGGTCCGCTCTTCGGCACTGCCGGGGTGAGTGGGCTCGTACGCGCGCTGCCGGTCGAAGGCGCTCCGCTGTGGTCGCTCGGTGGTGACGTCGAGCTCGGGCTGGGAGTGCGGCTGTGAGGCGCGCAGCGGTGCTCCTCCTGCTGCTGTCGTGTTCTCCCGGCGCGGTCGGCCCGGGGTATCGCGGTCAGCCGCTCTTCACCGTGAAAGGGCAGGTCGTCACGTTGGGAGCGGCGCCGACGACGCCGATTCGCCTCGCGGTCGCGTGGTACCCGGATGAGCAGAGCCCCTCGGCGCCGCGCGCCCTCGTCACGCAAGACATCGCCTACGAAGGCAGCTTCCCGCTCAACTACACGTTCAGCTTCTTCTCGATTCCGCCGCCAGGCGTGCTCATCGACTACCCCGATGGCGAACGCGTCACCCGCGCGGCCTTCGGGGTGTTGATGGCGTACGAAGACGTGAACGGGAACGGGCAGCTCGACTCGATTCCGATGGGCGGCAGCGCCATCGACCGCGTGCTCGGCACCAGCATCGGCGACACGTACAACGGCAAGCCGTCACCGAAGCCCGTCTACGTCGCGTACGTCGAAGGCACGCCCGGACCCGAGTGGGTCGGCTACTCGCCTGGCTACAACCTGTGGCGCAACTTCGAAGTCGTCCCCGAGGCGACGAGCGTGCCCATCGAACTCGACGCGACGAACGAGCTGAACTTCTTCGTCTGCGAGGAGTTCATCTCGGGCTCGAGCTACGGCTTCGACCTGCCCTGCAACATCACTCCAACTGGCGGCGTGCGCGTCATCGGCAACGTCTACGAGCAGAACGGCCTCGCTGGGCTGTCGCTGCGAATCACCGACGGCGTGCGCGTGCTGCCCGGCCTGCAGGTGGAGCTGAACGACGCAGGCGTCTCGTTCGATGCGCCGTCGGGGCTGTACGGCGGCAACGGCTTCTCGGTCGTGAGCCCGGGGTTGAACTCGGTGACGGTGCGTCCTCCCGGGCAGCCGCCGCTCGTGTTCGCGCTCGAAGCGCCCGGCGGCTTCGCGCTCCAGGCGCCGACGGAGGGACGGCGATTGCTCGCGGGCAGTTCGCTCTCGACGCAGTGGACTGCCGCGGCGCGCGCGTCGTTCTACCAGGTGCAGGCGTACCCGCTGACGCCGCCCAACGACGGCACGACGCCGGTGTTGGTGACGAGCCGTGGTGAGACGGCGTTCAGTTCGACGCTCACCGGCTTCACGATGGACGACACGTGGGAGGTCTCGGTGACGGCCTTCGCGCCCCGGTATCTCGCGCATGGCCGCGGTGGCTCGCTGGTGAACATCTCGACCAGCCGCTCCGAGTACGTCGACGTGCTCCCCGCCGACATCGGGCTGTGGCTCGAGGGCGCCGTCACCATCGGCACGTACCAGGGGCAGGTCGGCACCTCGGTCTACGTGCAGGGCTTCGATGGCGTGACGCTGCGCTCCGACGCGCTCGTGACCGCCGATGGAGAGGTGATGCCGTGGTCGCGCGCCGCCGAGGCCTACACCGGTGCGGTCGCGCTTCAGCCGGCAGACACGGTGACGCTCGCCATCTCGTCCACCACGCAGGCGCGTAAGACGTTCGCGGTCGAGCTCCCAGATGACTTCACGTTGACGGCGCCGCCGCCGTCGCATCCCACGGGCACGCCGCTCGTACTCACCTGGAGCGCCGCGCCCGGGGCGTCGGAGTACCGGGTCTACGTCGGCGACGCGGTCGGCCGGCAGCTGCACTTCGAGGCCCTGTTGGGCACGACGGCGACGGTGCCTGCGCTCGACGTGGTGGGCGTCGTCACTGTCAGCGTGAGCGCGGTGAAGCGCGGCGCGAATCGGCACCTCATCGGGGTCGTGCAGAAGTCGGTCGACGTGTCACTGAGCCCCTGACGCCTTCGTGGCTCGTCTCGTCTTCCGTCGCAGGAGCGGCAGCACCGTGACGATGAGCGCCAGCGCGTGTTCGGTCGACTGGCAGCCGCAGCCTGATGAGGGGGGCGTGAGGGTGTCGCTGCCTCCGGCGGTGCCCCCAGCCGCCGCTGAACCACCCGCCGATGCGTCGCCACCGGCCGATGCGCCACCGCCGGCTGAGCCACCGCCAGCTGAGCTACCGCCCGCTGCGCCACCACCCGCTGCGCCACCGCCCGATGCGCCACCGCCGGCTGAGCCACCGCCAGCTGAGCCACCGCCAGCTGAGCCGCCGCCAGCAGATCCACCACCCGCTGCGCCACCTCCTGCTGCGCCACCTCCTGACGCGACGTTCTTCAGGCTCGCATCAAGCGGCCAGCCCGGATTGACGCCATCGCCCGCATACGCACCCCGGAAGCGCAACGCGCCCTTCGCCGTGCCGTTGAAGTCGACGAGCGCGGCGAGATCGTTCATCACGCGGGTCAGGTCGACGGGCGCTCCAGTGGCTTGACCGGCGAGCGGGTACAGGTCGAGTCCCGGCAACTGCATCATCGGCGCGCGGACGTACTGGCCCGCCATGGCGAAGGGCACGGCGAGGTTGTTCGACGTGTTCGTCGCGGTCCCCGTCGACGCAGAGCCCGCGAGGAGCAGGTTTCCCGCGAAGAGATCGTCGACGCTCGCCGTCGAGGTGAAGCTCACCGCGGTGCCCGGCGTGAGGAACGTGTTGTTGTACACGTAGCTGCGCTTCATCGTCTTGCCGGAGTGGTTCGTCATCACCAGCGCCGCGGGGCCGCTCGACTTCACGAACAGGTTGTCGTGCACCGAGACGTTGCCCGTCGCCTGGAAGAGCGCCTCGCGCGGGTTCTGGAACAAGAGGTTGCCGTAGACCTCGTACCCGTTGTCGGCGCCGGGCCCGGTGTCTGGCCAGCCGCCCACGAGCAGGTTGGGTCTGTCGCCGTCAGGGCTCGCGCGACCGTCTTTGATGAAGACGTTGTGGCGAATGAAGGTGCGGCTCCTGGCCGTCGGCAGGCCCGTGACGGCGGGCCACGCGTTCTGATGTTTGATCTGCATGTTGTACCCGACGGTGTTGATGACGAGGTTGCGCTCGATGACGCCGTCGATGAACGGCAGCGAGCCATCGGAGTTGCCGAGATAGAGGCCCGTGCCCGCCTGCTCGATGCGGTTGCTACGAATCTCCCAGCCCCAGGTGGTGACCTTCGTCGAGATGCCGACGTCCTGCTGCGCGGCGTTGGTGAAGACGAGGCGGTTGTTCTCGATGCGAATGTGATGAATCGGCGCGCTGCTCGCAGAGATGGCGAAGGCGCCCTGCACGCTGCGGTTGTCGACCGTGAGGTGGCGAATGGCGACGTAGCTCGATCGGCGGATCTCCACCGTGTTGCAGCACGGGCCCAGGTCCGCCTGCACGATGGCCGGAGCGCCGCTCGTCGGACCGGTGATGGTGATCCACTGCGCGGCAGTCCCATTTCGATCGGCGACCGTGAAGTGCGGGTAGGTGCCGGCGGCGAGCTCGAGCGTGTCTCCGGGTTGCAGCATCGGGAGCAGCGCCTGAAACGTCGTGGGCGTCCCCTGGTAGGTGGCGGCGCTCACGACGGCGCTGAGAAGACAACCGATCGACGCGAGGGCGCGAGTGCGTGAGGAGTTCACGCGCGGACCATACTCGTGGCCGTGCGCTGGCCCCTAGCGACCACCTCACGAGAGGCGGCGGGCCCCGGTGCGTATCGCCGACTGCTCGATCTTCAAGCGCTTGCCGCGCCCTGGTCGATTGTGCGGCGGACGATGCGCGTGCTCAGCTCTTGCGGTGCGGTTCCTTTCCGTAGCTCTTGTCCTGAGTGCGTGTGGACCTGACGTGCTCATGACATCGGTCGATTACCTCGAACTCGCGCGTTCGCAGGCGCCTCGCAGTGACGACCGTCTTTGGGGCGTCGTTCACTTCCGGGGCGACACAGTCGTCGGTGCCGAGGTGGAGGCTTTTCTCGCCGGAGGGCGGCGCGCTCACACCCGCACCGACAGCGCGGGAACCTACGTGTTCGACGTCGCGCGGGCGGAGGCATTGTTGGTTCTGGCGAGGGCGCCGGGGCTCGTCGGCTCAGCAGAACGGTGGGTCGTGAGGGATCAGGCTGTGGACGTCGAGCTCATCGTCCCGTTCCCGGTTCGAGGGCGCCTCCTCGGACCGCAGGGACCGCTGCCGGGGCGCCAACTCGCGTTGGCTCAGGCAGCGCGCGGTTGCCATGACGTGACCAGCCTCGGGCCACCTCTTCACTCCGCCCTCACCGATGCCCAAGGCTGGTTCGAACTCGAGGCTGAATCAGCCAGGGCTGGACATCATTCTCGTCGAGGGCGGTGTCGAGCGTCCGATCGAGTGGCTTCGCGGTGATGAGGCTGGTCCTCTCGAGCTACTCGTCGAAGGTCCGTTCGAGCCCGAACGCGTGCGGTCCTGGTGGCACGAAGTACCCGTTCAGCCGGAAGAGCTCATCAGCCCGAGCAGGTGCGACGAGGAGCGGGTGTTCGCGGCGTGGACCGAGTCCGGCGCTCCGCTCGAGGGCGTGTCCCCTGGAGGCAGGGGCTCCTCGGTCGCGATCCAGACGTGCCCAGAGGTCTACGGCTTCTTCGACCCATGGTTGACGGTGACGCGCCGTGGATACGCGAAGGCTGGCTCCTGGCTCGATGAACGCGCGGTGAAGGACCTCGTGCTGGCGCCTGGAGTCGGTCGAACCGTGACGGTCATCGATTCCGCGGGCGCGCCGATGCCGAACTGCGAGATCACGGCTCGGTCCGGCGGCGTCTCCTACGAGGCGGAGCGGCTTCGGAGCGCTGGCCGCACCGATGCGATCGGTGTCGCGTGGCTCCAGACGCCGAGAGGGCTGGTCAGAATCTCGGCCGACTGCGGCGAGCGCGGCCATGGCGAGCTCGACCTTGATGCCAACGTCGGGACGCTGCCAATCGACACCGACTACTACGAGCTCAAACACCTCATCGACGGAACGCGGAAAGCCCAGCAGGAGAGCGGCGTCGCTCACTGACACGAGCACTCCCTCGAGCCGAAGGACTCACCTTTGCCCAAAGGACTGGTGATGGCGCGAGCCCTCACTGGCCCGGGTTGCGGAGCAGCACTGACTGGTGGTCCACTTCGATGTCAGACCGCCTTGGTAGAGCCTCCTTCATGAAACCAATCAACCTCACGACAGAGATCCTGAAGGGCATCCGCGACGAAGGTCGAAAGACCAACGAGCGCATCGAGCAGACCAACGCGCGCATCGAGCAGACCAACGAGCGCATCGAGCAGACGAACTCGAACCTGGAGTCGCTCTCTGATCACGTCGACCAGATGAGAGACGAGCTCTCACGCCGAATCGTCGAATCGGAGATCCGCACCTCGACCGCGATCACTGACCTTGCCGGCAACGTGCGTGAGCTGGTCTCGATTCTGAAACAGACAAACGACCTGCGGCCGCGGGTCGAGCAGTGTGAAGACGACATCAAGTCCATCAAGCGGCAGCTGGGCTGAGGAGCAGCCGCCGCGCGCCAGACAGCAGGTGTTCCGTCATCACGGTTAGCGCCCACCCCCGGCGACGACCTTGCGGCGTGCCTGCGCTCCGAGGAAGCCGGGCTCGAGCGCGAGTGACTGGTCGTACGCCGAGAGCGCCTCTGCCGTTCGCCCGGCGGCCGCGTGCACTTCCGCGAGGTGAAACCAGCGCCGCGAGTTGCTCGGGTTGGCCTCGACGAGCAGCAGCGCAGTCTCGAGCGCTTCCACCGGACGTCGGGCGGCGAGCCACGCGTCGGCGGCCATCGCGAGCCGAGTCGCACGGTTCGCCGAGACGTACGCCTGAAACGCTTCTCTCGCCGGCGCGAACTGCCGCAGCGCCTCGGGGACGGGGTTGCCCCACGTGCCCACGGAGAAATGGTCGACGCCGGCTTCGAACACCTCCCGGAAGGCAGCCGTCGCCTCGGGGCGCCCCAGTCGCGCGAGCGAACACGCGCGCATCAGGCGGGCCGCCTTGCTGGCCCCCGGGCCTCCCTCCTGCTGCGCCGGCGACATCGCGTCCCACGCCGTGACGGACTCGGCGTCGCGCTCGAGCCAAAAGAGCAACCGCGCGCGAAGGAACGGCGCCGTCGGATGGTCGGGTTGAAGCTTCAGCACCGCGTCGCACGCCTCGAGCGCAGGCGCGTACTTCTTCAGCGCCACCATCGACTCCACCGCGCCGTAGGTGAGGGCGACGTTCGTGGGCGCGACCTTCAACGCAGCGACGAACGCGTCGAGGGCGTTCTCGTGTTCCTCGAGGTCGGCGAGCGTGAAGGCGCGTTGAATGAGCGCGGAGCGGAGGTCGGGCTCGAGCGACAGGGCCTGCGTGAACGCGGCGACGGCGGTCTCTCGATCTCCGCGCAGCTCCGACAAGGTGTCTGCGGAGCGCGACAGCTCCAACGCGGCCATGCCTTCCTCGAGCCACTGCGCTGCGGTCTTCGTGCTCATCAGTCCAGCATGCCCCAGCGCGGTGCGACCTTCAGGCTAACGTCACCGTGACTTCATGGACGACCTGACCGAGGTACAGGAGGACTTCGTCGCCCGCTGGTTCTTCGGCTCACCGCTCATCGTCCTGGCGTTTCTGGTCCTCAGCGTCGTGCTCACGCGCCAGCGGGGCGAACGACAGTGGCTCCGAATCTTCCTCGGGCTCGTCATCGGAGGCGTGCTCCCGGCGGTTCCGCTCCTCACCGCGATGGTCGGGCTCCTCCCGGCTCCGTCGGCCTGGCACACGACGGCTCTCGAGCACCTGCGACTCGCTGGAGAAGAAGAGGTGCTGAAGTTCGCGGCGGCGCTGCTGGTGTGCCTTCCGCTCGCAGGCCGAAGTGTGGCGATGGCCGGAGTCATCGGCGGCGCCGTCGCGACCGGCTTCACCATCACGGAGAACGCGCGGTTCTTCATGACGGCGCCCACGTTCGGCATCTTCGAAGCCATCGTCGTCGCGCGCACCTTCGTCCCGGTGCACGTCGTCCTCACCTGCGCGGCGTGCCTGGTCGCAGCCGCTGGGTGGACGGCACGAGGCCGCGGCTGGTGGGCGTACGGCGGCGTGGCGCTCGTGGGGACGACCGTGCTCCACGCCGGCCAGAACCTGCGGCTCGGCCTGCGCTCGAGCTGGCTGGACGCGGTGGTGCACACGTCGTTCGTGGTGGCCGCTCTGGCGCTGGTGGCCGCTGGCGCTCTCCATCGACACCGAGGCGCACGGGTGGCGCCCGCCGACGAGCCGCGCCGCTGAGGCCTCCCGCGAGCCACGTCACCTCACGGCGCCACGTGCGTGCGTCACGGCCGTGTTCCATAGCCGCTGAGCATCCGTGCGGCCTTTTCGCCCGTCGCCGAGGGGGCGACCAGCAGCTGACGCGAACCCATCAGGCCGGCCCGGTGCTCGATGTCGTCGACGACGAGCACGTGCGGCACGGAGCCTTTCGGGAAATCGCCGAACTCGCCGATGAAAATCGCCGCGCGCGCCTGGCCACCGGGCGACTGGAAAGACACCAGGAAATAGCCAGGCGTCTCGGGGCTGATCGCGCCTCGCAGATGAGGCGGAGGCCTGAAGCCTTCGAGCACGCCCGGCACGAGCCTGCCTTCACACCACAGCCGATTGATGTGCCGCATCCGAAAGCGAAGGAAGAGCACGGGCGGCAGCAGCCAGACCAGCGCGATGCCGATGAGGCCGCCGACGATGCGATCCATGGAGGTCTCGCCGGTGACGACCATCACGAAGAACGGAATGCAGAAGAGCAGCGCGCCGGCCATCCCCAGGCGGTAGCTGAAGCGGGCGCGCGCAAGGTACGGAGCAGCGCCCTCGAGTGAGCGGGGCGGCGGGCTCGACAAGGCGTCTCGCAATCCGCTCGCGTGCATTCGCCCAGCATACGCGCGATGCCGCATCGGAGCGGGTGCTCACCGTGCCGCAGGGTGTTTCGAACAACTCCAGCGTCCCGAGGCCTACCGGTTCGCGTCCGCGAACGTCTGCAGCGCCGCGCCCGCCTCGATGCCGCCGCTGTGCGCAGGCGCGAGCCACTTCACCTCACGGCCCTCCGCCTTCAGCCGGTCGGCCAGCGCCACCATCGAGCGCACGTTCAGGTCCGGGTCGGCGGAGCGGTCTTTCGGCACCGGCCCCAGCGCGCCCTTCGCGGTGACGAGCGCGTTGTCTCCGAGCAGCAGCGCGCCATCGATGAGGAACGCGGCGCTCCCTGCCGTGTGGCCCGGCACCGCATACACCCGCACCTCGGTCGAGCCGAAGCGCAGCGTCTGGCCGTCGGTCAGCACCTCGTCGATGGTGGCGTCGCCCTTCACGTTCGTCGTGAGCACCTCTTGCTCGTCGGCGAGCGCGGCGATGCGGGCGTTGGGGAGAAGAGGGAGCCCCGCGACGTGGTCCTGATGCCCATGCGTGAAGAGCACGGTGCCGACGTCCTCGGGCTTCACGCCGTTCTCGGACAGCCTCACGCGCAGCTCCTCGGCCCGCCAGCAGGCGTCGATGAGAATGGGGCCCACGTCGGTCTTCACTAGGTAGCAGGTGGTGAAGAGGTCGATCATCGCCACGGCCGGGCCGTACGACTTCTTGTTCTCGATGCCCGACACGTCGGAGCAGGCGCTGGCCGCCAGCAGGGGAAACAGGAGCGTTCTCATTCAGCGTGGCCTAACGCCGCCCGGCACCGCTCGCCGTCGAATTGACGGGCAGGCGCGCTCGACCCAGCGCATGGTGCGCCCCTCACGAGGAGGCTTCTTTATGTTCGCTGTCGCTGGAGCGTCGGGACGTGTCGGTTCGATGGTCACGGATGGATTGATCAAGCGTGGCCAGAAGGTGCGCGCGCTGGTGCGCAGCGCCGAGAAGGGTGAAGGGCTGACGCACAAACGCGCCGAGGTGGTGGTGGTCGACCTGCTCGACACCGACGCGCTCGCGACGGCGCTCACTGGCGTCACCGGTGCGTTCCTCTTCCTGCCCACGCCGCCGCCCGACCAGGACTTCTTCGCCGCCAACGAGAAGATGGTGACGTCGCTGTCGACCGCCCTGAAGCGCGCGAAGCTGCAGACGGTGGTGTTCCTCTCGTCCATCGGCGCGCAGCACCCGGCCGGCACGGGCCCCATCGTCGCGCTCCACAACGCCGAGAAGGCGCTCGCAAACACCGCGAAGTCGGTCACCTTCCTGCGCGCCGCGTCGCCGCTCGAAATCTGGGGCCCGGTGCTGCTCGACGCCATCGACACCGGCAAGCTGCCCTTCTTCGGCAACCCGCACGCCGCGTTCCCGCAGGTCGGCGCGAAGGACGTGGGCGACGCCGCCGCGCACGCGCTCGAGGAGCACATTCCCGGCACGCGCTTCATCGAGGTCTCTGGCGTGCAGAACTGGTCGGCCGAAGACGTGGCCGTCATCATGACGTCGCTCCTCAAGCAGCCGATTCACGCCGTCGAGCGGCCCGCCGAAGAAGAGGTCGCCTACCAGGAGCACCTGGGCCTCGTGCCCGCACGCGCCGCGCTGATGGCGGAGCGCTCGAAAGCGAACGCGCGTGGGCTGCTCCACTTCTCGCACCCGCATGAGGTCCGCCGGGGCACGACGCCGCTGTTCGACGCGCTCGGGCCGCTGGTCGCCTGAGCCGTCACTTCACCGCGCGGTAGTCGAGCTTTCGTAGCGCCCAGATGGTCGTGCTGACCGACGGAATCGGCGCCACCGCCTCGACCTCCCGAATGGTGTCGCGCAGCACGTCGCGGCTGGCGCGCACCTGCGCCGGTGAAAGGCGCAGCGTCAGCTCTCCCAGCAGGTCTGCGCGGTGGCGGTTGACCGAGCGCGGCTCCTCGAGCTTCGCGAGCGCCTTGACCCATTCGGTGTCGACGGTCGTCTGCTTCGTCCACGCTGCCTTCATCACGCTGCGCTGGGGCTCCTTCGAGAAGAACGCGCTCTGGTCGAGCCCCTGCGCCTCGAGCATCGCGACCACCTCCCACGGGAACGCCTGACCGCCGCCCCCGAAGTGTCGAAGGTCTTCCACCGTCGGGCAGGGGCGGGCAGCGCAGAAGCTCGCGACCTCGGTCTTCAAGAAGGGGAGCGCACTGACGAAGTCGGCGCCGAGCTTCACGATGAGCGTGTTCGCGAACTGGTAGGTCGGGTCGTCCTTGAAGTGCAGGTTGAGCGAGAGCTCCGGGGTCGGGTCGACGAGGAACTCGTCTTCACCCGTCATCGGAATGCCGAGCTGGCGCTCCAGCCTCAGCGTCTGCAGCGCCTCGCCCTGTTCGAGCACCGACTGACCCTGCGTGGTGAGTGAGCTCTGAAAGCTCGAGCGGTACGGGTGCTTCCCCGAGCCGAACGCAGCGAACAGCTTTTCGTAGGCGGGCCACGCCTTCTTCAGCGCCTCGCCTGCCGCCGTGAAGAGCGTCGGGTCGGGTTTTCGATTCGGATCGTACGCGCGGTCGTGAAGGCTGGGCCGACTGACGACGTTCACCCGCAGACGAAAGCCCGCACCGTCGGCGAAGACGCCCCGTGCGTCGTGTTGAATCGTGGGCACGGCGCTCAGGAGCATCGCAGTCACCAGGCCAGTCATGGTGACAGCCTACTTATTTTGGCGGCAGCGGACGTGCTCCCTGCGCGCCCGCGTCGGGCCAGGTGATGGTGGTGGCGTCGATGGAGAACAGCTCCCCTTGGGCGAGCAGGACTTCACGCAGCGTCACGTCGGCCGTGGGCCCGTCGTCCCAGCGCACCTTCGCCTGGAGCGGTGAGGTCACCGTCGCGACAGGACAGCGCCGCTCGGGTGCCCGCTTCGTCGCGCAGTCGATGAACAACACGGTGCCGGGCGGCAGCGTGAGCGGGCCATCGTGTCGCGGCACTCCGCTCGAGGCGTGCCGGCCGAACAGCATCGGCGAGTCGTGGTCTCCAGAGCACATCGAGCCCTCCCCGTAGCCCTCGCCAGGCGGGAGCGCTCGCAGGGCCCGCAGTGGCACCCAGCCGCGCAGCGACGTGCGCGAGTACAGGCTGAGGTACTCGACGTTCGCCATGGCGCCGCGCTTCTCGAGCATCCGGAAGTACAGCGTGCGGCCCGGCGTCGACGACAACGTGAAAGACGCTGCGGTGGTGCTCGGGCTCGGGAACACCCTCAAGGGAAGCGATTCGGTCGAGAACACCGGGCCCTCTTTCATGGGCTGCTTCACCGGGTCGGTTCGAGTGATGCCGAGCGTGAGCGCCGCGCAGGGAATGGCGTTGGCGGCGAAGGTGAGCGCGGGGCGCTTGTCCTCCGTCTCGAGCTCGTCGCCATCGGGCTCGACGATGACGTCACCCGCGACGCGCTCTCCACGGGCCTCGCGCCACTGCACCTCGGTGCCTTCGTGCAGCACGACGTCTCCATCGAACAGCGTCGTCTCGGTCTTCACCGACAGCCGCAGCCGCTTCGCCGTCGCGTGGAACGAGAGGGGACGCTCTACCGTCAGGAGGGCGCTCTTCCCGTCCAGCACCGCGCGGGTGGACAGCCCACGCAGCGACGCGGTCACGGGCGTGCCGCCCTCGGGCCGGAGCTCCACCGGCGCCCGCGTCGAGAAGTCGTCGCTGGTCACCACACACGGCGCCGCGGTCAAGATGAGCAAAAGGGTTGGCATCATGGCGGGCGAAATTACGGCATGAGCTGACGGCGGTGGCCGGTATCGCCGACGGCGAAGCGGACGTCACCCGAGACCGAGACGCCGCGGAGGGTTACTCCGGCCGGGCTCGCCGCGTCGCACTGCTGCCAGCCCGCGCCGAGGTTCTTGAGCACCACGCCCTGCTCGCCGACAGCCCAGACGCTCCCGTCGCTGGCGATGGAGACCGAGGTCAGCCGCTGATTCGTGACGGCGGGCGTGACGACCGTCCACGTGCCCGCGGCGAGCCGCAAGATGGTGCCGGCGCTCCCCACGGCCCAGCCGGTGTTCGCGTCGGACAAGACGAGGCTGGTGAGTGACGCCGAGGTCGGGCTCAGCACCGTCGTCCACGTGCCCGCCGCCAGCTTGCGAACGGTGCCGCTCTCGCCGACCGCCCAGCCCGTCTGCATGTCGATGACGTCGATGGCGTTGAGCGTGGTGCCGTTGCCCGGCGTGCCTGGCGTGTACGAGCCGCTGAGGATGCGAACGAATTGACCGGAGCGGCCGACCGCCCACCCGTTCTGCGCGTCGACCAGGTCGAGACCGTTGAGGCCCCACGCGAGCGAGTTCTGCGAGAGCGTCCACGTGCCGTTCGCGAGCTTCAGGCCCATGCCGTAGGTGTACGAGCTCCCGCCGACCGACACGTTCCACGAGCCGACCGCCCAGCCGTTCTGCGCGTCGATGAGATGAACGTCCCGGAGCTCGTAGGGGTGCGTTCCCGAGGGCGTCGTCATTTGCGTCCACGTTCCGGTGTCGAGCTTGAGCACGGTCTGGGTCTCTCCGACGGCCACGCCGTTGGTGCCCACGATGGAGACGGCGCGCAGGGAAGCGCGCACGGTCGACAGCGAGGTCTCGACCCGTGCAGGCGTGCAGCTGACGGTCGCCGCGCAGTCGGGGTCGCAGGAGCAGGAGCCCGTGCACGTGGAGGTGGTGTTGCACGCGCAGCTCGAGCCGCCTGCCGTGCCGCCGCCCATCGCGGAGCCGCCCGCCATCGCGGAGCCGCCAGCCATCGCAGAGCCGCCAGCCATCGCGGAGCCGCCGGCCATCGCGGAGCCACCCGCCATCGCGGAACCGCCAGCCATCGCAGAGCCGCCAGCCATCGCAGAGCCGCCCGCCATCGCAGAGCCGCCCGCCATCGCGGAGCCACCCGCCATCGCGGAGCCACCAGCAATTCCGCCACCGGCCGCCGAGCCGCCACCGACTCCGCCGGTCGCGCGGCAGACCTTCTGCTCACACGACAGTCCGGCCGCACAGAACGAGCACTGCGCGCCCGCCGAGCCACACGCGCTCAGCTCGCTGCCCGTTCGACACTGGCCGGAGTTGTCGCAGCACCCCGTGGCGCACGTCTGCGCGTTACAGGCGGGCGGAGGCGCACCGCACGCGGCGACGGTGAGAAAGGTGACGACGAGGAGCAGGGTTTTCATGGCTGCTGAGTCGTTCGACTCGCAGGGGGTGGGACATTCTTCTGAAGGTGTGTGTGCAACCGTGTGCGCATGGGCAGGGGAAGGGTGACTCAGTCGGCTGGAACTCATTGAAATGACAGCCCCGGGAGGTGGCGCAGGGCCTGCTCTTCAGTCCCTCCATGCTCACCTCATTGATCGCCGCCACGCTGTGCCTCTCGCCCTCCTTCGGAGACCTCGACGGTCCGTCGTCGATGCGCATCGAGCGCGCGATGGCCGCTCCGGCTGCGACGCCCGCCGCCGTTTCACTCGCCGCCGACTCGAGTGGCTTCTCCGCCAGTCCGATGGTGACGGTCGAGGGCCGCGCCGCGACGCTCCTCACGCTCGACCAGGAGTCGCGGTTGCGCGAAATCGACGCCGAGCTGAAGACGCTCGCGGCGACTCCGGTTGGCTACAAGCTGCTCTCGGCCGTCGGCCTTCTCATCGTGGCCGTGCCGCTGACGTACTCGACCGTGATGGCCGTCGTGCTGACCGGCGCCGTCATCGCGGAAATCGGCGTCATCGGCGTCATCATCTCGCCGCTCGTCTTCACGTTCGGGCTCATGTACTCGGTGCCGCTGTGGGGCTGGGCCATCGCCGCGGCCGGGCTCGCCATCGTCGGCTTGAGTCACCTCGGCGCGACGGCGGCCATCAAGGCGAACGTTTCGGCCCGCGAGGCGCTGATGGCTGAACGCACCACGCTGCTCGACGCGATGAAGGGCCCCTCGTCGGCCATTCCCGCCATCGTGCCGCTCACCAACATCGCTTCGTTCTGAAGCGACTCAGAAGAGGCAGTAGCCGGTGCTCAAGCACGGGCGGGTGCCGCCGTCGGAGTAGTTGCCGCAGTTCCCGCCAGCGACGTCGCAGCGTCCGCTGCAGAAGCCAGTGCCGAGCACGCCTCCGTCGTTGGTGAGCAGGCGCTCGCAGACGTAGCCGGGTCGGCAATTCGACTGGCCACCTCTGGGCGAGGCGCAGCCGCGGTAGCAGATGTTCACCGTCTGAGAGACGCTCAGGCAGATGCCTTCTGCGAAGTCCTCATCACCCGCCGCGGTGCAGTCCTCGTCGATTCGGCACGTGCGCGAGCAGTACCCGCCGGGGTTGCCAGTCGGCTGTGGCACGCCAGCGTCGAGCACGAGGCCGCCGTCCGCGCGGGTGAGGAGCTCCGCCAGACACAGTCCGCCCGCGTAGGGTGCGCCTGGCGTGGGCGCGCGGCAGTTCGAGTTGAGGGTACACGCGTTGCCGACGACGCTGGTGGTGTCGAGCGACAGGTTCACGTCGTTGAAGGCGGACGGAAGACAGGTGGTCGTGCTCGAGCCGACGTTGAAACAGCTGTAGCCAGAACGGCAGGGCGCCGCGGTGCCGCACCCGGACACGAAACACATCGCCTGCTC
>JAUXRI010000074.1 GCA_030681895.1 Myxococcales bacterium | reverse complement strand
CAGCAGGGTCGGGCCAAAGAGATGCGGCGACCACGGCGCGACACACACCTAGAGGGCGGCGCGCCCACCAAGTATGAAGACTGGAAAGAGGGGCAGTACCACGACCGTGCGCCGAGATCCGCTTGATCGGGAGGTCGACCTCGATGAGGCGCTTCGGATACCGCGATGACTCACTCACGCGCAGCCTCCAGAATCGCCTTGGCCCCAACGTGATAGTGCTCCACGTGAACGATCGGTTCCCATCCCAACTTCGCGGGGTTCTGAATGGCGTTCAGCTTCGGGCTGGAGCCGCAGTCAAAGACGACGTACAACCAGTAGTCATCAACAAGGCGCTGCGCTGTACGGTATTCGTTCGAGGACAGGGCCACTTCGCCGACGCCGGCCCGACCTTTGACCTCGATGAACCGCGCGGTGACGAATACGCCTGGCTCAGTCGGGTGAGGCTTCTTCGAGAGCAAGTCGTAGCCGCGATTCTCGGTCTCGACGCTCTCGACAACCCAGCCTAGGGCCTCCTCGTGCGCGATCGCCTCGCGGACGGCGATGCGCTCAATCTCCTCGTCGCGCACCATCGGCGCGATGCCCGGCGTCGACCGCTCCGGGTGTGGCTGCACCCACGCTCGGCCGACGTGATGCAGGTCACCAATCGTGCAGTGGCGCTCCATCTCCAAATCGGCGCGGCGGCTTTCAAGACGAGTATTCAGCTCTTCTAGGTGAGCATCTGCCTGCGCGATGTTGCCTTCGAGACCGGGAATGCTCCCTCCCGCGATGCGGCGGTCCACCAGTTCGGCCAGCGACAACTGCTGCCGATCAATCAGCTCCCCCAGTGAAATCTCGACGTGCTTCCGCACAATGTCGTTCTCGCGAGTCCGTTCGTCTCCAACTTCCTTCAGGAACGGGAGCAGAGCCCGCTCGATCAGGAACGCCTCGGTGGCTTCACGGTCAGGCAAGCCGGCAATGGTCGGCGCTGGGGCACCATTCGACGACGCCGAGACGTCCAGGAATAGCGTCGGCTGCCGAAGGGACATGGCGCCGCCGACGTCGGTGCGGACGACGAACAGCCTGCGGTGCAGCGTGTTGCCACGGCCGTCCTTGATCGACGCCGAGAAGACGTCAAGGCGATACGGAACGGCAGTCTGAAGATCCCAGAACACCGCACCGCGCCGAATGTCCGGCGCCACGCGCTCGTGAACGTCGCTTCTCACGGCCTCGAACAGCGGATGCCCCGGCGTCACCCACTCCAGCGTCGCATCGTCGCCGAGTCGCTCTTTGTCGAAGACGACGCGCTGGTATTCGCGGCCGAGGCGGCCGAACTGCGGGTCAATCCGTTCGCCGATGGTTTCCAGGGTGCTCGGCACCCGGCCGACGCGATAGACGTGCGCAC
>JAUXRI010000072.1 GCA_030681895.1 Myxococcales bacterium | reverse complement strand
CCAGCCGAACCACCCGCGGAGCCGCCAGCCGAACCACCCGCGGAGCCGCCAGCCGAACCACCCGCGGAGCCGCCCGCCGAGCCACCGGCGGAGCCGCCCGCCGAACCACCCGCCGAGCCGCCAGCCGAACCACCCGCGGAGCCGCCCGCCGAACCACCCGCAGAGCCGCCCGCCGAACCACCCGCGGAGCCGCCAGCCGAGCCACCCGCGGAGCCGCCAGCCGAGCCGCCCGCTGAGCCACCGCCATCCAGCACGACGCAGTACCGCTCACCCATGATTGGCGAGCACACCAACCCAGGAGCGCAGCCCCCGTCGGGTTCACACTCGAAGACAGCCCCGTCTGGGAGCCGGGCGCACGACGCAACAGCGAGGACCATCAGGCTGAGACGGAGCCGCATCGGAGTCACGGAGTCTGTCAGTCGCGCGGACCGGCTTCCAGTCACGCCGCGCGCACCTCGACCCGGAACTGAGCGCCCCTCGCGCAGCTCGCCAGGGTCACGCTGCCCGAGAACGCCCGCAGGAGCGCCGCAGCGATCGACAGACCGAGCCCGGTGCCGCCCGAGTCGCGTGCGGTGGTGAAGAACGGCTCGAAGATGCGCTTCGCGTTCGCCTCCGAGATGCCCGGCCCATCGTCACTGACGTCGATGACGATTCGGTCCGCTTCACGACGTGCGTTGATCCGCACGGTCGCGGCCGGGCCCGCGTGCTTGAGGCCGTTCTCGACGAGGTGTCGCAGCGTGGCGTTGAGCGCGTCGAAAGGAATGCGCGCGCGGAGCCCTGGCTCGGCGTTCACCTCGACCCGCGGCTGCTCGAGGCTCTTCACGACCTCGTTCACCTCTGCGATCTCGGTGTTGGCGCTGGCGACGTCGGCGCGCGCGAGGAGCATCAGGCGCTCGACCAGGCGGGTGAGCCGATCAGTGTCAGCGCGCAGGTTGGAGAGGAACTTCTTCCGCTGCTCCGCGCTCAACGCCTCGAAGTCGTCGGTGAGCAGCTCGATCGCGCCGCGCATCGCCGACAGCGGGGTCTTGAATTCGTGAGAGACGCTCGACGTGAAGCCCTGAATGTAGCGCGCCCGTTGATCGAGCAGCCCGGCCATCGCCTCGAGGCTGGTCGACAGCTCGGCGAGCTCGGCGACCCGCGGCCGTGGAATCGCGCGGGAGCCCTCGACGTCGCCCACCGAGATCGCCCGGGTCTGCTTCACCAGCGCGCGCACTGGCCGCACCACCACGATCGACAGCCCCAGCACCACGAGGCTGATCACCCCGAGCAGCACGGCGGTCGTCGCGCCCAGGTTCTTTCGATCGCCGTAGACGGCCTTCGCGAGCGTCATCGGCGTGCGCAGGAGCAGCACCACGCCCCAGACCCGGCCGTGACGAATCACCGGGAGCGCGACCACCACTCGAATGGCGTTCGATCGCGACAGGCCCTCGAGCGCCGAGTCGGCGGCTTCCTTCGGGCGCTCCCGCAGCAGGCTGACCGCTTCGCCCGTCAGCGCGCGCTGGAACTCGACTCTGCTCTCCACGGAATGCCCGATATTGCCTTCCTGGCTCGACGCCAGCACCACGCCGTTGACGTCGACGAGGCGCAAACCGGCGAGCGTCGTCTTGCTGACCTCTTCGAGGAGCCCGGTCATCGACAGCGCCGCCTCCTTCGCCATCGGATCGGCGGCGCGGGTGGCAGGCGGCGAGGGTGGCGGCGCGGGGAGTACGGGATCGCTCGCGCGCAGCATCGGCACCAGCGGCGTCAGGGTCGGATCCGCCGCGCGAGGGCGCAGGACCTGGGCGGGGAGCCCGTAGCTCGTCTCGTCGTCGAGCCGCTGGGCGAGCTGGAGCGCGAACACCTCGGAGATCACCGCGCCCTGGGCGAGCAGCTCGCCCTCGGTCTGCCGCACGAGCTGATCGTCGTAGAACCGCACGAGCGAGAGCCCACCGATCGCCGCCACCATCGCGATGACGGCCACTGCGGCCAGCACCATCCACAGCCGGGGCCTCCACGGCATCGTCACGGCAGGCCCAGGCGGTACCCCACGCCATGCACCGTCTCGACGACCGTTCCGCCGACCGCGGCGAACTTCTGTCGCACGCGCCGAATGTGGCTGTCGACGGTTCGATCGCTCACCACCACGCCGTCGTAGGCGCGATCGATGAGCTCATCGCGCGTGAAGGCCTTCGTCGGAGCGCGCAGCAGGCTCGCCAGCAGCTGAAACTCCATCACCGTCAAGGTGACCTCGGCGCCGTTCCAGAAGGCCCGCCAGGCCTCGAGATCGAGCGAGAGCGGACCGCGGGTGAGCGTGCGCTCCTTCGCGGCATCGGCGACGGGGGCGGGCGTGGGCTCGGCGCGTCGCAGCACGGCCTTCACGCGCGCGACCAGCTCCCGGGGAGAGAACGGCTTGGTGACGTAGTCGTCTCCGCCCAGCTCGAGCCCGAGCACGCGATCGAGCTCGTCATCGCGAGACGACAGGAAGACGATCGGCACGCGGCTCGTCGCACGAATGCGCCGGCAGACCTCGAACCCGTCGAGCTCCGGCATCATCAGATCGAGCACGATCGCGACGGGGTGGTGCTTCTCGAAGGCCTCGACACCGGCCCGCCCGTCGTGAGCCTCGACGACGTCGAAGTGCTGCAGCTCGAGCGCGACCCGCACCACCTCGCGAAGGTTCGGGTCGTCGTCGACGATGAGAATGGGGCCCTTCTGCACGGCGTGAAGTCTACCCGATCACCACGCCGTCATCGGGCCGATGTCCTTCACCTGGAAGCCGGCTTGCCGGAGGACCGCAGTGGCCTGGGCGCTGCGCCCGCCGCTGCGACAGTACACGACGATCGGTCGGGTGCTCGGAGCCAGCTCCCCGAGCCGGCCCGGGAGCTCCTGCACGGGTACGTTGAGGGCGTGAGGCAGGTGCGCCTCACGGAACTCTGCCTGGGTTCGAACGTCGAGCAGCAGCGCGCCGTTGGCGACGAGCGTGCGATGGTGAGTCGTGTCGGTCATGAAGGGGCTCCTGAAAAGCGGTCCGCGACGGTCGCGAACGACGACACGGAGCCGCCTGCCCGTCGTTAGGATTCACCGAACCGCCGGTTGCGCGCGGCGGCTCAGAGTGACGCCATGATGGCCTTCGTCGTCGGTGCCCTGCTGGGGGTCGTCTTCTCCGTGCTCGGCGCGGGGGGCGGCATTCTCGCCGTGCCGGTGTTGCTGATCGGCTTCAAGACGTCGGTGGCCGAAGCGACGGGCGCCGGGCTCGCCGTGGTGTGGGTCGCCGCCATCGCAGGCGCCATCGGTCACGGGCGCGCGGGCCGGCTCGACGTGCGGGTGGCCCTCACGTTTGGCCTGCCCTCGGTGCTCGGCGCGGTCGGCGGCGCGCAGCTGCACTCCCTGGTGCCCGAGAAGGTGACGGTCGGGCTCTTCGCCCTCGTGCTGCTCACCGCGGTCGCGGCGATGTTTCGGAAGAAGCCCGAGGCAGCTCCAACGCCGGTCGCCACCTGGGCCATCGTCGTCGCTGGCGTCGCGACGGGTGTGTTGACGGGCTTCCTCGGCGTGGGCGGTGGTTTCCTGATCGTGCCGGCGTTGACCCTCTGGGCGGCGCTGCCGCTCCATCGCGCGGTGGGCACCTCGATGGCCGTCATCGCGATGAGCAGCCTGTCTGGGGCCGTCGTGCATCTCCTCGCCGGGCACGTGCCGCTCGCGTTGGTGCTCCCGATGGGGGCCGGAGCGGTGGTCGGCGCGGTGCTCGGTGCGCCGCTCTCAGGCCGGCTGCCCGAGCGCCCGTTGAAGATCGGGTTTGCGGTGCTCGCGTCCGGCGTTGCCCTCAGCATGGGGGCGAAGGCGCTTGGGCTGCTGCAGGCAGGATGAACGAGAACCGTCGCCCGTGGGCTCTGGCTCATGGGTCGCAACGGTGAGCACCAGGAGAGACCATGCAGCTCGAGACCTTCTTCGATGAGCGGACCTTCACCCTCACGTACGTGGTGTTCGACGAGGCGACGAAAGACGCCGTGATCATCGACCCGGTGCTCGACTACGAGCCCGCGGGCGGCAAGCTGTGGACGGAGTCGCTCCAGCGGGTGGCGGCCTTCGTCGACGAGAAGAAGCTCACGGTGCACTTCGCGCTCGAGACGCACCCGCACGCCGACCACCTCTCGGGCGGGCAGTGGCTCAAGCAGCGGTACGGCGCGAAGGTGGGCATCAGCGAGCGCATCGTCGAGGTGCAGGGCGTGTTCAAAGACGTGTTCGCGCTCGACCAGCTCCCGACCGATGGGCGGCAGTTCGACGTGCTGGTGAAAGATCGTCAGGTGCTCCGCGCAGGAGCGCTCAGCGTCGAAGCGATCGCCACGCCAGGCCACACGCTCGCGTGCATGAGCTTCAAGATCGACGACGCCGTCTTCACTGGAGACGCGCTGTTCCTCGACGACGTCGGCGTGGGCCGCTGTGACTTTCCGAAGGGTGACGCCGGGGCGCTGTACGACTCGGTCACCACCCGCCTCTTCACGCTGCCTGACGCGACGAGGCTCTTCGTCGGCCACGACTACCCACCAGCCGGGCGGACCTGGCGCTCGATGACGACGGTGGGCAGCGCGAAGGAGTCGAACGTGCAGCTGCCGGTGGCGATGCCGAAGGCCACCTTCGTCGAGAAGCGCACGGTTCGCGATCGCACGCTCAGCCCGCCCCGGTTGCTGTACCCGTCGGTGCAGGTGAACATCAACGCCGGGCTGTTGCCGGAGCCGAAGGCCAATGGACGCCGGTACCTGGTGACGCCACTCAACGGTCCGTGAGCAGGACAGGTGCTCGCGACGCACTGACGAGCGCGACGCTCAGGGCGGGCCCCGCGTCGTCGAGGGGCGCGGGAACCCGGGTTCCTGGCTCGCGACACGCGTTCACCACGGCTCGCGGCGCCGACAGTGATGCGACGAGGCTGCCGCCCGCGACCGTTCCCGCCGACAACTTCTGCGTCAGCATGATGGCCGCCATCGCCTTCAGCGGCTGCTTCACGTCGCGCTCGTGAGGTGAGCTTCATGCTCGAACAGGGCCGCCACCTCGGTGAGCCAGCGCTCATGTCGATCGATCTCCTGCTGGAGCAGGGCGGCCGCCATCGGACTCTCCGCACGCTGTCGCAGCTCGCGGAGCCTGGCCTCCACCTCGGCGCCCTCGGCTCGCAGGGCCTGGTGTTCGGCTCGACGACACTCGACTCCCGCTCCATCGATCTCGGCGACGACGGCGCCTGCCGGCCCTTTCGTCAGCAGCGGCGTCCACCGGGCCGTCACGACGCCGGCCTGAGGACTCGCCAGCGGCACGAGGGCACAATGGTCGGGCACCGAGAGCCAGGCCAGCGGCTGATCCAGCGTCACGGCGTCACCCTCGACGACACACCACTCGAGCCAGAGGGGTGTGGCGATCGTCGGTAGGCAGACGTGCATCACGACTCAGAGTCGCCCGGCAGGAGGCGAGGTTCGTGAGCCCCCAAAAAGAAAACGGCCCCGGTTTCCCGAGGCCGCTCCCCCTTCATCGAAGGCTTCGACAGTGACAGGGATCGCGTCGCCGCATCCCCCGTCGTTGCTCCGTGAAGGAGCACAGCGGAGCCTTCAAACCTGTCAGCTGCAGCCCGTCGTCGCGCCGCAGTTGTGGCACTTGTAGCAAGCGCCGTTGCGCACGGTGATCGTGCCGCAGACGGGGCAGGGCGGGGCGTCGGCCTGGTTGAGGAACGAGAAGCCCTGGCCCTTCGCCTCGATGACCGGCGGTGACGGCAGCGGCGCCTTCACCGACGTCTTGGCCTCGGCGACCTTCTTGGCCTCGGCCTCCATCAGGCTCTCGGTCGCGCCTTCCTGGGGCAGGAACTTCAGCGACAGCCAGCGGAAGATGTAGTCGGTGATCGACTTGGCGATCGGCAGGTCGGGGTTGTTGGTGAACCCGGCCGGCTCGAAGCGGGTGTGGCTGAACTTGTCGGCCAGCACCTGCAGCGGCACGCCGTACTGGAGCGAGAGCGAGATGGCGGTCGCGAACGAGTCCATCAGGCCCGACACGGTGCTGCCTTCCTTCGCCATGGTGATGAAGAGCTCACCGGGGCCGCCCTCTTCGTACATGCCGACGGTGAGGTAGCCCTCGTGGCCGGCGATGCTGAACTTGTGGGTGATGGCGCGGCGCTCGTCGAGCAGACGGCGGCGGGCGTCACGCTGCACGGCGGGCGCGGCCTCGACGACCTTCTTCTTCTCGGCGTCCTTCGAGGTGTTGAGCGGCTGGCTGCGCTTGCACCCGTCGCGGTAGACGGCGACGGCCTTGAGGCCCGCGCGCCACGACTCGAGGTACGCCATCTCGATGTCTTCGACGGTGGCTTCGTTGGGCAGGTTGACCGTCTTCGAGATCGCTCCCGAGAGGAACGGCTGCGCGGCGCCCATCATCTTGATGTGCCCCATGTAGTGAATGGAGCGGCTGCCCTTCGACGGCTTGAAGGCGCAGTCGAAGACGGGCAGGTGCTCGGCCTTGAGCATCGGGGCGCCTTCGATGGTCTCCTGCTTGTCGAGGTAGCTGATGATGCCCTCGACCTCGGTCGAGCTGTAGCCGAGCTTCTGAAGGGCGAAGGGCACGGTGCTGTTGACGATCTTCAGCATGCCGCCGCCGACGAGCTTCTTGTACTTGATGAGCGCGATGTCGGGCTCGATGCCAGTGGTGTCGCAGTCCATCATGAAGCCGATGGTGCCGGTCGGCGCGAGCACGGTGACCTGGGCGTTGCGGTAGCCGGCCTGCTCACCGAGCGAGAGCGCGTCGTCCCACGCGGCCTTCTGCGCGACGTGAAGCTTCGAGTCGGTCTTGTGCACGGGCAGCTGGTAGGCGGCCTTGCGGTGCTTGCGCATGACGCCGAGCATCGGCTCCTTGTTCGCGGCGTAGCCTGCGAAGGCGCCGAGGTGCTCCGAGATCTTCGCGGACTGCACGTAGGCGCGGCCGGCCATCAGCGAGGTGATGGCGCCGGCGTACGCACGGCCCTCATCGGAGTCGTACGGCAGGCCGGCCGCCATCAGCAGCGCGCCGAGATTGGCGTAGCCGAGGCCGAGCGGACGGAAGTCGTAGGAGTTCTTGGTGATGCGCTCCGTCGGGTACTTCGAGAACCCGACGACGATCTCCTGGCCCAGCAGCGTCACGTCGACCGCGTGCTCGAAGGCAGGCACGTCGAACTCGCCATCGATGGAGCGGAAGTGCATCAGGTTCAGCGAGGCCAGGTTGCAGGCCGTGTCGTCGAGGAACATGTACTCGGAGCACGGGTTGCTGGCGTTGATGCGATCGGTGTTCGACGAGGTGTGCCACGCGTTGATCGTGGTGTCGAACTGCAGGCCCGGGTCTCCGCAGTGCCAGGCGGCCTCGGAGATCTCACGGAACACGTCGCGCGCCCGGTAGGTCTCCATGGGCACGCCGTCACGCACGGCGCGGGTCTGGAAGGCGCGATCGTCGACGACGGCCTTCATGAAGTCGTCGGTGACGCGCACCGAGTTGTTCGAGTTCTGGAAGAAGATCGACGAGTAGGCCTCGCCGTTGAACGAGCTGTCGTAGCCACCGTCGATGAGCGTCCACGCCTTCTTCTCTTCGTTCACCTTGCAGCGGATGAAGTCGAGGATGTCGGGGTGCTCGACGTTGAGGATGACCATCTTGGCCGCGCGGCTCGTCTTGCCGCCCGACTTGATGACGCCCGCGAACGCGTCGAAGCCCTTCATGAAGCTGACCGGGCCCGAGGCGGTGCCGCCGCCCTTGAGCTGCTCCTTCGACGAACGAATCGGCGAGAGGTTCGAGCCGGTGCCCGAGCCGTACTTGAAGAGCAT
>JAUXRI010000044.1 GCA_030681895.1 Myxococcales bacterium | reverse complement strand
CAGCGCGTACGCGTCGAGGGCTACGCGGACACCAAGCCGCTCCCACCCAAAGAGCTCGAAGGCCTGACGCCCGAGCAGAAGAACGCCCGCCTTCGCCGCGTGGTCGTGAGGATCTACTGATGCGAACGCTCCTGCTCGTCGCCTGTCTCGTCGCGACCGTCGTCGTCGCTCAGCCAGCGGTTGCTCCAGTCGCACCAGCGCCCGCGCCAGTGCCGCCACAGCGCACGATTCCGCCGCAGATCGTGCTCGAGGTGCGAGAGCTCGAGCGGCAGTTCGACCAGGCGCTCCTGCGCGACTGCGCGCCCGAGCGTTGCTCGTCGAAGGGCTGCGTGTACCGCGAGCACCTGGCAGTCGATCTTCCAGCGAACAACACGTCGCTCCCCGGCCTCGGCGCGAACGAAGGCCCCGGCACGGTCGCCGCGCAGCTCTACCTGACGCAGGCGCGCTGTGAGTTCACCCACGAGAAGTCGGTGCCCGCGCGTGACGTCGAGGCGCTCTCGCGGCGTCTGGAGCAGCGGCTCTCGAAGGGTTTCCTGCGCGTCGTCGTCTCCCGTCAGGTGCTGGAGCCGATCTCTCCCTCGCTCGCCGAGTCGCCGCCCCCGAAGGAAGACAAGCCGCCCGAGAAGAAGGAGGAGCCGAAGGTCGACGTCGCGCCGCCGCCCCCACCGAAGTGGGACGCCGAGGTCGCGCTGAGAGAGCTGTGGCAGGCGCTGTTGCCGCACTTCAGTTGGATGATCGCCGTCTTCCTCGCGACGCTCGCCACGATGGTCATCATCTGGGCCGCGCGACGCCTCGGAAAGGAGACGCTCGAAGAGAAGGCCATGCTCGCGCAGCTGACGAACCCGCCGGCGCAACCCGAGCCCGCTCCAGAGCCCGCGAAAGAAGAGACGGCGGCCGACGCCGACGCGACCTTCGTCACCGAGCAACAGAACGCCTGGGCCAAACGCATCGCCGACGCGCCGCTCGAGAACGACGACGCGCTGGTCGGCCACCTCATGCGCGAGTGGTTGCGCCAGGGAGAGTTCGCCCTGCTCGCGAAGGCCACGGTGCTCTTCGGAGACCGCCTGTCGGTCGCGTTCCAGAGTGACTCGGCGCTCGCGCCACGCAAGTCCGAGCTCGCGCAGTTCCTCAAGGCGATGGACGCGTCGACGTTGCCCAGCGACGCGCAGTTCTTCCGCACGCTGAACCAGAACGCGGTCGCGGCGTCGCTGCTCGCGCAACCCGACACCGAGGTCTACCGCAGCCTGCAGGACGAGTTCGGCTCGGCGGCGCTGGTGCAGATGATCGAGAAGCTGCCACCTCGTCAGGGCGCGCTCCTCTTCGCGCTCGCGCCGCTCGACAAACAGGACGAGGTCGCCCGGCTGCTGCCCTACCCGCTCAAGCTCGGCGTCGCCCATCAGCTCCTCCAGTCGAACCGCAGCTCCCGTCAGGAACGCGCGGCGCTGTTCGATGCGGTGGGCAACGCGAGAGAGGGCAAGCCGCTGAAGAACGGCCACGCCCACGCGCTGCCCGACGTCGTCGACCAGGGCCAGGAGTTCGACGCCGCCGGTGCGCTCTCGGTGCTGCTCTCGCATCTCGAGGACGCCGATCGCCGCACGCTGTTCGAGCAGGCGCTCTCGGGTGACGGCTTCCCCGGGTGGTACGAGAACATCCTCTCGCCGCAGATGTTGCTGCGCGTGCCTGCGGAGCAGCGCGCCGACCTGCTCCTCGAGGTCGACGTGAAAGGCCTCGCTGCGTGGCTCTCGTTGCAGCCCGCGGCGCGTCGTGAGGCCTTCGTCGGTCAGCTCTCGACGTCGGTGCAGACGGCCATCAAGGCCAGCATGTCGTTCGGCTCGCGCGACGAGCAGCTCGACCTCGCGCGCAAAGGCCAGGCCGAGCTCGTCTCATCCGTGAAGCGCCGCATCGCGCGCGGAGCCGTCACCTTCCCCGAGCTCGTCAACTGACGATGAGGCCTGCGCGCGCCACCGCCCGGCTGTTCGCGGCGCTCGTCGCGGCGCTGGTGGCGTCGTGTGTCGTCGATCCAAACAGCGGGCTGCCGCTCGGCTGCGGCAAGGTGCCAGTCACCGACATCAACGCCAGCTTCTCGATCTCTGACGTGACGTGGTTCCAGGACGAGCAGACGATGTTCGTCTTCTACCGGGTCGACGCCGAGCAGGGCATCGGGCCCGAGTCGCTCATGGAGCTGAAGTACAAGACCGACGACGTGCAGGTGCCGTGGACGGATCTGAAGCGCATCGCGCCCGTGCACACCCACCTGCCCGTCGATTGCGGAGTGACGTCGCGCTGCGGCAGCCTGAGCCTCAAGGTCGACAAGGTGCCGCGTGAGGTGGGCTTGCGGCTGCGGTACCACCGCGATGGAGAGATCAGCCTCGAAGCGCCGGTGCTCTTCAACGTCGTCGGCATCGGGCCTGCGCACCTTGCGCGCAGCCTGCTCGTGTACGGCGTCTTCAACGAGAACAACACGCTGGTGCAGTGGCGCGCGCGCAACCAGTTCCCCACCATTCGCAACGAGCAGGCGACCGAGCTGGGGTTGCGCCGCGAGTTCTGGGTGACCGACCCGAACTACGGCGACGTGGAACTCCCCGCGAGTGACAACGTCTACAGCTACGCGTTCTCGCCAGCGTGCCCGAACGAATTCACCTCATTGCCGTGGCCCGAGCGGCGCACCAACGAACGCGCCATCTTCGAGTCCACGCCGCTGCCGCTCGCTGCCTCGACGTCGCCGATGGTGTGCGCGTCAGCCACGGTGACCGACGCGATCGGACAGCTCACGACGACGGCCATCGCGCGAAAGAACCCGCAGGTGCGGCCCGCGTTCCCCGGCTTGCGCAGCCCGATTCGCGAGAACGTTTCAGTCGGCTTCATCTTGAAGCCCTGCAATCGAATCATCTCGCAAGAGCACCTGGACATGCAGGTCCAGCGGCTGTTGTTGGCGGGAGAGCCGGACTTCTGCATCGAAGACTTCCTCGCGGTCGGCTTCAGCGATCGCCTCGCCTCGACGATCAAGACGCGCATCGACCAGCGGCGCACCGAGGGGAAGGACATGGTGCTCGTCCTCGCGATTCACCACGACGACACGACGGGCCGGCTCGGGCGGGCCATCGAAGCGGCGCTCGAGCGGGTGCTGGTCCCCGAGCGCGACAAGAGCTCTCCGCGCGTGAGCGGCGCGTTCATTCTCGACAGCACCGCGTATCGCGTGATGTCGACGACGCTGAAGCAGCTGGTGCTCTGGTGTCCGTCGCGGGCCGTCAGCATGTTCGACCTCGATACGCCTGGCGTCTCGGAGCGCGACTGCCCCATCGTTCCTGATCAGCCGGACCTCGTCCTCGGCCCGTTCAAGCTCAACCAGCTGCCGATTCTGCCGACGCGCCAGCAGTTCCAGACCTTCGTCGAGAAGTACTCGGTCGCGCAGACCGGCAGCATGAAGAAGATCACCTACCAGGCGCCGGAGCGCTCGGCGGTGTCCGAGAACATTCCCGTCGGCGAGTTCGGCCTCATCACAAAGTTCAACAACGAGACGATCAGCGCTGCGCCTGAAGACGCGTTCTCGTTCTGCGCGAGTGAAGACGCGGCGCCTGCCCGCACCGTCGTTCAGCCCGTCGGCGCGCCTGGCTCGCTGGTGCCGTTGCAGTCGCTGCCGCAGCTCCACCGACAGAGCCCGTTCCCGCTCTACGCGCTCGGCCTCGCGTGGGAATCGCCGTTCCTTATCTTCGCGGAGTACGAGACCCGTTCCGCGATCGCGGCCTCGGTCGCGACGTTCACCCTGCCCTTCGGCATCGTCGGCACCGACGAGAAGTACCTTGGCGCCGAGCAGTGGAAGCGCGACCTCTTCCCGCTCGCCGACGCGCTCGCGCAGTGCACGCGGTACTGCGATCACCCGACGTTCGATTCTTCGGGAGTCTTCCAACCCGGCGCCCGCTTCCGAGACGCGTTCGCGGAGCAGTGCTACCGGCCGAAGTTCCCGGTGCCAGGCGAGGGAGGGTTCCCTCGTGATCCTTGAAGTGCTGACCGTGGCGCTGCTGAGCGGCGCTCCTGACGGCGGCGTGACGAGCGAGCCGGTGCCTGACACCAGCATCGAGCGCTACCGCACGCCGCTGGAGGCGCTGACGGAGCGGCCGGTCGGTGAGGCGTCGCGGGCCGTTCGCTTCGACTGGAGACGCTCACGCGTCGGCTTCGGCGTGCTCGCCAGCAGCTTGCTCGAGCTGAACAACTACTCGAGCTTCCGCATCGGTGGGTACGTGCGCAAGGCGCTGGGCAACGTGATGCTCGACGCCGCGGTGACGTACGTCTTCGTGTGGGGCTCCGACGCGACGAACAAGCTGGCGCTCACGCCGTACCGTCAGTTCGGCCGCCCCGAGCGCCTCGAGCTCGACATCAACGTCGGGTACGCGATCGCCGAGGGCGTCGTGACGTCACGGCCCGGCCTGCTGCCTGCCGCGCAGCTCGTGCTGACTGCCAACGCAGGCGTTCGGTACCTCTTCTACCCGGGAGGGCTCGCAGGCGTGCCGGGGCTCGACGTGGCGGGGGCCCTCTTCGCGCCACGCATCACCGACGCCGAGATCAAGAACCTCGACAAGGTGCGGTTGCCGGCGATGCAGGTCGATCGCGCGCGGTACGCCGTGCTGGCCGGCTTCACGCTCGACATCTACTTCCGGCCCGGCATCGCGGTGACGCCGCGGGTGATGATGGCGCTCCCCGTCTTCTCGGGCATGCAGGGCGCTGGGCTCGGCTGGTGGTGGGAGCTCTCGCTCGGCGTCGGAGCCTCGCTGTGACCTGGGCGCTGCTGCTCTCGGTGTTGAGCGCCGAGCCGACGCCGCCCGAGCCGCTCCCGAAGCAGACGATCGTCTTCTACAACGCGCGCATCGCGCAGCGGCAGCGGCGGCCCGCCGAGGTGTTGACGCTGTGGCTGGTGCACAACGGCCTGACGGATGACGGGAAGCCGGGCACGCAGGAGCCGGCCTTTCGTTCGCTTCTCTGGGCCGCGACCGGCGCGATGGGCATCTGCCAGGACGGCATGGCGCGCGACGATGACGAGCGCGGCGCGGGCCTGTGGCCGCTGGGGTTGCACAACCACGTCTTGACCGCGAAGCAGCCAGACGATCTCCCCACGCCCTACGAGGCGTTCGAGGTCGGGCGGCAGCAGCGGCTCATCTCGTTGGCCGACGTGCTCGACGAAGAAGAGCTGCAGTCGGTCTCGTTTTCTCAGACGACCTGCTTCACGCCGGTGATCTCGCTGTTCGAGAACGGGCTCAATCCGCTGGAGGATCTGAACGATCGCCTCATCTCGGGGCAGCTGCTCCGCCGGCTGTTGGTGAAGTCTCTCACGACGGTGAAGCGCGATCAGGTGACGACGATGGCCGCGGTCGAGGCGCGCATCTTCGATCTTGATCTCGCGCTGACCCGGCTGCGCAGCCAGCGAAAGCAGGAGGTCGCCATCGACGCGTCGTCTGCAGTGCGTGGCGCGAACATGTCGTCGGGAGCGGCGAAGCAGGCAGGCCTTCAGGCGGCCAACGCGCTCACTGAGCCGAAGCAGGTCGCCTTCCTCGAGCGCACCCTGTCGTGGACGCCGTCGGAGTGGCTCACCTTGAGCAAGACGCGCCGCGAGTTCCTCTTCGCGAACGCTCGGCCTCACGCGCGCGATGGAGATGCGCTCAACACCCTCACGCTCGGCATCATCGACGCGCTGGTGACCAGGAACGAGGGCGCGGAAGCGATGGGGTGGATCGGGACGCTCGCGATGGAGAAGGACCGCGAGCTGGTCACTGAAGGTGCGCGTGGAGAGCGGCTGCTCGCGCTGGGAGAGGACTCCGGTTTCAAGGAGCGGTCGGTCATCGCGCTGCATCGTGGGACGAGACAGCTGGAGCGAGGTGCACTGGGCGATTCGCTGCGCAGCTTCGCGTTCGCGCTCGCGCACTCCGATGCATCGAAGGCTTCGTCCACGGTGCACGCGCTGGCGAGGCGGTGGCTGTCGTACGTGCTCAGCCGCTACGAGACGAGCGCAGACGTGCTCGCGACGCTGAAGGCGCTGGTGCCCCGGCAGGACTTCAACCCGATCATCGAAGATCTCATCTGGGCCGCGGCGCTGCGAGGCGACGCGAAGTCGTTCGATCGGCTCTCTGCGAGCGTGCAGCGCGGAGGATCGTTCGACGAGAAGGTGAACCGGCTGTCGCTCCTCGCGCATGGAAAGGCGGGCGAGCTGGTGGCGGTGCTGCGCGCGGGCGCGAAGGACGGCCCGTACGAGACGCTGCGGTTCACCAAGCAGCTGGTCGACACCCTGGAGCGTGACGAAGCCGAGGTGCGGCGTGCGAACCGGGTGCTGTTGAGCCAGCTCATCGGCCTGCTCGACCTGCTCGCGTCGGAGCCCGGAGTCGCGAAGACGACGGAACGCAACGCGCGCGAGCTCGCTGGCCGGGTGCAGTCGTTGCTCGAAGCGCTCGGCTCGAGTGGTGGACCCGGCGCCGAGACGCGCGCCCTCGAACTGGGCCACTCGGCGTTCGCGGGCTCGTTGCGATTGGCCCCGTCGGATCCCCTGCCCTGGCCGTTTCAGCCGCCTCAGGTCGAAGCCCCGTCGGCCTTCACGCCGTTTCAGTTGGTGCCGCTCGAGTGGCGAGACGCGACGGGTGCGCTCGTCTTCGGGTGGAGGATCACCGAGTGACTCGCGCCGAGCTGCGCGCCGCGATGAAGAAGACGCGCGCCGAGCTTCGCGAGCGGGTGAAGGCGTCGAAGGCGCAGACGGAAGCCGCGCTCGCGAACAACCCAGCCGTGCAGAAGGCCCGGCGTCGACGTCGCCTCAAGCGCATCGCGTGGCTGGCGCTGCTGTTGTTGTTGCTGCTCCTGATTCGGTGCGAGGGCGAGCCCGGAGAGCCGGTGGTCGCGGGTGTCGCCGACGCGGGTCGTCCTGAAGAGAAGCTGGCGGTGACGAAGGTCGTGCCAAAGACGCCGTGGAAGAAGCCGCTCATTCCGCCGAAGCCCGTGCCGCGGCCCGACTTCGACACGCCAGCGCGGCTGCCGGCCGCGTGGGTCGACGAGTTCAGGCTGCAGGTCGCCGCGCGCAGCCCGCGCCTGTCGGCGTGTTTCATCGGCACCAATCGGCCGGGCGCGCTGCGGTGGACGACGCTGGTGTCGTTGCAGACCGGCGCGGTGGGGAACCACGACTTCGAGCCGATGGGCGCGGCGGCCGATCTCACGCGCGCACAGCTCGACTGTCTGGCCGACGTGCTGGCGAAGCCGGGGTACCGGTTGAGCGGCGCGACGGCTGAAGGACTGCCGGAGCGGGTGAGTCTGGTGCTCGAGTTCTGAAACGCTTCAGGCAGCGCGTTTGACGAAGCGGAGCAGCCGGTACTCGAGCGCGCGCTTCTTCAGACATTTCTGGAGCGCGACGCCACCGACCCACGAGCGGAAGAGCCAGCTCGAGGGCTTGAACGGTGCGCCGAGCGTCACGACCAACTCGAGGAGCCGATCGCGCGGGCGTCCGAGTTCGAGGAAGTCGGTGAGATCGTCATTCGCGACACAGTCGAGACCGTGGGTGGCCGCCAAGGCGATGACGTCGTCGGGGAGCACCAGACAGTTCGCCATCCACCCCCATCGAGTCTTGTCGAGCGCGTCGGCGTGGTGCGGATGCTGAGGGCCGAGGAAGTCGTCACAGATGAGGAGCTCGCCTCCCGGTCGCAGGGCACGCGCGATCGGCGCAAGGAACGCTTCAGCGGAAGGCGCGTGAACGAAGGACTCGATGGCGAAGGCGACATCGACGTCGGCAATCTCAGCGGGAAGATCGGTGTAGCTCGCCTCGAGACACCGGAGCCCGTCGACTCCACTGAAGGCAGCTTGCGTGGCGCGGGCCTGCACTCCGCTCAACGTGATCCCAATCCCCTCGAACGCGACGTGCTCGCGAAGCCACAGCAGGCTCGCGCCAAGACCACACCCGAGATCGACCACTCGACACGGTGAAGGACGAGCACGCAGCCGTTCGAGGATCCGCGCGTCGACGCTCCGGAACGAATCTGCGCGCGTCTCCACGCCGGGAGCCCAGACCGCGCGGCGAATCGACGCCCCGCCCTGACCGGTACGGCCGAACGAGGCGGTGTTCGCATCGTAGTACTCGGCGACGGCGTCCTTGGGCATGGGCTGCTGCCGCGTAACAGACCGACTCGACGGTCGCTACGCGCTGGTGAGCGCTCCACCGCGCGCGCGATCGATGAGGAACAGCGCACCGTCGACGAGCGCGAGCGCAGCGAATCCAGCGAACCCCGTCATGCCGACCGACAGATCGTCACCACCGCGCAGCAGAACGATGCCGAAACCAGCGCTCGCGTTGACGCTCCCGTGCATCACGGCCGCCGCCCAGACCGAGCCGCCACGCACCCGCACCAATTCATGCAACGGCGCCAGCAACACGCAGAACGCCACCATCATCGGGACGCCAGCGACGGGGTGCTGCGGGTAGTTGTGGCCCTGCAGAATGATCGGCGCGTGCCACAGACCCCAGAGCACGCCAATGAGACCGCTGCGCATCCAGAACCCCAGCCCCGCGAAGTGTCGAGACAACCAGCCGCGCCAGCCAAGCTCCTCTCCGAACGCCGCCAGCGCGTTGAGGCTGATGCCCGCAAGCAGCGCCTGGCCGATCATCAGCGCGAACAACCCCGCGCGAGGAAGGCTCTCGAGCTGCTGCTTCGCCTCAGCGAGCTTGTCCGGAGGCAACGACGTTCCCATCCGCTCCAGCAGCCCGCCGAAGTCAGGCGACCACTCGACGCCGGGCACCAACAATCCAAAGGCGATCACGATGGGCTGCACCGCCAGCGGCAAGAGCCACGCGACGACCCACCATCGGTTCGGCTTCATCACGACGCCCAGCGGCTCCGCGATCGCCTCGCCCGCGCGACGCTGCGCCACCACGGCGCCCAACGCGGGCCCGAACATCGACGCCGCCACCACGACGATTCGCACCGGGACGTTCGTGTTGAGTCCCGTGAGCGCCAGCATCGCCCACAGCGACCACGAGAACGCGCACGTCACGCCGAGCTGAACCCACAATCCGTTCTTCTTCATGGCGGCAGCGCACTGTCGAGGATCGCGGGCCGAAGATCGTTCACCTGCCCCCACGTGACGTTCAAACGGTCGAGCCCGGGCGCCGGCGCGAAGTTGTTGATGTGCACGCCGAAGTCGAACCGGAGCACGTCGAAGTTGAAGTACGGCATCAGCAACCGCATGCCGAACCCAGCGGTGTGTTGTGGCAGCGGCACCGAATCGAACGCCGTGCCCACGTCGTAGAAGAGAACGAAGCCCAGGTACGTGCCGAGCACGAACGCGATCGGCCGGGTGCGGTACTCGACGTTCGCGAGCACCATGTTCCGACCGCTGAATTGCTCCGCCTGCGTGCCGCGCAAGCCCTGCGAGCCACCGAGCAACAACTGCCGGTTGTTCAAGTCGTTCCAGCGAAAGTCGAGCAGCAGGCGCGTGACGAGCCGCCCGCCATGGAACGAGGGCGAGTAGTTGAGCACCTCGGCGGCGAAGCGTTCGTTGGCGGTCGTCGTGCCGGGCCTGAAGCGCGCACCGCCGGCGGCCGAGACCGTGAAGAGATCGTCGGCTTGATAGAACCGGTACCTCGCCGCCCCGCCGACCTCGATGAACTGCTGCGTGGTGAGCGGAGAGGGAAACGCCCAACGCGCTCCGCCCGTCACCCGAAAGCCCAGCTGCAGGTCCTCCGACAGCTCGTAGGTGTCGAGGTTCTTGAGGATCCGGAAGTCGTTGGTGAACGCGGTCGCGATGCCCTCGACGAACGTCGCGTTCTCGGATCTCGGCAGGTAGTTCGCGGTCAGCCACGACGCCTGCTCGGCGTTCAGCTTCGACTCGACCATCGGCGTGTACTGCCGCAGGTACGCTCCGGCAGTGACCGTGAGATCGACCTTCACGCCGTCACCGAAGCGCCGCGTCACGATCGCGTCGAGCCCGAGTTCGCGTTGATCGAATTGGTACGGCACGCGATCCGCTCCCGCTGCGTCCGGGTACGACAGCTGCCACACGTTCGCGCCACGAAAGATGCGCCGCTTGCGCACGTTCCACGCGCCGTCGACGAGGAAGCCCCACGGCTGATCGAGCGTGATGATCGGGTAGCCGACGATCACCTGGCCGACGGTGCCTTCGACCGCGCCGGTCTGCCGGTTGAAGACGATGGTCGCCGCCTCCGAGAAGCTCCATCGCGAGCCGAACAGCCGTCGCTCGGTGAACGATTGGCCCAGAGCGAACGTGTCGAGCCGGAGCACCGTGTCGATCGACAGGCTCTGCCCCCACCCGTTGAAGTTCACCTCGACGAGCGTCAGCTGGAGGAACTGCAGGAGGCTCCCGATGAGCGTGAAGGAGTTCGACAAGCGCAGGCTCCACTTGTCTTGCGTCACCACCAGCACGTTCACCCGGCCGTTGGGCGCCTTCACCGGCACGACCTTCGCGACCGACAGAAAGAAGAGGCGCCGCAGGTTGCGTTCGGTCTCCAGCGCGCGTTGGTCGTCCCACACGCCACCGGGCTTCAGCAGCACCTCACGCCGCACCACCGAGTCGCGCGTCTTGATGTGGAGGATGTCGAAGAACTTCGGGTTCTCTTCCGGAAAGATCTCTTCGCGCTCGACGAACACCTCGTCGATGGGCTTCCCATTCGCGTTCGGGTCGAGCTGGAGCTCGCGGCGCTTCAGGCCCCACTGAATGAGCTTCTCCTCAGGCCCCGAGGTCTGAGCCTCGGGCGTCGCCGAGAGCACCATCGACAGCACGAACGCGAGGCCCATCACCCGACCGGCACGCTATCTCGGCTGCGCCAAACCCCAACCTCCCGATAGGGTCGGCCCGATGCCTGCCATCCCGCTCCCAGGTTTCATCGAGGTGGAGATCGGCACCTTCTGCAACCGGCAGTGCGCGTGGTGCCCCAACGGGTGGCACGAGCGCGGGCTCGAACACCGGTCGACGTCGATGGCCGAGCCGACGTGGCGAGCGCTGCTGGCCGATCTCGCCGACTACCGGGGCTGGTTCGCGTTTCACAACTACAACGAGCCGATGGCTGACCCGCACCTCTTCGAGCGCATGCGCGAAGCACGGCTGGCGATGCCGAACGCGAAGCTCGAGATCCACACCAACGGCGACTTCCTGACGCGGAAGACGCTGCTGCTGCTCCAGCAGGCCGGCTGCGCGCTGACGCGGGTGACGCTCTACCCGTCGAATGAGAAGGCGCTCGAGCCTCCAGACGAAGCCCGCCTGCACCGGTTCTTGAAACGGCTCGAGTTGGCGAGCGATGCCCGGGTGCAGAAGACGACGAAGCTCGAACATCGGGTCCAGCTCGACGGCATGGAGCTCGTCCTTCGACTCCCGCGCATCGACCACTACACCGACCGTGTCGGCACGGTTCACTTCGAGCCAATTCGGAACGATGCGCCGCGCTCGACGCCCTGCTGGTTGCCGTTTCACTCGGCGGCCATCGACGTTCACGGCGCGCTCAAGCTGTGCTGCCACGTCTACGACAGCACCACGCCGGCGATGGCTCACGCAGTCATCGGCAACGTCGGTGAGGTGCCGTTCACGAAGCTGTGGCGCTCGCGCCGAATGGAGTCCCTGCGCCGAAAGCTGGCCGCCGCGAACTTCAAGACCCTGCCGGCCTGCGCTGGCTGCGCGCACGTCACCCCGTCGTGGATGGTGCCAAAGGCCCGCGCGCGCGCCCGAGCGAAGGGGTGGATCTCGTCATGACCGCCGGTCGATGACGACGACCGCCTGACGAACGGGAATCGGCCCTTTGCCGAGCGTGCGTTTCCGCTCCGCGCCGTTCCACGCGAGGAACGCCGAGCGCACGTCTGGCTTCGTCGTCGAGATCAGCCGCTGGCGGGGCGGCACGTGCGCGCTGAAAGGAAACCACGCGCCAAGTGAGGCGAGCGCCAGGCCCAGTTCGCGCTCCAGGACGTCTCGTTTCGTCGGAGTCAGCCCACGCACGAAGACCTTCAGGTCCAGATCCGACGAGAGCGCTGGCGACGGGCCGAACTCGCGCACGCCTTCGTCACGTCGCACCTGCAGATCGTTTCCCTCGAGCGAGCGAGGGTCGACGCGGGCCACCTCCGCGCGATCCATCACGCGCGAGCCATGCGCGACGCAGCCCACGAGAGCGCGCCCCACCACGCGCGTCACCACGTCCCGTACGCCCTCGAGCAGCTCAGGCGTGAGGCCCACGACGCGCTCCGAGAACCGCGCATCGACGCCTGGCAGCGCGACGTGTCCAAGTCCCTCCGCGAGCCGCTTCGCGCGCCGGGCCGGGTGACGACCTTCCGGAAGGTGACGCGACGTCGAGACGAGCCGCTTCCACTCCGAGAACGCATGAGGCTTCGAGCGCCCATAGAGCAACGCCGCCAACCGCTCGGGCTCGAGGAAGGGCCTGATGACCTCGCTCCATCGCCGGCCCGGAAAGTTGCGGTGACGCACGCCCTCGAGCGCCGAACACCACCGCTTCGCGAGCTGCGCTTCTCGTGCCGGGAGTTCCTCATCGTCAACCTGCAAGACCTGCCATGGCGCGCGATGGCCGCGCTCGATCGCCGAAAGGAGCTCCGGCGCTTTCCCGAGCACGTCGAAGCGCGGCCCGGGCACGGTCTGCTTCCAGTACGGGAACGTGACGTCGTCGCCTCCACGCAACTCGCGCAACCGCTGGGTCAACGCGACGAACCGGCGCTGGTCGGGCTGGGACGCAGTCGTCTTCAACCCGAGAAACGGCGAGAGGCCCGCGAAGAAGCCGTCGACGTACGCCGCGTCGAACCAGCGCAGCGCGAGCGAAAGCGCCGGAGCCGACACCCGGCCCTCGTCGAGCACCCCGACGAGCATCGCCACCAGCCGTCTCCACACGAGCCGGTAGATGCGCACGCGATAGAAGTTCTCGAGGAAGCGCCAGTCGGGGAAGTACTGCGGCAGAAATCGCACCGTCGAGTAGTCGATGAAGTGGCCGTCGAGGCGCACGTTGCCCGGCGTCGGGTTGAAGCCGTGAATTTGCATCGCGTCGGTTCGGCCCACGTCATGGCCGAGGTTCTTCGCGAACTGCTCCACGAAGGCGCGAACGTGAGAGGGCTTCGTCGCGTCGAAGTCGGGCCGCACGACCTGCCGCGCCGCGTGCTCCAGCATCACCTTCAGCTGTTCGGGCCGGTGCGACCATTGGCGCAAATGACCCAGCCTCCAGTGCGTTCGTGCGACGCGCAGCCCCGCAGCTGCCGGCCAGCGTCTGCCCGTGTTGTCGAGGGTGGTGTGGCTCGTCGAGAAGACGGCGAGGTACTCGGGGCTGTCGAAGCCGAGGCGGGCGAGCTCGTCAGCCACCGTCACTTCCCAGAGCGCGCGAGGAAACGAGACGAAGCCATCTTCGTGAAACGCCCTGCCCTTCCACGCGAGCGGAGTCGGCCCACACCCTTTGAGTGACAGCTCTTCACCGCTTGGGAACGTGCCCAGGAGCAACGCGCGGCCATCACCACGCGGCCCCTTCTTTCGATCGAGCGCGATCATGTCGACGTAGCGCGTGGCGACCTGCGTGGTGTGCGGTCGGGCGCTCGTCGAGACGCTGCCGAGGATCTCCAGTTGGGTGTCGCTCCACGAGAGCCCGAGACGTGAGGCGAGCGCGGCGTTCTTCCAGAGAACGCGCGCGCGTGGATCGGTGCCTACGGGCGTCTCGACGTGAAAGCGGCCGCTCGCAGGCACGACGAACGGGCGGAGCCGGACCTTCCCTGCGCCCCGACGCGAGAGCGCGCTCCACTGCTTCGCGAATGCAGTCTGGGTCTCGCCCGTGAGCACCGAGGGAGCGACCCGCCTCCCGGCGTCGAGCAACACGACGCGGCCACCACTGAGCATCAGGTTGGCAGGCGCCAGATCGAAACGAAGCGAGAGCTCGTCGCCGACTTCCGCGAGCCGCTGCGACAGCTCGAACGTCTTCGCAAGTACCGCACCGTGCAGCTCCGCGATGTCCGACATCGACTGGCCATCGACGAACGGCCGAACGAGCGCGCGACCGTCGCGTCGGGCCGCGACCACCCGAACGACGGGCACACCCGCAGCGACGAGCAACGCGTTGAGCCGCACCTCTTCCTTCAGGCGCTCCCGTGCCTCGGGACCCGGCAGGGCGACCTTCACCACCAGGTGTCTCCAGCGGCGAACCTGCGCCGTCTGACCGATGCCGACGAGCGGGAGCGAATCCCAGCGAGCAGGGCTGAGCAGCGGGTGTGAAGACGTCACGTCGGCGCGGCCGCAGGCGCAGGCTGGCCATACGCGCCAGGCGCAGAGAAGAGCGCCCTCGCGAACGAGTCGAGCGCCGCGTCGGAGGGTGACGCTCCGAGCACCGCGTGCCGAAGGGCCTCGACGAGCCGTCGCGCAGCAGGCGGCATGGGCGCAGGCTGGCCCAGCGCGCACCAGGCTCGCAGCTGACGAACCGTCGACGCGTCGATACCGAGCGCTGGCCACTGCCTGGCGCAGGTGCGGGCGGCGAACTCGTCATGCAGCTCACGTTGCTGCTCACCCTGCTTCGCCGAGAGGCTCTGCGGCCACACCCGGTACTGCACGAGCGGCACGGGCAGGTTCGCCACCCGGGTCTGCTCGAGCGCGCGCGTCCACAGCTCGTAGTCGCCAGCCAGACGGAGCGTGCCGTCGTACCGGAGCCCGAGGCTGCTGCGCCACACGACGGTGGAGTGAATGAACGGCGAAGCCACCAGCGCGCGCAGCCGAATCGCGAGATCGCCTTCCGGCACCGGCTGATGGCCCATCACTCGGCCGTGCTCGTCGATGCGCTCACACTCCGAGCCGACGAGGCCGACCGCCGGGTGGCGCTCGAGGAACGCCACCTGCTGCGCGAGGCGATCGGGCCGGCAGACGTCGTCGGCGTCGAGGCGGGCCATGAAGGCCCCACGCGCGCGCTCGAGCCCACGGTTCGCCGACGCGAACGGCCCCAGGTTGACCTCATTGCGGAGCACCACGAGGCGTCGATCGTCGAGGCCCTCGAGGAACGCGCCGGTGCCGTCGGTCGAGGCATCGTCCACCACGATGCACTCGAGTTCCACGTCACGCTGGCTGAGAACGCTCGCGATCGCGCCCGGAAGAAAGCGCAGGCCCTCGAAGGTGGTGATCAGCACGCTGACCGTCGGCACGGCCGGGGTGGTAGCCGTGCGGCCGCGCGAGGGTCAATGGCGCCCTGCGTCGTCACCAATTCGAGACGGCGATGGGGCTTGCGGCCCGGGGACCGACCGATCAACGGTCCGTGCCCGTGACCGACGGCGACGCCAGCGAGCAAGACGAGCTCTCCGTCGAGGAGTCTTTCGGCCGCCTGTACGACGCGCTCAAACACCGTGGAGCCGAGTTCGCGAAGGTGGGCGGCGACGTCGCCTTCTACGTGAAAGACGCGAAGCCTCCCTTCTGGCAGGTGTCGTCGCTCGGCGGTCAGCTCGTCGTGAAGCCCGGAACGCCGCCGTTTCCCGTGTGCACCATCGGCCTCTCGCCACCGGTGCTCTCGTGGCTGGTGCAGGGCACGCTCGACGTGAAACGGAACTTCGAGAAGCGCCGCCTCGCGGTCGAAGGCGATCTCGCTGCGCTCGCGCTGTTCGTGAAGTGTTTTGCTGCACAGGACGAAGTCGAAGACGAAGCGGAATGAAGGACCCGCGGAATACCCCGCGGCAACCAACTCCCTGACGGAGGGGAAAACAGATGGCGTCAATCAAGCTGGATACGGTGCGGTCAGGCGTGAAGCTGTTGTCGGGGCTGATGAAGGCTGCTGACACCGAGCTCTCGGAGTCGAACAACAACAAGAAGGTCTCGAACTTCGAGCTCAAGGGCTTCAAGGATTTCTACGGAGACGGTGGCTCGATGGACAAGGCCATGACGGCCGTTCACAAGTACGCGCAGGCGAAGTTCGGCGTGAAGGACCCGAGCGCGACGCAGCTGAACAAGGCCCTCGCGGACGCGATGCAATTCACGGCACGCGCTGACATCAACAAGTCGAAGGACCTCTCGCCGACCGAGCAGAAGTCGCTCGCGAAGACGTGGGACGCCGTCGTCGAGTTCGCCAAGGAGTACAAGGGCACCAGCGTTCGCGACATCGTCACGCCGCGCGGCGCTCCCTGAGCGTTCGAGTCAGCCTGCAGTGAACGTCGGCGATCGTTCCATCGGAGCGGTCGCCGTCGTCGTTTCAGCAGCGCCACCGGCAGAAGCCGTACTCGAGGAACCGGGCGTCGACGTCGGCGCGCGTCGTCGCAAGCGCAGCGACGGAGGCACGGAGTGAGTCGAGGGGGTCCGCGCTCCGCGTCGCCTGCCAGGCGGTCTCCCAGTCGGTCAACAGCGAGAAGATCGGCGTCCCGGCGCGTGCGTCACGGCGCAGGTCTCTGGGCAACACATCGCGGAACAACCACGGAGAGAAGCCGCGCGCTCCGTCGGTGTGGAAGACGAGCGCCTCACGGAGCAGCGACCCGCCCACTCGCCGCAACACCCAGAACGTCGACACGTGGCCCTCGAGGTCGGTGCTGCCTTCGAGACACACGCCGCCATCGACGAGCCACGGGAGCACCTGCGCATGCAGCTCCGCGACACCGTCTTTCGACAGCCCGCGCCCGACGTTGGCGATTCGCAGCACGAGCGCCTGCCGCGGCGCCCTCTCGAGCCCGCCCGCCAGCAACGCCAACGAAGGAAACTCCAACGACGCGGCCGCGACCCTCGCCGCGTCCTGCTCCAGGCCGAGCACCTCATGCGACGGAAACGCCGCCGCGAGCTCTGCAGTGGTGACGGCCGAGACGCCGAAGCCGACGTCGACCAACAGGCCCGGGGTACGAATGAGCGCGCTCTCGGTCAGACCCAGCCACGCATCGAAGGCATGGAGCCGGCCGGGCCTGGTTCGAGCGCGCAGGTGAGGCTTACTGCTGAACGCGAACCGTGAAGCCGCGTGCGGCGATCGGCGCCGAGCCCGCGGACGACGACGGAATCAGGCGGGCGCGAGCCGAGAACGAGCCATCGAGCTGCAGGCCATCACGGTCGGAGAGCGAGACGTCGGCCGTCCACGTGCGGCTCTGGCCCGGGGCCAGCGTGACCGAGGTGAGCGCGAGCGTGCAGGCGCGCTCGTCTGACAGCCGCTTCACCACGAGGCCGCTCGACGCGACGAGCTCGATGTCGAACTGGCAGCCGCTGCGGAAGTTCCAGGTCTGGCTGGTGGCCGCGCCGTTGGTGACGGTGAAGGTGGCCTTCGCCACGGCGGTCACTTCATTCGACGGGCACGGGGTGGTGATGCAGCGAATCGTGTTGGGCGTGCTGACGTAGCTGGCCTTGTCGAGCGTGAGGTTGGCCGTCACCGCGCCCGAGGCCGCCGGCACGCGCTTGCCAGCGACGGTGGCGCTCTTCAGGGCGAAACGCTCGCCACGGCCGGTGCGGAAGGCGACGAGGCCCACGCCAGCGGCGAAGGTCAGCTCGGTGAACGCAGGCGGCGCGCAGAGGGCCGTCTTGCTGGAGATCTGCTCGATGGAGATGGTGCGGGTGTCGGTGAAGGCGCCGGCCGGCGTCGAGACGGCAGCGCCCGTCGCGCTCCGACGCAGCTTCGCGCCGGTGCAGGCCTCGGTGCCCAGCGACCAGGTCGAGCTCGCGAAGCCGAAGCGCATCCACGAGCGCCAGCTGGCCGACGTCGAGTCCCACTGCATCAGGGTGTTCGCCGACGAAGCGCTGACGCCAATCCACGTGCCGCCCGAGGTCATGCCCGAGAGCTCGGCCATGCCGTTGGCGACCGACGACAGGCGCATCGTGCGGGCAATGCCGGTGGTCGACTCGAACGTCCAGCTGTTGCCTTCGTTCATCGGGAACCAGAGGCCAGCCTTGCTCGAGGTGGTGAGCTCGCTCTCGGTGGTGGCAACCGCGTCATCGGTGTCGACGTCCTGGGCGTCGACGAGCATGGCGGCGTCAGGGCCGCAGGCAGCGAGGACGAGCGCGACGAACGAAGCGGCGAGTGGGCGAATGGTCATGACCGGGCTCCCTGAAAGACGAGGACCCCTTGGCGCAGGACACACATGTCGTCAAGGGTGCGACCTCGTCCAAATGACCCTCGGCGTCACCCTCACAGACAGTGTTCAGGGGCCTCACCGAGTGGAGGCGTACAGTGTTCGGCCATGCGAACGATCCTGCTGGTCTGTGCCCTCGCCTTCGGCTGCAGCCCCTCGACGCTGGCGGGCCCCTGCACCGCGACGTGCGACTGCCCGGTGATGAACGCTCCGATTCGATGCCCGGGTGAGTGGAGCTGCAACGCGCAGAAGACGTGCGAGTACACCTGCAAAGATGCCTGCGGTTCTGGCTCGGGCGATGGCGGCTGCGCGACGGGCGACGTGTGCAACGGGTCGATCTGCTCAGCCCGCTCGACCTGCCGGTGACGTCAGGGCAGTCCGGTGACGCGAGCCAGTGCGCTCCGCAAGGCAGCGTCGAGCGCGGCCTGGTCGTTCGCGAACGCAAAGCGCTGTGCACACGCAGCGCACGCCGGAGCGCCGCCTTCGTCGGCCATGGCGTTCATCACCGTCGTCACCTGAGGCGTGAGCGTTTCGCTGATCACCACGACGGCGACGCGCACGCCGAGGGCCCGCAACGCCGCGACGGCCTGAACGGTGGCGACCTGATCGAGGTAACCGGCCGCGCAGTACGCGCCGACGCAGTTCGCGCCCAGCGTGCAGAGATCTTGCGACGGCAGCGGCATGTTCATGCACGACACCTGATTCGACGGGTTGCAGTTCGGCAGGCCGTCGGTCACCAGCACGACGCCACGCGTTCGTCCTGACTGGGTCCGGAGCGGCGCGAGCGTCGCGGCGTACCGCAACGCGCCGGCGGTGGGAGTCCCGCCAACGACGGCGATCGACGTACCGATGCTGCCAACTGCAGTCTGCACGGCGGTCGCCTGAGCCTGCAGCACGCTCGGTGAATCTTGCGTCGTCTGAGGCAGCATCGGCACCACTTCACTCGTGGGTGGCGCGCAGCCGCTCGGGGTGAACGTCTGACTGGAGGGGAAGGTCGTCAGCCCGAGACGTGCGCGGCTCGACGACGCCTGGAGGAACGAGGCGAGCGCTCCTCGCAACGCGCTCGCCCGCGTCGGGCAGGCGGCGGGGCACGTCGAGCCGTTGCAGGTCCCGCACGTCGGCCCGTTCTCGACGAGCGGCACGTTCATCGAACCCGAGACGTCGACCAGCAGGAGCACGTCAGGAGCGGGCCCGCTCGAGCCACCCGCAGCGCCACCGCCAGTCGCGAGTCCGCCACCCGTTGCGAGCCCTCCACCCGACGACGAACTACCACCCGCGTTGCCTCCGCCGGTCGCGACGCCACCACCCGTACCGCCGCCGACCCCCGAGCTCCCACCGCCCGTCCCGAAGCCGCCGACGCAGGTCCCGAACTGACACGACTGACTCGCCGAACACTGCACGCACGCGCCACCGTTCGAGCCACACGCCGACGCCGTCGCCAACGGCACACACTGCCCAGACGGGTCGCAGCAGCCAGTGCAGCTCGACGGGCCACACGGAATCGACGGCCGCCCACAGGCCATCGCCACGGTCGCCAGAGCCAGCATCACGAACGTTCGCATTCGGGAGCACGCTACACGAACGTCACGGATCGACGATGGCCATCGTGCACCGCGAGATGCACACCAGCTTGCCGGCCTCGTCGGTCAGCCGAATCTGCCAGATGTGGGTCGCGCGCCCGAGGTGCAGCGGCGTCGCGGTGGCCGTCACGACACCCTCACGCTTGCCGCGCACGTGGTTCGCGTTGATCTCGAGCCCCACCGCCGACTTGCCCGACTCCCCGACGTTCATCCACGCGCCGATGCTCGCGACGGTCTCGGCGAGCGCGACGCTGGCGCCGCCGTGGAGCAGGCCGAAGGGCTGGTGAACGCGCTTCTCGACCGGCATGCGCGCGACCACGCGCTCTTTGCTCAGCTCGATCAGCTCGATGCCGAGCAGATCAGACAGCGTGCCCTGCGAGACCTCACGCATCACTTCGATTGGAGCGCTCATGCGCCTCACCTACACCCCGGCGAGCAGGTTCTCCAACGCATCGACGGGCAGGTTGAAGGCGCGGCCCTCATTCACCAGCTCGCCCAGCAGCAGCCGTGACTGCGGCGCGACCTTCGTGAAGTGCACCCGCGCGTAGGTCTCGAAGTCGAACGGCAACACCTTCGGCGCCACGGACGTCGCGAGGCCGAGGAGCCAGGAGCGCGTGGTGAGCGTGGAGCCGAACGGTGCCGAGCGGTTCAGCCGGCGCGCGGTGACGGCGAGGGCCTGGGCGCTGGCCGCGACCGAGAGCGACGAATCTCGGCGGAGCTCACGCAACGACCAGCCATGACGCTCGAGCGCGCGAACGGTCACCAGGAGCGCGGCCGTGAAGAAGATGACCTCGTGCTCCAGCCCGGGCCGATGCGTCGCCGGCAGGCCGCCGTGCTTGAGCGTCGAGACGACGGTGTCGACGAAGGGCCTGGGCCCATCGAAGGCGAACGGCGAGAGCGGCGGCAGCCAGTACGCGTAGCCCTCGGTCTGCAGCGCATCGGCCGTCGACAACGGCGTCGCGTAGCTCACCAGGCTGATGAGCCCGCGCACGAGCCGTGCTTCGTCGATGCCCAGGGCGAGGAGCCGGGCACGATCTTCCAGGCCAGGCTGCAGCCCCACGACGATGGCGTCACCGAACTGCTTCGCGATCGACGCGAGCCACGGGCTCTCGAGCGCATCGGAGGGCAAGGTGAGGAAGACGAGCTCGAAGCCGCGCTCGTCCAGCACCCTGACGACCTCGTCGGCCGCGACCGCCGACACGTCCCGACGGCCAAACCAGCCGAGCCGGGTCAGCGTCGTCGGGTGCACCTTCTCGGGGTTGCGAACGGCGAAGGTGACGTGGGCTCCGGCGCGCTTGAGGTGGAGCGCGAGCACCTGCCCCACCGCACCAGCACCAACGACCAGCGCCCTCACTGGCCCAGCTGGATCTTGATCGTGACGGAGATCAGCCGGCCCTCAGCGCCGCCGAGCTCGTGCCGGTACGCGATGTCGATGCCGCTGCCCTGGTTGAAGTACCCGAGCCCGCCCGAGAGGTACCGGTGGTTCATGATGTCGTCGTGCTGGTAGCCAACCCGCAGCGGGAAGGCCATGGCGATGAGCCACTCGAGCCCTGCGTGGTACGCGAAGCGCGGCGTCGGCAGGTTGAAGTCGGCGCGGAGGTCGAAGCACGGCGTCAGCTGGCCGACGATCAACAGGCTGGCCGAGGCGACGAAGTAGCGCGTGATGTCGCGGTTGAAGTTGTTGATGAGGTTGTGGCCCGAGACGCCGATGGAGATGAACTCGGCCGGCTTGATGAGCAGGCCCGCGTTCATGGTGATCGAGTTGGTGTTCGACGCTCCGACGAGCACGTGGTGGCGCCCGGCCAGGCCCAGGTGAATCCACTGGGCGATGGAGTACGCGATGGCCATCGTCGTGATGTGGCCGTACCGGCGCTCGAGGCCGCCGTAGGTGACGAAGTGGTAGCTGATGCCGCCGGCGATCTGGTTGGTCGAGTCCGCGAGGCCGAGCGTGCCGAAGCCCATGCCGTTGGGCACGTCCCACGCGCCTGACGCCTCGATCTGGTAGCGCTTGAACGCCGCGATCGCCGCCGGGTTGCCACCGATCGACTCGGCGCCGTAGCCCATCGAATGGTACGCGCCGCCCATCGCCAGGTTCCGTGCGTGCATCATGTCGCGCAGGTCGGGGCCGGGAGCGGGCGCAGGAAGCTGAGGCTCCTCGGAGTCCTGGGCTGCTGCGCCGAAGGCGGTACCGACGATGAGGATGGCGAGGACGCGCAACATGTCTGGAGCGGGTTGTACAACGTCTGCCGATCTCGTCGAATTTCCGGGGAGTTGCCCTGACCGAAAGACCGCTCGACTCGACCACGGCGAGGGATAAAGACGTCAGCCATGCGCCTTCTCGTCGCCGCGCTCGCCCTCGCCTACGTCATGCCGACGTACTCCATCTTGCGCCGGTTCGCGGGCACGCGAGACGACCTCACGCTGACCAGCTTGAAGGTCGACGGCAGTGGCGCGGTGGCGCCGGCGATGGCGCGCGAAGTCGCCTCGGCGCTGGGCTCGACGTGGACCTCGGGCGATCTGCCGCTGACGACGTCGCTGTCCATCAAGTACCCGGGCCGGTGCCGGCTCGAGCTCTCGGGCTTCGAGTCGACGAAGACGCTCGTCGTGGCGTCGTCGAATGGAAAGAAGCGCACCGAGGGTCCCGAGTTCATCGCCGCGCAGGTCGCCCTCGAGGAGCTGTGCGCGTTCTTCGCGGTGAAGAGCGGCGGTGAGGGTGAGACGCGGGCGGCGCTCGATCGTCACCTCACCTCGCTGAAGGTCGACACCAAGCTCGTCTCGCACGCGCGATTCCTGGGGCAGCTGGCCTTCGCGATCGGCAACCGCGCCGATGGCAACGCGCAGTACTGGGTGTACCGGGATCGGGTTCCGCCCGATCGCTTCCTGCCTGCGCGCATCCGCTTCACCGACGAGCGCGGCACCTGGGACGTTCGTTTCATCGACTACAGCTCGGCGTCGGTGGCTGATTGGATTCCGCGCGTCGTCGAGGTGTACCGGGGCGAGGAGCTGCACCTGCGGCTCACCGCGCTGAACGCCGACACCCGGGCCGATCTCGAGAAGACGAAGTTCTGAAACGTCGGCCGTGACGGCGTCTCTCTTCGGAACAGTCGACGACGAATACGCCGCGGTCGCGGTCGGCCGTCCGGTGCGTGGAGAGTTCACCTACCTGGTGCCGCCTGCGCTCAAGGCGCAGCTGCTGCCCGGCCTTCGCGTGAAGATTCCGTTCGGGCGCTCGACGATTCTCGGCTTCTACCTGGGGCCTGCGCCCGCGCCGTCGGACGAAGTGAAGAAGAAGGTGAAGCCGATCACCGCGGTGTTGGAGCCGGCTCCGGCGCTGACGCCTGATGTCGTCGAGCTCTGTCGCTTCGCGGCGCAGCACTATCGGTACCCGCTGGGTGAAGTGTTGCGCGCGACCCTGCCGCCAGGACTCACGAAGCTGCAGGAGGCGAAGCAGGCGCGGCCGGACGTGGTGCACACGGCGGTGGCGGCGGCGGGGGCAGATCCGTCGACGCTCCATCGCGCACCGGCGCAGCAGGCGACGCTCTCGTATCTGCTCGCGGTCGGTGGGCGCGCAAATGTCGACGAGGTGGCGCACGCGATTCCCGGAGCGAGGGAGCACCTGCGCGCGCTGGTGAAGAAGGCCCTGGTGACCATCGAGACCGAGGCTGTCGTGCACGGCGTCGTCGATGGCATGGGGAGCGCTCGGCCGGCGAAGTTGACGCCAGAGCAGACGACCGTCGTCGCCGAGCTCGAGGTGTTGCTCGACGCAGGCGGCTTCGCGCCGGTGCTGCTGCAGGGCGTGACGGGGAGCGGGAAGACGGAGGTGTACCTGCGCGTCGTGGAGCGCGCGCTCGCGGGTGGGCATGGCGCATTGATTCTGGTGCCTGAGATCGCGCTGACGCCGCAGCTGGTGGGGCGCTTCCGCAGCCGCTTCGGACCGCGCGTCGCGGTGCTCCACTCGGCGTTGACCGACACCGAACGCCTGCGCGCGTGGCAGCAGTTGCGGAGCGGCGAGGTGAAGGTCGTCGTCGGTGTGCGCTCGGCCATCTGGGCACCGGTGTCTGATCTGCGCGTCATCGTCGTCGACGAGGAGCACGACCCCTCGTTCAAGCAAGACGAGAAGCTGCGCTACCAGGCGCGCGACCTCGCGGTGATGCGCGGCAGTCAGGCGAAGTGTCTGGTGATCCTCGGGAGCGCGACGCCGTCGTTGGAGACGCTCGAGAACGCGCGCAAAGGCCGGTACCGGCTGCTCAAGCTGACCCGGCGGGTCGACGATCGCCCGATGCCGACGCTGCAGTTGGTGGATTTGCGCCTCGAGCGGCCGAAGACGGTTGAGAATCGGGACACCGAGCCGCCGATGTTGTCGGCTCCACTGCGGCTGGCGATGCAGGAGACGCTCGATCGTGGCCAGCAGGCGATTCTGTTCCTCAACCGGCGCGGCCACGCGACGTTCCTGGCGTGCGAGGTGTGCGGACAGAATTTGAAGTGCACCGAGTGTGATGTCTGTCTGACGTACTACCAGGGGCGCGGGCGGGTGCAGTGCAACTACTGTGGCCGCGCGCATTCGTTGCCGAAGGGCTGCCCGGAGTGTGATGGCCCGTTGCTGCAATTGGGCGTGGGCACGGAGCGCATCGAGGCCGAGGTGGCCGAGGCGTTTCCGGCAGCGCGGCTGGGGCGGCTCGATCGCGACGCGGTGACGACGAACGAACGCCTGACGGATTTGTTGTCGTCGTTCGCGCGGCGTGAGCTCGATATTCTCATCGGCACGCAGATGGTGGCGAAGGGGCACGACTTCCCCGGAGTGACGCTCGTGGCGGTCATCCTCGCCGACACCGCGCTCTCGTTGCCCGACTTCCGCGCGTCGGAGCGGACGTTCCATCTACTCACGCAGGTCGCAGGGCGTGCAGGACGCGGGGCCGACGCGGGCCGGGTGTTGGTGCAGGCGTACAACCCTGACGCGCTGCCGATCGCTGCGATGTTGAAGAATGACTTCGAGGGGTTCTCAGACGCCGAATTGCAGCGACGAAAAGCGCTCCAGTGGCCGCCGACGACGCGCATGGCGTCGATTCGAATCGAGTGCGACTCGGCGGAGCTGTGCGCACGAACGGCGCAGCACCTGGCGACGGTCGCGTCCCGCGCGATGCCGCCGTCGTCGCATGGCGTTCGCTTGCTCGGGCCAGCGCCTGCGCCCATCTCACGCATCAAGGGCAAGACGCGGTGGCAGTTGGTGGTGAAGGGCCCGAGTCACGTGGCCATGGCGGGCCCGCTCGATGCGATTGAACGCGCGTTGGCCGAGGTGCCGCACGCCGTGAAGGTGGTCATCGACGTCGACCCCGGCGCAATGCTGTGAGTGACGTCAGTGCTTCGCAGGCGGTTCGACGTGCGCGAGCAGATCATCGAGCGAGACGAACTCGAGCGCCCTTTCCTGCGTGCACTCGAGCCTCACCGGCGGAGCGACGCCAGCCTTCAGCGCCTCACGCCATCGCAGCACGCGGCACCACCTAGCGGCCGCACTCGCGCCTCACACGAATCAGAAACACACGCGCGCTGACTGCCACGCCCGACACGTCCCCTTCGTGCCCGGGCCGAACGCGCCGTCACACGACGCCTCATCCGTGCACACGCGCAGGCAGCGAAAATCGGCTCCAGCGTTCACCTGCCCGTCGGGGCACTCGGGCTTCGCGTTCGGGTGACCCTGCGCGCACGCGAGCCTGTGTTGGCAATCTGCATACCGATGACACGGTGAACCCGGCTCGAGGTTGCCCCACGGTACCGCCTCGCCGCCCGAGTAGGTGTCATTACACGTGACGAGCACCTGCGACGCCTGAGGCACCCACTTCGTCGAAGCACGCTCTTCCACGTCCTTCTCGAACTCGAGCACCGGCGCGTCCTTCGTCCACTCCACGCGGAGCACGCGCTCGAACTGTTCGCCGTTCTCGTTCTCGAACCTGAACGCGACCCGCGTCACCTCGCCTGGGCGCACCGGCACGATCGCCGCCGCGCGTTGATAGACGGAGGTGAGCTGCAGCTCTCCGCGTCGGCCCTCGACCAGGCCCACACCCCGGTACCCCCCGCCGCCAGGTGGATTCGTACAGCGCACCCGCAACCACTCGCGCACCTGCTTCGTCTCGCACCCCGCCGCCGTGCTGCCCTTCACCGTGTTCTCAGACACGGCATTCCACTCGGCCGGAGACGGCATCGGCGTCACTCCCGCCGGCCATGACGGCGCCTGCGTCACCTCTGGGAGCGGCTGCTTCAGCGCCTCGGCCACGAAGCCCGCCACCGCGCCGATGCCCTTCGTCGTCATGTGCAGATCGCCCAACAGAAACGCTCCGGGCTCGGCCTTCTGGAGCGGTGGCACCACGTCGATCGCTCGCAGGCCACGGCGCTGCGCCGCTGCCGTGAACGCGCGATTCAGCTCGAGCGTGTCAGTCAGATCCTTCTCGGGAGCGCCGTACTTCGCCCACTCGGCCTTCGACACCTGCACGTCGAGCGGTAGCACCACCACCGTCACCTCCCCGTGCGCCTTCTGGAACGCCACGAGCTCGTCGAGAAAGTCCTCTCCGAGGGTTGGCAGCTCGGGCGACACCGCGGGAATCGCCCACCGCAGCGCTTCGAGCTCGGCGTGGCTGCGACGAATCACCTCGTCATGCGGAGCGCGCTCCTTCTCGAGCCGGGCCCGCGCGATCGCGAGCCGCTTCTTCTCTGCCGCGGCCGCCGCGAGCAGCTCCGCCGTGACGGGAATGGAGCGCGCCATCTCGCTCCCCTGATCCCTCACAATGTCGCCGGGCTGCTTGGTGAGAATCTCGTTCACCACGCGCTCGCTGCGCAGCCGGTAGTTCGGTGTCCGAAGATCCAACTCGAGGCGGGCCACCTTCAACTGCTCATCCTTCAACTGCTGCCGCAGCGGCTCCGTGCGCTGCTTCGTTTCGGCCGCTTCCTGCCGAGCCCGCATCGTTTCAGAAGCGAGACGCCTCTCCTGACGTTCCAACACGGTGAGCAGATCGGTCCACGAGCCTTCGCTCGCCGTGCCGCGATCGTCGCCGTCTTTGGGAGGGCCGAAGTTCACCAGCGCCTCGGAGTCGCCGCGCGTCTGCTGTCGTTCGAGCTGCAGCTTGCGAATCGCGAAGACCAGATGCGACTGCGAGAACAACCAGTGCCGAAACGGGAAGTCCTCGACGATGGCCGGCTTGTTCTCTTTCCGCACCGCCCACCCGTCCCACACCGCGTGGCGCTTCACGTTCGGGCGATCGAGCTCGAAGAAGTCGTTCGCGACGTTGAAGACGAGCACCACGTTCGCGCCGCGACGCTCCGACACGAGGGTCTTCGCGACGGCCAGGTATTCCCTCGGCCCGTACGTCGGCACGCCCGCGTTCAGCACCTGCCGGCCAGACTGCTTCGCCAGCTGCGCGGGAAACGTCTCGTCTTCTTCGACCCCGAGTCCGAACACCTGCGAGTCGCCGACGACGATGAGCTCGCCCGGCTTCGGCTCCGGCCACTCACCACCACGAAAGCCCTTCGAGTTGATGCGCAGGCTCGTCGCCGGGTTGCCGGTGAACGCGAGGCGCTGGGTCGCGAGAGGCTCGAGCCGCGTGCCGAGCGTCTCGTCAGGCAGGTAGACGTTGACGTGCGGGAACGCGCCGTCGTCGCGAAACCGGAAGGCCGCTTCGGCGATGACGAGCCCAAGCGTGAGGCCGAGGACAACCCTGAACACCGCGATGCCGAGTCGACGCATGGAGCGCCGACGATCTCACAGCTTCGGGAACCCTGCGCGCACCCAGTCGTTCATCGCGTCGCGGGTGAACTTCAGCGTGGTGGCGACACGGTGTTTCGCGACGCTCTGCCCCGCGTCATCGACGGCGCTCAAGAACGCGTGCGGCTCGTACTCGTCGGGCACCAGCTCGAAGCTCACCTCGTACCAACGCCCTTCCCACGCGATCGACAGCTTCTTCTTCAGCGCCGCGTCACGCTGCGTCGTCGATCGATCGAGCACCTCTGACGCCGTCTTCACGAACGTGGCGAACGCCGGACCATCGAAGGGCTTGGGGTTCTTCTTGTCGCGCCCCATCACCCACGGGCTGACCAGCACGGGCTCGGGAATGCCCTCTTTGCGGATCTCGACGGCCCAGCCGTCATCGTCGTCGTTCTTGATGACTCGCGCCGTCCAGCCGTTCTTCTTCCACAGCGTCGGCTCCATGATCTCGTCGGGCGTGCTCATGCGAGCGGCTCTACCCGGTCACGGAGCGAAGTGCAGCAGGCCTCCACCAGCCGTCGAGAGCCACACGTGGCCATCGAGCGTCGCGGAGATCGCGGTGAGCGCTTCGTTCGTGCCGACGTCGAGCTCGCTCACGCGGCCATCGGTGAGCCCCACCTTCTTGAGCGACGAACGCGGGCCGTCGGACTCATACGTCACGCCGGCGACGAACACCGCGGTCGACGACGACGCCACGAGATCGGAGCCGATGCCCATCGCCACCTCGGCGACCCGGCCCCCGCTCCACCGCATCAGCGACGCGACCGCCGTGAAGTACACCTCGTCACCTGCGCCCGAGATGCGCCACGCGTTGACGGTCGGCACCGCCTGCCACGCACCATTCACGCGGCGATACGTCGCCTCGGGGCCACTCATGCCGCTGGTGGGCACCCAGACCTGCGTCGCCGTCACGTGCATCGGGCCGGTGCCAGCCTGCGTGGGCACGAAGTAGGTGAGCAGCTCGGTGCCCGTCCACTTCGAGACGGCGCCCGCGCCTCCCGAGAACCACACGTCGTTCGCCGAGCTGCCGCGCACGAAGCGGGTGCCTGCCGGAAAGTCTTCGTGCCGCGACCAGCTGCCGTTCACGAGGTGATGTGCGACGACGTTCTGCCGCATGTTCGGGTTCTGCCGCAGCACCCACGCCTCGCCGACCGCAGGGCTGAAGACGTCGACCACGGACCCCGCGCCGGGCACTGCGACGGGTTGCCAGGTGTTGCCATCGAGGCGCTCGACGACGTCGGTCGACACCAACCGCCACACGTTGTTCGCGGCGAAGGCGAAGACGTTCGTGGTGCTGCGCTCGGGGCGCGCACCGAGGGTCGGGCCCGTCCACCGGGTGAGCAGCCCACCAGCGCCGACGAGGAACACCTCGCGCGGGCCAGCGGCGAAGGCGGCGTTCACGTTCAACCCCGTGCCGACCGACTGGAGGCCCATCATCTGGTTCGGCGACACCAGCTGCACCGTGGTGTTGCCGTAGTACGAGGCGCCGAAGCTCAAGAACTCCGAGTCCGTCAGGCAGACGAGCCGCGCGCCTTGCGCGAAGAACTCGCTCCACACGCCGCTGCGCCGCGCCCATGACGCGTGAAACTCGCCCGAGTAGTTGCCCGACGCGAAGAGGCTCGTGCCACAGCTCGCCACGCTGTACAGCGCGTCGCTCTCGGTCGGCCCGCCGGTGCGCATCGGGTTCATGTCGCGCCAGGCAGCGCCGTCGAACGTCTTGAAGAAGCCACCGCTCCCGATGCCGGCCAGGTACACCTCGTTCGCCGAGACGACCGCGATCGAACGAACGATCGAGTTGGAGTCGGTGACGGGAAGCGCTCCGGGCACGGGGCTCCAGCTGCCGCTCTGGCGCCGCAGCACGATCTCGTTGCCACCGGCGTAGACGACCGCGCCGTTGCCGTGAATGGCGAGCAGATCGCGCGTCGTGCCTGAGACGAGCGAGGTGAAGACTGTTCCATTCCACTGCAGCAACGTGCCGCGATCGCCCACCGCCCAGCCTTCGGTGGGGCTCGAAAACCACACGCCACGCAACGTCGCGCTCGTCGGTGACTGGGCATACGTCCACACCGAGCCGTTCCACGTCGCGTAGACGCCGCCTTCACCGACGGCCATCACGAACGATGACGAGGTGCCCGAGACGCCGTGAAAGGTGCCGCCGTACGTCTGCCCGTGCCAGCAGAAGCCATCGGTGGAGCACGTGACGCCAGCGGCCACCGCGCCTCCGCCCGCCGCGTTCCCACCGGCGGCGTTGCCTCCACCGACGTTTCCTCCGCCGACGCCAGAGACGCCGCCCGCCGCGACCGCGCCTCCTGCCGAACCACCCGCCGAGTCGCCGCCAGCGACGAGGCCACCACCAGCGCCACCGTCGTGAACCCCGAGCGGCGTCTCATCGACGACCGACAGACACCCTGCTCCGAACAGCACGACGAACACGGAAACGATCGTTCTCATACCCGCCAGGTGCCCACCTCGGCGCCCTGCTTCACACAATCGCAACTGGCCGGTTTTTCGACAGCCCGGCACGCCTGTAGCAACGTGTCTCGTCCATGGCCCCGCCGGTTCTCCTCGTCGCCGACGATCTCTCCACCATCGCGTCGGTGAAGCGTGTGCTCGGGCGCGAGGGCTACGAGGTGATTCTCGCCACGAGCGCGGCCGACGCCGTCATCGCCTGGGGTCATCACCTGCCAGGGCTCGTCATCGTGCAGCCCTCGGTGGAGTCGGACCGGGGCGGCGTGTTGCTCGAGGAGCTGCGGCTCCACCCTGACGCGCAATTGCTCCACGTCGTGCTGCTGGGCGAGTCGATTCCCGGGTTCGGGTACCACGTCGAGCCGTTGCCCATCGACCCCGAGCAGTTCGCGAAGACGGTGCAGTCGCAGATGCGCGCCTCGGAAGATGGCGCCGAGTGGACGGTGTCGGAGCCGGCGACCGAGACGACGCCAGCCGCGGTGCCCCCGACCCTCGACGAGCCCGAGCCCTGGCGAGCGACCCGTCCTCCCTCGACCACGCCTGCGGACGCGCTGCCGCAGACGCAGGAGCTGCTGGAAACGGGTGGTGACGAGTCCGATCCAACGCCGCCGGATCCTCCGACGGGCGAGCTCGAGGCAGCCCCTGAGCCCCGGCGTCCCTTCGCGTCGAACTCGGTGATGACGCGGCTCTTCGGAGACCTGCCCGCGCTGGAAGACGAGCTGCACCGCGACGTCGAAGCGCAGGCCATGGCCTCGGTCGAGTCGTCGCTGCCTCCGATGGCGACCGACGACGAAGAGCTGCAGCGCCTCGAAGACGACGTCCGCGCCGAGGCAGCCCGCCGCCGAGCGGCACGAGAGGCCTCGTCGAGCTCCGGGTCCGGGGTCTTCTCGCCACCGTCGGTCCTGCCCGTCGACGAGGAGGCTTCACAGAGCGGCGAGCCCGCTCCCGCCAACGAGACCTCGTTCGCCGACCTGGGCACCACCCCGCCCGATGGCGCAAGCGACCCGACCGCGACACCACCTCTTCCTGATCAGGCCCCCCTCTTCTCTGCGCCAGACCCCGCCACCGCGCGTGAGGTGCTCGCCCGCGCCGAGGCCATCGCGCTCGAGAGTCGCGCCGTCTCCGAGTCGCAGCGCCAGACCGCCGACGCCGAGCGCCGCCGCGCCGAGTCCGAGCTCGACGGCCTCAAGCGCCGGGCGGAGCACGCCGAGTCGCTCGTGCGCCGGGAGCGTGAGGCCCGGGCCGCCGTCGAGGACCAGCTCGAGCAGCTCCGCGAAGAGTCGAAGACGCTCACCGAGCAGCTGGAAGCCGAGCGCGTCGATTCGCAGCAGCGCTTCGCCGCCGATCTCGAGGCCGTCAACACCCAGGCCGAAGAGCGCCGCGTCGCCCAGGAAGAAGAGCTGTCGGCCCGCATCGGCGAGCTCGAGCGCGCGCTCGACGAGACGAGCCGAGCCCTCGAGCAGAGCCAGGCGTTGCTCGCGACGGCCGAACAGCACCTCGCCGACGCAGAAGAAGCGCTGGGAGCCGCCAACGCGACGGCCATCGAGCGGGCCGCGGAGCGCGAGTCGTTGCTCTCGAGCCTCACCCACGAACAGGACGCCGCCCGGAAGGCCGAAGAGCGCGCCACCCGCCTCGACGCCGAGCAGCTCTCGCTCACGACGGACCTCCGTGACGTCCGCTCGCAGCTCGAGCTCGCCGCGGGCAAGGTGAAGGAGCTCACCACCCAGCTCGACGACGAGCGGCTCGGGAAGATGGGCGTCGAGGAGCAGCGTGAAGAGCTGACCTCGAAGCTCGAGAACGCCGTCGCGCAGGCCGTCGAAGCAAAGGGTGAAGCCGAAGCCGCGATGAAGCTCGCGGGCGAAGTCGAAGGGGCGTTGTCGGTGACGAAGGGCGAGCTCGAGTCGACCCGCGGCGATCTCGACGACACCCGCAAGGCCCTCGACGGCGAGCGCGCCCGCGCGGCCACCCTCACGCTCGATCTCACCAACGCGAAGGAGACCCTCGAGACCCAGCGCGCCCGCGCCGACGAAGCCGAGGCGCTCGCGCAGCTGTCGACCGAACGGCTCAAGGCGCTCGAGCATCGGCAGGTGATGAACCTGGCCCTCCCCGGCCGCCGCGCCCTCGGCCTGCCGCGCTCCGGGAGCGTCTCGCTGGAGCAGCTCGCCCACCTCGTCAGCACCCTCGTCGCCGCGCAGGCCGACGTCCGGCTCGAGCTCGGCGTTCGTGGAGGCACCCGCACGTTGTGGTTCAAGAGGGGCGCGCTGCACGGCGCCGAGTCGTCGTTCGATCACGAGTCGCTCATCGATCGCGCGCGCCGCGACGGGCTCATCGACGCACGGCAGGAGGGCGACCTTCGCCTCATGCGCACCGCGACCGGCTCGGAGCAGCTCGACGCGATGAAGGCGCGCGGCTACCTGCGGGAGATCGAGACCGTTCCCCTCCTCCAGCGCGCGACCGAGGCCGTCGCCCTCGAGGCCTTCAGCGAAGACACCACGCAGTACCGCCTCTCTGACGAGCCGCCGGGGGTGTCGGTGTTGCTGGTCGCGGTGCCGCGCTCGACGCTCCCGCTGCTGGCCGAGGCCCTGCGCCGCGCGGTGCCCGTCGACGCGCTGCTCGAGACGCTCGGAGGCGCCGAGGCCGTGTGTGTCGCCACCGACAACGACGTCGACCTGCGCGCCATGGGCTTCACCGACAAGGAGCGCAAGATGCTCTCGTGGGTCGACGGCGAAGCGTCGGTGGAAGATCTGACGCTCGCGGCCGGCCTCAAGCAGGAGACCAGCTTCCGCGCGCTCGTGGTGGCGAAGCTGCTCGGCGTCATCGAGGTGAAGCCGCCCGAGAAGCCGGCCCCTGCCATTTCGGGCGATCTCGACGTGCGCCGCCTCGACGCCAAGTACGACGAGGTGCAAGACGCCGATTATTTCAGCATTCTCGGGCTCACCCGCGCGGCCTCGGGCGACGACGTGCAACGCGCCTTCCGCCGGCTCTCCGAAGAGTTCGACCCCATCAAGTACACCGGCCACCCCGACGCCTCGCTCCAACAGCGCGCGCAGGTGGTGTCGACCCTCATCGAAGAGGCAGCCCGCGCGCTCGAAGACGAACGCCGCCGGGCCGAGTACGCCCGCCACCTGCTGGATTGACCCGTCACCCGGCTTGGCGAGAGCCGCCAGTGCGCGTTACAAAAGGCGCCATGGTTCGCGAAATCCTGGTGTGGCCGCACCCCGTGCTCAAGCAGAAGGCCGAGCCCGTGTCGGTCGTCGACGACTCGATCCGTGGGCTGATCAAAGACCTCTTCGACTCGATGTACGCCGCCGACGGTGTCGGCCTCGCGGCGCCGCAGATCGGCGTGCTCAAGAACGTCATCGTCGTCGACACCACCCCGCGTCAGCCCGAAGCGAAGCCGCTGGCGATGGTGAACCCGCAGATCCTCACCCTCGAAGGCACGGTCGAGTACCGCGAAGGCTGTCTGTCGATTCCAGGTGAAGCCGAAGACGTCGATCGCGCCGCCATCATCACCGTGCGCTTCCTCGACGCCGACGGCCAGGAGCAGACGATGACGTGCGACGGCCTGCTCGCCATCGCCGTGCAGCACGAGACCGACCACCTCAAGGGCACGATGTTCGTCGACCACATCTCGACGCTGAAGCGAGAGCTCATCCGCAAGCGGATGAAGAAGCTCCAGGCCGCGCAGGAAGCCGACAAGAAGGAAGCCGCTGCCGACGCGAAGAAGGCGAAGGCCGCTCGTCGCGCAGAGCTGCGCTGAGCGTCAGTTCGGCGACTTTCGCGCTCCGTTGAGGAACAGCCGGTTCGCCGCCGTGAGTGAGTCGATCAGGCTGCTGCCTTCGTGCTGGGCCCACGACACCATCGTCGACAGGCACCCCAGCAGGTAGAGATCGGCGAGCATTTCGGGGCGCTGCGACAGAGAGAGCATTCCCCCCTCGGCCGCCCTGGCGAAGCGATTTCCCAGGAGCGCGCGGAGCCCGTTCGGCTGTGGGCTCCCCGCTTCGATGCGAAGGCCGACCGCCATGGTGTCGATGATCAACGCCCGCTCGTCCTGCCAGACCCGATTCATCCACTCGGTGACGGTGTCGAGCACCAGCGCGAGCTCGGCGTCCTGAGGCAGGGCCATGACGGCATCGCAGATCGGCTGCTCGGTGCGCCGCATCAGCTCGGACAGCACGTCTTCCTTGGTCGGGAAGTGGAAGTAGAACGCGGTGCGGCTGACGCCCGCGACGAGCGTGATGTCGTCGACCCGCGCATCTCGAAAGCCGTCACGGCGGAAGATGCCCAGCGCCGCCTCGTAGAGGCGTTGCCGCGTCGCCTCGCGTTGTCGATCTCGCGTCGTGTCGGCCACAGAAACCCCGGAAACGGCGCGGCCCGGCCGGCGCGCCACTCTGCTTCGGTGAACAGGTGCTCACCGATCATTCACCAACGACTGCGACGACCCCTGACGCGACCCGCTCAGCGTTCATTCTGATTGATGCAGCGAGACCTTATCGGTGCAGCTCGATGACGGGCGTCAACCTCAGGCGTTCTCAGCTCTTGAGAGACCCACCTGGGCAGCGAAGTTCACAGCTCAGGGCTTCTTCTTCTTTGGAACGCCGCGCTTCGGGCAGAGCTCCGCGAGGACGCAGCGGTGGCAGGCCGGCTTCTTCGCGTCGCAGACCCGCCGGCCGTGCCAGATGATGAGCTGGTGGGCTTTGAACCAGAGCGTGTCGGGGAGCAGGCGCCGCAGGTCGGCTTCGAGGTCGTCGGGGTGCTGATGCCGGGAAAACCCGAGCCGCTTCGACAGCCTCAAGATGTGCGTGTCGACTGGGAAGGCGCGCTCACCGTCGAGGTGGATGGTGACGACGCCGGCCGTCTTGTTGCCGACGCCGGGCAGCTCCGAGAGCGCCGCGCGTGAGGTGGGCACCTGGCCGTGGTGACGATCCAGCAGCGCCTGCCCCAGCTTCACCAGCGCCTTCGACTTGTTGCGGAAGAGCCCGACGGACTTGAGGTAGCCCTCGAGCACCGCTGGCGTCGTGGCGGCGTAGTCGGCGGCGCTGCGGAACTCGCGGAACAGCGCCGGCGTCACCAGATTCACCCGCTTGTCGGTCGTCTGGGCCGAGAGCAGCACCGCGACGAGCAGCTCGAGCGGCGTGGTGAAGTCGAGCTCGATCTTCGCCTCGGGCATCGCGGCGTCGAGGCGGCGAATCACCTCGAGGGCGCGCTGCCTGCGCTCCTCGGCGCGCTCAGCGGCCATCGGCTACTCCACGATCCGACGCGGCAGGTGAGCGCCCAGGCGCGTGACGAGCTCGTAGTGAATCGTCTGCGCCCAGCCAGCGAGCGTCTCGGCCGAGATGCTCTCGTCGCCATCGCGGCCCAGCAACGTCGCGACCAACGGCGCCTCGTTCGTCACCGCGTGTGTCACGTCGACGATGAGGTGGTTCATCATCACGCGGCCCAGCACCGGGCAGCGGCGGCCGTTGACCAGCACGTGAGCCTTCCCGGACGCGAGGCGGGGGTACCCATCCCAGTAGCCGACTGGCAGCACGGCGACGCGAGTGTCTGCGCCACATCGCCACGTGCAGCCGTAACCAACGTAGCTCCCCGCGGGCAGCCACTTCACGACCTGACTGGGGCATCGCCACGACAGCACAGGGTGGAGCGTCGGCAGCTCGCCCAGCACCACCTTCGATGACAGGCGCGTCTCGGTGGAAGGCCACAGGCCGTAGAGGCTGATGCCCACCCGCACGACGTCGAAGCGTGACGGTGGGAGCACGAGCGCCGCCGCGCTGGCCGCGAAGTGACGCGACGTGGACGGAGACAACTGAATGCGCTGGGACAACACCTCGAACGCCCGGCTGAACGCGTCGAGCTGCGTGCTCGCGTACGACTGCTCGGTCACGTCTTCGGTGTTGGCGAAGTGGCTCAACACGCCCTTCACCTCCAGCACGTCGCGGGCTGAGGCGAGAGCGTCGGCGTCTCCGGCCGCGAGCTGCGTGGTGGTGAAGCCTTCACGACCGAGGCCGGTGTCCACGTGAACGTGCACCGAGGCCTTGAGGCCCTTCGCGCGCAACAGCGGCACCGCGGCCTCGAAGGAGCGATCGGCCACCACCACGTCGACCCCTGCCTCGGCGAGCGCCACGACTTCGCCCGCCGACACCGCGCCGATGACCAGCACGTCACGACGCGCGGCTGACTGGGCCGCCTCGAACGCGCGAACGGCGAGGCCCTCGTTCGGCGTGATGGCGTAGAGCCAGTCGGCCGCCGCGTGCGCCAACGGCAGCATCTCGGAGAACCCATGCCCGTACGCGTTGCCCTTGAGCACCGCGCCGACGCGACGGGAGGCCCCGGCCACGCCGCGAAACGCTGCGACGTTGGCGCGAAAGGCCGACGCGGACAGCTCGAGGCGTGAGGACAGCTCGCCGGGTGCGGGGACGGACATGGGCGAAATCACCTACTCCGAATTCAGCGCGTCGTCTTTTGGCGACGGACGTGTCGGACGCCGTCCCACCAGCGGCGCCGGGAAGCGGCCGTGACGTTCCAGCACTGCTACGGTGCCAGGCGATGCGTCTGGTCGGCCCTCTCATGCTCGCGGTTCTTGCCTCGTGCGCGTCCGCGCCGGTCGAGCGGCTCTCTGCCGAAGAGGTGCTGGGTGCGCCACATCGCAAAGAGACGCTGCCGGTCGCCTCGGCCGAGCTGCTCGAGCGGCTCCAACGGTTCGTCGAAGAGGCCGATCGCACCCGTCACGAGACGCCTCGAGGAGCGCCCATGCCGGCGCCGCTGGCCGAAGCGTGGCGCAGCGTGCTCGAGGACGTCGACGCGCTGACGAAACGAAACCCGTCGGCGCTCGACCTGGTGCGTGCGCGCCTGTGGCTCCAGACCGCCTTCGAGGCGGACGGTGCCCGGTTCGGCGACGTGCCCTCCGACGTTGCGAGCCACGCCCAGCAGACGCTCGCGACCCTCACCATGAAGCTGGTGACGATGACGCGTGGGGGCCGTCAGCTCCGCGCGAACCCGGCGACGTTCAGCTGGCCCGTCGACCCGGTCGTGGTGACCAGCCCGTGGGGCCACCGCAACCACCCCATTCACGGCGACTACCGGTTCCACGCCGGCGTCGATCTCGAGGCCACGCGCGCCCAGCCCGTCTACGCGGTCGCCCCGGGCATCGTGGCGTTCGCCGGCTGGAACTCGGGCCACGGCAAGCAGGTCGAGCTGCAACACGACCCGCACCTCGCGACGCGGTACAGCCACCTGTCGGGCTGGTCGGTGCACCCCGGTGAGGTCGTCAAACGAGGAGACGTCATCGGCTGGGCGGGCAAGACGGGCACGGCGACTGGCGTTCACCTGCACTTCGAGCTGCGCCGTGACGGCGAGCCGCTCGATCCCGAGACCGAGCTGCCGGGCCCGGGTGGTTCGCTGATGGTGACGCGATGAGCGCGGTCCTCGAGGTGCTGGTCCAGCGCGCGTTCCTCCGCGCCGACCCCGCCCACGCGAACGAGGCCATCGAAGAGGCCAGGCTCGACGTCGAGGACCGCACCGGCCAGCCCGCGTTCAGCTACGAGCTCTTCGTACCGACGACGAACGTCGACGAGTACTTCCTCTCGCACGCGCTCCCGAAGCTGGTGAACTTTCTTCATTGCCGGGGCTTCAAGTCGGCGAACACTCCGGGCGTCTTCGTGTCGCTCTTCACGGCGTCGGGGCTGGTCTTCATCGAAGCTGGCGCGGTCGTCGAAGCGCTGGCGACCCTCAGGCACCTCAGCATCGACGAGGCCTGGCGCCGGTACGGCGATGGCGGAACGGGCGACCCGAAGCTGCTGGGCCTCTGATGGCGGAAAACAAAACGGGCCCCGCACGTTCGCGCGGAGCCCGCAGTGCAACGACGACGACACTCGACGACTCAGAGCGTGTCTTTGAGTTCCTTGGCAGGCCGGAAGCCGATGGTCTTGGTGGCCTTGAGCTTCATCAGCTCGTTGGTCTGCGGGTTGCGAATGCGGCGAGCCTTCCGGGTGCGGATGCTCCACGTGCCGAAGCCCGGGTAGCTGAACCGCGCGTCGGCCTTCACGGCCTTGCCGATGTTGTCGAAGACCACGTCCATGAGATGGGCCGCGTCCTTCTTGGTCAACCGCGTCTGCTGCGCCACAGCCTCGACCAGCTCTGCTTTCGTCATGTGAACCCTCCCGAGTCGCAGCTGCCGCTGCGAGGGGCGCGTGAATACCAGAGCAAAATCAACGACGTCAATCACAGACACAACTCTTATACAGCCGCTCCCATGTCTGATCAGCCAGACCCGGGGAACGATCAGCCGACGCCCACAACCGCCCGGCGTCGTTGGGGCTTCTCGCACATTCGTGATCGGCGCGCCGCATCGATCGATCGCGTCATGGGGCTGGTGTGCGCCCTCATGCTGGCCAGCTGCGTGCGCGTGATGCCTCCCGAGCCGGCCAGGGGCCCGACGGAGCGGCCGGAGCTGTGGGTCGATGCGTTCGCGCCCGAGGGTGGTGACGGGGGCCGGGCGGCGGCGCTGAAGCAGTTTCCGGCGATCACCGAGCCGGCGAGCGTGCACGTGCGAAGCGGGCTGTACCGTGGGCCGTTCGTCTTCCCCGGGGGCACGCGCCTCGAAGGCCACGGTGAGGTGGTGCTCTTCGACGAAGGGGGCGGCACGGTCGTCTCGACGCCGGGTCCCCTCTCGCTGGTTCGGCTGTCGGTGCAGGGCGGCCGCCTGGGCATCTCGGCCACCGGCGCTCTCTCGCTGGAGTACGTGAAGTTCTCGGGCCACCGCAGCGCGGGCGTGCAGCTCGTCGACGGGGGCCTGACCGGTCATCACCTCGAGGTGAGCTCGCGCGTCGATGGGGTGGTGGGCGTCGACGCGACGAACTCGAGCGTAACGCTCGACGACGTGAAGGTCTCGGGCCCGCTCCTCATCGGGGTTCGCGCGAAGGACTCCGCGGTGACGCTGACGACGGTCTCGAGCGAGGGCCCGGCGACGGCCGTGCAGACCATCGGGGGCTCGCTGGTCCTGACGGGCCTTCGCGCCGCGGGCGGCATGCGCACGGCGGTGTCGATCTCGAAGACGAAGGCCACGCTCCGCGGGCTCGACGTCACCGGCCACGAGTACGCGGTGCTGGGCGTGGGCAGCGATGTCGACCTCGATGGGCTGACGAGCGGTGGAGCCTTCGGTGGCGGCGTGTCACTCCTCAACTCGACGCTGCGGCTGACGAACACGACGGTGCAGCGCGCGGGGCCGCTGGGCGGCGTCCAGCTGCTCGGGTGCACCAGCGTGCTCGGCGCCGTGACGGTGACCGACTCGCAGGCGTGGGGCGTGATGGTGAGACAGGGCACGGCCTCCATCGGCGTGCTCACGGCGAATGGGCTTCGCGGCGGGGGCGGTGACGCCCTCCACGTGCGTGACGCGAAGGTCTCGATCGAGCGGCTGGAGGCGAGCGGGCTCGAAGGCTCGGGGCTCTACGCGTCGAGCTACGCCACCGTGACGGCAGGCAGCGTCGACGTGTCGGGCGCCGAGACGAGCGCCATCGTGGTGGAGCGCAAGAGCACGGTGAGCGCCACCCAGGTCACCTCGCGCGGAGGGCGTGGACCGGCGCTGGCCGTGCCCGAAGATGGTTTGCTGAACGTCGGCACGCTCACTGCGCAGGGAGGTGACGTCGCGGTGTGGGCCGACTGCGCGACCGAGTCGTTCGTCACGGTGAAGGCGGTGACGGCCGGCACCGAACTGCCACGGCTGCGCTGCCTGCAAGGACCTCTCGGCCCGCGGCGGTGAGCGCGCAAGGAACGGCGCAAGTCCGTCGCGTGTCGGCCGCCGGCGCTCACGTCGCCATCACCATCCCCCGCGCACACACTCACCGAGCACGAGCTCTCGTCACCCGCGCGGTGCGCTTCGAACAGGTGACGACGACCACCGGCGCTGCCACCAGCCCGTCGTCCACGGGCCTCGACTCGATGGCGCCGCAGCGCCGCGCAGCATCACCATCGACACCACGCCGGGCCAACAACCTTCGGAGCGACGCAGGCGCGCTTCGAGACGGTGATCGCGGATCAGCAACACCAGACGACTGACGCCGTCATGGCGAGGGCGTCGGGACGTCCTGCAGACTGCGATCGCCGCCTGCGGCCAGCTCGATCGGCCGCGCGTGACGCTCGAGGAACCGCAGGATGGGCGGGTAGACGTCGCGGTCGGCGTCGCGCCCGACGATGAGATCGCCGTGCCCGTAGTCGACCTCATGGCCGAAGGCCTCGCCGACGAGCACCAGCTCCTTGTCGCGGGCCTGGAGCTCGGTGAAGAGCTGTTCGGTCACGTCGATCGGCGCGAGGTGGTCGACGCTCCCGCCAATCACCAGCGTCGGGACGTCGGTGATGGCGAGCGCCGGCGTGCGCAGGTCTTCCCCGGTGACCGAGCTCGTCAAGCGGCCCGTGACGATCCACCGCTCGAGCTGTGAGAGCACGCCGCGCCAGAGATCGGCGAACGCGTTGGCCAGCAGGTAGCGCTGCTCCACGCCGTCGATGTTCGAGACGCGCGCTGTGACGCGGGCGACGCGAGGCGGCGGAAACAACCCGGCAATAGGCGCGAACAAGGTCGAGAGCACCCGCGCGGGGAACTGACCGGCCGGAGAGAGCGCCTGCGCGAGCATGAGGGCCCTCGGAAAGAACGCGCTCTTCCGGAAGAACAGCGGGCTGCCGATGGTCACCAGCGCCGCGAGCCGGCCCTGCGCCTTTCGCGCTGACGCGAGCAGGCCGATGACCCCGCCCAGCGAGTGGCCCACCCACAACACCTGCGACTGGCCCGTCACCTCGCGCACCGCCTCGAGCACCGCGGGCACGTCGAAGTCCACGTGATCGTCGATGGTCACGTGGGCGAACGCCGGCTCGGGCGCGACCGTTCGCCCTGCACCTCGACAGTCCATCGTGAAGACCTGAAACCCTGCGTCGGCCAGCACGCGGGCGAAGTGCGAGCGCCCCCGGAATTCGAAGAAGGCGTGGTTGTTCCCCAGGCCATGGCACAGGACGACGGGCTGGGCGAAGCGCTGCTGCGAGGGCGCGCGAAACCACAGCGACAGCGACCAGCCGTCGGCGGTGGGAACGCGCAGCAGCCTGGGTCGATCGGCGAGGTGGTACGCCACCCGGGAGCCCGTCACCCACAAAACGAGCACGACGACGATGGCCACGAGGATGATCAGCAGCGTCATGGCGATGGCTGGTATGGTGGCGCCCGCATGAAGCTGCGCGACCTGATGTTCGTCTTGCCGAACCTCTTCACGGTGTCGTCCATCTTCTGCGGGTTCTACGCGATGACGCTGTGTACCGGCGAGGCTGGTCCGACGCAGCTGTATCAGGCGGCGCTGGCCATCTTCTTCGGCATCTTCTTCGACGGCTTCGACGGCCGCGTCGCGCGGCTCACCAAGACCCAGAGCCTCTTCGGGCAGGAGCTCGACTCGCTGGCCGACGTCGTCACCTTCGGCGCGGCGCCGGCGCTGCTCATCTTCAAGTGGGCGCTGCAGCCGCTGGGCATCGTCGGGCTCTTCGGCGCCTTCCTGTTCGCGGCCTGCGGAGCGCTGCGCCTCGCCCGCTTCAACGTGCTGGCCATTCGGTCACCGCACGGCGGGGCTTCGCGGTTCTTCGTCGGCATGCCCATTCCGTTCGCGGCGGGCGGCCTCGTCTCGATGGTCATCGCCTTCCAGGCGGCGCGCGGCGGCCAACTGCCCGAGGCCCTGCGCTGGCCCGTCTTCGGCGCGGTCGTCTTTCTGGCCCTGCTCATGGTGTCGACGGTTCGCTACCGCACCTTCAAGGACCTCAAGCTCTCGAAGCGCTCGATGGCCGTGCTGGCCTTCATCCTCGCGGGCGGCGTCTTCATCGCCACGCGCGTGCACCCCGCCTCGGTGCTGGTCGCCTACTTCGGGCTCTACCTCGTCTCTGGCCTCATCGAGTCGGTGCTGCTGCTACGCAAACACCTCGTCGAGAAGAAGGCGGCGGCGCTGGCGGCGGTCATCGACGGCGACGACGAAGACGACTCGGACGACGACGTCGACGAGCAGGAAGTGCTCTAAAACCTGCGGCGTGCGAATCGAGACGCTCTGCACTGGTGACGAGCTCCTCACCGGCCTCACCTCGGACACCAACAGCCGCTTCTTTCAGGCGCTTCTGCTCGAGCGTTGCGGGCTCACCGTGCGGCGCTCGACCGTGGTGGGCGACGTGCGTGAAGACTTGATCGAGGCGCTCGACACGCTCGCTGCGCGCTGTGACGTGGTGCTCGTGTCGGGCGGGCTCGGGCCGACGACGGACGATCTCACCATCGAGTGCGCCGCCGAGGCCGCAGGCGTGACGCTGCTCGAAGACCCGGTGGTGATGGAGCACATTCGCGCGCGCTTCGAGAAGCGTGGCATCGCGCTCACCGAGAACAACCGGCGTCAGGCGCGCGTGCCCGAGGGGAGCGAGGCGGTGCTCAACGCCGAAGGCTCGGCGCCGCTCGTCATTCAGCGCCGCGGCGCGTGCACGCTCTTCTTCGTGCCAGGGGTGCCGCGCGAGTACCGCCACCTCGTGGAGTCCTTCGTCATCCCGCAGCTCGAGGCGATGACGGCCTCGAGCCGGAGCACCGTGACGCGGCTCGCGGTGTTGAAGACGATGGGCGTTCCAGAGTCGCACCTCGACGCGAAGGTGCAGCCGCTGCTCGCGAAGCACCCGGCCGTCACCTTCGGCTACCGCACCCATGCCCCCGAGAATCACCTGAAGCTGCTGGCGACGGGCTCGAGCGTCGACGAGGTGAAGCAGGTGCTCGCGGCCGCAGAACGTGACGCGCGCGCTCTCCTGGGCGACGTGGTGTTCGGCGCCGGCGACGACACGCTGGCGAAGGTGGTGGGCAGGGTGCTCGTGGCGAAGCGCCTCACCCTCGCCATCGCCGAGTCGTGCACCGGAGGGCTGATCAGCGCGGCCTGCACCGAGGTGCCGGGGGCGAGTGACTGGTTCATCGGCGGCGCAGCCACCTACGCCGCGAGCGCGAAGACGACCTGGGCGAAAGTTCCCGAAGCGCTCCTCGCGGCGCACGGCGTGGTGTCGGCGCCGGTGGCCGAGGCGATGGCGGTCGGCGTGCGTGAGGCGCTGGGCACGACATGTGGCCTGTCAGTCACCGGCTACGCGGGCCCGAGCGGCGGCGACGCGGTGAACCCGGTCGGCACGGTGTTCATCGGCGTCGCGACGCCAGCGGGGGTCGCGGTCGAGAAGCACCGCTTCGGTGGCGACCGCGAGCGGGTGCGACTGTTCGCCGCTGCGACCGCGCTCGATGCGTTGAGACGTCGGCTGATGGGTTCGTGATGCGAACGGTCGAGGTGCGCTCCCGATGCGGGCACGCCCCTTCAGCGAAGCGGCTCCCCCTCGGGTCCCACCACGACGCCCTCATGACGATGCCCTTCACCAAGGCGCCGGAGGACATGACGCAGACGTGGCTCTCGCCGTTGAGCGCGACGGACGAGCGGCGACCACGGCCGAGCGCGCGCCTCGTGCTCGCACTGCTGGTCGTCGCCAACACGGCGTGCGTGACGTTTCCACGAGCGAGCGTCCCGCCTTCGCAGCCGGGTGCAGACGCGGAGTGGATCGCCGCACGTGACGGTCAGCGCCTGTTCTCGACCTGGCAGCGGCCAGCCGAGGTGCGCGGTGTCGTCTGGTACGTCGTGGGCCCCGAGTGCGGCTCGGCGGCGCTGTACCCGCAGCTGACCCGAGCGCTGCTGTCACAAGGGTACGTGGTGACGACCTTCCACCCGCGCGGCAGCGGCTTCTCTCCCGGCGAGCGCGGCGACGTCGACGCAGACGCGTTCCTGGACGACTTCAGGGCCTTCCACGACGAGATCAGCCGCCAGTACCCGTCGCTGCCGCTCGTGCTGTTGGGGCACAGCGCCGGCGCCGCGTTCGCGCTGGAGCTCGGCGCCAGAACGAAGCCCGACGCCGTCATCCTCGTGAACGCGGCGTACAGGCTGCGCGCCACAGAAGGCATGACGCCCACCTTCGGCCAGTACCTGACCTACGCCGCGAACCTCATCTTCCGGCCGAGGGTGCTGACGGTCGACATGAACTCCGACCCGTCGGCCATCGCCTTCGGCCCAGATCGCGACGAGGGGCTCGCGCTGCAGAGAGACCCGCTCGTCGTGCGGTACTTCAGCATGCGCATGCTCCTCGCCCAGCAGCGCGTGATGGAGCGGTGCGCCGAGAATGTGGCGAGGCTCGAGGCGCCGGTGCTGATCATCGAAGGCGCGCACGATGCGCTGGTCGACCCCGCTGGGAATGACGAACTCGTCGCGCGGGCGAAGGCGAAGGGCTCGAAGAAGCACGTGGCGTCTGACGGCGGGCACGGCTCCAGCGCCGTGGAGACAAGCGTCGAGGCGATCGTCGACTGGCTCCGGCAGCACTGACGCGCCGCGCCGATGCTGGTGGATCGCCCCGGACTCGACAGGCAACCCACTGGAGTAGGAACGTCGCCGTTCACTCACCTCGGGGAGCTCCACATGTTTCGTCTCGTGCTGCTGTCGTCGTGCCTCGCCTCCATCGCCTTCGCGCAGGTCGTCGTCACCGGGAAGAACGGCAAGACCGTCAAGATCGGCACCGGCGGCGGCGTCGACGTGCAGTCCGGCAACAAGCAGGTGAAGGTGAAGACGGGCGCCGCAGGAGACGACGTCGAGGTGTCGGCGAAGAACGACGGCGCGAGCGGCACGGTGAAAGTGGCGCCGGGGACGGTCGCCGTCGAGAACGCAGGCCCCGCGTCAGTCGCGGCCGACGGCAAGTGGGTCGTTCAGGGCCAGGGCCGTGCGGAAGCGCACGTGTGCGCGGCCAACGAAGACGTCGAGGTCAACGGCCAGGGCCACACCCTCACCTTCACCGGCCCGTGCCGCACCCTTCGAGTCAACGGCCAGGGCAACACGGTGACGACCGATTCGGCTGCGAGCATCGTCGCGAACGGCATGAACAACACCGTGTCGTGGAAGAGCGGCGCTGACGGCAAGAAGCCGAAGTTGTCGATCAGTGGCATCGGCAACGCCGCCCCGCAGGTGAAGTAGTCCGCTCCGCTACAACGGGAACCCGAGGCCCACCTTGAGGCCCGGGTACCCGAGCTCGAGCCGGAACGTGATGGCGTCGGTGATGCGATACATGATGCCGACTCCCCCGATGAGGCCGGCGCCGACGAAGTTGTTGCAGGACCCTCCCCAGCACCACGGTCCCAGGAAACGGAGCTCGATCGCCGCGCCGAGCTTCAGGTACCCGCTGAACTTGTTCGAGAAGTGCAGCGCCCACATTGCCTCGATGGGAATCGCCAGCATCGCGCCGAAATAGTCTCGGTGGCTGAGCGCGAACAGGTCGGCGCCGAACTCGATGCTGAATGAGTCGTTGATGCTCGGCACGAAGCCATCGTGAAGGATCGGCTGCAGGTAGCGGCCGCCGATGCTGAAGGGAAAGCCGCCGAACCCGAAGTAACCGGCCGGGAAGCCGAGGAAGAGCGAGAGCATCGGCTGGCGCCGCTGCGGGCTCGCGTCCGACAATGAGCCAGGGCCGCGCAAGCTGGAGTCGAGGCTGCCCGAGGGCCTGGTGTCTTCATCAGCGAACGCTTCGGACGAAGCGAACGACGAAACGACGAGCACGGTGGCGAGAGCGAACGAGCGCATGAGGTCTCCGTGAGGGTGTGAAGCTGGCGCACTCTACGCCACGAGCGAGGCGTCGAGTCAGAATCGTGAGTAGACGTCAGCCGCATGAGCCCTCGTCGCCTCTTCATCGCAGGAGCCACCGGCGCCGTCGGCCGCGTCCTCGTCCCCATGGCCGATCGCCACGCCATCTCGGTGGTGCCGCACGTTCGCCCGAAGAGCGCCTCGAGCCTCTCGCACCCCAACGTCGTCGCGATCGACCTGGGCGACGCCGGGCTCACCGCCGCCATGCACGGATGCACGACCGTCGTGCAGCTCATCGGCACCATGAAGAAGCGGTTCGCGAAGGGTGACACCTACGAGACGAGCGACATCGGCACCACGCGCCAGCTCGTCGAGGCGGCGAAGCGCGCAGGCGTCGATCACCTCGTGCTGCTCTCGTCGGTCGGCGCCGGGCGGCCGATGGGCGCGTACCTCGAGGCCAAAGCGAAGGCCGAGGCGCTGGTGATGGAGAGCGGGCTCGGCTTCACGATTCTGCGCCCGTCAGCGTTCGAGGACCGCGAAGGCCAGTCGATGCCCGGTGTACGTGCCATCACCTCGTTCTTCGGCCTGACGAAGTACCAGCCCATCACGCTCGCGGAGCTGGCGTCGGCCCTGCTGCACGTCGCGAAAGAACACGCACCGCTCGGCGTCGCGCTCGAAGGCAAGACGTTGTGGGACGTGGTGCAGGCGGCGTCGGCGCTGCGCTGACCTCCGAAGCTCAGCGCTTCTTCGGCCGCTTCGCTGAAGGCCTTGGCGCCGAGGGCCTGGGGCTGACGAGCTCGACGCGCACGGTCGCGCCGCTCTTTCCGAGCGCCGCTTCCATGAACTCGGCCTCGGGCTTCGTGCCTTCCCACACCGCCGCCGGGAGCCGCGCCAGCGCGCTCGCCACTTCGGCCTCGCTCGCGTCGAGCACCTTCGCGAGCACGCCAAACGCCTTTCCGCCTTTCGGGAGCGCGTCGACGAACACCCGGAACTTCCCGTGCACGACCATCAGCGCCTGACGCGCGGCGGGCATCGGCAGACCAGCGTTCTTCGCCTCGAAGCCATGGCCGCACGAGCACGCGAACGACTCGGCCCAGCTGAGCGTGCCTTTGATGATGGACTGTTCGACGACCAGCGCTCCGGCTTTGCGGCAGGCGGCACAGACGGTTGGGAGCGACGCGGCGTACGCCATGCGCCGCAGCGTAGCGCCTTCAGGTGGGCTCTCGACACGCGAGAAATGAGTGGAGCGTCCGCGCACGTCCGCCTCGAAGGATGCGCAGGCCGTTGATCGGCCGGGCGACGACCTCCGGCACTTCGTTTGCTGAGGCCTCCTGCGGGGGGAACGAATGAACGGCGATTGGTTCGAAGCACATGAGGTGGTGGAGCCGAAGGAGCCGACTCGCTTCTTCACCGAGGCGCAGGCGCGGCTGCGACGGCTGGGGGCCGCGTCGTTGACCGACGGTGAGCTGCTCGCGGTGCTGGGCGGCGCGAAGGACGAGCGCGACGTGGAGCCGCTCCTCACCCATGGCCTGGCGCACCTGCTCGAGACGCCAGAGCTGTCGTTCGAGCTCGCGCCGCTGCTGACGGCCCGGCTGCTCGCGTCGATGGAGCTCGCCTACCGCCTGCCGCAACGCAAGCTGGAGCGCCCGAAGCTCTTTACCCCGCACGCCATCGCCGCCTGGGCCCGCACGCAGCTGGTCCAGCGCCGGCTTGAAGAGACGTGGGTGCTCTCACTCAACACGCGCAACGTGCTGCTGCGGTTCGATCGCGTCTCGACCGGCGGCGTCGACCACTGCGTCATCGACGCACGCGAGGCGCTGGCCCCTGCGGTGGCATGCCGTGCGAGTGGCCTCGTGCTCCTCCACACGCACCCGGGCGGAGACCCGGAGCCCTCGGCCCAGGACGTCGCGATGACTCGCAAGCTCAAGGTGGCCGCGCAGCAGCTCAACATCACCCTGCTCGACCACGTCGTGCTCTCCGACACCGGCTACCTCTCGATGCTCGAGAAGGGCCTGCTCGACAGCGCCCGTGGTTCCGCCCTCATGCGTCGACCAATCCTGGCCGACGAAGACGATTGACCTGCGATCGACGGGAGTGCACTCATGCGCGCGGTGTCAGACGACCTGCCGTTCTTGACTGAAATGACGAAGGGCCTCGACGCGTTCGCGCTCTCGACGTTCCGTCACGGACAGGCGCAGGTCATCAGCTCGGTGTTGTCGGGCCGCAATACGGTGGTGGTGATGCCGACTGGCGCGGGCAAATCGCTCTGTTACCAGCTGCCGGCGACCCTGCTCGATGGCGTGACCGTGGTGGTGTCTCCGCTCATCGCGCTCATGCAGGACCAGGTGGAAGGCCTGACGGCGCGGGGCATTCCGGCCGCGTTCATCAACTCCACCTTGAGCGAGGGCGAGCGGGCCGACCGTCAGCGCAAGCTCCGCGGCGGTGAGTACAAGCTCGTCTACGTCGCGCCGGAGCGCTTCCGCAGCGAGGCCTTCGTCTCGGCCCTGATGGACGCGCGCGTCGCGCTCTTCGCCATCGACGAGGCGCACTGCATCTCGCAGTGGGGTCACGACTTCCGCCCCGACTACGCGATGCTGGGGCAGGTCCGAAAACGGCTGCGCCCACCTCGCACGGTCGCGCTCACCGCCACGGCCACGCCCGAGGTTCGAGACGACATCGCGCGCGTGTTGCTGATGAAGGAGCCGCAGATCTTCGTCGCCGGCTTCGATCGCCCCAACCTCTTCCTCGACGTGGTGAACGTCGCGGGTGAAGACGACAAACGTCGCGCGAGCGCAGCGCTGGCGAACGAAGGCAGCGGCATCATCTACTGCAACACCCGCAAGCAGGCCGAAGGGCTGCACCAGGCGCTCACCACGAAGAAGGTCGACGCGGTGCTGTACCACGCAGGCATGCCTGACGACGCGCGGCGCGAGGCGCAAGAGGCCTTCATGGCGCGGCCCGAGGCAGTGGCCGTCGCGACGAACGCGTTCGGTATGGGCATCGACAAGCCGGGCATCCGGTTCGTCGCGCACGCCGGAATTCCGCGCGCGGTCGAGGCCTACTACCAGGAGATCGGCCGCGCCGGCCGCGACGGCCAGCCCGCCCACGCGGTGCTCTTCTTCAACCACGCCGACGTCTACACACAGGAGCGGTTGATTCAGTCGAACCACCCGCCGCCGACGCTGTTTCGCGATCTGTGGCAGGTGCTCCGGCAGGAATCGACGTTCCAACGCGGCGTGCACCAGCTCGCGGCGCAGCTCGGCTCGAGCGAGTTCGAGGTGTCGGCGGCGCTGAAAGTGCTCGAGCGGGAAGGCCTGCTCGCGCGAGGCAGCCGCGGTGAAGGGCGCTACGGCATCACGATTCTGCCCGAGTCCGCCGGGCATCATCCACGCAGCCCCGAGGTGAAAGCGCTGTGGACGGCCCTGCTCGCGGCCTTCCCGGTCGGCGTGCGCGCCTCCACGGAGCTCTCGCAGCTCGGCCGACGCAGCGGGCTCGACGAAGAGCGTATTCGTCACGGCCTCTCGGCCCTCGAGCGCGCGGGCACCATCACCGTGCAGCGCCCGTTCGCGGGGCGCACCATTCAGGCGTTGAAGGACGAGCCGTGGGACTCGCTCGGCGTCAGCCTCGAGCGCGTGCGCGAGCAGGAGCGCAGTCAGCTGCTCCTCCTCAAACGCATGACCGAGTACGCGTACACGAAGCGGTGCCGGCGCGGCTTCCTGCTCCGGTACTTCGGAGAAGAGACGCCCTGGGGCCAGCAGTGCGGCTCCTGCGACGTCTGCGCCGGCAGCAAGGTGACGCTGCCCTCGAAGTCGACCAGCCGCGCCGACGCGCCGACGCTCGGCACCACCGCCCTGCCCGGCCAGTACAGCGTGCTCGCGGTCGAAGAGCTGAAGCGGTTCCGTCGCGAGCTGTCGGCCGACCTGGGCGTGCCTCCATTCATCATCTTCAACGACGCGACGCTGTATGGGCTGGCCGCAGCGCTCCCCACCACGAAGCCCGAGTTCCTGCGCATCAAGGGCACGGGTGAAGCGAAGTGGGAGCGCTTCGGCGCGAAGATCACGCAGATCTGCCTGATGGCGCGCGCGGCAGGTGACGTCGCGCAGCCCATGGCCGAATCGGTGGCGAAGCGGCGGGTTCGCCGGGCCTGAGCCGGGCTCGTGGCGCGCTTCAGCCCCACTGAAAGCAAAGCCCGGCGTCATGGAAATGGTCGAACCACCACTCCCCTCAGAAATCTTGAAGGGACCAGACCGAATGCAGCGCTATCTTCCACGGATGATGACTCGCCTCCCCGCGCTGTTGGTCGTCGCCTCGTTGTCGTTGTTCGCCGGTTGCCTCGGTGCGCCACCCAAAGAGTGCACCGCCTGTGGCGACGTCTGCGTCAACCTCGTCTCGGACTCGAAGAACTGCGGCGCCTGCAACAAGGTCTGCGCCGGAGGCACCCGCTGCGAGAACAGCGCGTGCGTGTCGACCAACGCGGGCACCACCTCGACGGAGTGCTCTCTCGACTGCGGAGCGAGCGGCAAGTGCGTGAAGGGCGCCGACGGTGGTGCGGCCTCGTGCCAGTGCCTCGCGGGCTTCACCGGAGATCGATGCGACCGCTGCAAGACAGGCTTTCAGGACAACGACGCCGACGGCATCTGCGCGCCCGACTGCTCGGGAACGACGTGCATGAACGGCACGTGTGCTGACACCACGGGCGCCGCGCGCTGCGTCTGCCGTCCGGGGTACGCCGGGGTGACGTGTGAGGTGTGCGCCATCGGCTTCCAGGACAACGATCGCAACGGCGTGTGTGAGGCGACCTGCGCGATGACGACGACCTGCAACAACGGAACGTGCTCCGACAGCTCAGGCCGCGCGACGTGCGTCTGCACGGGCGGCTTCATGGGGGCTGCCTGCAACGCGTGCAACGCGGGCCTCCAGGACAACGATGGCGACGGGGTCTGCAGGCCGCAGTGCACCACCACCCAGTGCGGAACACGCGGCACCTGCAGCGACGCGACCGGCACGGCGCTGTGCACGTGCTCGGGCGGCTACACCGGCCTCACCTGTTCGACCTGCGCGCCTGGGCTGCAAGACAACGACACGAACGGCACCTGCACGCCCGCCTGCGCAGCGAACCAGTGTGGCGCGAACGGCACCTGCAGCGACTCGACGGGAACCGCGGTGTGCACCTGCGCGATGGGCTACGCGGGCGCCGACTGCCGAGCCTGCGGTGCGGGCCTTCAGGACAATGACGCGAACGGCTCCTGCCTGCCGTCGTGTCAGGGCGCGATGCTCACCTGTACGGGCGGCGCCATCTGCACCGACGTCTCGGGCACGGCGAGCTGCAGCTGCCCCGCTGGCTACACGGGCCCGACCTGCACCCAGTGCGCGGTGGGCTTCCAGGACGAAGACGGCGACGGTCGCTGCGCACTCCCCTGCACGACGCGCCCGTTCCTGAGCGATGCCGGCACCGCGCGGCAGGTGCTCAACATCTCCAACCCCTCGCCAGCGCCTCTGAGCGCGGGCACCCTCGTCTTCGCAGAGCTGGCTCCGCCACTGTCGGGCTGGGCGCTCAACGATGGCGGCGGCATCGCGGTGGTGCTCCAGGAGCCGGACGGCGGCGTGCGATCGATCGGCCGCGATATCGCGCTCTCGACAGATGGCGGCAGTCGCATCTCGTTCAGGCTTGCGGCACCAGTCGCGGCGGGCACGACCAGTCGCGACTACAGCCTGTACCGCAGCACCACTGGAGTGGCAGCCCAGGGCTTTCTGGGCGCGGCCGTTCGAGTCGACGACGCGTCGCGAACCCTCGTCTGCGATCTGCGAGGGAACTTCTTCTTCAGCATTCAGCTGAGGCAGCTGGCCCCGCAGCAGTATGAGATCAACGTCGCAGATGGCACGGGTGACGGTTCGGCTTACGCGCGAATCACCATCACCGATCTCGTGACTGGCACCGTGCTCCGCGACACGACCTTCAACGACGGGGCGGGCTCGTGCTGCACCGCGCCCACATACATCGCCAGAGTTCCGATCACGATCACGAGCCGAGTCTTCCGGGTTCGCACCGAGACGCGCGAGTTCAGCGGCACCCACCGCTTCTACGGGTGCGACGACTTCGGCACGGGCAACCCGCCCACCAGCCAGATTGGCGTGAGCGACTTCATCTACGTGGTGAGCGATTCGAGCGCGACCGCCGTGGCGTGCGGCGGCGGGTGACGCTCACTCCACCGTGACGCTCTTGGCGAGGTTGCGCGGTTGGTCGACGTCCGTGCCTCGAAGATCAGCGATGTGGTACGCGAGCAATTGCAGCGGCACCGTCGCGATGATCGGCGCGACGAGGGCGCTCGACTTCGGGATCTCGATGAAGTGGTTGGCGAGCGACTTCGCGTGTTCGTCACCTTCTTCGACGATGGCGATCACCTGCCCGCCGCGCGCGCGCACCTCTTCGATGTTCCCGATGATCTTCTCGTAGTGCACGTGGGGCTCCGACGGCGCCACCACCACCACCGGCATCTTCTCGTCGATGAGCGCGATGGGGCCGTGCTTCATCTCTCCGCCCGCGTAGCCCTCGGCGTGAATGTACGAGATCTCCTTCAGCTTCAGCGCGCCCTCGAGCGCCACCGACTGCATGGGCCCGCGTCCGAGGAACAGGAAGTCCTGGGCGTGCAGGTACGTGCGGGCGATCTCCTTCACCTTCGTCTCGGTCTTGAGCACGTGCTCGACGAGCTTGGGCACCTCGGACAGCTTCTCGAGGTGGGCCTGTGCCTCTTTCGCCGAGAGCGTGCCCTTCACGCGGCCGAGCTTGATGGCGAGCAGGTAGAGGCCGGCGAGCTGCGTGGTGAAGGCCTTCGTCGAGGCGACGCCGATCTCAGGGCCGGCGTTGGTGAGGGCGGTGAAGTCGGCCTCGCGCGTCATGGCCGAGCCGATGACGTTGCAGAGCGTCATGGTGGTGGCGCCGCGGGTCTTCGCCTCACGCATGGCCGCGAGCGTGTCGAGCGTCTCACCTGACTGGCTGATGGCGACGGCGAGCTGGCCCTTCTGGACGATGGGGTCGCGGTAGCGGAACTCGGACGCGAGCTCGACCTCGACGGGAATGCGCGCGAGCGACTCGATCATCCACTTCCCGGCGAGGCCGGAGTGGAACGAGGTGCCGCAGGCGAGAATCCACACGCGCTCCATCGACTTCACCTGGGCGTCGGTGAGGTTCCAGCCGTCGAAGTGCACGTCACCTTCGCTGCGAAGAATGCGGCCGCGCAGGGTGTCGGCGATCGCTCGAGGCTGCTCGATGATCTCCTTGTGCATGAAGTGTTTGTGGCCACCCTTCTCGGCCATGCCGGGCGTCCAGTCGATGCGCGTCGTCTTGCGGGTGACGGGAGCGCCGGCGCGATTGAACAGCGCGATGCCCTGCTTCGACACCACGCCGAGATCGCCATCCTCCATGAAGATGACGTCGCGGGTGTGGTCGAGCAGCGCCGGCACGTCGGAGGCGACGAAGTTCTGCCCCTCGGAGAGCCCCAGCACCATCGGCTGCGACTCGCGGGTGCAGACGATGTGGTTCGGCTCGGAGCCGGTGACGACGACCAGCGCGTAGGTGCCCTTCACCAGCTTCGTGGCGGCGCGCACGGCGTCGGGGAGCGTCTTGCCGGCTTTGAGCTCGTCTCGAATGAGGTGCGCGAACACCTCGGAGTCGGTCTCGCTCGAGAACACGTGCCCGCGGCCTTTGAGCTCGGCCTTCAGCGCGAGGTGGTTCTCGATGATGCCGTTGTGCACCACGCTGACGCCTTCGAAGGTGTGCGGGTGCGCGTTCTCGTCGGACGGCCGGCCGTGCGTGGCCCAGCGGGTGTGCCCGATGCCGGCGGTGCCTTTCGGCTGCTCGGTGGCGACCTTCCCCTCGAGGTTGCGCAGCTTGCCGGTCGCGCGAATCACCGTGAGCTGCGTGCCATCGAGCACCGCGACGCCCGCCGAGTCGTACCCTCGATACTCGAGCCGCTTGAGGCCCCCCACGAGGACGCCTGCCGCCTGCTTGTCACCGACGTAGCCAACGATGCCGCACATGGAGTTGCTGACTTTCTGAGCGCTTCAAGGTCGCGCCCGTGTTCCCGAACGGAAGTGCCCACGAGGGCATTCCGGGTTCAGCTGTTCGACTTGAGGCCGGCGAGCACCTTGCGACGACGCTCCGCCCAGCCCTCTTTGATGGTCTGCGGCGTGCGAGAGAGCGCCAGCGCCTGCGCCGGCACGTTCTCGGTGATGGTGCTGCCTGCCGCGACGAAGGCGCCGTCGCCAATCGTCACCGGAGCGACGAGCTGCGTATCCGAGCCGATGAAGACGCCGTCGCCCAGCACGGTCTGGTGCTTGTTCACGCCGTCGTAGTTGCAGGTGATGGTGCCCGCGCCGATGTTGCAGCCGGCGCCGATCTCCGCGTCGCCCAGGTAGGCGAGGTGGTTGGCCTTGCTGCCCTTCTTCAGGCGCGTCTTCTTCGTCTCCACGAAGTTGCCGACATGCACGCCCTCGTCGAGCACCGTACCGGGCCGCAGCCGCGCGAACGGGCCGATGTGACAGCGCGGGCCGACGACGGCCTCTTCGAAGACGGAGTACGGCTTCACCTCGGTGCCATCGCCGATGGTCGAGTGGTTGAGCACCGAGCCCTGGCCGATGGTGACGCCGCTGCCGATCTCACACTCTCCCGAGATGGTGACGTTGGGGCCGATGACGGTGTCTCGGCCGATCTCCACGCCTTCGTCGATGAACGTCGACGCCGGGTGCTGGAGCGACACGCCCACCTTCATGTGGCGGCGGTTGATGCGCGCACGCAGCAGCTCGGACCGCTCGGCCAGCTCGGCGCGATCGTTGATGCCTTCCACCTCGTGCGCATCGGCCTCGACGACGACCACCTCACCCAGCGCAGCCGCCTTCGCGACGATGTCGGTGAGGTACAGCTCTCCCTGCGCGTTGGCGGGCGTGAGCGTCTCGAGCGCGCCCCACAAGAAGCGCGCGTCAGCGACGTAGAGGCCCGCGTTGATCTCGGTGATGAGGCGCTGCTCGGGCGTCGCGTCCTTGTGCTCGACGATGCCCTCGACCTTCCGGCCCGGCCCACGCAGCACGCGCCCATACCCCGTCGCGTCAGCCGGCTTGCAGCTCACCATCGCGAGCGGGCCCTTGCCGGCGCGAAACGCGGCGACGAGCTTCGTGAGGGTCTCGACGGTGAGGAGCGGCACGTCGCCCATGAGGATGAGGACCGCGCCAGTGAAGCCCGTGAGGCAGCCTCGCGCCGCGGCGACCGCGTCTCCAGTGCCGCGCTGGTTCTCTTGAACGGCGAACGCGAGCGCCTGGCCCTCGAAGGCCTTGCTCATCGTGGCGCGCACCTGCTCCGCCTGGTGGCCAACGACGGCGACGACCTGCTGGCAGCCCGACTCGAACGCCCGGGTGATGGGGTACCAGGCCAGCGGCCGACCCAGGATCGGGTGCAGCACCTTGGCGGTCTCGGACTCCATGCGCGTGCCTTTTCCGGCACAGAGCACGACGGCAGCGAGCGGTGGGTTCATGTGGGCCGGTCTGTCAGACAGCGGGCCCGAGGGTCAACCGGGAGCGAAACGAACCGCTCCACCGGCGACGAGAGACTCAGCTCAATCAATTCGACTCAGCTCAGTGACGACACGGCAGGCGTCTGGAGCACCACGCGGTTGGCCGGCTTCTCAGTGGCGGCCTTGACCTGAACGAGCATCACGCCCGTGCCCGGGAGGGCGCCGATCGCGAAACGGGGCTTGATGAACGTGGTGATTTCCATGGCTTCTGTTCCTTCGGGCTTCGACTCTCGGCCTGCTGTCGAAACCTGCATGACGCATCCCGTCAGCAAAGGGCATGCCCGTCATGGCGCATACGCTATTTCAAGTGGTTAGGGCGTCTTTCTGTCACTGCGCCCTGTGACAAGCATGGCACCAATGCCACACCTGCCTGCAACGTAGGCAGAGACCCGCCAGCCACCAGACAGGTGAAACGAAAGTGTGCCGGGCACCGGGTTTCGCGCTTGTCTGCACACAGGGACTGCGGTTGTGTCGCCGCTCGTGTCGCAGGCCTCCACTCGACAGCCCGGCAGACTCTTCGAGGCGTCGACGTTCGAGCGGCTCCTCGACTTTCTCGGCGGCACGGACGCGACTTCGAAAGCGGAGAAGTACCGGCAGGTGCGCGATCGACTGGAGTCGTTCTTCCGGTGGCGCGGGCTCGGCGATGCGTCGGGGCTGGCGGATGACACGCTCGATCGCGTCGCGCGCAGAGTGGAAGCCGGAGAGGTGCGCACGTCCACGCCGAACGCGTTCGTGGTGGGCGTCGCACGCATGGTGGCGCTCGAGGCAGGCCGGAAGGATCGCAAAGACGTCAACATCGACGATCGCAGCATCGCGGCGCCGGCACCTGCAGAACCCGAAGACGAGCTGCGGCTGCGCGCACTCGACAGCTGTCTGGAAGGCCTCGTCACGGCCGAGCGCAACCTGGTGCTGGGCTACTACCGCGACGAGGGCCCAAGCCGCATCGCAGGCCGGGCGAAGCTGGCGCAGTCACTGGGGACGACGGTGGAGGCGCTGCGAGTGCGAGCGTTCCGGCTCCGCGCCAGGCTCGAGCAGTGTGTGCAGGGAAAACTCGAGGGTGCGAAATGAATTCGAGCCCCACGTCACTCCCACCGATGAGTCCGCTCTCGGAAGACCAGGCCTTCGCATTCCTGCTTGGAGAGCTGCCCGAGGCGCAGGCGCATCAGCTCGAAGATGAGGCAGCGGAAGACGGGCCGCGCTTCGAGGAGCTTCGTGCTTTCGAGGCGGAGTTGATCGACGCGTTCCTGGCTGGCGGTCTTGCCCCCGCGCGGCGGACGAAGGTCGAGGCGCTGTGCCGTGCGTCTGCGGATTGGCGGGGCAAGGTGTCGACGGCGCGCGCGTTGAGGACGAGGGCGAAACAGCAGCCGGCTCCGGAGGCGGCCCGGTGGTGGTCGACGCTCTTTGCGCGGCTCCCCATGGCGTTTGCTGGTGGCCTCGCGGTGGCTGGAGCGCTCGTGCTGCTCTTCTGGCCGGGCGCTGCGGTCGATGCCGAGGTGTCGTTGCGACCGCTCTCGCTCCGGGCGCAGGCGACGTCGGCGAAGGTGACGCTCCCAAAGCGGCTGCGCACCGTGAAGCTCGAGCTGAGCCTCGACGGCGAGCCGCCGCGGAGCGCCTGGCAGATCGTCGTGAACGGGCCGGATGGTGAAGTGTGGCGTGGGGCTCCGACGAGCGCCGATGCGGTCGCCGTTCGGGTCGAGGTCCCCGCGGCGGCGTGGAGCGCCGGCCGGTACAGCGTGGTGCTGCGCTCCAACGACGAGCAGGTCGCCGAGTATGAGCTGACCGTCGCGCCGGCAGACTGAGGCTCGACGGTGTGGTGTTGTCGGAGGCCCGTGCTCCTTCGAATTCTCGTTCTCATTCTGCTTGCTGGCTGCGCGCCGTCGGCACCGCGCCTGGCTTCCGGTCAACGCTTCGACGGCACGGTGAGCGCGGAGCCGCAGCGGTTTCGGTTGCCTCAAGGTGGCGTGGAGATCGTGCTGGAGCCGCAACAGAGCGGTGTTCAGCTCTTCGTCGTTCGCGGTGAGACGAGGGAGGCGATCGATCGCCGGCCGTTCTCGGCGCCCGAGCGCATCGCATTCGCCGACACCGATGGCGTGGAGTTGGAGCTCGTCGCGCCGGCCGTCGCGTGGCCGAAGACGGCGTTCACGCTCGAGGTCTCGACGTCGGCGAACGCAAAGGCGTTGGCGGCGATCGACTCGACCTCGTTGCAGGCCATCGCGTCGACGATTCCTGCGACGGCCGAAGGGCTGAGGATGGCGGCGACGCAGCTGACGGTGCTCGCGAAAGAGGCGCGGGCCCTCGGCGACTCTGAGCGCGCTGGAGCCCTGACGCTGACGGCCGCTGAGTTCCTGCTCCGCATCAGCGACCCGCAGGCGACGGCGCGGTTCACCGAAGCGCTGGAGAGCTCCGTGCCCGAGACGGTCGCCTCTGCTCACCTGGGCCTCGCGGCGATCGAGCATGAGAAGGGCCGGCTCGAGGCGGCAATCGTTCACCAGCAACAGGCTCGCGCGGTGGCGGGTGACGACGAGCTGCTCCATGCGCGCATCGATGTTGCGGAGGCTGACGATCTCGCGGAGCGCGGTGAGCATGCGCAGTGCGTCGGCAAGCTGGTGCCCAGGCTCGAGATGGTCCGGAAGTTCGGCCACCCGCACCTCATCGCCGAGTACGAGAGCTCGATCGGCTGGTGTCACAAGGAGCTCGGGGATCGGAAGAAGGCGGCCGACCACTTCGAGCGTGGCCACGCGGCGGCGCTGATCACGAAGGACGGCCGCGCCATCGGTCACGCGTTGCACGACCTTGGTGGCATGCCCTCCTCCTTCGACTCGGACTGGAAGGGTGCGCTGCCGTTCTATCTCGAGGCCGTGAAGGTGCGCCGCGTCGCGGGTGACAAGCAGGGCCTCGCGTTCAGCCTCGATGCCGCAGGAGAGATGGAGTCGACGCTGCTCGACCCGATCGCGCTGGAGCGGCACGCAGAAGCCATTCAGCTTCGGCGTGAGATTGGCTCGGTTCGCGGTGAAGCGCAGACGCTGACGTCCTGGGGGAGCGCGTACGGGCGCCTCAACCGGCCGGCCGAGGCCATGGAGCCCCTGCGCCAGGCGGTGACGCTCTTCGTGCAACTCGGCGACGTCACGTGGGAGGCGTACGCGTACTACCGGCTTGGTCGGGCGGAGCTGATGGCGAAGCACTATCCCGAGGCGGTGGCGTGGGCCGAGAAGGCGCTCGCGTTGTCCGAGTCGCTGCGGGAGCGGATCGCGAGTGAAGATCGGCGCGCGTATTATTCTGCGGGCGTTCGGAAATATTACGACCTGTGGGTCGCCGCTGCCGCGCTGCAGTCGCAGGTGAAGGGCGAGCGGGTGTGGTTCGAGAAGGCGCTGGAGGCGAGTGAACGGGCGCGGGCGCGATCGCTGCTCGACTTCTTGATGCTGGTGGATGCGGATCGTCCGGCTGGCCAGCAGGCGTTGTTGACCGAGGAAGACACGCTCAGGGCGAAGATTCGTGAGCTGGAGAATGAGGCTCGACGGTTCCGAGCGACTGCGAGCCCCGATGCGGGAGCGCCTCCGCAAGAGGCCGAGCTCGAGCTCAAGTTGGCGGCGTACGAGAAGCTGCGGTCGAAGGTGCAGGCGGCGGATCCGAAGGTGGCGAGCTTGTCGACGCTCCCATTGCCCACGCTGGCCGAGGTGGAGGCGTTGGTCGGCGCCGACTCGCTGGTGGTGGAGTACTTCCTCGGGCGCAACGGGGCGTACGCGCTGGTGCTGAGCGGAAAGACCGCGACCGCGTTCACGCTGGCCGAGCCGTCGGAGCTCAACGAGCAGGCGCAGGCGATTCACACGCTGTACTCGGCGCGGAATGAAGACGTGGCTGGAGAGACGGCCGCGGCGCGCGTGGCCCGAATTGACGCGGCCGATGTGAAGGCCGAGGCGGCGAGGGTGAAGCTCCGCGCGTCGCTGATCGCTCCCTTCGAGGCGCAGTTGACGGCGAAGCGCAGGCTGATCGTCGTGGCTGATGGCGCGTTGCACCTGGTGCCGTGGGCAGCGCTCGTGCCCGAGCTCCCGGTCCAGTCGACGCCGTCCTTGAGCGTGCTGAAGGCGCAGCGCGCGACGAAGCGGGCGGGGCCGACGTCGGAGCTGGTCGCAGTGGGAGACCCGGTGTTCGAAGCCGACGACCCACGGCTGGGAGGAAAGCCGGTGGAGCCTGCTCCGAATCAACTGCGCGCCGGTGAGAAGGAGCACTACCAGCGGCTGCTCTCGAGCCGGGCCGAGGTCGAGTCGGTCGGTGCGTTGGTCGCGGCAACGAAGCGCTCCGTGCTGCTCGACTTCGATGCGTCGAAGTCACGGCTCAACGCGGCTGGACGACCTCGTATCGTTCACATCGCCACGCACGGAGTCCTCGACACGGAGCATCCGGAACGCTCCGGCCTCGTGCTGTCGCGTCGAACACCCGATGGAAAGACGGTGGATGGCTTTCTGTCTTTGGCTGAAGTGTATGCACTGTCATTGCCGGCCGACCTCGTGACGTTGAGCGCGTGTGAGACGGCGCTAGGCGAAGAGGTGCGTGGCGAAGGGTTCATCGGGCTGGCGCGTGGGTTCCTGCATGCTGGAGCGCGCGCGGTGGTCGCGAGCTTGTGGAAGGTGCACGATCGCGCGACGGCCGAGCTGATGAAGGCGTTCTACGTCGGTGTGCTGCAGTTGGGGCTCCCGCACGACAAGGCGCTCGCCCGCGCGCAGAAGATGCTCGCCAGCCAGGAGCGCTTCAAGTCGCCGTACTACTGGGCGGGCTTCGTCCTCTACGGCGGGTGAGTGACGTGAAGCGCATCACCATCGTCGGCGCAGGCGCGATCGGCAGCTCGCTCGCGTTTCTGCTCGCGAAGGCGGGTCATCAGGTGTCGGTCCTCGCTCGTGGTGATCGGCTCGCCCAGCTGCGACGGGACGGCGCGATCGTGACGGTGGGGGGAGACCGCGCCGTCGTGGAGGTTGTGGAGGTTGTGGAGTCCGTGGAGTCCGTGGGCTCCGCTGATCTCATCCTCGTGCCCGTCCGCCCGTGGCAGATCGATGCGCTGCTGCCGATGCTCAAGGCGAGCACCGCGCCGGTGATGTTCATGTTCAACGCGTGGAGTGAATTGCCCGCGCTGCGTGAAGCCGTGGGGCGCGACCGGTTCTCGTGGGCTTTCCCAGCGATCGTCGCGGCGTTGCGTGATGGGCGGCTCGAGCTGCGCGTCGTGCCGCGAGCCCTGGAGCGCGTGCAGATCACGACCGTCGGCGCGATGTCTGACTTCCGGCCCTCGTGGCTCGACGGCTGGGCCCAAACGTTCACCGCCGCGGGGATTCCCACGGTGGAGTGCAGTGACATGGAGGCGTGGCTCGCGACGCACGCGGCGGTGATGACGCCGTTGATGACGGCCGGCGTGACGTCGATAACGCGCGGTCTGTCGTGGGCGGAAGCGGTCGGCGTGGTGGACGCGTGGCGGAGCGGCTTCGCGCAGGTCCGACAGCGCGGCCTCGAGGTGACTCCGTCGTCGGTGGCAGCGCTCGTATCGACGCCGAGGTGGTTGCTGGGCGCTGCGCTGTGGCTTGCCTCTCGCGTTGGTGCGCTGCGCCCCCTCGGCGAAAACGGCGCCGAAGAGCCAGCCTTCCTCCATGCGGCGATGGCGCGGCCATCCTTGGCTCAGGGGGACCGAACTCAGTAGACAGTGCCGAATGAACCCCCGCGCGCTGGCCTTGCTGTGCCTGGCTGCTTCCTCTTGCGTCACCCGGGATACGACGGCCCCGTCGAAGCTGGCCGAAGGGTGCCTGCTCAACAGCGACTGCGAGACACCGCTGGTCTGTGTCTTTCGTCGCTGCCACCAGCCGTGCACCGAGCGCCGCGACTGCCCGGCTGACAGTGACTGTCAGCTCTCGGGAGATCCACCGCAGCTGGTGTGCACGCAGCTGACCTGCGCGAACGGCCCGTGTCCCGAGGGGCAGATCTGCGGCGCCGATCGCAAGTGCCGTCACCGATGTGCTGGGGCGAGCGACTGCGCTCAGGCGCAGCAGTGCGTCGATGGACAGTGCGTGTGGAACGACCAGGTGCAGACCGATGGTGGGTTTCCGCCTCCCGTCATCGACGATGGCTGTCAGTACTCGAGTCAGTGCGCGGTGGGTCAGAAGTGCAATCGGTCGGGCCAGTGCGTCGCGGAGTGTCTGGCGTCGGTCGACTGTGCGGCGTCCCAGGCGTGTGTCGCTGGCCGGTGCGTGACGGGCGCAACGCCCGACGCTGGGAGCGTGGATGCAGGACCGACGATTGGCGGCTGCGAGTACAACAGCCAGTGCGACGCAGGCACGCGGTGCTCCAGCCGTGGAGCGTGCCTCGCCGAGTGCCTGACGACGCGCGATTGCCCGGCGAATCAGGTGTGTTCGGCCGCAGGCGCGTGTGAGCCGGTCGTGCTGGCCGACGGCGGCGGCGCGGGCGGCTGCGTGTATTCGAGCCAGTGTCCTGAGCGACAGCGCTGCAGCCGGACCGGCCTGTGTGAGCCCGAGTGCCTGCTCGGCCGCGACTGCACGCCTGGCGACTCCTGCTACGGCGGTGGCTGCTTCCCGTCCCTGGGTGACGCGGGGCCGAGTGACGGGGGCGTTCCTCCTGGTTGGGGCGCGACGTGCCTCGTCTCGTCGCAGTGCACCAATGGCCTCGTCTGTGACTCCCGTGGCCGGTGCAGCTTCGAGTGCCTTGGGAACAGCGACTGTGTTGGGAACGCTGGCGGCACCTGCTGCTCCAGCAACCGCTGCCAGAACGGGTCCTTCTGCAACGTGGTGCTGGCCGACGCGGGAACACGTGACGCGGGCACCTCGGGCATCGACGGCGGCTGCCTCGCCGACATCGACTGCCTCGACAACGACTTCTGCAATGGCGCCGAGGCGTGTCGCCAGGGCCGCTGCGTGTTGGGCACCAACCCGTGCTTCGACAACAACCCGTGCACGAATGACATCTGCATGGCGGCGAACCGGCAGTGCACGTACCAGACGATCGCGACCGACGTGGACGGCGATGGGCACTACCCGACGCAGTGCCCTCGTGATGCGGGCGCCGCGGCTGATGACTGTGATGACAATGACAACACGGTGTTTGGCGGAGCACCGGAGCGCTGTGACTGGAAAGACAACAACTGCAACGGGTCCGTCGACGAGATGTTGTGGCGTGAGCGGGCGGGCGCGCGGGGTGTGGTGAGCAGCTCGCCCGACTATCCGCCGAGCGGCGGGGCTCCCGTGGCCGTGAAGGTCGGTGGCGAGGTCGTCGTGGTCGCGCCGTCGCATCACGTGCGAGGCACGCACGACGCGTACCGCCTCGATGGCACGTCGATGAGCGTCATCACGGGCCCGGTCGCGCTGCACTCGTCGAACTCTCCGTGGGCCACGTGCTCCAGCGGCGTCACCCGGTATGGGAACCAGGCGGTTCTGCCCTCGTTGACCGTCTCGGATGGTGGCCTCGCGCTCGCGAGCCTCGTCGCGCGCTTCTCGAACGCGCAGTCGATCTGCTGCAACGGCGCCGAGGTGCGCCGGTTCGAAGCGCGCCTCACGACCTTCGCGCCAGACCTGACGGTGCGATCGTCGACCGTGCTCCAGACGGGCGCGGAGGCGGCGGGCCAGTGTCGTGACTTCAACGGCATCGTGCTGGGCGTTGGGGTTGGTACCGGTGGCTTCACGCCCATCGGACGCGTCGCTTCGGCGTACAGCCCGGCGCTCGACCAGCACATCGCCACCTGGTGGGACACGGTGTCGGTCGGCAACGCGATCGGGCTTCGCTTCAACACGGTGAGCGATGGTGGTGTGTTGGGGTTGCGGCGTGATGTGTACGCTGGAGTCAGCGCGACGCAAGACGCGCGGGCACCAGAGACTTCCCTCGCGGATCCCGGACAGTCAGGCCCGCAGGTGGTGGTGGGCTCTCGTGGTGTGCTCTTCGCGTGGACCAACGCGGTTCAACAACCGCTGACGGTGCAGTCGGTGCGATGGGTGATTTACCACAGCGACCTGTCGTCGGTGCGCGCGGGGCCGTTCCAGCTCACCCTGCCCGGGCAGGGGAGCGCCACCACGCTGTGGCTCGATAGCGCGGTATTCGATGGCCAGAAGTACGTGATGCACGTGACGGGTTCGGGCTCGGTCGCCGTCGCAAGCCGCTTCGTGTCGATTGATGAAGATGGCGTGCTGCTCGGCACGCGTGGCCTGGCGTCGTCGTCGACGTCGAACGTGACGACCGACTTCGGGTGGGGCGCGGGGACCAGCACCGGCAACGCGATCATGGGGAGCAGCGGGTACGTGACGGCGAATCAGCAGGGCTGGTTCATTCGCGTCGCTGTGGGAGCGGCGAGCCCGACTCCTCCGTTGCAGTTGATCGATACCGATTTGATGCAGTCACAGAACGCCCGCAGTGACTTCGCGCTCGTGCCGTTGACCGACACGAGCGTCGGCGTGCTGTGGACCGATGGGCTGCTGCGGAAGACGGTGTTCGAGTGCCAGCCGTAGTCAGGGGCTGAACGCCTCGGTGACAGTGCCGATCGATTCGAAGCTGGCAGGTTGGAAGAGCGGGTTCAGCGGGTCGAACATTCCCGCCTGCGCCGAGATGACCGCCACGTAGGTTCGTCCCGCCGTGAGCGTGAAGGGCGGAACCGTGAACGTGCGCCTCGTCGTGTAGAACGCCTGGCTGAAGTTCTGATCGACGAGGTCGAGAATGACGATCAGGTAGCGACTGGGTGAGCCCCGCGCTGGCGCGTCCCACGAGAGCGTGGGCGTGAGGCCGACGCCGGCGCGAAAGCTGGTCGACGGTGCACCGTTGACGGCCAGGGCACGAGGGACACTGAGCGTGGGCACGAGGTCGATCGTGTCGCTCACCGGAAGGGTGCGAGTCACGAAGACCGGAATGCTGTCGATGACGCTCCCGGCGCTGACTCTCACGTCGAACCGGGTCGAGATCGAAGCAACGAGCTCGTCACGTGGCATGAGGTCCGCCCACTGCACCCGGCCGCGCGTGTCGGGCAGACCGATTGGAATGTTCTCACCCAGGGCCATCGGCAAGCCCGCTTCATTGCCTCGGTAGCCGTAGCGCACCACACCGACCTCTCGAAGCCCTCGGCGGTGAGTGACTGCGAAGGACGACGCCAGCAATGCCTGCCCAGGGCGAGCCTCGCGAAGTGCCTGCTCGAAGCCGGGGAAATCGATGTGCACCTCAGCGCCGGCCGGGGTGGGTTCGACGAGGACGACGTTGATGTTGATGTTGGCTCCAACCGTGAGGTCGGGAGGGCTGATCGTGCGACCTGCCGTCATCGACTGATAGCTGACCTGACCCAGCAGCCGCGGTCGCATGGTCGAAACCGAGAAGCTGTCACCCTCGGAGCCTCGGAACAGGGGAACGCGTTCTTGATCCCATCGGAGCGAGCCTGAGATGCCAGTCGACCCGGCCGGAATCGTCGAGAGCTGGAGCAACCTGAACGGCGTCTCCAGCGAAGAGAACACCAGCGCGTCGCCCGGAGCCCAGGGCGGCAAACCATCGGCAGCGAGACGAACGGTCGTAGGAACGTTCGGATTCGGAAACTCGGCGGTCGGGCGGCCCTGCACGGTCCACGAGAAGTCGAAGAAGCTCGCAGACGACACGAGGCCCTGGGTGTTCGGGAAGATGACGATCGCCTCGCCCGCCGGAACGCTGGGAATGAGGTACCCGCCGTCCTCGAGCAAGCGGCCCTGAGAGGTGCCCCACCCGCCGTCTCGCCATTGCCATTGGGCGCGGACGTCAGCGAGTCGAGGCACGAGGAACGGGTAGGCCCGGCCGCCGTCCTGTTTCGCCTGGCTGTGGAGGAACGCGACGATCTCGATGTCGCGCAGCGGGCCGTCGACGCCTGCGTCGATGGTCGCCCCCAAATCCGGAGCCGGCACACCAGCGTCTCGGGTGATCGAGACGAGGCCATCCGTAAGGCCAGAGCCAGTGGTGCCGCAGCCGACGACAACAAGCATCAAGAACAGCGAACGAGTCTTCACGAACAGTCCCCCATCAACACCATTCTCGGCGCTATCTGGCCCTCGATTCAGGCTCAACTCTTGGGCCGCCGCTCTCGCGTGCGCAGATAGCCATTTCGAAGTTCTTCTGGGTCCTGCTCGAACTGAACGCCAAGCCTTGAGACGAGTTCGCGAAGCCCCGCCTCCGTGAGCCCTCCTTCTGGCCCAAGTCCCGAGACCCCCGCTTGGAGTGCCTACGTGATACTCCGCGTCGCGCTCCCAACCATTGCATAGAACATCCTCATTTTAGGTTTGCTTACCACGACCAAACCCATTCCGAGTCCTGGTCTCGAATAGACCTTCGGGATGGTGTGTTCAGCGATCAAGCCATTCGAACCAATCATCACCCAATCGCCCACCGGCAAGAGCAAGAACCTTGTTTCGAAGTGCTGGCGCTCGCCGAGGACTACCGCCGCAGAACGAAGACTCCATCGGCCGGCGGACCTTCCTTGGCTCTACGATCGCCACCACGGAGAGCTGGGACGTGCTGGGGCAGCAGGGATTGCCGCTGTCGCTTCGGTGGCACCAGGATTCTTCGTTACTGGAGCCACCAGTTCAACGGGGTAACTCCATCGACGGGATCGTAGACGTTCCCGTAGTACCACTCAGCTTTCGGAAACTGCCTCACCAGCTCGGCCATTGCCGTCTCGACTGTCGCCAAGCCCGCTGACGCCGGGACCGTGAAGACGAGCTGCTGCTCTGATCGGCCATCGAGGCGCCCGTTCAAGCGCACCAGCCGTTCGCGTACCACGGGTTCGATCTTCGCCCCTTCGCCCTTGGTGTAAATCTGGATACAAAGGTTGCCGCCCCGTTCAACAACAGTTGCTCGGCGATCCTCGGACACGTCGATCACGTCGCCGGCGGCCACGCCCAGCACCAGCCCGGGCGACTGCATGAGCCTGAATCGCCCTTGTCCCATGCTCTCAACGACTACCTCCTCGTAAACAGGGGAGCCGTCGGTTCGTGCTCCAGCGAAGAGCTGCGTCACTTCTTTCATGCTCGCTCCTAACTAACTACCGCCCGTAGGGCGCTCCACAACCGCCTCGTTCCGCGCACGACATTCCTGGACTGGGTCCTCCTCTGTTACCTGAACTGAGGTTGCACGCGGCACCTTCGAGGCAGACGTTCGCAGGCTCCAGGTTGCCGCCCCTCGACGTAGGAACGTTGCGGTGGCCGAGCTGCATATCAGCGGGATTGGTTGAGGTCTGACCGCATCGCCAGCACGTGTAGGGCTCCCCTGGCGGAACCGCATCAAGCGTTGCCTGCCGCACCGCTGCCTGCCCGTTTCTGTTTCCAGCCGTCTGCCCGACCGTACTGGCCGCCATCTCCGCTGCAGTAGCACCCTCCCCGTCACGAAGAACCAAACCGCCTCCACCCATGGGCTGTTCCGTCGCTGGACGCACGTTACTTGGAAGCGGGTCCAGAGGCTTCGCAGTTTCGAGTGCGTCGCCCAGAAGGCCAACCACTGTCTGCTCGACGGCGGCCTGTGCTTCGGGCAGGGCACCGAGTGACGCCAACAAGAGTCCGATCGACGAGACGTCGGTTTGGGTCAGCCCCGACTGGACCAGGAACATGGAGAACTTCTTGTCGACCTTCGCGTTGGCAGTCGCGACCCCATGGGGATTCGGGAACACCCAGTAGGACCAATGGATGTCTCCGAGGAACTCGCCGTAGCCCTTCCACAGCTCGTAGGTGGCCTTCGCGACCTTCTTGGGCGCGGATGCCGGCTCCTCCTTCTTTTCGGCCAACGGTGACGCCGGCTTCGGCTGATCGCGCTTGAGAGCATTCTGTTCTTGCCCCAACGCGGCCTTCTCCGCTGCAGCCTTTTCTTCAGCTTCCTTCTTTCCACTCTTCCCGCAGACGACGGTCTCGAACTTGCCGGGTTCCCTGCACCCGCCAGCGGCGCCTTGCTTCTCGAGCCCAAACGGGTCGACGAAGTTGACGCTGTCGAACCGGTTGAACGCATACAAATTCACCGAGTCGACTTCCCCCAGCGGGTCATGCGTCAACCACTGCCCGGCCTCGACCGAGTACCACCGGTTCCTGAAATACAACAACCCATGCGCCGGGCTCTTGTACGCACCGTGGAAGCCGAACGGCAGCCCTCCCAGTCTTGGGCACTGCGTCGTCTTGCTCTCCGTGCAGCTCGTCCCCGCCACCCAGTCTCGCTGTGTCGCTCGTCCCTCGGGCGTGTAGTCCGCCGTCACCCACAGGCCCTGCGTCGGCGTTTCTCCTCGGTAGTACCCGACGACGCTCCCCCGCCCGTCCTTCACTGCCATCACCTCGTCGACGCCCGGAGCCGGCTTCAGGCTGATGAGGTTGTCCACTCCCTGGCCCCACGTCGCGCTCCACGTGCCGACTTCCGCCCCGTCCCACGCTTCACCGCGATGAGTCGCCTCCAAGACTTGCGGGCACTCTGCCCGCGACCATCGCCTTGGATCCTGTCTCGTCAATCCAGACCGGAATAGCGAATGGAATTTTACAGTCACGACCAACGAGAACTGCCCCGACTTCGACACGATACGGGAAAAGCGCCCCCCCGGCGGCCCTCGCAGCGCCTGACCTCTGCTTCACAACTCCACTCTGAACATCTTCCAAGCGCACGGGAGCCAACGCCTGCAAATCAGAGTAGTACTTTTCGAACGCCATCGGAAACGAGCTGCCGATTGCCACTTCCGACCTAAAGCCCTCCTTTTCATCGGCATTGAGTCGTTCGAAGTGCCTTCGCAAGAAATCCTCTGCGAATGAGCGGAAGCGGCGCTGGTCGATCTCAATTGCGTGCATCGCGCCCTCTACTTCCAAATTCCATTCGAGGAATGGGGAGCCACGTAAACTTTGCCGTCACGATTCCCCGCTTCGAATACGTTCATTCTATCGTAGGTCTTGTCGGGCTTTATTACGTCATAGTAGCGAGATTTGAACTCGTCGGGATTGTACCCGAGCGCCTCGATTTTGTCCCGGATCTCCTGATTGGTGACGTCCGCATTCTTAGGCTGGAGCTTCTCGTCAGTCTCCCCAAGCACTTCGGTGCCCTCTCCGAATGCGCGATTCCCTGCCTCATCGAGATCCCAATACTCGGTCAGCGGTGGGCCTTTGGATTCCGACTTCGACTCGTCCGGACTTGCTGGCGCTGGGCTCGGCTGCTCCGTCTCCCCGTCCTCGCCTTCAGCAACTGCCGCGATGACTATTCCGACCACTGCTGCGATCTCTCGAATCGTCTCTTTCCTCAACTCCTCAGCTAGCCGGCCGGCCTCCTCTTCGATGCCCTTGAGGTTCGATTGGCACTGCGCATCAACTCCGGCTTGGCAGGCAATCACTCCGAGACCAACGCCCGCCGCAACTGCGATAGCGACGCCGTTCTTGGGAACCCGAGATACTGCTCCCGAGCCGATACCGCCAGACGTAGCAGAAGCAACGCCGAGCAGCGCAGTTGCCACGGCTCGTGCTGGCTCTTGGCTATGCCGCTCCGCGTCCTGAGAGACCTTCAACAGGTCCTTCTCCCGAGCTGCCCTACCTTTCGGTCCGCACGTGTAGCCGTCAGCTTCGTGACAGATGACAATCGTCTCGCCAGCCGCAGCCGAGTTTGTCTTCAGTCCAAACGGGTCGACGAAGTTGACGCTGTCAAACCGGTTGAACGCATACAAATTCACCGAGTCGACTTCCCCCAGCGGGTCATGCGTCAACCACTGCCCGGCCTCGACCGAGTACCACCGGTTCCTGAAAT
>JAUXRI010000062.1 GCA_030681895.1 Myxococcales bacterium | reverse complement strand
GCTCGGGAAAGAAGCCGAGGCCTTCACGCAGCTCGAGCTCGCTGCAGCGCGTGGAAAGTCTTCGACGGCGGCCGAGGCGATGATGATCAAGGCGCGCAGGCTGATGCGGGTGCAGAAGCATGGTGACGCGCGCGCGCTCATGCTGGCGCTCGACGCGAAGTACCCCGACAACGGGAACGCGCCCGAGGCGGCGTACCTGGGCTCGTGGCTCTCGCTGACCGACGGGAAATACGAGCAGGCCGTCACCGACTTCGAGGGCTTCGACGTGCGGCACCCCACCTCGAAGAAGCGTGACGAGGGCCGGTGGTTTCGGGCGTGGGCCTTCTTCCGCCTGGGCCGGTTCGATGAGGCCCGCAACAGCTTGCGCGCGCTCCTGCAGGACTTCCCGAAGTCGTCGCTCGCGGCGCAGGCCAGCTACTGGAGCACGCGCATGGCGCAGCTCGGCACGCTCAAGCAGACGACGACGAAGGTGACGCAAGACGACGGCACGCAGGCCGACTCGGTGCGCGCTTCGACGGACGGCGGCGTGCCGATCAACGTCGTGCAGGAGTATCGCGAGCTCTCGCGCGCCTTCGCCGGGACGGTGTACGGCGTGCTGGCCAGCGAGCGGCTCCGGGAGCTCAACCAGCCAGCGCCGCGTGTCTTCACCGAAGCGCCTCGTGGACTGACGGTGACGCCGCCCGCCTCGTTGAGCCTGGCGATCGAGCTCTCACGCTGCGGGTTGCTCAAGGATGCTGCGGACGAGGTGAACCGGGTCGTCGGCGCCGTGGGCACGCCGGAGGACGCCCTGGTGATGGGCCACGCGCTCCACACGGTGAGCGAGTTCGGGGCTGCGCACGGGCTGGCGGCGCGCTGGCTCTGGGGACAGGTCTACACGGCGAAGAAGCCCGAGGCGCTCGCGCTCATGTACCCCCGCGCGTACCAGCAGACCGTCGAGGCGAGCGCCGCGCAGGTCGGCCTCGATCCCTTCCTGGCCTGGGCGATCATGCGGCGAGAGAGCGGCTTCCGGCCCGAGGTGGTCAGCAGCGCCGACGCGCGGGGCCTCATGCAGATCATCCCTCCGACGGCGAAGGGGATCGCGCTGGAACTGAAGACGACGACGCCGGCTCCAGACGATCTCTACGCGCCAGAGATCAACGTGCGGTTCGGCACCTGGTACCTCTCGGCGCTGATCGATCGCATGGGCCACCCTGCCCTCTGCGCGGCCTCGTACAACGCGGGCCCGTCAGCAGTGTCGAAATGGATGGCGCAGCGGGGCCTGTTGCCGCTCGACGAGTGGATCGAAGAGATCCCGTACAAAGAGACGCGCGGCTACGTGAAGCAGGTGCTCGCCGACTACGTGATCTACCAGCAGCTCTACGGCGGCGCGGACGTGAGCGCGCGGCTGTCGTTGTCGCTCCCGAGCCCGAAGACGTCGGGCGTCGCCTTCTAGCGAAGCATGTTCATGCGGTTGCGCTGGGCCTCTTTGGCCTTCTCCTGGTTGGCCTTCACTTCCTGCTGAAGACCCGCGAGCTCGGTGCTGACTTCGCGACGCTGCTGGCCCAGCTCGGCCTTGCGGGCCTTCACCTCAGGTGACGGCGACCACCCGAGCGAGCTGAGCTCTTTGTCGATCTTCTGGAGCTGCACCGCCTTGTCGATGATCAGCGCCGGCAACTGCGCCTCACGCGCGACCTGCTTCGCGGCGGCCTTCGCCTGCGCGCCGACGCTGGCCGCAGCGCCAGTGGCCGAGTTCATGAGCTTCTGGATGAAAGCCATCGCGACGTCCCTTCGGAAGAAACAGTTGAGTGCCTATTGAACACCAGAAGACCTCCATCTGCGCAATGGGCGAATCATGCCATCGTGATCTCCCTGTCCTGACCGTGCTGCGCGCGCTCCTGTCCCTGGTGTCCTCGTTGGTGCTCGTCGCCGTCCCGACGGTGACGGTGTGGCTCGCGTCGTCGTTGATCGCCTTCCACGGCGGCCCCAGGGAGATCGCGCTCGCAGGCGGGCTGTTGCTCTTCCCCATTCTCCCCGTGCTGTGGGAGTGGCGGGCCAGTCGCGCGTGGAAGCTCGCGCAAGCTCGGCGCAAGCAGTTCGTCGGCACGCCGAAGCGCACCTTCACCCTCTTCACCCGGCTCGCCCTTCGAACGCTGCTCATCTGTCTCGTCTTCTCTGGGGCAATGGTGGCGCAGTTCCCGAAGGTGACGTTCGCCGCGCTCGCGACGCGGGGTGACTGGTTCCTCGAGCCAGGTGAGGCCGGAGAGCCGTGGCGCACGGGCCTGTTTGCGGTCGCTGGCGGTCTCGAGGGGCTCCATCAGCTCGCGAACCCGAACCCGTATGTGACGAAGCTCGACGGTGAGGCGTTGGCGAAGATCGACCCGGCCCCGGGCCCGACCGATCTCCCCATCGTCCCGTCAGGGTCCTCGGCTCGGTGGCGAAAGCTGACCGACGACGAACGCGCCGCGGTGGAGGGCGTGAGCGCCGACGCGGGCACATCGAGCGTGATCTCATGGAAGGACGACGACGACAAACGCGTGGATGACGGGAACCCTCAGACGCCGCCGCCGCCGCCGGTCGAAGATCCCGTCGTGGTCGAGACGGGCGCGACGCACTGGCCGTGGAAACCCGAGGTGTCGGCCATCGTCGCTGGCATGCACCCGCACGACGAGACCTCGGTCGCGGCGGTCGCCCAGTACATCAAGTCCAGAGAGCCCGAGCCGTTCAAGCGCGTCAAGGCGCTGCACGACTGGGTGGTGACGCGGCTCCAGTACGATCTCGAGTCTCTGAAGCCGGGGCAGCGCAAGGCCCAGGACGCGAACTCCGTGTTCCAGAACCGGGTCGCCGTCTGCGAGGGCTACGCGCGGCTGATGGTCGAATTCGGGCGGCTGACCGGCGATCAGATCGTCTACGTCGGCGGAGACGTGCGTGAAGAGAACGGCGCCGCGGCACCCGTGGGGCACGCCTGGAACGGCGTGAAGGTGAACGGGCTCTGGTACCTCGTCGACACGACCTGGGACGATCCCGTCGGGCCGGACAACACCAGCCGCTCGTACCGCACCGACTATCTCTTCATTCCGCCGAACGTCGCCATCTGGAGCCACTTCCCCGACGACACGCGCTGGCAGTTGATGCAGGCGAAGCTGACGAGAGGCGACTTCCTGCGGCAGCCGTTCGCGAGGCCCGGCATCGCGCGTGATGGGCTGACCTTGAAGAGCCCGAGCCGCGCCGCGGTCGACGCGCATGACGTCGTGGCGTTCGAGGTCGAGAACCCGCTGCGGCGCTTCCTGCTGGTCGAATACAAGACGCCGAACGGTCAGTCGCACGAGTGTGGCGTGAGCAACGACGAGCACGTGACGCTCCGCTGCCCGGTGCCGGCCTCGGGAGAGGCGGTGCTGTTCTCGAATGAAGAGCGGTACGGCACCTACGGCCAGGTCGTGAGCATCGCCGTCACTCAGCGCTGAGCCGGACGGCTGCGGCAATTCAGGTGAGTGCGCATTTACATGAATCCATATTGGCGTTAAGTCACGTCAACATGAATTGCACAGACCTCGGTATCGAACGCTTCATCGACGCACTGCTCGCAGTGGCGCCCTTCTCCCTTGCCGGGCTCCTCGCGGACGCGGCGGGCTGGGAGCACCACCAGTCATGAAGACCCGACGCCGGGCCTATCGCATGGAGGCACGGGCCGACTCCGCCGCCGAGACGCATCAACGCATCCTCGACGCCGCCATCGCCCTGTTCGGAGCTCGGCTCGCTGACGACGTCTCGCTCGCCGACGTCGCCGAAGCGGCCGGCGTGACCGTGCAGACCGTGCTGCGCCGCTTCGCCTCGAGGGAGGGCCTGACCGACGCCGCGATCGTGCGTGGTGAAGAACAGGTGCGCCGCCAGCGGTGGGAGGCGCCCGCGGGTGACCTGGTGGCGATCGTGCACGGACTCGTCGAGCACTATGAGACGTGGGGCGATCGCAGCCTGCGCTTCCTCTCTCAAGAGGAGCGGACGCCTGCCATGCGGAAGATCACCGACGCTGGGCGGCAGCTACACGCCGAATGGGTCGAGCACGCCTTCGCGGCCCGCCTCGCCGCGACGAAAGGCGCCGCTCGGACTCGCCTCAGAGCGCAGCTCATCGCCGTCACCGACGTCTTCGTGTGGAAGATCGTGCGGCGCGATCGTGGCTTCGATGCTCGCGCCACCGAACTGACGCTGCGAGAGCTCGTCGCCGCTGTCCTCTCGCCACGGAAGGGCTCGCGATGAAGGTCCTCGTCTACACGTCACCTGCCCGTGGGCACCTCTACCCGATCGTCCCGACGCTCGAGGCGTTGAGGCGCCGTGGGCATCGCGTCGCCGTGCGAACGCTCAGCGCCGAGGTCGACCGGGTTCGCGCCCTGGGCTTCGACGCTGAGCCCATCGCCGCCGAGATCGAAGCCCGCGAGATCGACGACTGGAGATCGACGTTTCCGCCAGCGGCGTTGCTCGCCGCGTGCCGCACCTTCGTCGACCGGGGCGCGCACGAGGTGAACGATCTTCGCCGCGCCGTCGACCGGGAAGCGCCCCGACGTGCTCTTCACCGACATCAACAGCTGGGGCGCGGCCGCTGCTGCCGAAGCATCGACGCTGCCGTGGGCGGTGTTCGCGCCCTACTTCCTGCCGCTGCGCGCACCCGGGGCGCCGCCATGGGGGCTGGGGCTCGCTCCACAGACCGGGTGGCTCGGCCGCTCGAGGGACGCGGTGCTGTGGCGCGTCGTCAACGCGCTCTACAACCGGGTGTTGCCTGCGGTGAATGCCCTGCGCGCGAGCGCCGGCGTCACACCGTACGAGGACGTCTCCGACTTCGCGCGGCGCCCGCCCAGCATCATCTCGTACACCGCCGAGCCCTTCGAGTACGCGCGCGCCTGGCCTCCACACGTGCGGTTGGTCGGCCCGGGAATCTGGGAGCCGCCCTCGCAGCCGGCACCGGCAGCGCCCCGAGACGAGCGCCCGCTCGTGTTGGTCACGTGCTCGACCGAGTTCCAGAATGACGGCGCGCTGATCGAGGCCGCGCTCGCGGCGCTGGCCGATGAGCCGGTGCGAGTGCTCGTCACCACGGCATCACTCGACCCGAGCTCGTTCCGCGCGCCTCCGAACGCGCGCGTGGAGCGCTTCGTGCCTCACGGCCCGGTGCTGCAGGAAGCTGCCTGCGTGGTGTGTCATGGCGGCATGGGCATCACCCAGAAGGCGCTGGCTGCTGGCGTGCCCGTCTGTGTGGTGCCGTTCGGGCGCGATCAGCTCGAGGTCGCGCAGCACGTCGAGCGCTGCGGAGCGGGAACTCGCCTGGCACCCGCGCGCCTCTCGCCCGAGCGGTTGAGACGGGCCATCAAGGAAGCGATGGCTCGGAAGCCTGGCGCGCTCCGGGTGGCCGAGGGTTTTCGGAGTGCGGGTGGGGCAGAAGGCGCGGCGACGGTGATCGAGAGCCTCGTGGTCGCGACTGCGCGTGCGTGATGAGAGACCCACCAGCGCGTCGTCGACGAACGCCCCCGTCACCATCGAGTCTGCGATCACGGCGTGCCCTCGGTCGCTCTCGGAGCACGACGTCCTCGCCGCATCAGCGCCCCGAGTCCGATGCCGTGGAGTACCCCGAGCGCGCGACATGGCGGATAGCGAAGCACTGAGTTGCCGACACCCGGGCCCGCCATGATGCCGAGCCGGGCGCCCGACAGCCCCATGGGCCCGAGAAGGTGTTCGCTCGGCCGTCGTCGAGCACCTCAGGATGCACTGAGCGCCTCGTCGTGCGGCGGTTGAAGGACAGGCTTTACCGGACCTCGGCGTCTCCGCCGGGTCGGCAGCGGACGACTTCACGCGCGCCGTGCTGCTGGAGCACCTTCGCCACCTTCGCCTCGTCGGTCTTGCTCGTCAGCAGCACCGGATTCGGCCCCGCGTCGAGCGTGAACCAGACGCCAACGCCCTTCTTCCGCAGCTCCGCGCACGTCTGAATCACCGCGAGCGTCGCAGGCTTCAGGTAGCAGAGCGGCGGATCGGCCGCGAACGCCGTCGAGTGCATGCGCCAGGCGTTCTTCTCGGCGATCGCACCCACGGCCTCGAGATCACGCCGCCGGATGAAGGGAATGATGTTCGCGACCTCGGCCTCGGCGTCCTTCGCCCACGCCGGGTAATACGGAGATGTCTCCACCGTGGTGCGCATGCCGTCGCGCGACTTCACCTCTTTCTCTTCGCGGCTCACCATGCCGACGAGCAGTCGAAGCTCGGGCCAGTGCGACGCCGAGAAGAGCTGCTCGCCGAACGAGTCTCGCCCGTCAGCGCGCGTGCCCCGATTCCACCGAACGAAACCGCCTTGAACGCTGCGTGAGGCCGAGCCGCTGCCGCGACGTGCGAGGATCGACTCCGCCTTCGTGTCTCGTGAGAAGCCTGCCGCGGTCCGTGCTGCCACCGAGAGGGCCGCGAACGCCGCCGCGCTCGAGGCCAGCCCTGCCGCCGCCGGGAAGTCACCCTTCGAGACCATCGTCGCGCGGCCGAGCCGGCGCTTCGTCTGCGAGCGCACCAGGCCGAGCAGCTCCACGACCCGGGCGCGTTCGCTGCCAGCGGCGACCTTGCCGTTGATCGTCACCTCGTCGTCGCCATCGCCTCCGACGAACTCGACCGTCGTCGTCACCGACAGCGGCCCCAACGTCACCGACAAGCTCGACTGGTGCGGAAGAATGAGCCGCTCGTCGCGTTTGCCCCAGTACTTCACGAGCGCGATGTTCGGGTGCGCGGTCGCCGTGGCTTTCATCTCGTCCCTCACAGGGCGCGCGGCCCCGACAGCTGGCTCACGAAGCACGTGACGCCCTCTTTCGACAGGCGCGCCACCAGCGGCTCCGGCTCACGGAACAGCCCGAGCACCGCGCCACCATCTCCACCAGCGCCCGTCAGCTTGGCCCCCAGCGCGCCCAGCTTGCGCAGCCGGTTGACCATCGCCTCGACGCCTTCGCTCGACAGTCCTACCGCGTTCAGCAGGCCCTGGTTCACGTTCATCAGATCGCCGAGCGCGTCGAGATCGCCCTTGGTGACGGCATCAGCGCCCTCTTTCGCGACGCGGCCGATCTCGCGGAACAGGCGCTCGTAGCGGGCAGGCCATCGCGCCTGGCGCTCGCGCAAGGCGCCGACCGTCTTCTTCGTCGGCGGCCGCTCTCCGACGATCGCCACCAGCACGCGCACTGGAATCGGCGACCGGATCACCCGCACCGAGCCGCGCCGATAGAGCACCATCTCGCCGCGCGCTGACGTGGTGTGATCGACGCCCGACGGCGTGCCGTGGAACTCCTTCTCCATCTCGAGCGCCACGCGCTCCACGGCTTTCACGGAGGCCGGCTGCGCCGTCTTCGCCTCGAGCAGCACCCGGCTCACCGCGACCGACAACGCGCCAGAGCTGCCCAGTCCCATCGACACCGGCAGATCGCTCTCGAGCGTCACCAGCACCTTCGGGTGGCCCGTCACCTTCGCAGCCCGTTGAAACGCGCGCTCCAGCGTCTCGGCGTGCTCGGCCTTGAGGCTCGCCGGCAGCTCGACCGTGCACTTCTTCGCAGGCACGGCCCAGGCGCGAACACCTCGTGAGATCGGCGCCGCCAACGCAGGCTGGCCGTACACGACCCCATGTTCACCGAGCAGGATCACCTTGCCCGGTCCAAACGACGTCAGATGAACGGTCACGAGTCGCTCTTACGTCGCGTCGGGGGCGGCGTCTCGCATCAGCGCCGCGAGGATCTCTCTGGCCTTCTCGACCTTCACCTGCCCGGCCTTCACGAGGCCGTTGGCGACCTGCTCGATCCACGGGCCGCGGGCTCCGGCGGTGACGGCGACGCAGCGCGCGTGCATCGCCATGTGGCCCTTCTGAATGCCGACCGAGCCGAGCGCGCGAACGGCCGCGAGGTTCTGCGCCAGTCCGACCGAGGCGATCACCATCGCGAGCTCGCGGGCGCTGGTGGTGCGAAGCAGCTTCAGCGCAGCCTGCACCTGCGGGTGGATCTTGATGGGCCCACCCACGGTGCCGATGGCGAGGGGCAGCTCGATGCGGCCGACGAGGTGCGCCTCTTCGAGCGTCCACGTCGAGAGCGGGCGGTACTGGCCGTCACGGGCAGCAAAAGCGTGCGCGCCGGCTTCGATGGCTCGCCAATCCTGGCCCGTCGCGATCGCGACCGAGTCGACGCCGTTCATGATGCCCTTGTTGTGCGTCGTCGCGCGGTACGGGTCGGCGACGGCGAAGCGGCTGGCCTGCACGATCCCTTCGGCGATCGCCTCGCCCGACATGTCGAAGTCGGCGAGCGCCGAGACGGGAATGCGGCACGACGAGCGCGCGAGGCGGCGGTCGCACAGGTTGCTCAAGATGCGCAGGTACACCTTGCCGCCGGTGATCTGCTCCACCAGCGGCGCGACGCCTTCCGCCATGGTGTTGATGAGGTTGGCGCCCATCGCCTCCTGCGTGTCGACGAGCAGGTGGACGATCAGCAGCGGCTCTCCGCGCGGGCCTTCGGGCGCCGGGAGGACACGCACCTCGACGTCCTTCGCGCCGCCGCCGCGGGTCTGCATGCTGGGGTGGAAGCTGTTGGCGAGCGCGAGCAGCTGCTCCTTGTGCGCGAGCAGCTTCTTCGAGGCCTCGGTCGGGTCGCCGTAGTTGGTGACCTGCACCTGGCCGATCATGATCGGATCATCGGCCTCGGCCGTGAAGCCGCCGTTCTCGCGCGCGATCTTCGCGGCGAAGCTGACCGCAGCGATCACCGAGGGCTCCTCGACGGCCATCGGCACCACGTAGTCGCGGCCGTTGACCTGCATGTTGAGCCCGAGGCCGAGCGGTAGGCCGAACACGCCGATGGCGTTCTCGATCATCGTGTTCGCGAGATCGGTGGTGAGCGACGCGGCGCCCGCGAAGGCGTGCGTCTCTTCAGGCGTGAGTCGATACATCTTCGAGACGGTGCCGAGCCGCTCCGCGACGCCCAGCTTGTGGAAACCGCTCAACCGCGACGTGACCGTCTCACCCATGTTCGTCTCCTTCACAGCGCCGCCATCCAGTCCTTCAGCTCGCCCGTCACCACCCGAGGCTTCTGGCGAAGCGCCTGCGGGGTCCGGCACCCCGTCAGCACCAGGGCCTGCTTCAACGCCGTGACGATCGTCGTCATCGCCTCACGGACCTTCGCCACGCCGCCTTCTTGATGCGCCCGGAAGAGCGGCAACGCCATGCCACCGATGTCGGCGCCGAGCGTGATGGCCTTGGCGACGTCGAGCCCGGTGCGCATGCCGCCCGCGGCGATCAGTGTGACCCCGGGACCGACCGCCTTGCGCACCGAGGCCACCGCCGCGGCCGTCGGAATGCCCCAGCCCGAGAACTGCGCGCCGACCTCACGCGCCACGCCCTCGGCGCGCAGCTGCTCTACCCGCACCCAGCTGGTTCCGCCGAGGCCCGAGACGTCGATGTTCCGCACGCCGACCTCGACCAGCCGTCCCGCCACGTCGGGCGAGATGCCGCAGCCTGTCTCTTTCACCAGCACGCGATCGGCGCCCAGGCGCTTCACGAGCTCGCCGACGATCGCGTAGCCGCCCCGGAAGTCGCGGTCGCCCTCGGGCTGGGTGAGCTCCTGGCCGGGGTTCAAATGCACGGCCATCGCGTCGGCGCTGATGCCCTCGAAGAGTCGTTGCACGCCATCCACACCGAGCCGTACGGCCTGCACCAGCCCGATGTTTCCGATGATCACCGTCGAAGGCGCGACGTCACGCACGGCGAAGGTGCGGGTGAGCTCTGGCCGCTCGGCCATGGCGCGCTGGCTGCCGACGCCAAAGGCGACCCCGAACTCCTCAGCCACCAACGCAACGTCGCGGTTCACCTGCATCGCGCGCTCGGTGCCGCCCGTCATGCCCGTCACCAGGAGCGGAGCCTTCAGGCGCTTCCCGAACAACGGCGTCGTCAGATCGAGCTGATCGAACGACAGCTCGGGCATCGCGCAGTGCACCAGAAACATGCGCTCGAAAAGGGTCGCGTTCTCGACCGGCGCCACCTCCTCGGTCGCGCAGAGATCGAGGTGAGCGTCTTTCCGCCTGGCGGTGGTGTCGTCGACCGGCATCGGAGGTGGGTTGGTAGCAGACATCATTCACCTCATCCAAGCGTCAAACCTGTTGATCTCATTCCCAAATGCCAGTGGACGGTCCGATGAGTAACGCGGGCGGTCGAAAAGCGCTGGTTTCCGGCGGGGCTTGGCGAGAAGAGCGGCGCATGGGTCCGGTGTGCGTTTTCCTCCATCGTGGCGAGTACGACGCGGTTCACCAGGGGCTCTCGATCGCTGCCGCGTCGGTCTCGATGGGCCGGAAGGTCGAGCTCTACTTCTTCTGGTTCGCGCTCGAACGCCTGGTTCGGGGCACGCTCGATGAGCCTGATCTCGAAGGCCGCGACGACATCAACGCGACGATGGAGCTCCGTCAGGTGCCCACCTGCCGACAGCTGCTCGACGTGGTGCGCGACTCGGGCCTCGCGACGGTGTTCGCGTGTACCGGCTCGATGGCGTCGCTGGGGCTGACGCCGCCTGACGTGGAGCCGAAGGTCGATACGTTGATCGGGTGGACGTCGATTCTGGGGCGCACCGCGGGCGTGACGGACAGGTTCTTCCTGTAGCCCTTGTCGGGAGTCTTCGATCGTTCGTACCCTCGACTCCATGCTCAGCCTGCTCGCGCTCACCCTGGCCGCTGCAGGAGCCGTCGACGCTTCAGCCTCACCCACGGCGGTCTCGGCAACGTCGCTCTCGGGAGCGATCGGGTTGAACTTCGGCCAGGTCCCTGGTGACGGGTTGACGGTGGGAATTGGAGTGAGTCATCGGGTGCGGCGGTTCTCGTTCGGCCTCGAGGCGCAGTTCCTTCCGCCCGGCACGACGCTTGTCACGAGCAAAGAGGTGTACCAGCACATCGATCAACCACTGACGAGGCTTCGTTACCAGGACTGGGCCGTGGGCTCTCGGGGGCTCGGCGTCACCGGGCTCATTCCACTGTGCTTTCAAGATCGCGGCCTCGGCGCGTGTGCCGTCGTCGCTGCAGGCGCCGTCTCGGTCGACTCGGTCTGGCAGCCGCTGGTCTCGGCTGGAGCCCGGCTCATGGGCGAGTACCCCGCGCAGTCATCGGTGCGCCTCCGAGCCACGGTCCAGGTGCTCGGCGGCATCCTCCGGCCGAGCGGCGCCGTCTGGAACGCGAGCCCCGTTCAGCTCAGTGCCAACCTCGGGCTGGTGGTCGACGCAGGCTGAAACGCAGTCTGCTATTGGGCAGCGCATGTCCCCCGTTGACAAGACGATCGAGTCGCTGCTCCTGCACAACAAGCACTGGGCCGCCAATCGGGTCCACGAAGATCCCGGCTACTTCAGCCGGCTCTCGAATCTGCAGACACCGAAGTTCCTGTGGATCGGCTGCAGCGACAGCCGCGTGCCCGCCAACCAGATCACCGGCACCGACCCCGGAGAGATCTTCGTTCACCGCAACGTCGCCAACCTCGTCGTCCATACCGACATCAACGTGTTCGCGGTGCTCGAGTACGCGGTCACCCAGCTCAACGTGGAGCACGTGATCGTCTGCGGGCACTACGGCTGCGGCGGTGTGCTGGCCGCGATGCAGCGCAACGCCTTCAACGGGGTGCTGGACAAGTGGCTGCGCAACATCAAGGACGTGTACCGCCTGCATGAAGCCGAGCTGCTCGCGTGCCCCGACGAGAAGAGCCGCGGCCGGCTGCTCGTCGAGCTGAACGTTCGGGAGCAGGTGCTCAACCTCGCCAAGGCCGTCGTGCTGCAGAAGGCGTGGAAGTCGGACCACCGGCCGGCCCTCCACGGATGGGTCTACGGGCTCGAGGACGGCATCATCAAGCAGCTGGTCGAGATGCGCCCCGGCGACGACCTGCACCCGCTCTACCAGTACGAAAACCTCTGACTCAGAAGAGCTGAGCGCCGATCACGAAGCCGGGCACCAGCCGGCTGCCACTTCGAAGTTCGAAGCCCCATGGCGTGAGGGGCGTTACGTCGGCCCTGGTGAACGACACCAGCTGCGTCATCGACGGCCCCGCGAACACCGAGAACGCGTCGGCGAACTGGTAGCCGATCACCAGACGCTCGCTGACGACCAGGGTGTCGCTCGGCAGCGGCCGCACCAGGCTGATCAGGCTGCCGGTGTCTGCTTCGAATTGTCCATAGAAGCGCCCGAAGTCCAGGTGCACGCCGAGCCCGAGCACTGCGGCGACGTGACCGCCTGCGCGCGGGTTCAGCCCGAGCGCGGCGAAGCTGTAGACGTGTCTGCTGCCGAGCTTCGCGGCGAGGTTCACCACCGAGGTCTCGTTCGTCCACACCGATGCGCGGAACCTGCCCTGCGTGATGATGTTGATCAGGCCCACGGGCGCGGTGGTCTCGGCCGCGACGTTCACCACACCGATCTGCGTGCCCTTCACCGTGGTGGCGATGTTGATGACGCCGACCTGCGCGCCCGTCACGTCACCTCCGATGTTCAGCACGCCGACCTGCGCGCCAGTCACGAACGAGCCGCCGGCCAGGTTGACTGCGCCCGCTTGCAGCCCGCGAAAACCGCCGGTCGCGACGTTGAAGGCGCTGAGCTGCGCGCCGCTGACGCCACCTGAAGCGACGTTGACCGCCCCACCCTGCAGCGCCCACGCGCCGCCTGCTGCGAGGTTGACGGCGCCCACCTGCGTTCCGAAGAGCCCGTCGCCCGCGACGTTCACCGCTCCCGCCTGCACCCCGAGCATGAGTCCCGAGACGACCGAGACGGGAGCGAGCACCACACCTCGAACCCGCTGCGTCGACACCAACGCCGCGCCCGCCACGCCGAGGCCGTCGAGCCCGCCAGTCTTCAACGCGACGCCTGCGAGCGCGAGCCCGTGTACCGGTCCGTCGACCCACGTGCCCACGCTGCTCAGCGCCACGCCGTCGACCTGCCCTTCCCGTGCCGCGATGATGCCCAGGCTGAAGTTCGTTCGTGGAGGCGTCGCCATCGCGCCGGCGAAACTCAGCGGGTAGACGAACGCGACGTCGACAGGCAGGTACGGCCGGAGCTCGTCGCCGCGCGTGGCCATGGCTTCCTTGAGCGTCGGCACGAGCTGGCTGCTCGACACCGTCGAGGTCTGCTTCTCGGCGAGCGCGAGCGTCGTCTGGCCCAGGCCACCTTTCCCGTCGTCGACCAGCACGCGGTACGTGCCCGGCTCGACCCCGAGCTGGAGTGACGCGCCGGCTGACTTGGCGACCTCGACGACCAGGCCACCGTTCGCGTTGAGCACGAAGACGCGGCCCGACAACGCCGCATCGAGCTCGAGCTGGGAGGACGCGACGCGCACGTCGGTCAGCACCATCTCTCCGGTGCCCACGAGCTGAATATCGAAGGCCGGCCGCTGTGGCCCACTGCGCGTCGATGCGGTGCGCGCGAGCGTCTCGGAGAAGGCGAATTGGTACGCCTCGGCCAACGTGACGCGACCATCGCGGCTGGTGTCGGCCGCGCCACGAAGGCCTGAAACCAGCGCGTGCGTGAAGACGCTCGCTTTGAGGCGCTCCGATTCCTGCGCGGCTTCGTCGATCGAGGCCGAAGTGAGAAAGGCATGGCCCTTCAGCTGGGTCGACGCGTCGACGAGGAACGGCGGGCGCGACACGCCACCTTTGGAGCGCGTCAAGGCTCCCGACGCACACGAGTCGACGATGGCGATGCGCACCTCGGCTGGCAGCGCCTCGAGCCGGCGCCTGAGCTCGTCGTACGAATAGCGTTCTTCACCGAGGAGCAGCCCCGTCTCGTCGGAGTGGCCCGAGTAGTAGAACAGCACCTCGAGGCGACCCGATGACTCGCGGGCGCTCACGAGCCTGCGGCTCAGCTCATCCATCGCCTTGCCGAGCTCGGCCGGCTTTGGCTCTTCGATGAAGACGAGATCGCGCGCGGCGACGCCGCCCAACTGGGTCAGCACCGAAGAGACCGACCTCGCGTCGGTCGCGGCGTACCGGAGCATCGAGCGCTCCCGGCCTCCGTCGTTCGCTCCAGCCACGAGGGCGAAGCGGCGCACGGTCGCCTCAGGAGACTGCGAGACGACGAGCTGTGCGACCAGCAGCGCTGCGATCATCATGGCGACTCCTTCACGAGGACGACCGAACGCACGTGGGTGTTATTCGAGACCGGCAGCGGCGCGTGCTGCGGGTCAGCGGCCTTCGCGACGACCTGGGCCGCATGCGTGAGTTCCTCGAGGGACAGTGGCTCGCTCGAGGTGACGAGCACGAAGCGCTCGAACCCCGGCGTCGCGTCGAGCTCGAACGAGCGCTCCGTCACGAAGGCGCCGGCGTCGGCCCTGGTGTCGTTGCCGATCGCCGGAGAATGCACCGTCACCTGCCCGAGCGCGTCGAACGACAACACGACTGCATGACCAGGCTGATCGACCCGATATCGCGCTTGAACGATCTCACCTGCGTGCACCCGTGCGCCATCGACGAGCGGCTCGGGCCCCTGCGACGTCATGCGAAACAACGAGAGCGTCGCGGCGCCGCCCTTCTCGCGGAGCACGTCTTCGTCATTCGTCGCGCGTGGCCACACCACGACGGCGAGGGCGGCGGCCGCCGTGAGCGCGATGACGGGGAACATCCACCGACGATCGGCGACGGGAGCCGTGGCCTGCGCCTTGACGCTCGCTGCGAAGCGGGCCGGAGGATGCGCCGCGAGCACCTGCGCGTCGTCGGCCTCGAGCGCCGCGAGCCGCGCCGTCATCGCCTGGGGGTCGGCGGCCATCGCCCGCTCCACGCGAGCCCGTTCGTCGGCCGTGACTTCACCGAGCCGGTAACGCTCGAGCAGCCAGTCTGGAGGTTCCTGCCGGCTCATGGCCGATCTCCTTGTTCCAGGTGAGACAGCTTCACGGTCAACGTTCGCAGGCGCTTCCTCACGCCCGACACCGACAGGCCCACCTCTCTGGCCACCTCTTCGTGCGACATGCCGTCGAGCAGGTGGAGCACGGCGATGGTGGCGGTCGACGCCGGCTCCGCGCTGAAGAGCCTGCGCAACGTCGAGGCCGCCTGCGCGCGTGACTCCTCGTCGAGCTCCTTCGCGATCGACTGCAGCAGCTCGTCATCGGCGTCTTCTGGTTTTCGACGGTGCGTGCGCAGGCGATTGAGGCAGACGTTGGTCGCCAGGCGGAACAACAGCGACGACGGCGCGGTGGCCTCGAGCGTCGAGTGGTGGCGGAGCACCTGCACGAAGACGTCCTGCATCGCGTCGAGCGCCCGCGCCTCGTCACGCAGCAGCCGACGGCACCGCCGGAGCACCATGGGCCCGTGGGTGCGGTACAGCTGCTCGACGTCGATCGCCACGCCACCCCTCTTCGGCCCTGCGTCTTCACCCGCTGTTGCCAGAAGGAGCGGCCACCACGAAGACAAACTGCTCATTCCGCAGACCGGCGCACCGTCGACGCGCCCGTGGCGATGACGTTCAGCTGGGCCGGGGCGCCAGAGACCTCGAGGGTCGACGCGCCCGAGACGTCGCCGCTGATCGACTTCGAGGTCCGGGCGCGCACGGTCGAGGCCCCCGAGACGTCGACGGTGGCCGCCTCGAGGAACAGGCCGACGCCGTTGACGTTCGACGCGCCGCTCGCGCCAAGCGAGGCTGACGTGGCCTGGCCGCCGAGGGTGATCGTCGACGCGCCGCTCGCCTCGAGCCGGACTGAGGATGACTCGATGCCGCTCACCCGGAGCGTGCTGGCCCCGCTCGCCTCGAGCCTGAGCGTGGGGACAGGCGTCATCGGAGCAGTCACCCGCGACGCGCCCGAAGCAGAGACGCCCTCGAACCGATCGTTCGACACCACCACGCGAACGGTCGACCGATCGATCATCAGGCCATCGCGCACCCGAAGCACCAGCGCGCCGTCACGAACGAACGACTCGATGAAGGGCAACACGTTCTCGTCTGCGATGATCGAGATGGACCGGGGCCCGATGGTCGCGTCGACGTCGATGGCCGACGAGACGTCGAGCGTCGAGAACGCGGGCACCTCGACGGTGCGGGTCTCGAGCTTTCCGTTCCCGATGACGATGCCCCCGCAGCCGAGGAGCGTGAGGGCGAGAGAGGCAGCGGCGAGGCGTGACATGGGCGGCTCCAGGGGTGTGCGGCGGTTCACCCGCTCGAACACCGACCCGCCCTCGATCTGTCACCAGGGTCTGACGATTTCCTTCAAGGCGAAGAATTGCCCACGGTTCCCGAGAACCCGGGCACCCGCTTTGGCGGCTCGAGCACCTGCAGGTTGTAGAGGTTCACCGCGCGCAGCAGGAACGTCTCTCCGAGCTGGTTGAACAAGACCCCGCCGATCGAGATCACCGCTCCGCCAAGGAGCGCGATCGGCAGAATCGGAAACAACGCCCCCGCCGCCAGCCCGATGACCAGGCCCGTGAGCATCGTGAGCGGCCCCGCGATGCCGAGCACCAGCCCGGTGATGCGCAGGCCCTTCACGCGCGAGAGTTCATCGGCGCACACCTCGCAGCCCTGGAAGAAGCGAGGCGCCTCTTCCGAGAAATAGCCGAGGTCGAGCTCGGCGCCGTCCTTCATCAGTCGCAACCCGCCTAGCCGCGAGTCTTCGAAGGGCGCGACGCGAATGAGCGACGGCTTCTGCGCGAGTGCAGGGAACGCCAGGAGGAGGAAGACGAGCGCCAGTCGCATCGGACAGGAACCATACAGCCCTGGAGGACCGGGGCCAGTACGACTGGTGCTTCTGCGACGAGCCAGCGGCGGCTCGTTCAGCGCCCTGCCCGCTCCTGCTGCTGGGAGTTGACGACCTGCGAGATCACCTGGAGCTGCGGCTCGATGAAGCCGGGATCGTCGCAGAACACGTTGCCCACCACGGCGAGCTGCTGCTCGGGCACGAACACCCCGAAGTGCGCCTTCGCGGCCTTGTCGGTCTTCGTCGACAAGTTGGCGACCTGCACCAGCGCCTTCTCCCCCAGCATCGGCTGATGGGACGCGGGCGCGAGTGAGAGGTCGATGCCCTTGGTCTGAAATTCCTGCTTGTCCGTCTCGGTCGCCGAGCTCACGTACGACATCGGGCGGTTCCGATCGGAGCTCGCGTAGAAGACGACAGCGCCGACGCAGCCGTTGTTGTTGTCGATGAAGTCGAACCACACCATGCCGGGCTTCTTGTCGTGATCGGTGATGCGCAGGCGCTGGGGCACTTCGTACTTCGCGCCGAGGGCACCGAAGGCGATCGGGCTGTCTCCCGTAGGAGCAAGCGGGCGGGGCTCACGGCCCTGGCCATCGGTGGTGGCGCAGGCAGAGGCGACGAGGACGGCGGCGACGAGGAGGCGGTTCATGGTGTGGCTCCAGAGAACATCGGGTTGATGTCTCTTGAGTGGGGCCACCCGCCGGGGTTTTTGAACCGATTTTCGAGATTCAGCCCGCGTCAGGTGTAGCGCTGCTCGAACAGGCCGCGGAGCTTCGGGTTTCGCCGAAGCAGGCCCAGCGTCAGCTCGGCGTGGCCCGGCACGTAGCCGTTGCCGACGAGCATGGTGACGTCCTTCCCGACGCCTTCTGCGCCGAGGGCCGCGGCGGTGAAGCTGGTGGCCATCGAGAAGAAGATGACGGTGCCGCCGTTCTTCACCGAGAGGATGCTCGCCATCTCGGTGTTGCCGACCGACGCGCAGTTCACGACGAGATCGGCCATCGCGCCGTTGGTCAATCGCGACACCTCGCGCATCACGTCGACGCCCTTCGTCGCGTCGCACGCCACCACCGCGTCGCACAGTCCGATGCCCTGGAGCGCGTCGAGCGCCGGCTTCGAGATGTCGAGCGCGATCAACGTGCCGTTCCCTGCCATCGCCTCGCGCGCCTGCGCCAGACACAGGGCGCCGCTCTTGCCGGCGCCGAGCATCACGACCGTCTGGCCGGGTTTCACCCAGCGCGCGACGAGCGCCGGGGCTCCAGCGACGTCGAGCGCGGCGAGGCTCAAGGTGTCGGGCAGATCGTCGGGCAGCTTCGCGTAGATGCCGCTGGGGAAGAGGATCGCGTGGCCGATGATGTCGATGCGATCGATCTCGGGCCTGATGCCGCGCACCGACTCGATCACCAATGGCGTCAGCGTGAGGCTCACCAGCGTGGCGATGCGATCGCCGGCCTTCAAGGTGCCGAAGCCGGGGTGTTCAGGAGAGACCTCTCGCACCCGCCCGATCAACATGCCGCCAGAGCCCGTCACGGGGTTCTGCATCTTGCCGCGCTCCGCCACGATGGCGCGCACGGCATCGACGATCTTCGCGGAGTCGCCGCCCGCCGTGTCCTTGAGCTGCTTGAACGAGGCGGCGTCGATGTTCAGGCTCTCGACGTCGATCAGCAGCTCGCCTTTACGCAGCGGCAGTGATGGATCGACGACGCGGGCGCGCTGAGGCAGCACGCCTTGCTCGCCTGTGACTCGGGACAGCCCGTAGAGATCGGTGGCCATGGCGCGTGAACTACCACGCAGCCGCGACGCTCAGAACGTGTACTGCACGCGCGGGTAGAACCCGAGCGACGGAATGTTCGGGCCGATCACGAAGCGGAAGGCGATGTCGAGGCCGATGGAGAAGTGGTCCATGTTGGTCGCGTACTCGACCGAGGCCGCGATGCCGACGTTGACGCCGCCCGTGACGTCATCCATCCCGTTCTTGACCGGCGCGGGGTCGAGGAGCGTCCACCCAGCGAGGACCTTTCCGCCGACGTACAGGCGCTCGATCACGCGGTGCAGATAGCCACCCGACGCGCTGACGAAGATCAGGGTGAAGTTGTCGGAGAGCGTGCAGGAGTTGTCAGGCTTGAGACCCGACCAGCAGTTCTGCGCGTTGGCGCCGATGCCGACGTGCACGCCGATCGGAACGAGGCCCGAGCCGCCGCCGAGCGTCAGCTGGTAGCCCGCGCCGAGCTGAAGATACGTCTGCAGGTTCGAGTAGCCGTTGTCGCCACCGAGCGTGAAGAACCCGCCGATGTCGGTCTCCGTGAAGAAGCCACGGCGCACCTGCAGAGGAACGCCCTCGGACGGCGTTGCGGCGAACACCGCCGAAGTGAGGGTGAGAGTCAGCAGGGCTACGAGCTTCCGCACAAGTCCTCCTCGATGCACAAACGGCGCGGCACCATACAGGTCCGAGGTGGGTCCGCCAACGCCAAAAACTCACCCCGGCATGATGTTCAAACGGGCAAGACGCCGCGCTTGCGCGTGTTCGGCAGCGCCTGCGCGGGAACGTAGAGGTCGAGACGGGCTGCCAGCTCGGCTCGAAGCGCCTGGCCAGGAATGATTTCGTCGACGATCAGCTCGCTCGCCAGCTTGAAGATGTCGACGTCCTGCCGGTACTCCTCGCGCAGCTGGGCGATGTACGCCTGCCGCTCGGGGCCCTCCGGCTTCTCCTGAATCTTGTTGAAGAAGACCGCGTTGACGGCGGCCTCGGGCCCCATCACGGCGATCATCGATCCGGGGAGCGCCAGGGTGACGTTCGGGTTGAAGCCCGGGCCGCTCATTGCGTAGAGCCCGGCGCCGTAGGCCTTGCGCACGACGACGCAGATGCGCGGAACGGTTGCTTCGCTCACCGCCGAGATCATCTTCGCGCCCGAGCGGATGATGCCCTGCTTCTCGACCTTCGAGCCGATCATGAAGCCCGGCACGTCAGCGAGATAGATGAGTGGAATGTTGAAGGCGTCGCACAGCCAGATGAAGCGCGCGGCCTTGTCGGCCGAGTCGACGAACAGCACCCCACCCTTGTACTTGGGCTGGTTCGCGACGATGCCGACGACGTAGCCGTTGATGCGCGCGAGGCCGGTGACGAGCTCCTGGGCGAACAGCTTCTTCACCTCGACCCAGCTGCCCTCGTCGATGAGCTCGTTGATGAGCGCGTACATGTCGAACGGCTTGTTCTGATCGGCGGGAATGATCGACGCCGCCACTGGCGCCGACGCATCGGGGCTCGGCGGGAGCGGATCGATCGGCCGGCCCGACGACTTCGGGGCCTTCGGCTCGGCGCGCGGCGGCTTCTCGGAGAAGCTCGACGGCATCATCTGCACGTACTGGCGCGCGAACGCGAGGGCCTCTTCTTCGGTCTTCGCGAGCACGTCGCCGCAGCCCGAGACCGAGCAGTGCATCTTGGCGCCGCCCATCTCTTCGAGCGTCACCTTCTCGCCGATCACCTCGGCGGCCATGCGCGGGCTGCCCAGGTACATCGAGGCATTTCCGTCGACCATGATGACGAGGTCGCAGAACGCAGGAATGTACGCGCCGCCAGCGGCCGACGGCCCGAAGAGCACGCAGATCTGCGGCACCGAGCCCGACAGGTGCACCTCGTTGTAGAAGATTCGCCCTGCGCCGCGCCGGCCGGGGAACATGTCGACCTGGTCGGTGATGCGCGCTCCGGCCGAGTCGACCAGGTAGAACAGCGGCACCTTCAGCTTCGCGGCCGTCTCTTGAATGCGGAGGATCTTCTCGACCGTGCGCGCGCCCCAGGAGCCGGCCTTCACCGTCGAGTCGTTCGCCATCAACGCGACCGGACGGCCAGCGACGCGACCGAGGCCGGTGATCACGCCGTCGGAAGGGAGATCGGGGTCGACGTTGTTGGCGAGCTTGCCCTCTTCGACGAACGAGCCTTTGTCGATGAGCAGCGCGATGCGATCGCGGGCGAAGAGCTTGCCGACCTCTTTGTTCTTCGCGTGGTACTTCCCCGCGCCGCCCTTCTCGACCCGCTCAACGACCTCGACCAGCTTCTTCGTCATCGACATGCGCGGGGCTGTACACACGTCGCGACTGCTTGTCAGCGGGCATTCACGGCACTTCAGGCGTTCCAAACCACACGGACGCTTTGGGTCTCGACGTCACTTCCCCTTGAAGACGGGAGGGCGCTTCTCGGCGAACGCCTTCAGGCCTTCGAGGCGGTCCTCGGTGCCGAGCGTGCGCTGGTAGTACCGCTGCTCGAGCGCGAGGGCCGAGTCGAGATCGAGGTGGGAGCCGTCGTCGATGGCGTGCTTCGCCAGCCCGACAGCCAGCGGCGCGTTCTCGACGATGTTCTTCGCGACGTGCATCGCGTCGTCGATGTCGCCGACCCGGTTGACGAGGCCGAGCCGCGCCGCTTCTTCCGCGCCGACGCGCCGGCCGGTGAGGATGAGATCCTTCGCGGCGCCCTTGCCGATCAGCCGAGGCAGACGTTGGGTGCCTCCGCCTCCGGGAATGATGCCCAGCTTCACCTCGGTCAGGCCCATCTCTGCCGCTTCATCCATCACGCGCAGGTCGCACGAGAGCGCCAGCTCGGTGCCGCCCCCGAACGCCGCGCCGTTGATGAAGGCGATGAACGCGCAGTCGCTGAGCTCGATTGCCCTGAACGTCGAGCGGAGCGCGTCGAGGAACACGCGCACCTCACCATCCGACATGCCGGCGCGCTCTTTCAGGTCGGCGCCCGCGCAGAACGCTTTGGCCCCAGCGCCGGTGAGCACCACGGACCGCACGGAGCGGTCGGCACCACTGACTCTCGCAACGTGCTGAGCGAGCTCGGCCACCATCGCGCGCGAGAGCGCGTTTCGCCTCGCCTCACCGTTGATCGTCCACCGCTCGACCGCTCCGAACGTCTCGATGCTGAATTCAGCCATGGTGAAGGCTCCGGCTTTCCATATTGTCTGGCGCCATGAAGGCGCCCTCCTCACGGTGGATATACCGGCTCGCTGCGTTCGTCCCGCTCCTCGGCATGGTGGCTCTTCCCGCGTTCGCGCGCGTCGGCAGCGGCGAGAGTTACGACTCGGGCCGGAGTTCCAGCGGCGGCGACGATGGCGCACTGGTCGAGATCGCGTTCCTGCTCATTCGGGTCGCCTTCGAGCACCCGTGCATCGGCATTCCGCTCCTCATTCTCTTCGCGGTCGGCGTCTGGTGGTGGAAGCGGCAGGAAGGCTCGGCTTCGACCCGTCACGCGCTCGACGCCGCGGAAGCGCAGCGCCGCACGACGGTCAGCGCCCGAGACGCCGAAGGCTGGGTTGGCGCTCTGCGCGCGAAGGACCCCCAGTTCGAGCTCATGGGCTTCTTCGATCGCACCA
>JAUXRI010000055.1 GCA_030681895.1 Myxococcales bacterium | reverse complement strand
CGGTGCGCTGCTGCTGGGTGGCGAGGTTGATGACGCGCGCGGCGTCGCTGGTCTCCTGCACGCCCGAGAGGATGCCCTCGACGGCGCTGGCAGCGACCGAGCCGAGCCGTTCGCCCGCTTCGGTGGCCTGGCGCGAGGCATCCGCGGCAGCAGCGGCGGCGGCGGTGGCCTCGCGGATCTCGGTGATGAGGTTCTTGATCTCCTTGGTCGACTCGAGAACGTTCTCTGCGAGGCGGCGCATCTCGGCGGCGACGATGCTGAAGCCCTTTCCGGCTTCTCCAGCGCGGCTGCCTTCGAGGGCGGCGTTCAGCGCGAGCAGGTCGGAGCGGTCGGCGATCTCGTCGATCACCTCCACCACGGTGCCGATGCGCTCGACGCGGCGGAGCAGCTTGGTGATCGACTCGCTCACCGCGACGCCGTCAGCGCGGATCTGCTGCATCGCTTGAATGAACTCGGCGATGGCGCCACGGCCGGAGCGGGCCGAGTTGAGCGTCTCTTCGGCGACGCGCGCGACGGCGCCGGCGTTCTCGGCGATCTGCGCAGAGGCGTGCTTGAGCTCCTCCATCGTCGCGGTCGTCTCGTGAATCGCGGCGGCCTGCTCGGTCGACGAGGACTCGTGCTGGGTCGACGCGGCGAGCACTTCGTTCGCAGAGGACGACAGCCGCAGGGCCGCTTCGTTGATCTCGCGAACGAAGGTGCGCAGCGTGTCGATCACCTTCGAGAAGCCGTCGAGCAGCGGCGCGAGCAGGGCGTCGTCGGTGCGCGCCTGGAAGGTGGCGAGATCACCCTGACGCACCAGCAAGTTGAGGCCTTCGATCGCCTCTTCGACGATGGCCTGGGTGCGATCCTTGCGCTGGTCCGAGTCGGCGACCTTGTGCTGTACGCGCTCCATCAGCAGGTTGACGAGGCGGCCGGCTTCGGCGCCATCACCCGAGAGCTTGCCGACGTCGACGCGCGCGTCGAAGCGGCCGCCGGTCAACTGCTCGAGGGTGGACAGGAGCGAGGTGAGCTCGGCGCGCGCGGCGGCCCCGGTTGGCTTCTTCGGCTTCTTGGGAGCGGCAGCAGACGGGTCAGGCATGGGAGGCCTCGGGTCGGAAGGGGTTGGTCGCGAAGAGATCGACGAGGAGGACGGCCTGGTCGCGATCGAGCCAGGCTCCAATGATGTAGGGCGACGGGCCCGCAGCGAGCGGCAGGCGACGCAACTCTCCGCGAGACACGGTGCGCACGCCGAGCACACCGTCGATGAGGAGCGCGACCTCGTGCTGCCCAGAGGGGGTGAAGATGATGGAGCGACGGCCCTCGAGCGGCACGCCGAGCGGAGCACCGACGCTGTCAGCGTCATCGTGCCGGCCGATGCGGCGCACCTGCGTCATGTCGGCACCGTACCGGGTCCCGGCGATGTCGAAGAGCACGATCTCGACCGTCTCGACGACCTCGTCGCTCATCGGCGAACCACCGACGCCCGCGCGGCCTGAAGCACCTTGGGCAGATCGAGCAGGCTCAGGCTCCCGAGCTCTCGGTGCTGCACCAGCCCATCGAGGAACTCCGCAGCGGGGCCGCCACCTGCGGGCGGCGGGAGCTTGTCGGCGACGAAGATGCGCCGAAGGCCGATGACGTGATCCGCGAGGAACGCGACGAGCAGCCCGTTGGACTCACCGACGAAGAGCCGCCCGCCAGGCATCGGCTTCGACTCGCCCTGCTGGAGGAAGCGCAGCAGATCGATCACCGGCATCACCTGCCCGCGGTTGCCGACGACGCCGAGGAGGAAGGACGGCGTGCGCGGCAGCGGCGTCAACGGGGCGAGCCGGGACACCTCACGAATGTGCTTCGACACGATCGCGAGCGTCAGCGCGCCGAGCTTGAAGACGAAGAACTCCTCGTCGGGCCGGGGCGCCTGAGGTCGGGTCTTCTCGGGGGCCTCGGTGAGGGCGCGCTGGAGCGGGGTCAATTCCACGAAGGTGGTGAGTATCGAAATGGCTGGAGGAGCGGGTCAAGAACTCTGCTACAAGCTTTTCTCTTCATGGCGGCCCGCGTCCTGGTCATTGATGACAGCCCGATGACGGTCCAGCTGATCTCCGAGGCGCTCACCGCTGCGGGTATCGGCGTGGACAGCGCGTCGGATCTCGCGAGCCTCGACGCGCGCCTCGACTCGAACACCTACGAGCTCGTGCTGGTCGACGTGAACATGCCCGAGATGTACGGCGACGACGTCGTCGAGTTCCTGCGCAGCCAGCGCAAGCTCTCTGCCCGCCTCTTCCTGTACTCGGATCTCGCGGAAGACGAGCTCGTGCAGAAGACGAAAAATTCGGGCGCCGATGGGTACGTGGCGAAGTCGCAGGGGCTCGAGGCGGCGGTCGAGACGATTCGCGACGCGCTCGACGGGCCGCAGGTTCGCAAACACCGCGTGCTGGTCGTCGACGACAGCGAGCCCACCGTGCGCTTGCTGAAGGCCGAGCTCGAGGCCAAGGGCCACGAGGTGATGACGGCCAACGGCGCCGACTCGGCGACGAAGATCATCTTGAAGAAGAAGACCCGGCCCGATCTCGTGCTGCTCGACGTGAACATGCCCGGCGTCAACGGCGAGGAGCTGTGCCGCTTCATCAAGGCCAACTCGCTCTTCGCGGGCATTCAGGTGGTGTTCTGCAGCGCCGCCGAAGACGCCGAGCTGCAGCGCCTGGTGAAGTCGTGCGGGGCCGATGGCTACGTGCGGAAGAACCAGCTCATCGCCAAAGAGATCCTCGACCTGCTCACCTGAACGGAGCGCTCCATGCCGGTCGAGGTCTTCGTGCTCGGTCGGGAGCCGCTCCCTCGGCGAGAGGGTGGTTGGACGCTTCGACTGGGGCCGGTGCGGATCCTCGAAGGCGTCGATCTCGAGCGCATCGGTGAGCTCCCGTCGCTCGTTCCGCTGGTGACCGCGTTGACGTTCTCGTCGGACGACGAACGTGCGTGTTTCGCAATGGCGAGTGACGCGGCCCAGCTGGTTCGCGGCCAGGTGGTGACGACCGACGGGCTCGTGCTCAACGACTTCGAGCATGATCAGCAGGCCGCGTTGAGCGCCGCGACGGTTGAGGCTCGGCTGCGGGAGGCGTTGGTGGTGCCGATCGCTGATCCTCCGAAGGCTGGCGAGCGCGACGGCGGGCCCGATTGGTCGGACCTGTAGGCAGTGGAGTGGAGTGTCGCTGCACCGATCTTTCGCCATTTCGGTGCAACCTTCTGAAATCGTTCAGTTTCATGGCTCAACCGGACGCATTTCTGGAGCGTCGGCGGTCCACCTGCCAAGCCACGTCACGCTCTAGAAAGTCAGCAAGATCAATCAGGTGCGAATGTGTGCACGTGTGGCCCGCCTCTTGGATCCCTTCCGCACCGAATGGCAATCTCGCCGATCCAGCAGAGCAGGGGCATTCAGGTCGGGAGCGGCCTGCGTCCTGTCGCGCCTGCGAAGACGGCTCCGAAGGGTGTCGACGGGTTCGAGCGGGCGAAGTCGGTGACCGTGCCGGTGCTCCGCCGCGGCTCGACGGGTTCGGCCGTGCAGGCGATGCAGGTGAAGCTGGTGGCGAAGGGCCTGATGTCGCGCTCCGACTTCCTGAACGGGACTGGCGTGTTTGGCCCGCGCACTGAGACGGCTGTGAAGCGGCTCCAGGTCGAGAACGGCTTGCCCGTGAGTGGCGTGCTCGACGCGCGCACCAACGCGGCCCTCAACGCGGAGCGCCCGGCGAAGAAAGAAGTCTCGGAAGTGAAGACCGACGTCTTCGAGAAGCCTGCCTCGCTCTTCTCGGCGGCGCAGACGGTGACGGACGCGGATGACGAGGACGAGTTCACGATGCCGGTGGACGTGGGCATGGCGGCGGTGGCGGGTCGGTAGGCGGTACAGACAATTTTGGTGAGCCTGACATTGGGTCAGTCTCCACGGGGCTCCGGCTTTCCCCCTTTGGTCGGAGCCCCGTTCATTGTGGCGAGTGAGTTGCCTCGCGGTCGTTCGATGGTCGAGAGTCGTGGCGTGCGATGGGTGCTCGTTCTCGTGGCGCTGGTGTCGGGGAGCTCGTTCGCGAGCGATCCTGAGTCGACGGCACCCTGGCGTGTCGAGCTGGCGGTCACGCCCGTCGCGGCGCAGGTGAACGGCCTCTTCGTCGATCATCTCGGCACGGTTGGTCAGGTCGCGATCGTCTTCGCGCCACACTTCCGGGTCTTCGTCGCAGGCATGTGGAACTGGCGCGCCGGCGAGTCGCTGCTCTTCAAGGGACTCACCGACACCTCGCGGGTCGAGACTCTGTCCTTCTCGCAGGTCCTCGTCTCTGGCGGGGTGCAGGCCGGAACCGAGTTCGTGCTGAGTCGCGGCCGCGTCGAGCCTTTCCGCTTCTCCCACCGGTTCGAGCTGTCCATGGTCGGCTTCGCGGGCGCACTCTCGACGAAGGCGCAGCTCAAGCCCGAGAGCGCTCGAGCCGATGGCTCGCTGAGTCCTCCGACGTTCGGAGACACCGGTTGGCGGCCGACGATCGGCGCGGGCGTCGGTGTGCGCTTCGAGTTCTTCGAGCGGTTCTCGGTCCGCGTCGACCTGCGCGAGTCGTTCTTCTCGAGCCGGGTTCAGACGGTGAATGGCTGCAACGTCGACGACATGCGCGCGATGGACAACGCGCTCCGAGGTGGTCGCCCGGTGACTGCGACGACCCTGACGCAAGGCTGTCGAGTCGACACCTTCGACGGCACGGATTCAGCGACCGGCCTTCGGCGCAGTAACGACGTGCCGCTTGCGTTGGGCCTGGTTCGCAACCCGTCGGTGGAGTGGGTCTCGCTCCAGGCGTTGCAGGTCTCGTTCGGCGTCGTCTTCTGACTACACCTTCCGACGCTCACCCATGCCGCGCGCGAAGTTCCCGACCGTCACCCACGGCGCTTCCTGCTTGAACAGGCGGATCAGGTTCGCGACGCCGATCGGTTCTCCGCCCGCGCCGCGATCCTTCGCGACCGCGATGTACTGGAGCGGATCGATCGCCAACGGCCGCGTCTGGATCTGATCGATCTTGTACTTCTTCACCAACTTCACGAGCGCCTCGGCCTCGCCCGCGCGATCGGTCACGCCGGGAAACAGGAGCAGGTTCAGCGCCACGTACGCGCCGCGTTTCCGCGACAGTGCGATCGACGCTTCGACGTCGGCCCACGAGTAGCGGCTTGGCTTGTAATAGGCCGCGTAGAGATCGCTCACCGCTGAGTTCAACGACACGCGCACCGCATCGAGGCCCGCGTCGTAGAGCGCGTCGAGGCCCTTCGTCAGGCTGCCGTTGGTGTTGATGTTGATCGACCCACGCTGCGTCTTGGCGCGGACGATCCGAATCGCCTCGGCGATGAACTTCCACCGCGTCAGCGGCTCACCTTCACAGCCCTGACCGAAGCTCACCATCGTGCGGCCGGGAGCGTGTTCGAGGTGCCAGATCGCGACGTCGGCGAGATCCTGCGCAGACGGGCCGTCTTCCATGCGGTCGTGCGACGACGGAGGCCCGTCTTCCGGCTGCTCCGAGATGCAGCCGATGCACGCGGCGTTGCACATCACCGAGGCAGGCAGGCCGCCTTCGTCACGCGCGTAGAAGATGTTCTGGCTCGTGAAGCACCGGTACACGAGCGCGCATGTCTTCAGCTGCTTGAGCACCTTGTTGCCGGGGAACCGGGCGAGGTGCTCCTTCACCAGCACCTTTACCTCGGGCGTCGAGAAGCTCGCCGGCGTCCAGTGCTTGCGGCGATCAGTGTGCAACGCCCAGACGACCGGCCCATCGTCACCCCATGCCGCGGCCGTGTACGCCCACTGCGGAAGGATCGGCCCTTTGCCCGTGGTGACTTCGCCAGGCAGATAGGTGCGGGTGAAGCCCGGCGGCAACGTCGCGCCGACGGCGTGCGGCACGAAGCGCTTCCCGTCGACCTCGAACTCGCGCACCAACACCGGCTCCATCGTGTCGGGATCGAAGCCGACTGGCAGCCGACCGGGCAGGTGCGCCAACTTCGCGCCATCGGGCAGGGGAATCGGACGCTCCCGGGGTGGAAGGAGCGACTCGTCCGAGCGCAGGCTCGCCAGCAGCCACGGGTGCTCGAAGACCTGTCCCTTCGGGTCGGCCAACAACAGCTTCAGCGAACGCATGCAGCCGCCTGTATTCGGTGGGGCCAGCCAAGTCGACAGGGGTCCGCCCGACTGTTGCGCGCTCGGGCGACTGGGGTTAGAGGCTCCGTCCCCCCGCCAGTCCTCCGGGATTCCCCCGGTGTAAGGCGGACGAAAAGGAAGCACCATGAAGGCCGATCTGCACCCCGTCTACCCGCCCGCTCGTATCCACTGCGCTTGTGGCAACAGCATCGAGACCCGCTCCACGCGTGGCTCGTTCAACGTTGAAATTTGCTCGAACTGCCACCCGTTCTTCACCGGCAAGTACAAGCTGATGGACACGCAGGGCCGCATCGACCGCTTCAAGAAGAAGTACGACGGCATCGCCAAGAAGGGCACCACGAAGTAATTCGGACCTTCGTCGTTCTTTCATCGGCGCCGCTCCGACCATCGCGTGTCGGGGCGGCGTTTTTATACGCGCAGCACTGGAGCCTTCATGAGCGCCGAGTCACCCAACCCGAGCCGCCCGTACATCGGAGGTCAGGCGGTCATCGAAGGCGTGATGATGCGCGGACCGAAGAGCTTCGTCGTCGCCGTGCGCCGGCCTGATGGGCAGATCGCGATTCGGGAGCAGACGTGGAACGTGCTCCTTCCGAAGTTGACCTTCCTGCGCTGGCCCGTGTTCCGCGGCGCGGTGGTGTTGGCCGAGTCGCTTCACAACGGCTACTCGGCCCTGACGTTCTCGTCGGAGCACGGACTGCCGCCGGAAGAGGGTGGCGCCGCCGCGAAGCCCGGGCCCATCGCGATGCTGACGTTCATGATGCAGTCGCTGATGTCGGGCGCCGAAGGCTCGCCGGGAATTCCTGGTCCCAGCGCGCCGAAGAAAGATCGTGGCGCCGACGCGATGCTCGCGATCGCGACCGTCTTCATGCTCGGGTTCTTCATCGGCCTGCCGCACCTGCTGACGTGGGGCGTGGGCAAGGCGCTTGGGCCGGCGTTCGACTCGACCAGCGTCGCGTTTCACGTGATCGACGGCGTGTTCCGCGTCGGCATCCTCGTCGGGTACCTGTCGCTCATCTCTCGCACGAAGGACGCGAAGCGGCTGTTCGAGTACCACGGGGCAGAACACAAGGCGATTTGGACCTACGAGACGAAGCAGGAGCTCACCGTCGGCAACGCGCGGCCCTTCACGACGCGTCACCCGCGTTGCGGCACGAGCTTCTTGTTCATCGTCGTCGGCGTCGCGGTGCTGCTGCACGTCGCGCTGTTGCCGCTGCTGCCCCGCCTGCACGCGAACGACGCGATCAACCAGCTGCTGATGATTCTCATCAAGGTGCCGATGGCGTTCCCGATCGCAGGCCTCGCGTTCGAGCTGCAGCGGCTCTCGGCGCGCGACAACTGCCCGGCGGTGATCACGTGGATGACGAAGCCCGGCATCTGGATGCAGGGCATCACCACCCAGCCGCCCGATGACGCCCAGCAGGAGATCGCGCTGCTCTCGCTCGATCGTGCGCTGGCGCGTGAGCTGGGAACGCCGAAGACGCCCGAAGGCGTCACGATCTACGGAGACTTCGCCAAAGCTGCGGCGTGATCGGTTGCCTCGTGTTCGGACGCGTTCGCCTCGTGTGTTTCCGCGTGGCTCGCTGCTGAATCGCGTGAATCGGCGATCAGGAAATTGACGCAGATCGATCCTCGCGTACCGTCTCGATCAGACCTGTAGCGCATGGGTCTCACATCGAAATCACCGGAGGCGAGATGTCCGTCGCATCAATGTCCAACGCGCTTTTGCGCGAGGAAGTCGATCTGTCTTCACACGTCCACGCGCGTGGCCGTGACTACGTGCTCTACCAGGGCGACTCGACGGCCCTCATGGGCGGCTTCGAGGACGCGACGTTCGACATGGTGTTCGCCGACCCGCCGTACTTCCTCTCGAACGGCGGCACGACGTGCCAGTCGGGCAAGCGGGTGAAGGTCGACAAGGGCGGCTGGGACGCGAGCAAGGGCGTCGAGAACGATCACGAGTTCACCGCGAAGTGGCTGGAGCAGTGCCGCCGCGTGCTCAAGCCGTCGGGCACCATCTGGGTGTCGGGCACGCAGCACGTGATCTTCAACGTCGGCTTCGCGATGCAGAAGCTCGGCTTCAAGATCTTGAACATGGTGACCTGGTTCAAGCCGAACGCGTCGCCGAACCTGGCCTGCCGCACGTTCACGCACTCGACCGAGCTGCTCATCTGGGCCGCGCCGGTGAGCAAGGGCAAGCTGCTCCACACGTTCAACTACAAGCAGATGAAGGCCGACAACGGCGGCAAGCAGATGCGCGACGTGTGGACGATGACGACGCCGAAGCCCTCCGAGAAGGTGCACGGCCGTCACCCGACCCAGAAGCCCCGCGCGCTGCTGGAGCGCATCGTCGACGCGTGCACCGAAGACGACGCGCTGGTGCTCGACCCTTTCTGCGGCAGTGGCACGACGGGCGTCGCGGCGAAGGTGAAGGGCCGCCGCTTCGTCGGCATCGACATGGACCCGCAGTATCTCGAGCTGACGAAGCGCCGCATCGAAGCGGAGTGATGGTCAGCGCACCATGCCGTCGCTGCGTGCCCGCCGAGGTGGATACGCAGTGCCTGACGAAGCGCCGCATCGAAGCGGAGTGACCAGCTGATCATCGACATGGACCCGCAGTCGCTCGAGGCCGAGTGACCGCCTGACCGTCGACATGGACCTGCAGTCGCTCGGGTGAAGAAAGCGCCGCAGCGACGCAACGTGACGCTCAGTCGCCTTCGGGAGTCACGGCTCCCGCTGCCTTGCGCCTCGCGATCAGTCGTTTGAGGCGCAGGTGTTCTTCTCGTTCCCGCTCCTCGAGCGACCGGCGGATCATCGCGAGGTCGCTCGTCAGGCCGGTGGCGACCCGCTGCTCGAGCGTGTTCACCAGGCGAGTGGCGCGGGACAGTTCGTGCCCGAGCCGGCGCATGAGGAACTCTCTCGGCGCGGCTTCCAGCACCAGCTCGAGCAGCTTCTCGAAGTCGTTCGCCGCCGTCGCAGGCGCCGCGTCGGTCGGCCCGACGGCCATCGCGCGCGCGGCGAGGCTGCGCACCACCGTTGGAGGTTGCTTGAGGGCCAACACGCGAAGACCCCACACCTCGAGGGGCTCGAGATCGACCATCAGCTCTCGGTTCGGCCAGCCCAGCGCGACCAGCTCGTCGTGACCGTGCGTCCCCAGCGCCGACAACAACGAGCGCGACGCGGCCCGGGCCTGTTCGTCGATCGTCTTGCGGCTGTCGATCGCCGGGCGGGCGCGGTTGAAGAGCTCGGTGACCAGCGACTCGCGTTTCCGACGCAAGAGCGCCGCGCCCTTCTGCACCTGCGCCAGCCGCCGTCGCAGCTTGACCAGGTTCGAACGCGTCGCGGCGGAGCGGGCCATGGCGCTACGCCTCCTTCTTCTTCGCCGCCTCGCGTTGTTCGTGTCGCGACGCCAGCAGCTGGTCGGACAGCTTGATGAGATCTTCTCGCGGCACGCGGTCCATCAGCTTCCACCCGGCCTCGAGCGTCTCGTCGATGGTGCGCCGCTTCGTGCCCTGGTGAATGAGCTCGCGTTCGAACGCCTCGGCCAGCGCGAGGGCGCGACGATCGGCAGGTGACAGGCCCGCCTCGCCGACGATGGCCACCATCATCCGGGCTTCGCGGCCGCGCGCGTAGATCGCGTACAGCTGGTCGGCCCAGATGCGGTGCTCGGGAACGGTGCGGCCCTTGCCGATGCCCGCGTTCATCAGGCGCGACAGCGATGGCAACACGTCGACGGGAGGGAAGACGCCGCGCCGGTGCAGCTCACGCGAGAGCACCACCTGACCTTCGGTGATGTAGCCGGTGAGATCGGGGATGGGGTGCGTGATGTCGTCGTCGGGCATGGTGAGAATCGGCAGCTGCGTCACCGAGCCCGGCTTGTCCTTCACCACGCCTGCGCGTTCGAAGAGCGAGGCGAGGTCCGTGTACATGTAGCCGGGGTACCCGCGTCGTCCTGGCACCTCTTCGCGCGCCGCGGCCACCTCTCGGAGCGCCTCGCAGTAGTGCGTGATGTCGGCGAGCACGACGAGCACGTGCAGCCCATGAACGAAGGCGAGGTGCTCGGCGCAGGCGAGGGCGGCGCGTGGGGCGAGGAGCCGCTCGATCGTCGGGTCCTGCGCCTGGTTCAGGTACAGCACGCTGCGCTCGAGCGCTCCCGAAGCGGCGAAGCGGTCGAGGAAAGTTCGGGTCTCGCGCTCCGTGATGCCGATGGCGCAGAAGACGACGGCGAACGGCTCACCACGAGGCGCGCGCGCGTTCTCGACGATGGTCGCCGCCAGCTCGAGCGCGGGAAGACCGGGGCCCGAGAACACCGGCAGCTTCTGGCCCCGCACCAGCGTGTTCATGCCGTCGATCGCCGAGATGCCGGTCTCGATGAAGTCGGACGGTGGCAGGCGGCGGGTGGGGTTGAGGGGCGCACCCCAGAGCGGGCGAATGGCTTCGCCGATGGGCCTCGGCTGTCCGTCGCGTGGGTCCTGCGCGCCGCTGAGCGCTCGCCCGAGCAGGTCGCGACCGACGACCGCGTTGGCGAGCTCGCCTGTCAGTGTGATCTCGATTCCCGCCGGCGCGAGCCCCAGCGTGTCTTCGAGCACCTGAACGACGCTGACGTCATGGCCCGCTTCGATGATCTGGCCTCGCAGCGGAGGCTGTCCCGGCGCGTTCAACGTCACCCACTCACCGAGCGCGGCGCGTTGGGCGCCCGAAAGATAGACGAGCGGACCGGCGGCGGCCCGGGCGCCACGGTAGGTCCGTGCGATTCGGGTGGCGGTCATGACGAGGCTCCTTTCCAGAGCCCGGTGATGCGGGCCGTGACGTCGTTCGCGCGGGCCTCGAAGTCCGCAGCCGGTGCATCACGCATCATCGCCAGCGCGCGGCGGGCACCAGAGAGATCCAGGTCGCCGTACGTCGCGCCCTTTTTCAGCGCCGCCTTGCCTGCCTCGAACAGCTCGAGCGACACCCGCGCGAGCCGGTAGGTCTTGGCCGGCGGAGAGTACGCGTCGTTCACGTCGTACGCGCTCTGCCCGAGGACGATCTCCCGGATGATCGCCGAGGCCTGCAGGAGGAGCCGGTCGGGATCTTCCAGCGCCTCTGGTCCGACGACGCTGGCGACCTCCCGCAGCTCTCCGTCGCGTTGCAGCAGCTCGACGATCGTCGCGCGCGCCTTCGACCAGCCTGGATCGCAGCTCGCGTCGAACGCCGCCCCCATCGCCTCGGCGTAGAGGCTGTAGCTGGTGTGCCAGTCGACCGCGGGAAACTGCCGCTGGTGAGCGAGCGCCGGGTCCAGCGCCCACAGCGCGCCCGCGACCCGCAGACAGGCCTGCGTCACCGGCTCCGAGAAGTCGCCACCGGGTGGAGACACGGCGCTGATCAGCGTCACGGAGCCTTCGCGGCCTCCCGCGCCCAGACACCGCACGCGGCCCGCGCGCTCATGGAGCTTTGCGGCACGGCTCGCGAGGTACGTCGGGTAGCCCTCTTCTCCAGGCATCTCCTGCAACCGGGAGCCGATCTCTCGCAGCGCCTCGGCCCAGCGCGAGAGCGAGTCGGCCATCACGGCGGCGCGGTAACCCTGATCGCGGAAGTACTCGGCGATGGTGAGGCCCAGGTAGACCGACGACTCGCGCGCAGCGACGGGCATGTTCGAGGTGTTGACGACGAGCACCGTGCGATCGAGCACCGCGCGGCCCGTGCGTGGATCTTTCAGCCGGCCGAACTCGTGGAGCACCTCGGCCATCTCGTTCCCGCGCTCACCGCAGCCGATGTAGACGACGACGTCGGCCTCCGCGTACTTCGCGAGCGACTGCTCGATGACCGTCTTCCCGGTGCCGAAGCCTCCAGGAACGGCGACCGTGCCGCCTTCCGCGATCGGAAACAGGAAGTCGAAGACCCGTTGGCCCGTGAGGAACGGCCGGCTCGCGTCGAGGCGCGCGGCGATCGGCCTGGGGCGGCGCACGGGCCAGCGGTGGGTGAGGAACAGCGTGGAGCCATCGGTGAGCTCGACGATCGGCTCAGCGACGGTTCGAGGCCCCGCGAAGACCTTCGCGATGACGCCCTGACGATCGGGCGGCACGAGGATGCGGTGCTCGAAGCCGCCGCGCTCCACCACCGTGCCCACGACGTCTCCCGGCCCGATGGTGGCGCCTTCGGAGACGGTGGGCGTGAAGTCGAAACGCCGGGTGCGATCGATGGTCGGCGCGTCGGCGCCCGGGAGCAGAAAGTCGCCCGATCTCACCGCGAGCTCGGTGAGCGGCCGGCCGATACCGTCGATGACCGAGCCCAGCAGGCCCGGCCCGAGCTCGACCGCCAGAGGTAGGCCTTCACGCGTGACGGGCTCTTCCAGCGCGACACCCATCGTGTCTTCGAAGACCTGCAGCGTGGCGCGGTCTCCCGTGATTCGCAGCACCTCGGCCAGCAGGCCCGCATCGCCGATTCGAACGAGCTCATTCAACTTGGACTCCCGCATGCCGGTGGCCTCGGCGAGGGCGCCGACGACGCGGGTGAGTCTCGGGGCGTTCTTCTTCAGCGGGCTCATCGTGGCCTCACTCGGTAGCCGATCGCCTGTCGCAGGATCTCCAGCACGTACTCTTCGGCCGACGCGCTCTCGTTCCACGTCGGCGAAGGGAAGGGCGTCACCATCGGTTGCGCGGCACGATCGAGGCGGCGACGGAGCTCGGTGGGCAGCGCGGCGTGGAGCTGCGCGTCGAGCAGCACGATGCCGACCTTGCGATCGTTCGAGAGCCGCTTGAGGGCATCGATCGCGCGCGGCACGTCAGCGGCGACCGTGCACTCCACGCCGGCCAGCTCGAAGCCCGCGGCCTGCGCCGGCTTGCAGACGACCCGCACCAGGTGGCCAGAGGTCAGCTCCATGGCGTCACCAGCTCAGGGCGAATCACGCTCGCGGGGGCGCCCAGCGCGATGCCCCAGACGATGCGTCGAAGGTCGCGCAGCATCGCGTCGAGCAGGAGCACGAAGAAGAGCGCCGGCGCGCTGCTCAAGGGCTGCTCACGCGCGGCGCGGCGCTGTTCGTCGAGAAGAAGGGAAAATCCGGTGCGCTCCAGCGTGACGCCGTCGACGAGGCCCTCGCCCAGCTTCGACAGTGGCGTGCCTGCCAACGCCTTTCGAAGCACCGCGCCAGCGTCGGCCGGGCGTGCGCGCGCCAGCTGGAGGAACGCCTCTCGCGAGAGCGCGCTGCCGCCCTCGACGAAGCAGCGCTCGGGGTCGACCTCTCTCGAGCCTTCGAGCATGACCGCGGTCTGCACGTTCGAGACGTCGAGGCGGTGCGCGACGAAGCGACGAAGTGGCTCGTCCCCCTTCACCCGACGGCTGCGCGCGCCGAAGCCCTGGACCAGCGCGACATCGAGGGCGAAGAGATCGGGCTGGGCCTTCTGGTGGGTGAGCAGGAAGAGCCGGCCTGCGTCGGGGTGATTGATGCTCACCAGGTGAGAGACGAGGTCGGCCGGCGTCGGGAGCCGCGCGAGACTCGAGAGCAGGCGCTCGGGCAGCGTCGAGGTGGGCATCAGCCCGGCGAGGCGGCGATCCGACGGGGCGGCCTGCTGAGCGCCTCGCAGCAGCGCGCGAAGGCTGCGGCGATCCTGCTCCGCCGCGAAGACCTCGAGCACCGGCCCCGCGCCTTCCCATCGTGAGATCGTGGCCAGGTGGGACTTCGCCGTCAGCCGCACGGCGCGCTCGAGATCGTCGGTCTGCGCGGTGTCGGCGGGCCCGGCGATCAGCTTTCCAGAGCGCGCCAGCCCTCGAGCGACCGAGTCCTCCGCCGCGAGCTTCTCGAACTCGGCACGCGTGAAGAGGTGGGCTCGAAGGCCGCGTGCGCGGGCTCCGACGGCGACGAAGTCCGTCATGACGTCACCTCGGCCAGCAGCTCGACCCTCAGCCGGGGCTCGAGCCGCGCCAGCCGCTGCGCGAGAGTGCCGTCGATGAAGACCGTCTCGTCAGGCGTCGACACCGTCAGCCCCGGTGCCAACTGCGGGTCCTCGAGGAGGGCCACCTCGTCACGCCCTGCGATGACCGGCTTGAGGCGCTCGGCGAAGGCGGGCGCACACCGAACGATGACGCGCTGGCCTTCGACGTAGCGCAGGGCCTCGAGCAGGTGTTTGGGCAGCACCTCGAGATATGCCTCGGACTCCGCGACGGTAGGGATCACCGCGCGGGCGCGCTCGAAGATCTTCGCCAGCACCGCGTGTTGGGCGGCGAGGCGATCCGCTCTCGCCCGTTGCCGCGCCTCGGCGAGCTCCCGATCGAAGCGGGCGCGGCGCACGAGGCGGCGGGCCGTGAGCTCATCGTCGCGGTGCGTCTGGGTCGCGCGGCGGGCCTCGGCGAGCAGCGCCTGGGCTTCGGCGTCGGTGCGCGCCGTCAGCTCGGCGATGCGGGCCTCAGCGTCCCGCTCGAGCCTCGCGGTGAGATCGGTCAGCGCCATGACTCACCCGCCCGCGCCGCCACTCCGGAGGAGAATCATCACCGCCACCACGAACCCGAGAATCACCATCGTCTCGGGGATCGCGATCAAGATGATCGCCGTGGTCGAGAGCTCTGGTTTCTCGGCCAGCGTCGCCGCGGCCGCTGGGCCGATTCGACCTTGCGCCCACGCCGTCGCCAGCGCGGGAAGTCCCACCGCCAGCGCTGCGCCAATCGCGAGCATTGCATTCGATTCCATGACGACCTCCGTTCAAGACTCGTGGGGCTGCTGCTCCTGCCAGTGGGTGAAGGGCCGGTACGCGGTGCCTCCGGGGCTGAAGAACTTCCCGAGGAACTCGACCGAGTGAAGTCGCAGGGCGTGAATGGTGGGGCTGAACACGCCGATGGCGAAGTTCACCAGATGGAAGAGCAGGGCGAAGACGACGCCGATCACTACGCTGCCCATCGCGCCCACCATCTTGTTGGCGACGACGGCCAGCATCACCGACGCGGTGCCCAGCGCCATGATGCGCGCGTACGAGAGAATGTGGCCGAAGGTGGACAGCAGCTCGATCACCGCGACGATGCCCTCGAGCGCGATCAGGATGGGGAACGCCACCAGCACCGCGATCGCGAACGGCGTGAAGAGCGCCGAGGGCAGCAGCTGGAAGGCCGCCAGCAGCGAGAGCACGGTCAACACCACCATCACGGCCGCGACGCCCCGGCCGAGCGCCTCTCTCTTGTGCCCCCGACGCCACGACGTCACCACCGCCAGCACGAGCCCAAGCGTGATGTGCACGACGCCGATCGCGACCGAGAGCGCGAGGAACGGCACGATCGCGTCTTCGCGGTTGAACCAGAGCGGCCTCATGCCGACGAAGTGGCCCAGGTTGCCGAAGAGCTCTCCGAACAGGATGCCGAAGATGATCGCGAAGACCGAACACGCCGTCCCGATGACCGAGACGGAGCGGAGCGTGGTGCCCGGCTTCGACTTGAAGCGCAGGACCACCGAGACGGCTGCCAACATCACGCCGTAGCCGACGTCGCCCATCATCAACCCGAAGAACGCCGGGAAGAAGATCGCGAGGAAGGGCGTGGGATCGATGGAGCCGTAGCGCGGGAGCGGCAGCATGCGGGTGACGATCTCGAACGGCCGGAAGAGGGGAGGGTTCGACAACGCCACGGGTGCGTTGTCGGCGCGCCAGGTCTCGTCACCGACGAACTCCACGACGATCTCGGGCCCGAGCGTCTTCGCCGCCGCCTCGACGAACGAGGCCTTGCGGGGCTCGGGGAGCCACCCTTCGAGCACGAAGAGATAGCGGCCCGTGTGCACGCGCGCGCGCGCCTCGAGCAGGAGGAGCTGATCGTTCAGCCAGCCATGGAGCTGGTGGAGCTCCGGGCCGTGCGCGTCGGCGAGCCGTCGTCGCTCCTCGTCTCGTTCGGCGAGCGCGCCGGGGATCTCGGCCAGGCGCGCCTTGAGGGCTGGCATCGCGCGCAGCAGGTTGGTCTCGCCGAGTCCCGACGGGGCCGGCAGCTCCTGAACGCGCGACTCCGAGAGCAGCCGGGCCACCTTGGGTGCGCCGGCATTCGAGACCAGGATCAGCACCGCGATCTCTCCGCTCGCGAGGGGCCGGTCGAGCAGCTCGAGCTCGTCGCCGATGGCCTTGGTGAGCGCCCTGCGCAGCTCCTCGACGGCCGACACGGCGCCTGCCCGCATCACCACGTAGAACGCCTTGCCGTCAGGCCACGCGAGCTCGTGTCCGATGAGCGCCTCGAACGCGGTGAAGAACTCCCGGTAGCGCAGCAGCGTGACGCGCTCGTCCTCCAACGCCGCGCGGGCCTTCGTGAGCTTCGCGGCCTGCCGTCGAACACGTCGAGCGAGGCGGGCTGCGCGAGGCAGCGCGCCAGGCGGGCTCAACACCGGTGGGCGCACGGGGGCCGCGGAGCCGAGCAGCGCGAGTGCCGCGTCGACGTCGGCCAGCATTCGGCGGCAGTGCCGTGGCGCGCGCACCTCGACGGGGGCCGACTCTGGAACCTCGGGGCGCACCACGTGGAGCACGCCGAGGTCCTGAACGAACGAGAGCACCTCATCGACTCGCGCTGTCGGGCCGGCCAGCCGCACGCGTTTCATCGTGACGATCACGGGGCGCCTCCGGTCGAGAGGGCGCGCGCGAGGGCTTTTCTGGCGAGGCGATCGATCTGCTCGTCCGACACGGCTGACAGCTTCGCCAGCCAGTCGACGTGTTCTTCGGTGACCGCCCGGAGCGCGGCGTCATGGGCGGCGAGATCGCTCCGTTCTTCCTCGAGCGCCGTCGTGCCCACGGCCGCGAGCGCGGCGTCTTTCGCCCGGGCGACCTCTGCGTGCGCGGCTTCGAGTCTTCCCCGGCTGGCCGACTCGGCCTCACGAAACCGCGCCTCGAGGCGTTGCTCGGTCTCGAGCAGGGCCGTCAGCCGGTCGTCGATGCGCTCAAGGGTTGGCTGCTGCGCCATGGGAGGCCTCGCACGCCCACACTGGTGCAAGAGCCAGACGCGACAGGCCTTCCCCTACACGGAGGCCGCTGATGCGAAAAACCTGCAGGCGGTCGATTCCACGCGCAAAAAGGCGCGTCGCGGTCAGACCCTTTACTCTGCGTCGCTGGTGTCGATCGCTTCGTCAGCGGCCGCGTTCAGCTCTGCGGTGCGGCGGCGAATGAACTCGACCAGCGTGCGAACGGCAAAGCCCGTGGCGCCCTTCGCCATGTAGCCCTTCTCTTTGTTCACGTTGCTGGGGCCGGCGATGTCGAGGTGCACCCACGGCGTCTCGCCGACGAACTCCTTGAGGAAGTGCGCGGCGGTGATCGAGCCGCCCATGCGATCGCCGGCGTTCTTCATGTCGGCGACGTCGCTCTTGAGCACGTCCTTGAGGGTGTCGGTCATCGGCAGGCGCCAGATGTCTTCGCCAGCAGAGCGGGCAGACTCGAGCACGTTCCACATCAGCTGATCGTCGTCGCCGAACGCGCCGGCGACCCAGGGGCCGAGGGCGACGATGCAGGCGCCGGTGAGCGTCGCGAGATCGATGATCGCGGCAGGCTTGAGCTCGTTCGCGTAGGTGAGCACGTCACCCAGCACGAGGCGGCCTTCGGCGTCGGTGTTGGTGATCTCGACCGTCTTGCCCAGGCGCGAGACGAGCACGTCGCCGAGGCGGTACGCGTTGCCCGAGGGCATGTTTTCGCAGGCGCCCATGAAGCCGTGCACCGGGAACGGAGGCTTGAGCTTCGCGATGACGCGCATCGCGCCAAGCACCGCGGCCGAGCCGGCCATGTCGGTCTTCATGTCGAGCATGCCGTCGCTCGGCTTGAGCGACAGACCGCCGGAGTCGAAGGTGATCGCCTTGCCGACGAGGGCGATCGGGGCGCGCTTCGCCGCGACGGGATCATCGGGCGTGTACGAGAGGTGAATCAGCTTGGGCTCTTCGACGCTGCCGCGGGCAACGCCCAGGAACAGGCCCATGTTGAGCTCGGCGATCTTCTTTCGATCGAAGACGTGCAGGCCCAGGCCCGCTTCTTTCGCCATGGCCTTCGCCTGCTCCGCGAGGATGGTGGGCGTCATGGTGCCGGCGGGCTCGTTGACGAGATCGCGCGCGAAGTTGGCGGCCTCGGCGATCGTCCTGGCGAGCGCGGCCGTCCCGTCCATCGACTTGTCCTTCTTCACGCCGTCGGGCAGCAGCAGCTGCACCTTCTCGACGCGGGCCGAGGCCTTCTCGTCTTTGTTCGTCGTGCGCCACTTGTCGTAACGGTAGGTGCCGAGCAGCGCGCCTTCGACGACGGCCTGCAGCGAGGCGTCGAGCTCACGCACGCCGGGGACCTGGATCACCGCCGTCTTCGACTTGAGCTTGTTGGCCGCCTTGATGCCGCGGCCGATCGCCATGCGGAGGACCTCGGCGTTGAACTTGGCGCGTGTGCCGAGACCGAGCAGGATCACCCGGCCGACGCCGAGCTTGCCGTGGGTCTGAATCACGCACGACTGATCGGCCTTGCCCTTGAACCCTTCCTGCTGGGCGAGCTTCGCGAGCAGCCCGCGCATCTTCTTGTCGCTCTTCACCCACGCCGACGGCGGGTTCTTCTTTTCGGTGAGATCGGTGTCGAACAGGGGGAGGACGAGAACGTCGGCCTTCGCCGCAGAGGCGTGGCCGGTGCCGAACGAGAAGTTCATGAGACGAAAGGCTCCTTCGAGGGGGAAAGCGCGAGGGACCTTAGCGAAGGGCTGTGGGCTGGCCACAGGAAAGGTACAGTGCGCCCCGCAATGCCCGCGTTTCTGACGTACCTGACGGCGGTCGAGCGGCTCTCGGCCCACGTCAATTCGCTCCCGCAGGAGTTCAGCAAGGCGCTGGGCGAGGACCTCGAGTACGCCCGCTTTGGCGCGGCGCTCGTCGAGCTGCCCTGGTTCGGCGGCTGGAAGCTCGGCCTCGACGCATGGCTCGGGCACGGCAAGCCACCCCCGTTCGCGCGGCTGATGCGGGAGCGCGCTCCGGTGGCGTTCGGCCTCAAGGCTGCCGAGCTGGTGTCGAACGGCGCGCTGGTGGGCACCGAGGCCGGGCTGGCGTTCGTCGCGGGCTACTTCACGCAGGTGTGCGTCTCACGCGCGCTGGAGCCGTTGGTGCAGTCTTTGATCGTCTCGCACTCCAGACAGGGTGAGTCGGCGTCGGCGGCGCGGCATCGCATCGAGTGGGCCCAGTCGCTCGCGCTGATGCAGGATCTCCACGGGAGCCCGCTCGTCGGCACGCCCGCGATTCGCGCCAAGATGCAGCTGCGCAAGGCGAGCGGCGCGCGTGGCATCGGCCGCGGCATGTACGAGCTGATGCGCGTGTCGTCGCAGGAGGCGTTCGGTGACGCGCCGACCAAGCTCGAGGTCGACGGCTGGGTGCGCGGCGAGTACCTGTACTCCCTGGCGCTGGGCTCGCCGCTCGGCAGGCTCAAGGCGAACGCCGGCGGCGCGCTCACGTCGAAGGAGCTCTACCGCAGCCCCGGCATCGACGTGTTCGCGTCGGTCGACAAGGGCCTCGACGTCACGCGAGAGGCGCTGACGGCGCTGGGCAGCATGATTCGCCGCAACAACTTCGGCTCGCGGTCGCGCTTCAAGTTGCTCGAGGTGTGCCCCGAAGGGTCGCCCGAGCAGGTGATGAAGCTGCAGGCGGCCTGAGGCCTACGGCAGCAGCGTCATCCCGACGAAGGCCGGTGAGTTCACCATCGCCTGCTGACCGAGCGGCGTGAGCACGCCCGTCGTCGCGTTGACGCTGAGCGCGTGAATCGTGCCCGAGCTCTGGTTGCCGACGAGGATCAGCCGGCCGCTCGGATCGAGCTCGAAGTGACGGGGCTGGTTTCCGCCGGTGGCTGCGTGGCCGACGAGGGTGAGCGCTCCGGTCTGCTCGTTGAGCTCGAAGCTGACGATCGAGTTGTGGCCGCGGTTCGAGCCGAAGACGAAGCGGCCGTTCGGATGGACCTGCACCTCGGCGCAGGTGTTGGCTCCGGTGAAGCCGGACGGGAGCGTCGACTTCGTGTCCACCGCGGTGAGCTTCCCATCGGCCGCGACGCGCATCGACGTCATCGTGTCGTCGAGCTCGTTGATGAGGAACGCCCACTGGCCGCTCGGATGAAGGGCGAGATGACGCGGGCCTGCGTTCGCCGCCGTCGCGACGGTGGCAGGAGACAGCGCGCTCAGCGTGCCGGCATCGCCATCGAAGCGGTACTGCGCGACGTGATCGGCGGCCTTGCACGGCACGTAGACGAAGCGGCCCGCCGCGTCGGTGAGGATCTGGTGCGCCTGGCCGCCGGAGGGATCCGTGTCGGTCGCGGGCCCGAGGCCTCCATCGCCGCCGCGCACCGGCAGCACCGCGACGTTGCCGCCCGTGTAGTTGGCCACCATCACCCAGCGCCCGGAGGGATCGACCGAGACGTGAGCCGGTCCTGCGCCCTGGGAGCTGACGCGGTTGAGCAGCGCGAGCCCCGCGTCGGGCCGCAGCTCGAAGGCCGCGACCTGTCCGGGGTTGCCTTCGTTCACCGCGTAGAGCCGACCGCGAGGCACGTCGAACGCGAGGAAGCTCGGGTTGGTGCCGCCGTTGGTGCTGCCGAGCGAGGTCATCGCGCCGGTGGAGATGTTCACCGAGTACGCAGTGATGTTGCCGTTGCCGCTGCCCACGTACGCGACGAGTCGGCCGGTCGGTGCGCCGCCAGCGTTACCACCGCCAGCATTCCCGCCTGCTGCGTTCCCGCCTGCTGTGCTGCCGCCCGCTGCGTTGCCGCCTGCTGTGCTGCCGCCTGCTGTGCTGCCGCCCGCTGCGTTGCCGCCCGCTGCGTTGCCGCCCGCTGCGTTGCCGCCTGCTGCGTTGCCGCCCGCTGCGTTGCCGCCTGCTGTGTTGCCGCCCGCTGCGTTGCCGCCTGCTGTGCTGGATCCACCGCCAGTCGACGCTGTGCCCCCAGACGCACCGCCGTCAGACCCGGCTGGGTTCATTCCACACGACGACGCGACGAGGATTCCCAGGAGTGCGTTCTTCACGAACGCGACCATGGCACGGCGCTGCTCAGGGCACGACGATGTCGCGGGTCGCGTCGGTGGTGCCGACGGCGATGGTGCCGTGGCCAGGCGTCGACGAGAACGGGTTGATCACCCACGTGAGCGCGTCGGTAATCGGATTCGCGCCGTTCGCATTCGAGAACACCCGGAGTGTCACCGTCTGGTTCGCCTTGAAGGAGGTGCCCGAGTACGAGGCGCGCGCGTCCATCGTCATCGCGTCGCGGGTGAACAGCACCGGCATCAGCACCGCCTGAATACCGTCCTGCAGCGAGGTGATGCGCGCCGCGACGATGCCGAAGCCGAAGCCCATGGGCGCGTTCGCGGACCGGATCGTGACGTCGCCGCTCAGCGTCACGGGACCGAACGCGAAGTCCTGCACGGTCTCCTTGTCGGCCTCGATCAGCACGGGGCGCAGCGGGTTCGCGAGCAGGTTGATGGCGATGCCTCCGCCGCCGAAGCCGATGAGCGAGGGCACCGGCAACACGCGGCCGGGCTGCAGGTCGGTCACCACGTACGGGTACTCGGTCTGCATCGGCGTGGTGAAGATGCGGTAGCCGTTCTGCAGCTGCTGCAAGAGCACCTGGGGGTCGAGGCCGCCCGAGAGCGCATCAGCCGGGAGCACCGACATCGAGAGGTTCTGCAGCGGCGGCGGGCGGGGAAGAATGATGGTGCCACGCAGCGTGCCGAGGCCGGTGCCCGACGCGCCGACGAAGACCTTCACGCCTTCTGCGCTCGCCTTGAAGGGATCCATCAGGTCGAGCGTGACGTTCACGGTGTCGCCGCCGAAGTCGATGAAGGGCGTCAGGTTCCCGTCGCCGTTGCGATCGCAGTACGCCGTGAGCCGCTGCGTGCCGCTCATCACGCCGGAGTACGAGAAGGGCAGGGTGCCGGCCATCATCGGCGCCTTGCCGAGCTTCTTGATGGTGCCGTTGCGGCCGATGCCGATCTCTTTGTCGGCGCAGAACGCTCCGAAGACGACCGTGCCGGTGATGGTGCCGACCGGCCCGCCCGCGCGAATCCACGTGCCTTCGAAGAGCTCGCTGTCTTTGCCCTCGTTGCTGGCGAAGAGCTTCAGCGAGGTCGTCTTGTCGACGGTGATCGTCGCCGGAGACGCCATCTCCTGGCGGCCGCGCGAGGTGGTGCGGGGATCGTCGGCGGTCGTCGTCCAGAAGATGGTGGAGGCTTGATCAGCGGTGACGGTGATCGTCACGCTGCCGTTGAACGGGCCGGGTGGAGGCTCGACCTTCACGGTCGGAGGCGGGACCACGGCGTTCGGCACTGGCTCGAGCGGGAGCGGCCCCTGTGGGCCACACGCAACGAGGACCAGCGCGGCGACCAGAGAAAGCGTTCGCATCATGTGCCCTTTGACTCCACCGGCCCGTCAGCGGCGAACGTCGTACTCCACTTTGCGAACGGCGTCCTGTTGGCCGTTGGCCACTTCGCCGGGCATCGAGAAGGTCACCTCGCACGTCGTGGAGTCGCCGACCGCGTCGACGTCGTCGAGGTCGACCAGCGGGCACTGCTTGATCGTGACGGCGACCCGCACGTCGGCGCCGGCCTCCTTCTCGGCCTTGATCACCGCCACCTGACAGCGCCCGAGGAAGGCTCCGTTGCGTGAGTGAAAGACGCGCCAATGGCTGGTGACGATCTGCGCTTCGGGGTTGGTGAAGCGCACGCCGTTGCAGTGGGTCTCGACGGCCTGCACGGCGCGGTCGAACGCGGTGTCGGGCTCCTTCGTGCGGAACATCGAGCCCTGCACGCCATAGGTGCACGAGCAGCAGAGAAGCAGCAGCGCTGCGGCCTTCATCGTTTAGGGGTAACGCGCCTGGGCCGGGTCGGCTTCTTTGGTTTGCCGCGAGTCCGCACGGCGCCGCGTTCGAGCTCGGGCGCGAGCACGACGTTGGCTTCCGAGACCTCCTTCTTCTTGTTGAAGACCAGCCCCCGGGGCTCGGTGGTGTCATCGTCGAGCGGGGTCATCGGAATGAACTCGGTGGTCTCGAGCTGCCCGAAGCTGCCTGCCTCGCGGCGCAGCGGCTTCTCGAGCACCAGGCGTTGCCGCCACACCCGCACTTCGTCACCGATCTGCTCGGGCGTCGGCGGCGGCCACTGGGTGAGGAAGGTGCGGAGCTGCCGCTCGAAGGCCTTCGCCGTCGACATGCGCTGCCGCGGGTCCTTGTGGGTCGCGTGTCGAATGATCGCCACCAGGGGCTCGGGGAGGCTCGGCCGAACCTCACTCGCCGAGGGGAGCTGCTCTCGCGCGACCGCGATGTGGAGATCGGCCGTGCCCTGCGCGTGCTCGAACGGGCGGTGGCCGGTGACGACCTCGAAGAGGCTGGCGCCGAGCGCGTACACGTCGGTCGCCGCGCTCGCCTTGTGGTCGACCAGGTACTCCGGAGCCATGTACCGCACCTTGCCCTTGCGGCTGCCCGTCAGCGTCGTGTGCTCGGTGTCGGCCGCGCGAGCGACGCCGAAGTCGAGCACCCGAACGCGGCCTCGGCGATCGACCATCAGGTTGTCTGGCGAGATGTCACGATGCACGAGGTTGAGCAGCGCGCCCGAAGGGCTCTTCAGGCTGTGCGCGGCGTGAAGGCCAGCAGCTGCGTCTGCGAAGAGCGACGCCGCCATCGCGGGCCACAGCGGACCTCCGTGCGCGACGATCGCCGACCGCAGATCGATGCCGTCGACGTACTCCATCGTCATGAACCAGTCGTCGTCGACCTGGCCGGCCTCGAAGACCCGCACGATGTTGGGGTGGTCGAGCCGCTGGGCCAGCCGCGCCTCTTCGTGGAACAGCTCGACGACGCGCCGCTCCGAAGTCAGGTGCTCGTGCATCACCTTGACGACGACGCGAGGCGAGGGGTGGCCCGGTGCCAGAGGGTAGGCCAGCCAGACCTCGGCCATTCCTCCGGAGCCCAGGCGGCGCTCGAGCTCGTAGTCACCGAAGCGCGTGTGTGGTGCCAGCTTTCGCATCGGCAACGACCTCGGGTTACTTCGTGGGCACTCGATCGCTCGTCACCAACGGTGAAAAAAAGCAGTCTTTCTTCGTGTACTCGTCGAACGAGAACGCGAATCGGTAGCTTGCGGCCGCGCGCTGGTTGCAGTCGGTGCGCTCGCAGAACCGGCAGCTGATGCCCGTCGGCACCGCGTCGCGCTTCAGATCGACCATCGGCACGCCGTACGCGAGGTACCGCGCGTTCTCGGAGTGGGTGCCCAGGCCGATGGAATACGCCGTGCCGCGAACGATGCTGCCTTCGACGGGCTGCAGCTGCACCTTGGCGAAGTCGAAGTACGTCGCGCCGTCGGGCATCTGCGAGTACTGCCGGGTGAGCTGCGACGGGTTCAAGAAGGCGAGGTGCACCGCCCACTTCGCGCACGAGCCCATCGAGGCGAACTTGAGCCCGGTGCCCGAGTAGCGCTTCGAGATGTTCCCGGCGATGTCGCAGCGCAGGAAGTGGAACGGCAGACCTTTTCGTTTCGCGTCGTTCAGGTTGCAGACGCGGTGCGCGACCGTCTCGTAGGTGACGTTGAAGATGTTGGTGAGCAGCTCGATGTCGTACCGCGTGCGCTGCACCTCTTTGAAGAAGTCGCCGTACGGGAGCATCAGCGCGCCCGCGAAGTAGTTGGCGAGGTTCACCTTGATGAGGCGTGGCGTCTCGAGGTGGCGGGTGCGCTGGCCGATGATGCGATCGATCAGCCGCGTCTTGTCGAGGGCGAGCAGGCCGAGCGTCGCGCCGAGCTGGAACTTGAGCGTCTGCTCGGTGAGGCCAGGGGAGAGCTTGAGCTGCTTCTTCTCGGGGTCGAGCCGACGCACCACGGAGCTGCCGCCAGGCGACGCCTCGAAGCTGACCGCGTAGCCGAAGCGCTCCTCGATCATGCGGATCATCTGGGTCGACACCAGCTGCCGCTCGAGCGCGAAGTCGTGCCGCAGCGCCTCGGCTTCGGCTTCCAATTCGGGGAAGTAGTTCTGGTGCACCTCGAGGAAGTCGGTGACCTCGTCGAAGGGCGAGTAGTCGAGGCGGCCGTCGGGGCCAGCGGGTGGTGGGCGCTCCTGACTCGAGAGCTGCGTCATCACGTTCTCGAGCTGCATGCGCGTGTTCTTGTAGAGGTTGAACAGCGCGGCGACGGTGCCGGCGAGCTTCGGCTCGGCCGAGAGTGACTGGAGCGACTCGGGATCGAGGTTGAGCGACTTGAGCAGCGGCTCGTCGAGCAACGTCGCGAGCGCCTGATCGACGCGCCCGTCGCCCAGCTGCGCCATGAACTCTTCGGGGTCGACCTGGAAGAGCCGCAGCGCCTTCCACAAGAGGGGGAACGGGGTGACGCGCTTCCCCTTCTCGATCAGGTTCAGGTACGCCGGGCTGACGCCGAGCTCGCGCGCGGCGTCGGACTGCTTGACGTTCTTCGACAGCCGCAGCGCTCGCAGCCGGTGCCCGACGTTGGCGTTGAGCGCGTTCTCGTTCACCGGCTCAGCCGACCGAGAGCAGCTCGACCTCGAACACCAACGTCGAGTTCGGAGGGATGACGGGCGGGAAGCCGCGCGGGCCGTAGCCGAGCTCGGGAGGGATGGTGAGCTTTCGCAGCCCGCCGACCTTCATGCCCGCGACGCCCTGGTCCCAACCCTGAATCACCTGGCCGGCGCCGAGCGAGAACGAGAAGCCCTCGCCCCGATCACGGCTGGAGTCGAACTTCGACCCGTCGGTGAGGGTGCCGACGTAGTGCACCATCACGCCCTTGCCCGCGACTGCCTCGGCGCCCGTGCCGACCTTGAGGTCTTCGATCTTCAGCGACATGCCGTGTTCTCCAGTGGGTGCTGCGTGAGGCGGCGAGCCTAGCCTCGGCACACGCTCAAAGCGGATCGAGAAACGTCAGGCCGGCGTATCGACGATGCCTCGTGCGAGCATCGCGAGGCCGCGCACGTCTTCGATCGCCTCACCGAGGTAGGGCGTCGCCACCGCGAAGGCCGTTGACGGCACCTCGGCCGCCAGCTGGGCGAGCAGCTCTCGATCACGCTTCACCCGCGCCAGCTCGATCGCCGCTAGCGCACCCAGCTTGCGAATGGCCTCGTGAACGCCGGGCACCTTCGCGTGATCCGTCAGCTCGAGGTGTTCAGGTGAGACGAGCCCATCGGTGCGCACCCATGAGCGATTGAGCACGAAGCCCGCGAAGGGCAACCCCATCGACTTGATGCGATCGCGGAAGTAGCGCGCGTCTTCGAGCGCCGCCTGATCGGGGCTGGTGACGAGCAGGAACGCCGCGTCGTTCGACTTGAGCAGCGCGCGAACGCCCTCTGCATGGGCGCGCATCGGGCCGAACATTCCGGCGAACGCGGCCAGGAACTCCTGCAGCTCGGCGAAGAACTCGGCGCCGAAGATGCGGCTGAAGACTGAGCCGATCAGCTCCTGCGCTTTCTTGAAGAACCCGCGCGAGGTGTTGGGCAGGAAGATGCTGATGATGCGCTCGTCGAGGAAGCGGGCGAGCTTTCCCGGCGCCTCGAGGAAGTCGAGCGCGTTGCGGGCCGGCGGCGTGTCGAGCACGACGAGATCGTATTTGCCGCTCGTGGACAGATCGTAGAGCGCCTCGGCGGCCGTGTATTCCTGCATGCCCGCGACGAGCTCGCTGAGGTGGCGGAACAGCCGGCTCTTGAGCACGCGCTCGGCCTGCTCCTTCGTCGGCGCCATGCGGTGCACGAGGCTCTCGAAGACGACGTCTGGGTTCAGCATCCACGCGGAGAGCGTGCCGGTGGTGACGCCCGCCTCGGCGAGGGTCTCTGGGGAAAGCGGAGTGGGGTGCCGCATCTGCTCCGCGAGGCCGAGCGCCTGGGCCAACCGCTTCGCCGGGTCGATGGTCAGCACCAACACGCGCCGGCCGGCTCGGGCTCCTGCCAGCGCGAGGGCCGCCGAGGTCGTCGTCTTGCCGACGCCACCCGCGCCGCACGCGACGATCACCTTCTTCGTCGTCACCAGTCTGTGCAGCTCTCCGCCCGTCATCGTGAAGTGATGTTAACGACGCCTGTGACACGTTGCGATCACGAACATGCGCTCGTACATGAGGTGCCACGGAGGTCGTTCATGGGATCGATGACGGGCAAGCGGGTGTTGGTGACTGGCGCGACGGCGGGCATCGGGCTCGAGACGGCGCGGGCGACCGCGAAGGAAGGCGCCGAGCTGATCATCGTCGGGCGCAACGCCGAGAAGACGAAGGCCGTGCTCGAGGAGCTCAAGGCCACGTCGGGCAACTCGAACATCTCGTTCCTGCTCGCCGATCTCTCGTCCATGGCCGCGGTGCGCAAGCTTGCGGCCGACTTCCTCGAGAAGCACGACCGCCTCGACGTGCTGGTGAACAACGCCGGCCTGGTGAACCCGAAACACGAGAAGACGGCCGATGGCTTCGAGGTGACGTTCGCGACCAACCACCTCTCGTACTTCCTGCTCACCAACCTGCTGGTGCCCGCGCTCGAGAAGGCGGCCCCGTCGCGCGTCGTCTGTGTCGCAAGCGACGCACACCGTGGCGCGAAGCTCGACTTCGGCGATCTGATGACCGAGCCGTATGCCGGCTTCAAGGCGTACAGCCGCTCGAAGCTGGCGAACATTCTCTTCGGCCGTGAGCTCGCACGCCGGCTCGCGAACAAGCGCATCACCGTCAACACGCTCCACCCCGGCGTCGTCGCGTCGAACTTCCTGGCTGGAAAGCCCGGCTTCTGGGGCGCGGTGGGCAAGGTCGCCAACGTGTTCATGATCTCGAACCAGGACGGCGCGAAGACCAGCATCTACCTCGCGACCTCGAAGGACGTCGAAGGCGTCACCGGCAAGTACTTCGCGAAGTGCAACGAGAAGGCGCCGAGCAAGGCTGCGCAGGATGACGGCGTGGCGAAGCAATTGTGGGAGGTGAGCGAGAAGCTCACCGGCTTCACTGCGCAGGTCTGAACGGGCACGTCACAGCGACGGGAGCAGGTTTCTCGTCGCGACGCTGCCTGCGCCCTCGACCTCGGCGAGCACCACCGAGTCTGCGGGCGCCTTCTCCTTCAACAGCGCAAGGGCCGACTCGGCGCGTTCGATTCGGCGCAGCTCCCGTGAGCCGAGCACCGGCGCGGTGCGTTCGCCGAGCACCGTCACGAGCGCGGCGTGCTCCTCTTTCGTGAACGGGTTCTTCGGCACGCGATTGACGACGATGGCCGTCACCGGGAGCCGGTGCTTCGTCAGGCCCTGCTGCAGCTCGAGCGCCTCGGTGACGGGCAGCGTCTCGGGCAGCGTGACGACGATGGTGCCGGTGACGCGCGGGTCGGTCAGCACCGCGAGTCCCTCTTCGGCGACGCGGCGAATCGGGCCTCCGGGGACGACGCGAATCAGGAACTCGGGGATCTGCGCGAGCGCCAGCGCGTGGCCGGTCGCGGGCGAGTCGAGGAGCACGATCTCGAACGCGTGCCCGCCTGCGGCGTTGGGGCGCTTCATGAGATCGAGCATGCGGTACATCACACCCATGTCGCTGAAGCCGGGCGCGGCCGAGAGGAACTTTTTCAGCGCTGCCGAGCGCATCGCTGCGTCGGCCAACAGCTTCATCGGCAGGCTGTCCTGCAGGAACCGGTGGTGGCCGATGGTCGGCGTCACCAGCGCGGCCCACAGGTTCGGGAGCACGAGCGCGGGCTCCTCGGTGGGCTTCGCGATGCCGAGCGCGAGCGCGAGCTGCGACGGCGTCTCAGGGTGGGGGACGATCTCGGCCGCCAGCACGCGTCGGCCCTGACTCGCGTAGTGGAGCGCCAGCGCCGCGGTGAGCGTGGTCTTCCCGACGCCACCCGTGCCGGTGACGATGATGAGCCGTCGTTGAACCAACCGCGCAAGAGACATCGAACCACTCGTTTATGCCCAAGCAGCCGCCGGTGCCACGTGCATTGAACCACCGCACGCGGTGTGGCAGCACCACGGCATGAACGTGCTGCTGTGCCGTCACGGCGAGACGCCGTGGAACCGCGAGGGTCGCTACCAGGGCCACACCGACATTCCGCTCGCCGAGAGTGGGGAAGGGCAGGCCCGCGCGCTGGGCAAACGCCTCGCCGACGTGAAGATCGATCGCGCCGTCGCTTCGCCGCTCATTCGCGCCCGCAAGACGGCCGAGCTCATTCTCGGAGCGTCGCGAGCGTCGATGCTGTCGTTCGATGCCGGTCTCAAGGAGATCTCTCACGGTGGCTGGGAAGGCAAGCTCGTGTCCGAGATCGCCACCTCGCACCCCGAGCTGCTCGACGCGTGGAAGTACAAACCGACCGCGACGCTGCCCGCCGGGCCGAACGCCGAGTCGCTGCAGGTCGTGCTCGATCGTGCGTGGACTGCGTTCGCGGCGGCGACGAAGGGGCTGGGCGTGAACGACACCGTGCTGGTGGTCGCGCACGACGCCGTCAATCGTGTGCTGCTGTGCAAGGTCCTGGGGCTGCCGCTCGAGCGGGTCTGGTCGTTCCGTCAGGCGCCGGCGACGTTGAACGTGTTGTCGGGTGACACCTTCGACACGCTGCAGGTGGTGCGGCTCAACGACGCCGATCACGTCGCGCCGCTGTTCCAGGAAGCCGTCCACAAAGCCGTCTGAGGTCTTCGCCATGCGAGTCATCAACTTCAACGCCGGCCCCGCTGGCCTTCCACTGCCTGCCCTCGAGCGCGCCCGGGACGAGCTCATCGACTTCCAGGGCTCGGGCATGTCGATCATGGAGCACTCCCACCGCGGCCGCGACTACGAGGGCGTGCACCGGGAGGCGATCGCGCTGCTCACGCGGTTGCTCGGCATTCCCGACTCGCACACCGTGGTGTTCTCGACCGGCGGCGCGTCGATGCAGTTCGGGCTGATCCCGATGAACTTCTTGAGGCCC
>JAUXRI010000045.1 GCA_030681895.1 Myxococcales bacterium | reverse complement strand
CGGCTGGTCGACCGTCACGAGCCGACCCGCGATGAGGCGCTCGTGGGGCTGGGCCTGCGTCGTGACGCGCGCGCCCTGGGGCCCCTGCTGACTCAGTTCGAGCGGGGATTCATCGGCGTCGCGCTGTTCGAGGCGGCGCGCGTGATGGCCTCACCGACGCTCAGCGCGGCGCTTCGGGCGCTGCAGCAGAAGCCGGGCCTCACCGACGAAGAGCGCGAAGAGCTCGACGCGGCCGTGGCGGCCTGTGGCGGTTGAGCCACCTCGTCACGCCGACGCGCGAAGCTCTTTCATCTGCAGCAGCCGCACCGCCGCGAAGATTGGTGCCGCTGCCAACACCGCCGTGCACCAGCTCGGGCTCGTCACCCACAGCGGCACCAGCATCAACGACTCCATCGCCGTCGCGGCCCAGCCGAAGAAGAGCTTCCGGGTCGCTGCGAAGAGCGCCGTCACCAGCAGCAAGATGAGCAGCGCAGGGGCGGTGAGCATCAGCACGCCGACTCGCGTCGCCTGGTCCTGCTCCATGAAGAACGCGAGGCCGAGCACGAGGGTGACGAGCGTGACCGAGACGGCCAGCCACGACGCGATGAGCTGACTGCCGTAGCTCTTGAGCCGCTCGGGCAGTCGCAAGCGGGCCTCGACGACGACGCACTCCGGGCAGGTGATCGTCTCGCGGCGGAGCGCGTCTTCGGTGCATCGGGAACACACGAAGCGGCCACATCGGCGGCACGTCGCGCCGGCGCCCATCGCCGGATGCTGCGGACACTTGGGCGCGTTGGTGTCGACGACCGGCAGCGCGTCCTGGCTCGGTGAAGCGGTCTCACGGCGGTCGGCCTGCGAACTCACGTCGGCGCCGCACCCTGGACAGAGCGTCTCGTTCTCGGAGGCTGAGCCACAGACGCCGCAGATCATCCACTCCGGAGCCTACCCACTCAAACTGCGCTCCGCACCTGAGCGGCTGTGTCAGAGTCGCGCCGTGGCGTCAGACGATCGGCTCGACTCACAGCACGCGACGGCGTTCCTCGCGGCGTGCCTCTCGCTCGCACGCAGCCCGGTTCACACCTCGACGTGGACGACGCTGGCGCTCGAGGCCCTCGAGACGACGTACGGCGAGCGGCCGCTCCTCTTTGCGCCCACCCTCGTGTTCGACCTCACGGTGCTGCTCCAGGGCGAACGCCTCGCGCCCGTGCATCCATCGGCACCGCTGCCGGTCCGAGAAGCGTTGCGCGCCTATGAAGACCACGTGCTCGCGAGGCTCACCGCCGACCGCCGGTGGACGCGGGTGTCAGAGGGCGTTGTCGCCGCCGCGAAGGAGCACAAGGCCGCCGCCGTCGCGATGGTGGTGACGCAGGTGCTCGGCCGGCTCGGCGTCGATGGTGGAACCGGAGTGAGTCAGGCCGTCGTGCGCCGGCTCGCGTCGCAGCCCATCGGAGAGTTGCTCGAGCAGGGCCGGCTGGCGCTCGAAGACCCCGAGACGGCGGCGCGCGTGGCTGAGGGGCTCCAGGTGTTGGCGAAGGCGACCCGCCGCACGCGTGACGTCTTGAGTGACGCCGAGGTCTTCGTCGTCGAGAACATCGCGTCGCTCAAGTCGCTCGGCGCGCGCGTGGCCTTGACGCAGCTGGCGACCGCGGCGCAGTTGGTCGAAGAGCGGCTGCCCTCACGCCTGCGTGGCCACGTCTTCGAAGACGGTGACGCGCCGACCTCGCTGGAAGAAGACAGCGCGTACCCGGTCGGCGGCTTCTCGAGCATCGCGACGGTGGGCACGCTCGAGAACCTCGTCACCAGCGAGCTCATCTACATGGACGATGACGGCGCGCCGCGGCCCGACCTCTTCGACGTGCGCTTCGTCGAGGGCGAGCTGCTCTACTACGCGCGTGACGAGTCGGTGGCCGTGCGCAAACGCCGCCGCGTGGTGCTGGTGTTCGATTCGTCGTTGAGTTCTGCGCGCGTGCTCGACCCGAAGGCGACGTACCAGCGCATCGTGTGGTTGCTCGGCGCGATGACGGCGCTGGTGCGCAAGATGTCCGAGTGGTTCGACACCGAGGCGCTCACCTTCGAGCTGGTCTTCGTGAAGGGCACCGACTCGCCGCTGGCCGAGGAGCTCGGCGTCACGTCACTGGTGCTCCGCGAGTTCCACGAGCGCGGGCAGGTCGACTTGCGCGAGGCCGAGTCGACGGCGCAGGCGTGTCGTGAAGCGCGGGAGACGTGGCGTCAGCGCGCGCGCGTCATCGT